>JBBSQY010000010.1:0-83801 GCA_038243585.1 Candidatus Sumerlaeales bacterium | reverse complement strand
TCCGTGCCCAGCTGATCGTAAATGTCTTTAAATTTGGGCACAATGAAGACAAGAATGAAGGCCACGATAAATCCAGCCAGGATAATAACCACCAGAGGATACATCATGGCGGATCGCACTTTACCGATGATGGCCTGGCGTTTTTCTAGGAATTCGGCGATTTTGTTCAGAACCGCCTCGAGCACACCGCCTATTTCGCCGGCCCGCACCATGTTTACGTAAAGGTCGTCAAACAGCTTTTTGTGCTTCGAAAGCGCTTCCGACAAGGTGCCGCCGCTTTCAATGTCTTTGGAAATCTGTTTTATCTTTTCTTTAAAAATGACAGACTCAACCTGCTCACTTAAAATGGCAAGGGAGCGGATAATGGGTAGGCCCGCATCGATTAGTGTGGCGAACTGTCGAGTAAACACCATGATATGCTTATGCTTAACGCGGTGGAAAACGCTGCGGATACCGGGAAGCGCGAGCACGTCGACGCTGCCAGCCTTTGCCTTTTCGATGGAAACTTCAAGAGGGTAGTAGCCCATGTTCCGGAGACGTTCAATAATAACGTCTTCACTGCTGGCCTCAATGACGCCTTTGACTTCGCGCCCGCCTTTATCCAGTGCTTTATAAGAATACTCAGCCATAACATCCCGACCCGTCTGATTTCAGTCATTACAAGTACAACCAAATTCCAGTGTTCAACAAATTTGACGTGCTTAAAAGCGGAAAAGTTGACAATCATGTGACGAATTTCGTTTTATGCACAATTGTGATCGGCGAAATGGGTAAGGATGCGAAGATGAAATATCGATACGTCCGGTTTACAGCGGCGTTTATGACATTGGGTTTGCTTATCGGCTGTACCGACATGCAGTTTGTCGGCACAGAGTCCGTAGCGCCTGAGAAAGATACCCGGGCCGATATCGTGCTAACCAACATTTCTGCAGATATGACATCCGGCGGGTTGGTACAGCAGAGGGTTTTTGGAAAGCAGTCTATATTTTCGCAGACTGAAAATGAATTAACTATTAAAGAAATTCAGGTTACGGCAATAGGGGAAGACAAGGCAACGCGCAGCGTAACGCAGGCAGACCTTGGCCAGATATATCTTGCCGATCGTCCCGCTGAAGACATCACCAGGAACGACATGAAGTTTGCAGGTAATGTTCTCTATCGAAATCCTCAAAAAGATGATCCGACGACCGATTCGCTGCAGCTTAACTCTGAACTAATAATTTGGGATGAGAGCGAACAAAAATTTAAGAGTCCTGCCTCCTACAGTATGATGTTGCTGCCAAAAGGGAAGACGCCGGTACGACAGTCAGGAAAAAGTTTTGAAGCAGCGCAGGATCTCACTCGTTTTGTCGTAAAAACTGGTATAATAACAACCGAATTGGACGGGGATCCTGTCGTCAAAAGGCAGGAATTGGAAGAACGGTTTGAGGTATGGCGTGATCAGGTAGAAGAAATTGGTAAGAACAAACCAGTTAGACCTCCACTTATAGAACTACCTCCTCGCTTGGAAGCACCGAATTTGCGTTAGTTTTTAGGTCTTTCAATTTTATTAGTCGTTGAACATCTTTCGGTTACAGGTTTGTTGTTTAGGGAAGCAATTTTACTGAATTTCATTTTGGATGGCCATGCCGTCTCTACGGAGTACCACATATTATGCTCAGGCACCTTATCTTGGCGTCATTACTTCTGGCAAGCACGGCAAATCTGGCTGTTTATGCCCAACAGCAATCCAAAACCAGTCAGCCGGCAATGCCAGCTGTTAAAGAAGCCGCGGAGGGACAAGGACAGGGCGGATTAATGGGTGGCGAAAAACCATTCACCCTGATGGTGGATGAAAACGTCGGTGAATTAATCTATACATTTGACGAAGTTACGAAAGAATTAGAGTCCATCACAGCCAAACGGGGCGTTATTTTTGCCAGCGAGGATATGACACTAAACTCCGACGAAATGGATTATATTACCCTTAATAGCTCGCTGGTTGCCACAGGCAAGCGCGTCGTAGTGCGCATGGGTGAGATGATTATTACATGTCAGATTTTCAAGTATAATCCCGAAACTCAGGAAGGTGAGTTCCAAGGGAAACCTATTGTTTACCAGCGTGACGCACAGGGAAAAGTAACGGAGACAGCAGGACGAATTATTTCAGTGGTCAACGTCAACGGTAAATTTCAGATGCGGGTCGGTTCCGGCGGTGGAGCTTCAACTTATGTGCGGTCTTCAGGTGGGGCAACACAAGGCAATGTCCCTCTGGAAAAGAAGACGCTGGCACCTGGGCAAAAACCTGCGGCTATTATACTTAATAATAATCCATCCGGTTTGGGCGCCACGACTGCAGTTCCAGGTTCTGCAAGCTCGAAAACCGGAACAGGATTGCTCCCTGTACCAGAAATTAAAGAGCCAACTTCTACCAAAAAAGAGAATTCGTCATCCGGGGCGGCAAATAGGGTTGACTTGGACAATCCTGATGACGTTAAAAAATTGAGTGGAGAGACTTCGCAATAAATACGAATGTCCATATTCACATTATCAATTGTGTTCGAAGGGATACGCTGCTTTGCGTTGTCTTGTAACCGGCGCTGCCGGCTTTATTGGTTCCACTTTATCAGACCGGTTATTAGAGCTTAATCACAAAGTTGTGGGAATTGATTGCTTTGTGCCATATTATCCTCGCGCACTTAAGGAACGAAATCTCGCCAGGTCCGGCGAAAATTCTAATTTCAAACTAATCGAAAAAGATATTTGTGACCTGTTTGAATCTCCGAATTCTGACGGGCACGCCATTCTCAACGATGTGGATGTAGTATACCATCAGGCGGCGCAGGCTGGTGTCCGGGCTAGTTGGGGTAAGGATTTTGAAATCTATACGCATAATAACATTCTTGCCACCCAGAAGCTTTTAGAAGCGTGTAAGCAGCGGCCAGGAATTCGCGTTGTATACGCGTCATCTTCCTCAGTTTATGGCGAGACCGACCGTTTTCCAATGAAAGAAACAGATTTGACGCGTCCAGTATCTCCTTATGGAGTGAGCAAACTTGCCGCTGAAAATTTGATGTGTCTGTACCATCACAATTTTGGCGTCGAAACCGTATCGCTTCGGTACTTCACCGTATATGGTCCCCGCCAGCGCCCAGACATGGCATTTCATCGTATAATTCGCAGCATACTCACCGGTGAGACATTTCGCCTTTTTGGCTCCGGTTTGCAAAGCCGGGATTTTACGTATGTTAGTGATATAGTTGAAGCTAATATCCTTGCCGGAATGAAGGGCACTCCAGGAGCCATATATAATATTGGCGGCGGCACACGGATATCCATGAACAACGTTATTGAGCTGATCGAGCAGCTCGCTGGTCGTAAAGCAAATATAATTCGGGAAGATGTGCAACTTGGGGACGTGACAAATACTGGTGCTGATGTTAGCGATGCAGTAAAGGATTTTAACTTTTCTCCACAAGTAACATTGGAAGACGGACTGCGTCGCGAGGTGGAATATATCCAGGGTTTGGTCGAAGCCGAATCATCCGCGGCTTGAGGTAACTAAAATAATATACCGCTCCAGTAGTGGACCAATACTGCCATGAACGCTCTTGTTGCTCAATTTTTCGGATATGGTATTATTGTTGTCGCTGTTTCGTTGGTGATCTGGGAAACCTTTGTTTATCGGCGAAAAGAAATCGATGTGCCCTGGCTCCGTAATCCTGTGCGCCTGCGACGAAGACTAATAATGGCGGCGCTTATTTTTTGTGTAGGTTTGCTCATTGTCGCGGAATCACATGGGATACTTCAGCTTAATACGGCTCGTCAGCTGCTGATATATGTTTGCGCACTAATGATTTTGTCGTTTGTACTGCTTATCTTATCGGTCCGAGACCTTGGAGATATGGCACGTAGCGCTGAAAGGTATGCTGCTCAAGAATTAAAGCTGGCACTGGAGAAGGAGCTTCATTCTTCGAATGAGCCGGCCGGGCCCGACAGATGATCCGGCTTACATTTAGGCAAAAGCTTGTGGTCACCTACGCTGCCTGTGCTCTCACGTTAATATTTATGACCTTTGCGGGCATCAGCTATTACATCAATTCGCTGCAGAAAACAACTGTTCAAAACGCGGTGAAGCTGGCTCAGGAGCAGGCTCGATCCATGGCAGTTGCGGTTCGAGAAATAATGTTGGCGCATAACAGCGAAGATTTTGAAGATCCAGCCGTGCAGGCGGGGCTGCGCGCCGTGACACAGGTAAATCTTTCTTTGAACGACTCTCTGGTTCTGGCGGCAATAATTTCTCCCAATGGCGACAGATACATCGAGGAGTTTGGCGGCAAAGCTCACCTGCAGAGGGGCGGCACATCTCAGGGTGTCTACAATATTGAATTGCCTGACGGCAAAGACCTAAAAGTCGATGTAGTTTCAAAACCTGAAAATACAACTGACATATCAACTCCTATACTAATGGGCGACGGAAAAGAAGGACGCATTCAGCTTCGGATACTCGAATCGCCAACATTTGTTAAGATCGAGGAAAGCAGCCAGCAGATTACGCGCGCCTTGATTCTAGGGTGCCTCCTCATGCTGCTGTGCTTGCTGGGAATTTTTTATATTTTATGGAGATTTTTTTTCCGCCAGCTTCAGCTTCAGGAAAACAACGCTCGGCTTGATCGAATGGCGTATGTTGGGACATTAGCCAGCGGTCTGGCCCACGAAATCCGAAATCCATTAAGCGCTATGAACGTCAATCTTGAAGTGATTCGAGAAGACTTAGCTGATTTAGATTCGGATATCGCGGTCCGCACCGGCGAACTATCTCGTCGCGTTCAGAATGAGGTGGCGCAATTAAACAGCACCCTCACTAACTTCTTAGATTTTGCACTGCCTCGCAAGGAAGGCTACTCACATTTCCCTCTCCGGGGTCTTGTTGAAGACATTATAGATTCTCATGCGGAGCAGGCAAAGGCTCAGGGCGTTAGTATCGAGCTGGAATCTCCACCAGCAACGACCACAATAGTGGAGGCAGACCGGCACCTGTTGCATCAGGCAATCCGCAACGTCTTGCTTAATGCAATCCAAATTCTCAACGGCAGCGTTAAAAAATCAATTAAAATCGAGATTTCGCCGCGGCCGAAAGATTATTTCCGGCTTTCCATATCAGACTCCGGGCCAGGGATTTCCGCTGATAATTTACCTCGTATCTTCGAGGTGTTTTACAGTACGCGCAAAGGGGGGTCCGGGTTTGGACTTGCTATCGCCCGCAAGATTCTGGAGGAGCATAATGGAAAAATGTGGGCAGCTAATAACCATGAAGCCCTCGGCGCCACGTTTTTCATGGAACTACCCCGATTTGCGCCGCAGGTGGAACCATCTTCCGACGCAGACATCGCCGGAAGTAAGTGGGCATGGCCTTCTAAAGCATAAACACGCACATCAACTATCTCTGACTTAGCATCTTCACACGACCTACTGCATAAATTGCACTGCACATCAGAAAAGGGTAACAATGGCAAACGTTTTACTATTGGTAGATGACAGCGAAAGCAACCTGGCTAGTCTGCAGGCAGGTTTTATTAAGAGTGCCTATGAAGTGATACTAGCGCACGGCGGGGAAGAAGCCCTGACTGTCCTCGACGAACGAAACGTTGATGTAGTAGTGACAGATCTGCGAATGCCCGATAAAGATGGACTGGAAGTTTTGGATCGTGCGCAGGAAAAACTCACGCCGCCGCTGGTAATTATTTTAACGGCGTTTGGAACTGTGGAATCTGCCGTTGATGCATTACAGAAAGGCGCATTTACTTACCTTACAAAACCCGTTAACCTAAACGAATTGCGCGCCCAGGTAAGTAAAGCCATGGAAGTCATGGCCCTTCGAAAGGAGAATGTTGAGCTGCGTAAGCAGATTGACCGCCGTTATGGATTTGAGGAAATGCTGGGTGAGACAAAGGAGATGCAGCAGCTTATTGACCGATTGCGGGCGATTGCTGATACTCGCGCAACTGTGCTGGTGGAAGGGGAGAGTGGAACAGGTAAGGAACTGGTAGCACGGGCTATTCATAAAAACAGTAGTCGCGCAAACAAGCCGATGGTTCCCATACACTGTGCGGCGCTGAGCGAGTCACTCATGGAAAGCGAGCTTTTTGGTCATGAAAAGGGAGCGTTTACCGGAGCGAACCAACAGCGCAAAGGGCTTTTTGAGCTGGCCCATGGTGGCACCGTATTTATGGATGAAGTGGGAGAAATTCCGTTGACTACGCAGGTAAAACTCTTGAGGGTGCTTGAATCCCGGGAGTTCCTTCGAGTGGGCGGCATTGAGCCAGTCAAGGTGGACGTTAGAGTCGTGGCGGCTACTAACCGAGTGTTGGCGGAAGAGGTAGAAGAAGGACGGTTCCGGGAAGATTTGTATTATCGATTAAATGTTGTTCATGTGACTATTCCGCCGTTGCGCGCACGAGCAGCGGATATCCCTCTGATGATCAGGGTTTTTCTTGATCATTTTGCGGAAGAGCACGGAAAAACAAAGCTCGATATATCGAAAAAAGCATTACAGAAACTTATGCAGTATCACTGGCCGGGAAACGTCCGTCAGCTGCGGAACGTTGTTGAGAATCTGGTTCTGTTTTCCACCTCGGCATCTATTGATCTGGAAGAATTACCCGAAGCGCTTATGTCAGGACAGGCGGGAGCCCTTGTGGTTCCGTTAGGTGTGCCGCTGGATCAGGTCGAGCGCCTTGTTATCGAGCGAACGTTGGTTTCGTGTGGCGGTAATCGCACCCGGGCTGCGGAACAGCTCGGCATTAGCCGGAGAACCTTGCTTCGAAAGATTAAGGAGTTAAGTCTGGAGGCCTAACCTGATTCTTTAACTTTTCTTTCATAATCCGGTTTCTTAATTTCTCAGTCTTGGTCGCGGCGTCCGAAGCTTCCCGATCTATTTGAATTCGATTTAGGTGAACCAACGCGCTATCATATTCGCCGCGGTTGACGAGGCGTTCCGCCTGCTGGTACTCCGCTTCCGCCTTGCCTTGGGAGGAACGATCAGCGTTCCAGTTTTGAAAGTCCGCCAACTGGAGCAAATTGCGTGTCTGCTGAGCAAACTCATCTGGTGGCGATGCATTTAAAAAAGCCGCCGCTTCAGTTTTCAGCTGATCCAGATCGTCAGAGTCATAAAGTCGTTGCAGCTGTCGGAATTGTGCTTGTACCAGGAGGTTATCTATTACGGCCAATTGTAGGCTTGCTGTTTCTGAAAACCGCGGGTCTGACTGGAGGGCCGCAAATATAGATCGAGACTCACTTAGCAGCCCCATGGATTTTCCCCGTGCGGCTAGCTTATACATTTCCATTGGCTGGTCGTTTGTCAGAGTGAGACGGCGTTGTTGAAAATCAACCAGATGCTGAAGAGTGGCACCGAGGTCCGAATCCTGTGTTGCGGTTTGATCGACAATTGCTTGTGCGTCGATCGATCTCTTTGTTTCTATCAGTCGATTTATCAGTATTTTCATACAGCGCAAGCGAACTGTTTTATCAACATACGGCATGACAGAGACCTTGGCGGATTCCAGCGCGGCCAGCGAGGAATTAGTCGGCGGTGCGGCGAGAATAGCAATCAGCAATCGCTCCGCCAAAGGAGTAAACAAATCTGCCCTGCGAAGGAACAAATCAGGACGAAACATTGAGGTAGCCTGCAAAAATTGTTTTTTACGGGTTAGCTCATCTATCTGTCCGTATACAGTCAGAGAATCGTTTTGGAGTAAATCAGACGGTAGTGGTAGCCGGTTCTGCACGGACGTAAGCAGGGCGACGACTGTTCCGTATTTTCTGCGAATTGCGCCGTCTGCTATTCGGCTTAGCAGCGAATGCACCGTCGTGGCAGACCATATCAGCGGCTTATTAACAGTCAACTCAATCTGTTGCAAGAGGCTGACAGCGGTTTCCGGAACTTCAGAATCAACAGCTAACGCGGCTGCAAAAAGCAAAATTTCAGGAGACGAAGTATTTTTTGCGATTAGCTGGTTTGCCAGTAATGCTGCGGTCGGAGACGTTGAAATAGCTCCTGTGGCGACAGGTTCCAGCCGATTGATCAAGATTCTGGTTAGATTATCCGATGTTAATAATGAGGAAAGCTTGTTGTCTTGGAACACTGCCATGGCGGAATCAATGTTTCCCTTAGACAATAGCGCCTCAAATTCCCGGATTTGATTCTGAACGGGGGATTCTTTTGTGGCAGATAAAATCTTTTCCCGTGCAAACGTAAACCGGCCATTGGGACTTTCCACTGTGACGGAGCGCGAGGTCTCGGCCACGATTTTTCCAGAGACCGTTCTTCCTCCGTGCAATACGATTGTGTCTGCGAGGGCTTTAAACTCAGACTGGAAAGCCAAGAACACGAATACTATGACGTGGGATCGCAATAGGGGCATTGTAAAGTAGTGGTTCAGTTTACCTTGTCGATGCCAATAATTCAGAACAATACGCCCGCTGATATGGCTTATATATTTCAGGAAAGTTCTCTGAGATATTGCATCTTTACCACAGAAAAACTCCGGGTCGCATATGCGGCCCGGAGTTTTTAGTTTATTATTAGGAGAAAAGTGGTGTAAAGTTACTTCTTTTCGAGAGAGCCCACAATTTGCTCTGCTACGCTCTTTGGAACTTTTTCATAGTGGCTGAATTGCATGGAGTATGCCGCGCGGCCCTGGGTCATGCTGCGCAGGTCGGTTGCGTATCCAAACATTTCACTTAATGGAACGCTGGCACGGACAATCTGGGCGTTGCCGCGAGGACCGGATTCTTCAATGCGGCCACGACGGCTGTTCAGATTGCCGAGAACATCCCCGAAATAATCATCTGGGGTAGTCACTTCCACGGCCATCACAGGCTCAAGGAGGGTCGGTTCACATTTGCGTGCACCCTCTTTAAAGCCGATTGAGCCAGCAAATTCAAAGGCCATTTCACTCGAGTCGACGTTATGGTATGAACCGTCGATCAACGTAACCTTGATATCAACCATAGGGAAACCAGCAAGGATACCGGTCTTCATGGCTCCGATGATGCCTTTTTCTACGGCTGGAATATATTCTTTTGGAATCGAGCCACCAACGATCTCGTTGTTGAACTCGAAACCAGTGCCTGGCTCTTGCGGCTCAATGCGAAGTACGCAATCGCCGTACTGTCCGCGACCACCGGACTGCTTGACATATTTACCCTGGATTTTGGCGATGCCCTTGCCCAAGGTTTCACGATAAGCAACCTGTGGCTTGCCGATATTGGCTTCCACATTAAATTCGCGGCGCATACGATCGACGATGATTTCCAGATGAAGCTCGCCCATCCCACTAATAATGGTCTGATTGGTTTCCTCGTCAGTGCGAACGCGGAAGGTTGGATCTTCTTCGGCCAGTTTCTGAAGAGCTGTACCCATCTTTTCCTGGTCGGCCTTGGTTTTTGGTTCGACGGCAATATCGATAACGGGCTCAGGGAACGTCATTGGCTCAAGAACGATAGGATGATCAGGATCGCACAGAGTATTACCGGTGGTGGTATACTTTAGGCCTATGGCCGCAGCAATATCGCCGGTACGTACTTCATCGATCGGCTCCCGGCTGTTTGAGTGCATTAGAAGGATGCGGCTGATACGTTCATTTTTCTGTTTGGTGCTGTTAACTACGTACGATCCGCTTTTTAGTACGCCGGAGTATACGCGGAAAAATGTCAGTTTGCCTACGTGCGGGTCTGTCATTACTTTAAAGGCTAGAGCTGAAAACGGTGCGTCATCATCTGCTTTACGCTCATCCATGCGCTCATCGGAATCTTCTGCCTTTTCAGGGTTTTCACCAGAAACAGGTGGGACGTCGATAGGGGATGGAAGATAATCTATTACGCCGTCCAACAGTGTTTGAACACCTTTAAACTTGAATGAAGAGCCAAGGAAAACCGGGGTGAAGCGTGCGTCCAATACACATTTGCGGATTCGTTTTTTAAGATCAGCAGCTGGGAAATCATGGTTATCAGATCCAATGTACTGTTCCATGAACTCTTCGTCATACTCGGCAATGGCTTCCAGCATTTTACCGCGCCATTCAGCGGCAAGATCCACAAGATCTTCTGGAATTTCGGTGGTTTCAAATACCATGCCCTTGTTTTCGTCGGCCTTCATTGGCCAAACGTAAGCTTTCATTTCCACCAGGTCAACAACGCCTGTAAATGTGTCTTCTGCACCGATAGGAATCTGCAAAGGAACCGGATGGGCTCCAAGGCGCTCCTTCATCATTTTGACGCCAGAAAAGAAATCGGCGCCGACGCGGTCCATTTTGTTTACAAAAGCGAGACGGGGAACTTTATATTTGTCGGCCTGACGCCATACGGTTTCCGACTGAGGCTCTACGCCGCTGACGGAACAGAAAAGCGCAATAGCGCCGTCGAGTACTCGTATGGAACGTTCCACTTCCACTGTGAAGTCGACGTGGCCGGGAGTATCGATAATGTTAATGGCATGCTTATTCCATTCGCAGTGGGTAGCGGCGCTGGTGATGGTTATGCCGCGCTCCTGCTCCTGCTCCATCCAGTCCATGGTGGCTGCACCATCGTGCACCTCGCCGATTTTGTGAGTTATACCCGTGTAGAAAAGGATGCGCTCAGTCGTTGTCGTCTTACCGGCGTCAATATGCGCCATGATGCCGATATTCCGAACTCTGTTAAGAGGTGTTTTGCGTGCCACGATTGTGTTCCTTTCGGTGGTGCTTCACTTAAAATGGGCTGGTATAAGCAGGGCTGGTTCAAAAAACCGGATTTTGTTACCGAGTTTTTTTTCCTTTATTTGAGGAGGCAGGCTAAAACCCGCCGTACCTCGACACATCGGCGGACAGCGTCGACGAACCGAGCGTCGCGCAACGACACGCCTCAACCCCCAGAATCGTATATACGGCAACCGCAGATATTCGGCATGAGGATGGGCGTTAATAAATTGTAATTTGGTGATTTCCAGTCTATCCGTTTTTCGCTCCAGTTATAACATAATAGTTTTTCTGCGGATTCCTATATGGGCCAAAGTCGAGCGGCCTTTTGCCCATTTCGATGGTTTTGGGGCGCTTGGCTATATGGGTGCTGGCTCTGCGAGTTGTTTGGGCTTAATAACCTGTAAATTTCTTTTGTGACCGTTTTGACGACAAAGAGGACCGGGTTGAATGCGTCTTATGTTGGTGTGATGATTGTGGAATATGATGATTTTTAATGCGTCTCCGCACTTTAATTTAAATTAAGGTTCAGGAAACGTTGGGGGAATGAAACGGGTCTGCCTATTCCCGCATGGGTGCTTAACGGCAACTTTGAATGCTGATCAGAGGAGATAGGGGTATGAAGGAATAACAAAAGAAAGAAATGCAATGGCGGTGGTCGGGTATCGGATTTTGAGATTTTGAAAGGTTTTTTTATGACTGAGATTATTAGTATTGTTGGACGTGAGATTTTAGACAGCCGGGGCAATCCTACTGTTGAAGTAGATGTGTTGCTTGATGGCGGCGGATTCGGACGTGCGGCGGTGCCAAGCGGCGCGAGCACGGGCGAGCATGAGGCGCTGGAACTGCGGGATGAGGATAAGAACCGCTACATGGGCAAGGGCGTGCTCCAGGCCGTTGAGAATGTGAATTCGAAAATCGCGCCGGCTTTGTTCGGGTTTGACGCTGTGAACCAGACGGCTGTTGACGCGGAGATGTTGAGCCTGGACGGTACGGACACAAAGAAGAACCTTGGCGCGAACGCGATTCTGGGCGTCAGCCTGGCGACGGCTCGGGCAGCGGCGGATGGGCTTGGCCTGCCGCTGTATCAGTATCTGGGCGGTGTGAACGCGAAGGTGCTTCCGGTGCCGATGATGAACATCGTTAACGGAGGAGCTCATGCGGACAACACCGTGGATTTTCAGGAGTTTATGATCGTTCCGGCTGGATTTGAATCCTTTAAGGAGTCGATTCGCGCGGGTACGGAAGTTTTTCATACGCTGAAAAAGATATTGAAGGACAAAGGCCTGAACACGAACGTGGGCGACGAAGGCGGCTTTGCGCCGAACCTGGCTACTGCTGAAGAGGTGCTTGATCTGGTGACGCAGGCGATCGACAAGGCGGGATATAAGCCGGGAGAGCAGATTTCCATTGCCCTGGATTGCGCCAGTTCTGAGTTTTACGACAAGGGTAAGAAGAAGTATGTCTGGAAGAAGAGCAGCAAGGAAGAACTGACCGCGGATGAACTGATCGCGTATTACGAGGGGTTATGTTCGAAGTATCCTATTATCTCCATCGAAGATGGATGTGATGAGAACGACTGGGATGCATGGACGAAATTGACTGAGCGCCTCGGCAAGCGAGTGCAGCTGGTTGGCGATGATCTTTTCGTGACGAACACCAAGATCCTGAAGCGGGGTATTGATGAGGGTGTGGCAAACTCTATTTTGGTTAAAGTCAACCAGATCGGGTCTTTGACCGAAACACTGGATGCCATTCAAATGGCAAATCGTGCCAGCTATACGGCAGTGCTGAGCCATCGCAGCGGAGAGACGGAAGATTCAACTATTGCGGATATTGCAGTAGCGACGAACTGCGGCCAAATCAAAACAGGCAGCGCGAGCCGGAGCGATCGGATGGCGAAGTATAACCAGTTGCTTCGGATTGAGGAAGAGCTTGGTTTATCGGCTTTGTTTCCCGGATATGGAACTTTTACGAACATCAAACGTTGACGCAGGCGGAGTAAGTGTGGCGGGTTGTTTCTTGAGTGATCAAGGGGCAACCCGCTTTTTTTATGGAGGTTACGAGTTTGCTAATTAAAGTTTTGCTGGTTATAGTGATGATAACTGTGCTGGCTGGAAGCGTGGCCGAGGCAGCGGCGCAGTATACGACAACCTCAGAAGAGATGAAGATTTCTATAAATCTGGAAATTGAGGCGCCGCGGCCATATTTTGATTTTGATGGAAAAACACTCAGTTGGCGAGATGTGGCAGAGAATGAGTCACACTATTTGCGGGTGACGGTGAGTAGTATAACAGGCGGTGCGGTGTCGGGGGCGACAGTGAAAGCGGCTGTTCTGTCGCTGAAGGATAAAGTCATTGGAACTTCTACAACGTTGCATGAGACGTGGGATGCAGATCGTCCGCATTACGGAACAAACATCCAGTTAGAGGACGCCCAATCAAGTGGGATTGTGGCGGTGCAAATCTCGCCAGGCAAGGGGCGGCGGCTGGGTAAGGTGGAGGGTGATTTTTTCACGAAGCCGGTGACAGTGCGGTTTGACGGGGTGGATTTCAGGAAGGCGAAGGCAGCGGCTGTTGCATTAAAAAACCACGGTGAGGAGACAACTGAGTCAACGCGCGTGGAATGGCCGAAGGGGCGCAGGCAGTATGTTGCGCCCACACCATATCCGGGCGCAGAGCGACCCACTAGATAACCCCTTCTAAAATTAAAGAAAATCTATGCTGCAACGACTGCGGAAAACAATAGAACATCACACCCTTAACAGAGTCAGTGAAGCAAAGCCAGCGCTTTTTCAGGTTTGCTGTAGCGAAGAAAAATATAAGCTGCAAGCATGAGTATATACGCCTGCTGCGGCCTTTGGCGTGGCTTCCTCTGTAGTATATTAGTGCCCCGGGTCGGGGTGGCGGAATGGCAGACGCACCAGCTTGAGGGGCTGGCGGGGGCAACCTCGTGTGGGTTCAAGTCCCATCCCCGACACCACTTTCTTCCGCCGTACATCCGCGCAATTTTTCTTCATGGTAAGGCGCTGTGTATCCTCTGATGAAGTAGGGGAGTCAGGTCCGGGTGAACCGGCGATGATACTGCGCGCCGTCGAGGGAAAAAGTTTTTTCCCAGTGTATCTCGATTAAGAAGTGACCTCGGATTATTAGCTCATCCCCGGTACAAACCGGGATTCATCGCAGGCCATCACTAAGAGAGAGTTTCGAGAAGATCATATTGTGAATCTAAACCTCTAGAGATGGAAATAATGGTGTTTCGGGACCACTTACAGAAATAATACAGCGCGAAAGTGAGCAGCAGCATTGACTCATTAAGAAACCGCTTGCCACGCGTCAACCGCCTGATAGGTCATAAACGCAGAATGTTTACTAAACTGCAGTTTTCGATGGTTATTGTTGCCATACTTATCTTCACTCGGTCCGCCTGTGCCGACACCTTTGCCAATCCCCTCGATGTTCGCCTTGCTGATCCACAGGTACTGTATGACGGCGGCACATATTACCTTTACCACACCAGCTCGTCTAACGGCTTTCGCGTGTGGACTTCTGCTGACCTTGTCAATTGGCGTTACCGTGGCTTTGCCTATACCAAGACGGCTTCCAGTTGGGGGCGCACAAGCCTTTGGGCTCCAGAAGTCGTTAAACATAATGGCTTTTACTATATGGTCTATAGTGCCGCTGGCGGTAGCGACGGCTACAAGCGCATATGTGTCGCCAAGTCTGCTTCGCCACTCGGTCCCTTTGTCGATGAAGCTGCACCTCTGTTTGACGACGGTCAAGGCTGGATCGATGGTCATATTTTCTTCGATACGGACGGCCAGATATACCTCTATTGTACCCAGGCTTTATCTGATCCGCCAGACAATGAAAGTTTTACCTATGTCGCTAAGTTTAATAATACCCTTACCGGTCTTACTACTGGGCTTACCCTATGTCTGAGCCCCAGCGCTAACTGGGAAGGCGGCTCCAATAAATGGAACGAAGCGCCCTTTATTGTAAAGCACAACGGCTACTACTACCTGCTCTACTCCGGGCATTCTTATGCTACTTCGGCCTATGCTGTCGGATATGCCACAGCCACCAATCCCTTGGGCCCGTGGACAAAGTTCAGCGGCAATCCTATTGTCCGGCGCACAGCCAGTACCAGTGGGCCCGGTCACTGCGCCGTCATCCAATCGCCTGATGGCACGGAGCTGTGGATGATCTACCATACTCATCAGCAGCTTAGCGGCGGCGGAGCCCGCCAGCTTGCTATCGATAAGATTGCGTTTGTTGATCAGCCCACTGGATTCGATCACCTGACTGTGCCTGGCGCGCCTTCGTCGACCATGCAAGCCGCGCCCTCTGGCGCACCGCCGTTTCCCCTAGGGGGTGACGACGAGTTCAGCGGCACCGCGCTTAACCGCAATCGTTGGCTGGTGTTCAATGAAGCCGGCAGCCGGTTTGCTATCGCCAATGGTGTTCTAGATGCCACCACCCGCGTCGGAAACATCTATCAGGCAGACTCCGCAGACCAGGAGAACATACTTCTCCAGTATCCACCGTACCCGGATTTTGAAATTGAAACAAAGGTCAATTTTTTACCCGGCGAAAACTTCGAGCAGGCATCCCTATTTGTCTGGCAGGATCATAATAATTATATCCGGCTCTCCAAAGCATGGATAGCGGGACGCAAATTCGAGGTAGGCGTAGAGGTTAACGCGGTATTCGCGGCGCAGCAGGAGCCTACCGACATCGGCGCAGACTGCTGGATGCGTATCCGCAAATCAGATAACATTTTTACTTTTTGGGTTAGCGGCAATGGCATCAACTGGCAGCAGATGGCTGAGTCCCAAACCGTCAACTTTATTGACATAAAAGTTGGCTTGGGCGCCTCGTCACCGGGAAGCGGGCGGGCACTCTCAGCAAAGTTCGACTACTTTCATATCCAGGCATATACAAGCGATGTCAACGACTGGAGCCTGTACTAACACCAATTCTTCGATGGTAAGCTTCGTTGTCTTACCCGGCTTTAATCGATGTCGGGATCGGCCACATTGAGACGGTGCTGAATCTGCGATAGTCGCGCGCGGTCAAATTCTAAAGAGGCCTTTTCTGCGTTTCCCGCGGGTAGACTTATGTGGCTATGGAATTCGCCATATTAGTTATTGTGACTAACTGAACAAGGGATCGTCTTCCTTTGGTCCTCGATCAAATCGAGACTAACTTTTTCCTATCAGAGACTGGTGATTGCAATGATGCACCGTGTGAGATTTTGTAAGTGGTAACCGATGCTAAAGACATGGACAATAAGAACATTGCTGACGATCCTTCTTTAGTCCCTCACGCGGATCTTGCGCGTGATATAGACGTCGACCCCGCGGTCGGTCTCTCGTCAAATGAAGCTGCACGACGCCTTACCTTATTCGGTCCCAATGAGCTTCGGGGCACGAAAGCGATCCCTGCCTGGCGCAAACTGCTTGCGCAGTTTCAGGACCCATTGATCTACCTGCTGCTCACTGCAGTTGCCATTTCACTTGGCGCGTGGATCGCCGAGGGTGGCCATGGCTTGCCAATTGATGTGATCGTCATTTCGGCGATTATCCTTCTCAATGCGATCCTGGGTTTTGTTCAGGAGGCCAGGGCCGCGGATGCGGTTGCGGCTCTGAGTAGCATGACTGCTGCCGCATCAACTGTGCTTCGCGACGGAATCCTGGCGAGTATCCCGTCATCTGAGCTCGTTAAAGGTGACATCCTTGTGCTTGGAGAAGGTGATGCGGTCGGTGCTGACGCGCGTCTCATTTCAGCGAGTGCGTTGCGAGTTGCAGAGGCCTCACTAACGGGCGAGAGCGAAGCTGTAACTAAGGATCCGCGTCCACTTACAGAAACTGTCCCACTAGGGGACCGGCTCAATATGGTTTTTAAAGGAACAGCGGTCTCCCAGGGAGTGGGACGCGCAATCGTCACAAGCACTGGAATGGATACCCAGGTGGGCGCCATCGCGCATATGCTGGACGCTACGGTTGAAGAGCCGACTCCGTTGCAGGTCGAAGTTACACGCATTGGCAGGATGCTGGGCATTTCTGTTATCGTCATCGCCATACTCGTTATGGGTACAATCATAGTCATGAACGGGGTGACGTCTATCAGTGACCTTGTTGTCGTTCTTTTGCTCGGTGTATCTCTTGCCGTTGCAGCCGTGCCGGAAGGGCTGCCGGCTATCTTGTCCGTAGTGCTTTCCATCGGCGTGCGCAGGATGGCTAAACGCAACGCTGTGGTAAAAAAACTGAGTTCTGTCGAGGCACTTGGATCTGCATCTGTCATTTGCACAGATAAGACAGGAACTCTTACACGCAACGAGATGACTATCCAACGCGTTGTTACCTCTTCGGGCTCTGTAGAGGTTACCGGGGTGGGGTACCGCCCGGATGGTGATGTTCTGCACGGCAAGGAACCGCTTTCCGACGATGCCCTTTTGTACGAAATTCAGCTAGTGCTGGGGGCGGGCTCCTTAGCTAATGATGCTCAACTTGCGGAAAATGATGGCGATTGGAGCATTCAGGGAGATCCGACCGAGGCGGCCTTCCTTGTAGCTGCAGCCAAACTCGAGGGTACGACTACCCACATGGATCGTTTCGAGCGGCAGTCAGACATCCCTTTCACTTCTGAACGTAAGATGATGTCAACTGTGCATCGTGAGAAGACAGACGGTACGTATCGGTTGTTTAGCAAAGGCGCACCCGATGTGCTGCTTGGCAATTGCTCGCGGATGCAGGTAGGTGAAAATGTTGTCGACCTGACTGATGAGTTGCGAAAGCGGGCCGTAGAAGAAATAGAAGCACTGTCTGCCGAGGCGTTCCGTACCCTTGGAGTTGCCTACCGCAGTTCAGCCCACGATGACGAGATGTCTGCAGAATCCGCAGATGCGTCGCTTGAGCACGACATGATATATGCCGGAGTTGTCGGGATCATTGATCCGCCGCGCGCCGAAGCCGCCTTGGCGATCACTGAGGCACACCGGGCTGGGATTCGCATCATAATGATTACTGGCGATCACCCTGCAACTGCTGCCCGTATTGCCGCTGACCTGGGCATTATTTCGCCGGGGGAGCGCGCCGTGACAGGCACGGAACTGGACGCCCTGGACGAGAAGGGATTGCTAAGTGTCGTTCGTGAGGTCTCCGTGTACGCGCGGGTCGCACCTGAACATAAAATGCGGATTGTTGACGCCCTTCAGGCTGACGGACAAATCGTAGCCATGACGGGTGACGGTGTGAACGACGCTCCTGCTCTAAAGTCCGCAGATATTGGTGTTGCCATGGGCATTACTGGTACGGAGGTCACGAAGGAGGCAGCGCGGATGATTCTCGCCGATGATAACTTCGCGACCATCGTGGCGGCGGTCAGGCAGGGTAGGGTTATTTTTGATAATATTAAAAAGTTTTTACGTTATCTGCTGTCGTCGAATATGGGCGAGGTGCTTACGGTGTTCCTTGGAGTTGTGTTAGCCAAGGTCGTTGGCTTGTCGGGGGTTTCAAATGAAATGGTTGTCCTTCCGCTCCTGGCTACCCAGATACTCTGGATCAACCTTTTAACGGACTCTGCACCGGCGCTGGCCATGGGCGTCGATCCGGAAATTGACGATGTAATGGCGAGGAACCCGCGCAAGCTGACCGACCGCGCAATTGATGGGACCATGTGGGGTGGTATTGTTTCGATTGGACTCGTGATGGCTCTTGTCACGCTTTTTACCATCGACCTCTTTCTGCCAGGCGGCCTCGTGCCAGGTAGTGATTCTCTCGATGTCGCACGTACGGCCGGGTTCACGACCCTCGTGTTCGCACAATTGTTTAATGCGCTGAATGCGAGATCGGAATATTCCTCGGCATTTCACGGGCTCTTTACTAATAAGTGGCTGTGGGGTGCTCTTCTTCTTAGCGTAATTCTCCAGGTCGCGGTTGTTGAAGTGCCGTTCCTGCAGGTCGCATTCCGAACGGCCTCACTTGAAGTCCATCACTGGGCCGTGTGCGCCGGACTTGCTTCTGTCGTACTGTGGTTCGACGAAGTTCGCAAGCTCATCCTCCGAAGTCGTATAAAATAGGAAGTATGCGCTGGACAGCGACAAGCCGTGCAGTCGAATTTTCAGCCTAACGCAGGATTTAATGGTGATACTTTCCAAACCATTTACCCCGGTGAGCTTTGCGTCTATTTACCACTACCAATATTGGCTGAATGTTAACCTATCTCTATGGAGACGGAGTGATCTATATGATCGTTCTCCATCTTAATAGCTGTCTTCGAATTCTGCTCTACTCCGTCAATTAATATCCTGGTAATGCTGTTGCTGCTGCCTGTCCGTGTCATATTGAGATGATACACCGTCTCGTAATAGCGGTAATGTATCTGCAATGATGGCCAGTCTGAAGGAAGACATGGCGCAAGGTGCAGCATGTCAATCTTGCGGTCCAATCCGAGAAGTGATTCAATAATCAAACGGTACATCCACGATGCTGAACCGGTATACCACGTCCAGCCACCTCGGCCCACATGCGGCTCTGCCCCGTAAACATCCGCCGCAACCACGTAGGGTTCTACGCGATAGGTGGAAACCAGGTCGGGGGTGGATGAGTGGTTGATCGGGTTGATTAACCGGAAAAGCTCCCATGCGCGGGCGGCATCGCCAGAGCGTGCAAATGCCATTACTGTCCATATGGCAGCATGGGTATATTGTCCTCCGTTTTCTCTGACGCCAGGAACATAGCCTTTGATGTAGCCAGGTTCCTGATCAGAGTCGTCGAAGGGCGGATCAAGGAGAAGGATGAGGGAGCCGTCCGATCGGACCAAGCGCTTATCCAGGGACGCCATAGCGATCTTTACTCGCTCAGGATCACCCGCACCTGAAAGGACTGCCCAGCTTTGGCAAAGGGAATCTATCTGGCATTCATCTCGGGATGCAGATCCCATTGGCTCGCCATTATCATAGTATGCGCGGCGGTACCACTCACCATCCCACGCGTGTTTTTCCACATTTTCCTGAAGGCGTGTTGCTTCAGAGAGGCAGCGCATAGCAAATTGCTGGTCTCCCCGCTGCTCAGCCAGTTTTGAGAATTTATGAAGGATGTCGTATAGGAAGAATGCCAGCCACACGCTCTCTCCCTTACCTTCTGCACCTACCAGGTTCATGCCGTCGTTCCAGTCGCATCCACCAATCAGCGGCAGACCATGAGCGCCGGAAGTCAGACCTTTTTCGAGGGCCCTTACACAATGGTCATATAGAGAGCCTGACTGGCCAGATTGTGCCGGAAGGTCATAATGAGCTTCTTGGTTCTGATCCAAAAGCGGCGCTTGCAGATACTCTATCTGTTCGTCCAGTATGCCAGTATCTCCAATGGCATCTACATACCTGCACACGGCCAGAGGCAGCCACAAGAGGTCGTCTGAGCAATGGGTGCGAACCCCTCGTCCAGCAGGGGGGTGCCACCAGTGCTGAACATCGCCTTCAAGGAATTGACGGCCTGCGCTCAGCAAAAGATGGTCGCGCAACTGGACCGGCTGCACATGGATAAGTGCCATAGCATCCTGCAACTGATCGCGGTATCCAAAAGCTCCGCCGGATTGGTAGAAGCCGCTTCGGCCCCACATCCGCGAAGAAATGGATTGGTATAGAAGCCAGCCATTGGCGAGGAGGTCGACGGATTTGTCGGGTGTTACGATGTTAATGCCGCCCAATGTATTATTCCAGTATTGCCAGACGCTATCCAGGACCTGGAGCGGCTGTTCAAATTTGTTGAATCGCTCCACCAGTGCCCGTGCGTCATCCCTGTCGCGCCCCGCCCCTAAAAGAAAAACGATATCACGAGTTTCTCCGTCTGCGAGATCCAACTTCACCTGAATGGTGCCACAAGGATCCATTGCAAGACCGGTCCTGTTCGATAGCCGCACACGAGAAAGCGCTGCCGGCTTTCTCATTGTTCCGTTTCGGCCGAGGAATTCGGTTCGGTCGCCAGTGACGGTACGCTCGCGGACGTTTACATCCAGAAACGCTACGCGATCTCCCATTTCTGAGTTATACGGGTTGGTGGCGAATAGCGCACCGGTCTGTAAGTCCACTTCGGTTTTGACGTGCATCATGGTCTTTCGACGCAGTTCTCCAAGCACCCATTCTACGTAGGCAGTCGTAGACAGCCGACGGGGTCTACCAGAGGCGTTGCGTATCTTAAGCGCTGAGAATTTTACTCCAGCATCCATTGCGACATAAATCCAAAGCTCTGTAATGATACCCTGGTACTCATGCTCAAATACCGTGTAGCCAAACCCATGGCGTGTGACATAAGAGTTTGTGCTGCGAGCCGGCAATGGTGTTGGTGACCACAGCGATCCAGTCTCTTCGTCACGAATGTAGATAGCTTCACCTGTTGAGTCACTGACGGGATCATTTGACCATGGGGTTAAACGATACTCATGGGCATTTTCCCGCCAGGTGTATCCACCTCCGCTTTCTGTAACAACGGTACCAAAGTATGGGTTTGCAATTACGTTAACCCAAGGCGCTGGAGTACGGATTCTTCTGTCAGTTGTAATGACGTATTCGCGTCCATCGGGAGTAAACCCACCAAATCCGTTATAGAAGGAAAGCTCGCGGAAAGGCGGCTGCATGGGTGGTGGATCATCCTGGCGTGCCCTAAACGATCTTTCCAGTTTGGGAATGACAGGATTCTTAGCACGACGCCGTTCCGCATGATTGGCCAGCGAGCCATCGTTGCCACTAAGGATTACCCGCGATGCGACTTGCAGCAGTACTCGATCATCCTCAGTCATCTGATCGCTATGGCGCAGAAAAATCCCGCTGGGGCGGTCAATCAGCTCACCACTTATAGCTATCAGCCCTAGTAACTCATCGTGGAGTAACTGTCTATATCCAGAGCGGTCTTCGTTTAAGATAACGAGATCGGTTTTTAATCCCATTTCATGCCAGTAGGCATGAACGTGAAGGGTTTCGCGGACCAAAGCCAGGTGGGCCATATCCTCCACACGTAGCAGGACAATGGGTAGATCACCGGATATGCCTAGCGACCACAGACCTGGCTGCGCTCGCTTGTTCAGTTCAAGGGTAGCCGTTGGCGCCCGATACGCTTTGCTGACAAAAATCACAGCGCTAGCCAGCTGCTGATATATCTGTAGAACGCTCCGGGATAAAGCAAGGTGGCGAAACAGTATGCGCTCGTGAGTCCAGGAAAGTTCGATGGTCCGATCTGCCTGATGTCGATCCTGATATCGACCGAGAAAGTCCAGCGCAAGCTCGCGAGATTCACTAATTCCGGTAATAATATCTACAATGGCGATTTCGCCAGGTTCCAGGGTAACAGTGCGCCGGACTGAGACGATGGGATCCAACACGGGGCCATCGCTTCCTGACAGTGCGGATGGGACCTTCATGGCTACCGGATTTGCAACGCTATTTCCACGTCCGATAAACTTAGTTCTATCAGTTTCGTAAGAAGCTGGACCTATGTTTGCAGAATGAACTGCCATAATGTGCACCATACAAGGATGGTGTTCTTCCGGGGACCGTTTCCGGCGAGTGCAGAGTATGGCGTTGTGTGTCGGAACAATTTCTGTTTCGACAAAAAGATTGCTGAACGCGGGGTGGGTTTCGTCCGAAGCCTGGGGTGCAAGTACAATTTCAGAATAGCTTGTCACTTCAATATTGCGCAGCGTGAGAGAGCGGTTGGTAATAGTTGTGCGGCGCAATTCAAAGTCGTCATCGGAAGATACTACGATCTCTGTGTAGGCTTCGATGTCCTTGTCAACGCGCCTGAATTCTGCACGCCCCGGCGAAAAGATTGCTGTGTATCGGCGGGTCGTTTTTAGCGTGGGGTGGTGAGTCGTAGACCAGAACTCTCCAGATTCGACATCTCGGATATAACAGAACTGGCCCCAATTGTCGCAAGTGGGATCTTCTCTCCATCGCGAAACAGCCATGTCGTTCCATCTGCTATATCCACCACCTGCTGCCGTAACAACAACGTGGTAGCGACCATTGGACAATAACTGAACTACCGGAACCTGCGTGTCTGGCGTATTAAAGATGCCGACTAAATCTTCTTCAGAAGACGAGCCGGTCCTTATATTTTCCACCTCTACTGTGTGAGGATAAAACGGGGAAATTTGAGGAATTCGCTCTTGCAGCAGGAGCTCTGTCGCACGAAAATTGGGATCCATGGCAAATAGCTTCTGCATCGGACGATTCAGGAGGATATAGGCCAGGGAAAGAAAGCTCATGCCCTGGTGATGTGACATAAATGACCTCACCATGGCAAACGCCTGGCCGCGAGGCACGCGAGCGCTGGTATAGTCAATCGCTTCGTACATCCCGTAGGCACCTTCAGCACCTTGAAGAACCATTCGTTCTATATTTTCACATGCCTTCTCAGGCTCAATCATCAGCGCCAGCATGGAGGCATAAGGGGCAATGACCAAATCCTTTGATAGGCCGCGTTTCAGTCCAAGTCCTGGCACACCAAAAGCCTTGTACTGATAGTCCAGCTGGGTATTGACAACGTTATATCCGGATTCTGAAATCCCCCACGGCACGCCGCGCTGGCGGCCGTATTCTATCTGCCTGTCTACAACAGCTCTGCAAGTTTCCTCCAGCAAAGTACTATCATAGCTGGGCATGACCAGGTTAGGCATAAGGTACTCGAACATAGAGCCGCTCCAGGAAAGCAAAGCCGCCTGTCCACCAGAGGTTGTGAGCTGCCGTCCTAGAGAAAACCAATGCTTTTGCGGGAAATGCCCCTGAGCAATACCGACAAAACTACCGAGCCGGGATTCTGAGGCAAGCAGATCGTAAAAGCTTTCATCACGACGAACTTCATCAACATTGTACCCGATTGTAAGAAGACTTCTCGACTTGTCGTATAGGAAATCCCATTCAAAGTTTGCCAGCTGTCCGGAAAGATCCGCCAGAGTTGTTATTTCTTTAATGGTTGAAGACGCTTCGTCGCTGGCCGCTAGCAGGACTTCATTTAGCTGCTGCAATAATGCAGCGATTGGTGAGTCTGAGTTGGAGTCCTGTGCCGGGGCGGTTTTCAAAAACTGCAGATCGATGTTTCTTAAATTTGCAAGTCCAGACAAAGAAATGTGACCGTTCAGATTGATTAAAAAATCCCGTAGATCACGCTTTGTAACATCATCGGAGTACTGAGTCTCAATAACATCCGTTAATTCTTTAACCAGCTCAGTCCATGGAGCAGAGCGCTCCAAGTCTGCAACAAGATCATTACACTGGTGCTGAAAAGCATCAAGCCAGTATGAGGTTTCGCTATCCAGTCCCTGACCAAAGGTTTGGAAAAGAGAGGCTGCTTCAACGGATAAGAGCGTAAGCAGGTGTTTTGCTTCAGCAATTCCAGCGCAAGGGTTTGCCAGCTGATTTTCCAGTGATTTTAACCGAACCAGCAATTCTGGAGGAATCGGTTTTGATGTCTCAGATGATCTGCTATTGATGACATCTACGATGACCTGTAAGGTGTGAGCAACCCCATTGCGAAGTTGCGGACACAACACCGCTTTTTCCTGAAGGGCGAGCAGCCCCTGACGCAAAACGAGCAAATGCCCGGCAAGGTTTCCGCTGTCTACAGAAGAAACGTATTTCGGCATTAAAGGCTGGAGCGACACAGTATCGTACCAGTTAAAGAAATGTCCGCGAAACTTCTCCATGCGCTGCATGGTATTTAAAGTGTTGGCGGTGCGCTCGAGTAACATTCCTGTAGAAATATAGGCGAACTCATGAGCTGCGATGTTTGCGACCAGCCCCATTCCAATATTCGTGGGAGACGTACGTCGCGCCGTGGCTGTAACGGGGTATTCCTGGTAATTATCAACTGGAATCCAATTGTTATCAGACCCGCTGAATGTTTCGAAAAAACGCCAGATCTTTCGTGCCCGAATCTCAAGAAAGCGGATTTGTGCGGCAGATAAATGCGGTACGTTGACCGGCAATATTCGACTCACCCACCAAGCGACAACTGGCGAAAAGAACCATCCAATGAGAAACGGTGCGGCAACTGGTAGAGCGTGAGGATTAAATAACCAAATGACGATGCCGATAACAATCGTAATTACAGGGGCTACCGACATTTGGTATAGAGACGCTGTCAAAGTTGATTTTGCACTGCGCTCGGCGTCAATGGATGTGGTCCATTCTAGGAGATGTTGCTTCGTAACTAACATTCGCACGAGAGATCTGAAAATCGAATCCAGTGAAAAAGCCGCTTCGAAAGGTAACATGGTTATAGAAAAAAGGAGCTGTCCCACATGGCGAAGCAGATCTTTAATTCCGCGTGACGCATGAACGGTAAAAGGCAGATCCACTGGCTTTTTTAGTAGGTTAATAATTGATGTAAGAATATATGGAGCGGATAACAACGCGATTATAGTAGCAGTCCATATATATGGCACGGGCGTAAGCCAGGCCAGAAAAAACAGCATCGTCATTGCAGCAGGCTGAACACTGCGCCGAAGATTATCAAAAATTTTCCATCTGGAAATACCGTGCAGTGGATTACAAACCGGGTTTCCATCTTTGTCTGGAGGACTGGAAAAAGCCCAGAGACTTATCTGCCAGTCTCCTCTAATCCAGCGGCGTCGGCGACTGACGTCCGTAGCATACCGCAGTGGATATGACTCGTAAAGTTGGACATCGCTGAGCAGTCCTGAGCGTGCGTAACATCCTTCAATAAGGTCATGACTTAGAATCCGATTATCAGGGAGACGATTTTCCAACGCAATCTGAAACGCGTCGACATCATAGATGCCTTTACCAATAAAAGAGCCTTCATAAAAAAGATCCTGGTACACATCAGAGACTGTCTGAGTGTATGGATCAATTCCCGGCTGGCCACCATATAGGTTGTGGAAAATCGTTTTCGATCTGGAAGGGAGGTCTGTGCTAATGCGGGGCTGTAGAATGCCGTAACCGTGCCGTACGCAACCGGTTGACTCATTAATTTCCGGCAGATTGAGTATGTGGGCCAAAGTCCCTATAAGTTCCCTGGCGCTGTCACGAGGAAGTAAAGTATCAGTATCAAGGGTTATGACAAATTTCACGGCCTGCAAGACTTGTATGTCACCCACTGTCTTAGCAAATGCGCCGTTTCGTTCGCCGCGCAGCAATGCGTTTAGATCTGAAAGTTTTCCGCGTTTTCGTTCGCGGCCCATCCACACGTTTTCCTGATTATTCCAAAGCCGCGGGCGGTGAAAAAGATAAAACGGTGATTCGTGGTTTGTTGAGCCATATTTTTCGTTTAACGACTCTATACCAGTGACTGTCTGTGCAAGCAGTTCTGCGTCACCGGGCATTTGACCTTGAGGAGCATCCGGAAAGTCTGTAAGTAAGCTGAAGTAAATATTTTCCTGTCGGTTAGCAAGGAATCTAACCTCCAATCCCTCCAGCAGTTCCTCCACGGATTGCGTGTTGGTAAGCAATGTCGGCACGGTAACAAGCGTCGTAAACTCCGAAGGAATCTCATGTTCAAAATTCATTCGGGGAAGACGGCGTGGTTTAACAATATGCATTGCAGCGCGATTGACAATATCTAAGGCTATTTGTATTGTCAGAAAAAGAGTAGCAATGCCGAGCAAAGTAGCCAGCCATGTAGAGACATTGCCCAGAGGTGAAGTAAGGATAAAAAAAGTTACGATAGTGGCCAAGGCAATAACCGAAAAAAGGTAAAGAAAAAGAGCATGATTCCGGGATAAATCACCGGCGTTCGACAGAAAGCCCGGACGCGCTCTCACCGCTTGGTGAAGCTGTTTAAGCCCGGGTCCCACCAGGTAATAGCCGACGTGACCTTTACGTGCGCTTTCAATACCGTCAATCGCAGCATCAGTGGCTAGTTTTACCGCAAGTTCAGCGACCTCAACTTCTGTCGATTGACTATATCGTGAGACAGATTCTATCGCATGGCGATAAGTGTCTCGTGTACTAAAATCGGAATTTTTGTAAACGTCTGCTGGATCGTTGCGCAACGTTTTTTCAACGTAACTTAGGCTTTCGACGAAATCTCGCCAATCGATGGCATCTAGCGATCGCAAGCTTGCGATACAGTTGCTGATGGAAAGTTGCTCTGCGGCCTGTGCGTGATTTTCCAGTTGGACCAGCTGGCGGACTGATGTGTTCTTTTGAGCCAGTTGCTGATCCAGCCAGGCAAGGGTGAAGGTTTGCTCTGTAGCTTGACCTTGCAGGCGACGGGTAAATTCCGTGACAAAGGCGCTTTCGAGAGTTACATCTGACATAGCAAGTTCTGCGACTTTAACCACCAGCTTAATACGATCAGTCTCCGCCTGTTCCATCAGGCGATTTGCCCAGTAAACGGCTTTTTCATATTCCACATGGCGTGCAGTTATCTTGGATGCTATGCGGCGCAGGTTTTCAATAAGTCCAAGACGCAGCATAATGGGGATAGCCCACAATTCGCCTAGTTTGAGAGATGTCACCTGTTGATATTCGGATATAAACCATGCCAGGTTCTCGGCGTCAAGGCGCGCATCAGAGTGCGAGATCAGTTTTAGAACTATATCATAAACGCGATGCGTGCCATTGAGAAGGCGAGGTAGCTCGCGACTATAGGACTTGGGTAAGTGGAGTCGGGCCTTGCGGATCTGTCCTTCAATTAAGTGGAAATTGTCAAGTAACCACTCCGCTATGGTCGATATCTCGCTGCCTTGTTCAGCTGCTGATGCAATGATTTTATGTGTACGCAATAACACCGCTTCATTTTGTGAAAGACGAGGTAGAAGCTGGTCAGGACGGTGAGCATCACTAATTTTATGGGCTTGTGCCAAAAGCCTGGCCTGTTGCCCTAGCTGTTGCGTGCTTAACAGCTCCTGATTTAGTGGCTGCTCAATGCCAAATTGTCTAACCAACTTGTCAGCATCACTGCGTTGGCGAAAACGGGCTTTCATGGAAGGAGGTATAGTTAGGGGCATCTATTTAGAACACGACATGGCAAGGTAAAAGTCAAATCTTGCTGCTTTCCACCAAAAAGGTTATTAATATACTATTTGAATGGCTTCCGCGTTACGATTTATTGCCGAAACCAGGTCATCCTGAGTGTCATTGGCTCGAATCGCCAGTAAGCGTCCATCTTTTGCAGCAGCTCCGGGGCAGTGTGCCAAATTTGACAATTTAATCTTTAAAGGTTTCCAGTCACTAATCTCAGAATACGGCGCACAGAGCGTGCAATCATCAATTCTTCGTTTGTGGTGATAACACGAACTGCGACGCTGCCGGCGACTGCAGAAATTACCGCGTCAGTTGCAGCATTTCGTATTTCATCAAGTTCGATTCCGAGAAAGCCGAGACCCTCGCAGATGCGGGCGCGAATAACCGGCACGTTTCCCCCGATGCCGCCTGCGAAAACAAGCGTGTCGAGTCCGCCAAGCGCGGCGGCGTAAGCGCCAATCCACTTTTTCGTTTGATAGCAAAACAACGCCACGGCTTCCGCCGCCCTGATATCCCGCGTTTCTTGCTCGAGTAGGTCGCGCATGTCAGAGCTAATTTCGGATACTCCGAGCAAGCCTGATTCGTGGTTCACCATTTGCTGAAATTGCGCTGTACTCATATGATCGGTGCGCGCCATGTAGGAGGCAAGTCCTGGATCGAGATCCCCTGAGCGCCTGCTCATCACTAATCCCGACGTCGGTGTGAAACCCATACTGGTATCGATGCTTTTGCCGTCGCGCACTGCGGCCACGCTTGCACCGTTGCCGAGATGAGCGAGTATCACGCGCCCCTTCGTTGCCGCCGGGTCGCCAAGGTGCGCAAGTTCCTCCATGAGGAACTCGTAAGACAAACCGTGGAAGCCGTACCGGCGAACGCCAGCCGCTTCGTAGCGCCGAGGAATTGATAGCATACTGGCGACTCGTGGCATGGTCTGGTGAAACGCGGTGTCAAAGCATGCCACCTGGAGCAATGCCGGATAGTGTTGGTGGAACGCCTCCATCAATTCGATTTCAAGCGGAAGATGCTCTGGGTCATACGGTGTGATGCGGCGCAAATCTGCGAGCAACTCGGGCGTGATTAGCTCAGGTTTGCTATGCGTCATCCCGTGCACCACCCGGTGTCCCACCGCTGCAACCGTGGCGAACACCTGCTGGCTTTCTAGCCAATCCAGTAGAAAGGTGACGGACGACTGGTGATCATCCATCTTGATGATGCGACGTTTCGGGGTTGGTGCGGCAGAGTCTGTGAAGGTTAAAGTCATGCCGGTCAAACCGACGCGATCCACCTTCCCAACCAAGCTCTGCCGCAATGGTTCTACGTTCTCATACAACGCAAAGCGGATGCTCGACGAGCCGCCATTGATTGCCAAAAGAGACGGTGGCTTGCGACGAGTCTTCAGTGGGTTTGACAAACTGGTCAAATCAATTTCGATAGGCGCGTCAGATGTGACTTTGCCGATGCTCTGTAGAGTTTAATAATCAGCATCACCCGATTTCTCGTCGGGATTGCCATCGGCGGGGTTGATGTAAACTCCAACATTGGCTTCAGATTTTCTAACTGGTCTAAGTGCATTTAACATTTGTAGTAAAATTGCAGGTGGTGGTGCGAAGAACGTGTCGGTTGCATGTGGCGGCTCCGCGAGTGTGACGCAAACAACATAAGCAGGTAATGTTTATGGCGTCTTTATGAAACTAGCGGAAATTACCTGATCGACGAGATTGCGGCAAACGTTCAGCTCATCCTGGTTAACACTGTGAGGCAAGCCGGGGTAGCGCCGCATTTCTACATCCGCACCCAGTTTATTTAGAATTAATGCCGTTTCTTGAACCCGCTCAAATGGTACGTGAGAGTCAGGATCGACAGCTCCCATGAATACAGGAGTGCTGTCCAGGCTGCCGTGGTAGTTTGCCAGGTCTGTCGAGGGACCAAAAAACCCGCCGGAGAGGGCTACAACTGCTCCATAACGGCGCGGGTGCCGTGCTACATATTCCGTTGCCAGGCAAGCCCCCTGAGAAAAACCTAGTATTATGATTTTCTGTCGGGGGACGCCGCGGGATACCAAATCAGTAATAACTGAATCCACTCGCGCAATGGCTGAGGTAAAGTAAGGCTGGTTCTCTGCCAACGGCACGAGAAACGAATATGGATACCATGTTCGATCATGTGCCTGGGGAATGATCGCGGCAACATTATCCGTACCCAAGGTTTTAAAGAGTTCCAGCATGCCTAAAGCGCTTCCACCGCGGCCATGTAGCAAAATCATGGTTGCAGCCGAACTCTCCGGCGATGGACCGTGTATTAGAGTTTCACTGTCTCGATGAGGGTCACTAATGATCGTTTCTGACATTGTCAATTGAACCTCAGTTCTTCCGCATTTTAGGCAATACAGGTAAAAGCGCACGGCCCATTTTGATATTTCAAAGTCAGGTGCGAAGCCATTATCTCAGTCTGACTTTGATATTAAGTGTGCTTGAAAACTTGGTGCGAGTTACGTTTCAAACAATATTATTATTAATTAAGCTTCATACGTTGTGAGAGTAAATGTGGCGGAAGGTTAAAGCCTTTGGATTCCCAGCCCACCGTCCAGTTGAATTACGTTGCCTGTAGCATAAGGGATGTCTCCGCGAGCCAGAGTGGCTACAGCTCGCCCAACATCCTCAGGGGTTCCCCATCTTTCTTCCAGCAACAAGCCGCCTGCTATAAGGTTGTCATATTTATCTGTTACGCCTGCGGTCATGTCTGTTTTAATAATGCCCGGCTGAATTTCATAAACCGGCAGTCCAAATTCTCCCAGACGCGTTGCCCAAAGTTTTGTCGACATGCTGACTCCCGCTTTAGACAGGCAGTAGTCGCCCCGGGAGGTTGACGCAACAAACGATGATATGGAAGACACATTGATAATGCAACCGCTAAACGAGGCGTCGTGTTGTCGCTGTTCGATCATCCACCGCGCCGTCAGCTGGGTCAGAAAGTAGGGACCTTTTAAGTTAATGCGCATGAGCCGGTCGAAGCTTTCTTCGTCGGCTTCAAGTATGTCCGCCCGAACCGTCGGGGCTACTCCCGCATTATTGATTAGCACGTTAAGGCATTCGAACTTTTCCTTAACGAAGTCCACCAAACGCTGCCGGTCATCGGTAATGCTAATGTCGGCCTGACAGTAATGAACTTGCGCACCAGCGCTTTCGAGGCCGGCAATAGCGTTTTCTACGGCAGCCAAATCGCGTACGCCGCAGATAGCCAGGTCGAAGCCGGATTTGGCCAGCGCGGCGGAGATACCAAGGCCAATGCCTCTTGCTCCGCCGGTTACAAGGGCAACTTTTCGGGTTGAGTTTGCCGACATGGTCTAGTTACTCCTCGGTCCGAAGAATGTATAGTAAGGTGCGTCGTTGCTCAGGCGCTGGACGTAAAATGCCGCTTCTCGCAGATGATAATCGCCCCACATGCAGGATTCTCCGGACGGAATGCTTGCGCCTTGCGGTATGTTGTCCCAACCATTGGGTTGATGATATATGGTATGTAGAAGTAGTCCCTGGTGAGCGTTGTCGGTGCTGAGGTATGGCTCTTCGAGAAGACGGCGGAGAACTGTCAGGCCTGCCTGCGTATAGGCTGATCCGGCGTTATCTGCGCGGCGGGAGAGGTAGCGACCTAGACGCATCAGCCCCTGACAGGCGATTGCAGCGGCCGAACTGTCTACCGGTTCATAATTATTGAACGGATCAGCAGGATTATTGAGATAGTCACCCAGTTTGTGCAGGTTTGGTGCGCCGGTGTCCCAGTATGGAATTCCGTCAGAAGGACTATGCTGGATGTAAAAATCTGCGCTTGCCCGTGCCGCATCCAGCATCATGGTTTCGATGGCGATGCGACCTCCCATGGGTTCCAGGGCGGCATCGTCGATGGTTTCGAGGTACTCTAGCAACTCAGGATAGCCGCAGACAATCCAGGCGAGACCGCGGGTCCAAGTGGTGAAAGGGGAGTAGCCTTGTTGGGAGTTTGGACACCGGTAGTTTCCGTTTTTTGTGTTGAACACCGATTCATGGGCGACACGACCACGGATATCATAAGAGTCCCGGCCGTTTCCATAGTAAACGGAGTATTCGGCGGTGGACTGAGCATGCTGGACAAGGCGCTCCAACAGTGAAACGCGGGAGTCTTTTTCTCCTAGAAGCCAGTGGCCTAAACGGTGGCCAAGGGCAAGAGAGCGCAGAGACCTTATGGTGTCCGCGAACAAGGAGTGTGGACCATTAAAGGAATGAATGAACCCACCACCATCGGCGGTAGGGGTCCAGCGATTCGCCTGTACGGCTCCGCTACATTTCAAAGCGAGTTCGCAGAAATGTTTTTCATCCGGCTGAAAGGTAATGCGATTCTCTTCCATCATGCGCCACAGATTGCCGTAGGTGCTTACATTGTTAAACCCGTGATCATGAACCCCGAAGTGGGTGATATGCGGCGCCATTACTTCGATCGTTTTACGTCGTCCTATTTCAAGAAATGCTGTGTCATCAGTAGCGTCAAACTGCAACAGCGCCGACCCATATTGAAATCCCTGGGTCCATTCCGTCCACCCCTGAGCAGTATAGTTGCCGTCGATCGTAAAGACCGGCGACCCTTCCTGAGCGCTCCAGGACTTTTCTATGGACGAGATTTTTGTCGCGGAAAGTTCCCACATACGGGTAATAGCGGGAAGTAGGTCAGAAGCCCGCAGGCTCATATCGGTATTAAGCATTTGCTCTTTCTTCTGTTTCTGTATGGTCAGATTTTTTTGCAAACTGAGCGACAATAGCTAAAACGATAAAACTTATCGCAGCCCCGGTTCCTATCCAGCCGGACTTCGTCCAGATGCTCCATGCTGCCGCAATTGATGCACTTAAAGTGGCAATGATCATGAGCACGTTCCAAACGACCCGGTGGGCTCCTCTCGGCAGGTTTTCGCCCATAAGTTTGCGGGAGTTCATCATCAAGAAGAAGGTGAAGTAGGCGATTGGCAGAAGTGTCATGGCGACAACAGACGCTGGAACCGCCAGCCAAAACAGGGCTTTTCCAGACCATACAAATGGACCAAGTACTCCGACGCCCGCGAGCATACTGCCCAGTCGTTGCTTGGTCCCTCCCTGGGGCCAGTCAAACATCTCCCGCAATACAACTCCCGTTATTACCATCATCATAATAACGGTGGAAAGCGCCATGCCCAGCACACCGATTCCGAACAACCATTGTGATACTACTCGTCCGGTAAGGGGGGCGAGGGAATCAGCCAGCTGGAAGGCGTCGCGGTTAACAAGCATGGCCGCCATTTCTTTCTCCGCCTGCGGAAGGGCATTTACCTGCGCCGACTTCTCTTCAGGCGAAAGTATCGAAGTTTTTGCAGCTCCGCTACCGCCGTTGTTTAACCGGGATTCCAGCAGTGAATTGTATTCCCGCTGTATACCTGCCGTTGGAGTTCCGTCATTCAAAAGCCCTTTTCCCGGTTTCGTGTGGAACTGGCTGGCCGAAGCAATAACTATGCAGGAAGTGACCAGGACAAACGGAATCGCCAGGCCTGTTGCCAAATCAAATATCGCAAGGCCTTTAAACTCTCGTGTCCATCCACGGGCAAGAATGGAATATGGCAGAAAAAACGTCATGTTGATTCCGACGGCTGCCGCTGCTGCGGCTATCATGACATCCTGCTGACGCGACACGATGGCTTTTGTCCAGAAATCCCGTTGATCAGGTGCAATTTCGTTCAGGAAGGGAAGAAAGGTTGCAGCCGGTCGGGTAAAACTGGTCAGGTCTGGGATGTATCCGGCAAAAATACTGGCCCAGGGTAATCCGTCTCCACTGAAGGCCAGTTTTAAAACAACACCCACAAAACTAAAGACTATGACCGCAACCATTGTTTTGAGGATGGCTTCGAAAATGCGGATGCCTCTGCCGGGGCGAGCGTAGCGCCACACAATCGTGGTCGCAATGGCCAGCAGTAAGGCACAAATGAGAATCTTGCCGCCTATCAAACCCAGCGCGCTCTCAGGCCCGACTAATCCAGGCAAAAGATTCTGCTGCACGACCGCGACGCTGAGGCTGAACTGCGGTAGGCACCACACAAGGCTTGCGACGATTGAGGCAACTGCCCAGCCCCATGCCAGCACAGGATTTATGAAGCGCCTGATGGCCTGAAACGGCCGTTGTCCGGTGGCCAGGGTAACGTAGGATATTGCGCCAAGCATAATGATTCCAAGAATTATCGCCAGCAGCTGAAGCCATAGGAAACTATAACCGCCGAGGACCCCCAAATATAAAGCACCTGACAGCGAGCCGCCGCCCAGGGTGATGGCGCTCTGGAGCCATCCAGGCCCGGATAGCCGCAAAAATGCTCCTATTGGAGCAATACCTCCACGCGAGTGCGCCTTTACTAGTATCTGCCGATCTCTTTCCACTCGGGAAGAGGTTACCGCGTCCTGTTGCTTCAGAACCGCTGATTCAGCTTTTGACTGGGTTTGCGTTTTACTCATGGATATGCCTGTCTTATTGTAAATCTGGTGCTTGCGCTGCTATAATTTAAACCGATCCTTAGAAACAGCCTTCTTTTAAGAGTTCTACCTACGGCAGCAGGCGGCCAGGTAATGCAATGGGTTCCATTGCCTGCCAGTTCGGCGGGGAAACAACGCCCAATCCTACACTCGAGTTAATTTCATGCATTGACATATCACCGTTTAAAAAGCGCAAAGACGGAATCCCGGTGGCCGTGGATTCGTAAAGCGATGGATATTCTTGTAACGCCTGCTCGCGCTCGGTTGCCGACAGGAATTCAAACCCGCGGAAGAAGTGGTGTCCATTTCTTTCTGAATGGGATATTCCGAGGGCCGCCGCTACGCACAGATCCTGATGATTGGGGAGAATTGGCTGATTCGTGAGGTCTTCACTCGACAGGATAAGATTAGCGTCGGCGGGCGCATTCTGAATCGTGAGAAAACTTTGAAGGGTGCGGAAAATACCTTTGCAGTTTTTAGCGGAGATGCCGCGGTAGCCTAAAGTCAGTGCACGGCCTAAGACGGAATCATCATCGTCAGATTCGTCAATAATTACGGGTTTCATCGCCGAAATCTGTCTCAGGGAGGGAAGAACTGAGTCATCCAGTGCGCTGTGTCGGGCTACTGGTTGCTCTATCCAGAGGACGCGCTCCCAAAGCGGTCGTAAATCAGACGTGCTCGCACAAGCTGAAACAAATTCCAGGAAACTTTCCATATCGGGAAAGGCCTCGTTGCCATCAAGGGTCGCCCTGTATTCTACGGATCGACTATTTAAGACAGAGGTTATACGCCTGAGTCGGTCCAGGGATGCTTCGATGTCGCTATTAATTTTGATCTTAAAAAACTTAGCGCCATAACTGTCAATAACCTGCTCAAGAGTTTGCGGAAGGCCGTCGGTCAGGGATTCTGAAACATCACCGGCAACGAGAGGATCGCCAAGGCCGATCGTGTGACGAAGGGCTATGGAGGGCGTCGGCTGCCGGGGGAGTGCGTCAGCTATTGCTGGATCAAATCCCAGGATTCCGTGTTTTAGTCCCTGGTAAAAGGACGCGCCCGAGTTTCGACATACACCATCAATAATAGCGGAATCTACAAGTGCTATGCCGTAGCCAGCCGCTAATGCATTAAGTCCATGCGTTGTCAGGTGCCGGCGCACTTCCGGCTCAACCGTTTGATGTAAATGCCAGGCTGAGCCGCTTCCGGCTTGAAGATAACCGTCTATGGCTTTGCCTACACTGTAGAGGAGGTCGGCTTCTCGCTGCGATTCCGGTTTCGAGTAGTCTTTGTCAAACCACATGGAGACGACGCCGCAGGCTGACCAGCCTTCAAATGACCTGCCCATTTCGTCTGTCATTAAAACGCGAAGGTGAAGTACCGGCATTCCGGTCATAACGGTCGTGCCAAAGCGAAAGGGCATGCGGCTGCGCATTTGACGCATATACGATTGGACTTCCACCACTTTGACGGACGATCCGACCATGGTCGATTGGGTCGTATGCTTTAGCTTATCAGTGCTTGGCTGGATAGATGATCTCCTGTTGAACAGATACGTTTTTTATTGGATTTTTTGAAATCGCGTGTCAAGGCTTCTTAACATAATGACTCTCGATATAAAACGACTTACAGGTATTAAATCCGCTGAAGCATTGCGCGAACGTATGACGGAATTGGGGATTCAATTTCCAATAGATGATGCTATTTCAACGGGAGATTCGTCGCCGCTTGCGAACCCGATAAATATCGGCGGCTTTAAAGTTGGTAACCGGTATTGCATCCATCCCATGGAGGGATGGGATGCGACAACCGACGGGCATCCGACGGATACATTGCGTCGCCGCTGGGACAGATTTGGGCGTTCAGGCGCTAAGTTGCTTTGGGGTATGGAGGCTGTAGCTGTTCGCCCCGACGGACGCGCCAACCCTAATCAGCTGATTATTAACGACAACACAATTGGTCCTATCATGGAAGCAGCCGAAGGCGCTCTGGAGGCCCACAGGGAAGATTTCGGTACGGCTGATGACCTGCTGTGGGGGTTTCAGCTGACCCATTCCGGAAGGTTCTGCCGACCAAATGATAAAAAAAAGCTGGAACCGCAGATAGCTTATTCGCATCCGATTCTCAACCGCAAGTTTGGCCTGTCGGCGGATCATCCTATTATGACGGATGACCATGTGAAGGCGCTAATTGAGGATTATGTTCTCGCAGCGGAAATCGCGGATCGGGCGGGCGTGCCGTTTGTGGACGTGAAACAATGTCACGGATATCTGCTCCACGAATTCCTTTCCGCTTATACCCGCCCCGGCCGGTACGGGGGGGAGACGCTGGAGGAACGTAGTACGGTTGCCCGTGAAATCATTGAGGGCATCCGTCAGGTAGCGCCGCGGTTGATAATAGGCGTCCGGCTTTCCGCTTTTGATTTTGTTCCCTTTAAACCGGACTCCACTCGCGCAGTAGGCGGGAACCTCGGACCGGGTATTCCAGAAGATTACTCTGACGCCTTGCCGTATCGATTTGGCTTTGGCGTTAATAAGGATAACCCTGTCGAGTATGATCTTTCAGAACCAATCGAATACATGAAAATGTTGAAGTCCTGGGGAGTTGCGGTTCTGAATGTCACCTGCGGATCACCTTATTATGTGCCACATATCCAGAGGCCGGCCATTTATCCGCCGTCTGATGGATACCAGCCGGCGGAAGATCCGCTGATCAATGTTGATCGGCAAATTCAGGTTGTTCAAAAACTGAAAGCTGCAGTTCCTGATCTGCCGGTCGTCAGTACCGGTCTAACGTATCTGCAGGAATTCCTTCCCCAGACTGCGCAGGCGCTGGTGCGGGAAGGCTGGACGGATATGGTCGGTATTGGTCGGATGGTACTTTCTTACCCCCGGATCGTTGCAGATTCGCTGGAAAAGGGCGAGCTTCAGACAAGGCTGATCTGCCGCACTTTCTCCGACTGCACCACGGCGCCGCGTAATGGGATTATTTCCGGCTGCTTCCCGCTGGACGACTATTACAAAAATCGTCCCGAGGCTGAGCAGGTAAAGACTGTCAAAAAAGAGCAGAAAGAGAAGCTTAAGGTTGCGGCTTCTTAGACTGGATTCTGAGGGCGTATGACGTGCGGACGCCTACTTTTCGTTTTTATTGCCGGGTTGGGCAGTTACTGCATTGCAGCATAGTTTTCGTAAGCCTGCTGAAGTGCGGCAGGCTCGGCCGGCCCTGAGTGGACATATAGCCGGTAACGAAGTGTGACCGGCTTGCCGGGCTCCAGGACTCTGGTGGACAGGCCGGGCCAGGAAACGTTCATAAAGCCGGCGTAGCTGTTGCGGGCCATCCATTTAGGTGGATAGTCCGGGTGGTCGGGAGAAGAAAAAATTGCCATGCCGTGTTTGTCGGTTGAAAGATCCACCCATTTCTGAGACTCGTCCACAACGTCCTTTTCCTGGGTTCCAGTGTCGGTCAATATTTTCGCACCTTTAAAATCCGGTGCGCCCCGAAAGCAAAAGCCGCCGTAGCCTTTGTTCCCCTCAGACGTGCCTTCCAGGGTCAAAGGACCACCCACTGCCTCGAGCTTGATCACCACGTCAATGGCGCGGCTGTCGTTTTCTTTAGGATGTATCAGCAGGGTAACCTTTTCCTGCGCCACTTCTTCCTTCTCGTTGAGCAGCCAGCGGTTTTCAATAGCAAGTATAGCAGTAGCAGTACCCGAAGTCTCTTTGGTCCAACGAACCATGTGGTGGCGTAGTGACGGGACGTGCGGATGCCAGTTTTGCGTTTTTTCTCCCCGCGCCTTAACTACGGGCCAGGCCCAGAAAATTCCGTGGTGGTGGTGGTGGTCGGCAGGAAAGTCGTCCGTAAGTGGCTCGCCATCCAGGGAGTAGAGGGGATGGATGTAGGAAGAACGGGTGTATTTTGGATCAACGCCCGCCATTAGCTGATCACCAAAGTTATAACTGAGCACGTTGGTCATTCCATCACGCACAGTCACGACACCGGTTGTTGCCGGGTCTTCTACAAACTCTATCGCATTTAACGGACATGCCAAAAGAAGCACCCCGAATGAAAGCAAAACTTTGAAAATCATAAAAGCTTATCCCCGCCACTGCTTTTCATCAGATCAATGACCTTGTCCTCATCCACTTCAATTCCCAGCCCCGGCCCTTGAGGAATATGAACAACGCCGTTTTCCACTTTGATCGGTTTCTTCAACACGTCAGCAGTGAGGAACTGCGGACCGTTCAGCGCTGCCGGCTTTTTCAATCCATAGGCACCGTACAAGGCCAGCAACGCCGCAAAGGAAATATCCGGATCTGTAAGGCCACTGCCAACCCACATCAGGTTGTGGTGCTCGCACAATTCAATCTGGCGTTTGTTGGAAAGCAGACCGCCACAACGAGCTGGCTTCATGGCCATTCCATCAAGCATACCAAGCTTGATAAATTCCTCAAGTTCCACGGGCGAGACAACGCCTTCATCCATCAGAATCGGCAGCGCGCCCTGCTTCCTGAGAGCCTGGTAGCCGGAAATACGGTTGGGGCGGATTGGAGCCTCGAAGATATCGACACCAGCATCCGCCAGTTTGGGCGCAAGTTCCAAGGCAGCTTCCGGCTCATAGCCGCAGTTGGCGTCCGCCCATAGAAAAGCGTCCGGAGCCAGCCGGCGGACAGCTTTTGCCAATTCAATATCAAAAGCGGGGTCTGGAGCAACCTTGATGTTGAAATGCTGATAGCCACGGCTGCGACCTTCGCCCATTACCTTATCAACATCTTCAATTTTTGTGACGTTGACGGTCCAGCTAAGAGTCAGGGAACTCCCGGCGGCCTTCCCCCACAACTCGCTCACATTTTTCCCGTGTATTTTGCCCAGCAGGTCGTGAAGCGCAATATCAACTCCTGCGCGGGTGATCGGCATTCCGGTGGTGAAGCTTGGAGCAACGACCTTGTCCAGGGCCGAAAGCGCGCCTTCAATATCCGCTGGGTCCCGCCCTATCAGCTCCGGCACAAAGTAATCCCGTAAGACGATAGTTGCGGTTTCAAGAGTCTCATAACTCCAGCGTGGTATTGGAACTGACTGGCCCCAGCCGACTTTGCCGTCGTCTGCAGTTATCTTTATAATTACGGCCGCACGCCCACCTGCCCCCTTGGCGCCGCTGAAGAATTTAAAATATCCAACCATCGGATACCTTACTGGAAACAGGTCTACGCGGCTGATTTTAACGCCGGAAGCCTCAGCCGCGCCGGCAGAGCGTGGCAGGCCGGCAGCCAACGCGATAGCTGAAGCAGTTTGAAGAAATTGTCTACGGTTCATCGGCTGAGCTTCTCGTCGACAAACTGCTGGTAGACCTCGCCAATATTTCCGGTTTTAACGTCACCACGGTGTACAAATACACCAACCCGTTGCGCAAGGGAGTCACCGTGTTTCAGGGTGAAAGGCTTGCCACTTTGGCTATCCGGGCGACGGGGGCCAAATGTCCCGTAGTCTCGGGTCAACCATTTGCGGGGTTCGTCGACTTTGTAAGGCCATTGAAACATCGCAACGCCTTCTGTCTCGCCGTCTACCGTGTTCGAATAATCAATCCAAAGGGCCGGCTTCAGGTTTGTTGCCTCCTGGCCGGTTGCCCCGCTGTCAGTCGTAATCACACCGCCGTCCGTGCCACTAAAGGTTGAGTTCAACCGAAGGTACGGCCAGGAGTAATGCACGGGATCGCTGATAAACTTGACGTCTCCATATTTCGCCTCCAGCCGGAAAGAAAAATCCACAAGGTAATCTCCACCCGCAAGAGCAACAAGCTTAATATCCCTGTGCTCATCGAGCAGGGGATAAGTGGAGGTCGTCCGCTGGGTCTCCCACACAAGATGCTCTTTAATTGCAGCCATGCCAGGTGTACTTGTTGTCAGGTCGAAGCTCATGTGCCGGACCGCGGTGTTAAACGGCGGACCGAACGTCTTTTTTCCGGTTTTAACTCCGCTGTAATACCCGTTATAAATGTCTCCCTTAACCCCGTCCCGCATAACTGTATCCGATACCCAGAATGCCCGGTGGTGGGGATACGGTTCGGTAATCTGGACGAGTAAGTTTTTTCCAGAGGGAGTATTAAAAGGATAGAAGTGCGGCAGATTCCACTCTTCACCGTAGTTATAGAGAAAGATACTGGAATCATCCAAAGCGGCGTTTAGCTGGCCTGTTGCATCATCGGCTTTCAGAGTAAAGGTACTGGAAGTGCCTGCTGTCTCTGCTCCGACAGAAGCCGATAACATCAGACAGCAGGCAGTAGCCAGTAAATGCCTCATAATGTTGCCCATGGCTCGCGGTGAGGGTAATCAAGCATGGCGTTCGCCTGCTCGTCGTTCGTAAACTTTTGAGTTTTGGGATCCCAGGTAAGTTTTCGCCCGGCCTTCATTGCGATATGGGTGATAAGGCAAATAGAGTTGGACCGATGGCCCACCTCTACAGGCGCAACAGGATCTTTCCGGCTGCGCATACAATCGAAAAAGTTCTTCATGTGATTGCTGCTCTCATAAAGCAGCACACCATCTGGAGCGGTTTTTATCTTTAGTAATGCCGGATCCGACGCTTGTAATTTTTCTCGCGATACGAATACCCAGCCGTCATCGCCTTCAAACCGGACGCCCGCCTCGCCGGTCTCCTGGAAGAGTTTGACTCCGTTTGAAAACTTGCCTTCCGCCTTAAATTTCGTATGTACGTCGAAGAGTCCGCGCTTTGGAAACTCGGCAGTCGCTTCAATCTCTACCAGGCCAGAATCGTCCGTTCCATTGCCCCACTGGGCAATATCATTCATGTGAGCCCCCCAACCGGTAATCATACCCTTGCAGTAGCGCTCATTCTGTAACCAGCCCGGTCTCCCAAAGCCATCCTGCGGGTGCGCTCTGTCCACCGCGTAAGGAACTTTTTCCGTTGGCCCCATCCACATATTATAATTTAAATTTGTGGGAACAGGCACCTCTTCCGCGTTCCCTGTGCCGTGGTCCGCTGGCAGCGCGACACGTATGGTATGCAAAGGGCCAACATGGCCGTTGCGCACCAGTTCACACGCCTTTCGGAAATAGATAGACGATCGCTGTTGCGATCCCACCTGCAGAATGCGCTTGTTATCCCGAACCGCTTTAACCAGCGCCTGACCTTCCGGAATAGTGTAGGTCATTGGTTTTTCAAGGTAAACGTCTTTGCCGGCTTTTAATGCCGCATGGGCTGGTATTGCATGCCAGTGATCCGGAGTCACAATCACGACCCCGTCCAGATCTTCCCGTTTGATCAGTTCTCTAAAGTCGCTGTATCCGGTGCAGCCGGGATAACCGGTAACTTTGTCGCCGGCTTCCTTATATATTTTTTCTGCCAGTTCCTTTGCCAACGTTACTCGCTTGGAATCAATATCACACACGGCCACGACACGCACATTGGCGTCCATACCCTGATGAATGCATTCCTTCATATCGTGGCGGCCTTGTCGTCCGACGCCGATGAATCCAAGCAGGATCGTATCATTTGGGCCGGCGTTCGCTCGGGCATATCTCGTGGAAAAAATGGCAGGCATTGTAGCCGAAGCCAAGGCGCCCATTAGAAAAGTTCGGCGAGAAAATTTACCACTTTGGTTATCATGACTCATTTACACGACCCCTTAAAGCGCAATAGCTGCGTCTAAAAATTGGTGAAATCACAAGTGTTCGTAAGCGTTGTAAACTGCCTTAATCTTGGAGGACGAATATGCCTCACACAGAACATAGCGGAGCGAGTTTAAAAACGGATTTGCAAGGAGTTTGTCCGATATTTGTCAATTATGTTCCTGTGAAAATCTAAAAGGGTGTTCTGCCACACCATCGCAGATAAACTATCATATTCATGAGTAGCAGTTAAGTGTGCTCGTTGAACAACGGGCCATGCGCGCATATACGGCTGGGTGTTTCGTTAGCTCCATGGCTGGTTAAACTATTAACCGATAAATTTTCCGGAAGTCCCATTAACTCTATGAAAAATACTTTTATACCAGTCTGTTTCCGGCTTCTAATTGTGTGTTGTATTGCGAATATATCGCAGATTTCTGCCCGGCCGGAACTGATTAATTATTCTGCTACCTTGCCAGCCACTGATGGTCTTGGCAGAAAGCTGCCGACTCACGCGGAGGTTGGCGACGTAAGACCTGATAAGTATGTAGGGTTATTTTACTGGACGTGGCATATGAACTTCCATAATAATCCGCCGCACAACATCCGTGAAGTACTCACACAGAATCCAGAAGCAGCGGACAACTATTACCACTATGCCTGGCCGAAGCCCAGCCCGCTCAACAATAGCTATTTTTTCTGGGATGAACCGCTTTTTGGCTATTACAGAAACAGCGACCGCTGGGTGTTGCGTAAGCACGCTGAAATGCTGGCAGATGCTGGCGTGGACGTTGTTTTTTTCGACTGCACAAATGGCCACCTCACTTGGAAAGAATCCTACATGGCCCTGTGCGAAGCCTGGACGGAGGCACGGACGGCTGGAATCAAAACACCGCAAGTAGCCTTTCTTCTCGCCTTTGGTGGCACGGATGGTAGCCGGATGGCGATGGTGGAGCTGTATAAGGATCTTTACAAGCCTGGCCTTTACCGGGACCTCTGGTTTCAGTGGCAGGGGAAACCGCTCATAATGGCTTATCCCGACACCTTGGTAGATGTGCCCGGTGATGAGGCTGCTTCTGCCGTCCACAGGGAAATCCGGGAATTCTTTACATTCCGGCCCGGTCAGCCGCTTTATGATACCGGGCCGCAGCGGGCCGATCATTGGGGCTGGTTGCAGGTCTTTCCCCAGCATGGGTTTTTTCAGAAATCTGACGGTGGATTTGAGCAAGTTCCCGTGGGTGTTGGACAAAACTGGTCGGAAGAACGTGGTCTTACTGCCATGAATGCTCCGCTTACTTTTGGCAGGAGCTATACCCATGTCCGAGGCCATGCCGGTGATCCTTATGCAGTTAACTTGGGCCTTAATTTTCAGGAGCAATGGGACCGTGCGCTGAACATTAATCCGGATTTTATTTTTATCACCGGATGGAACGAGTGGGTAGCCAATCGGTTCAAAGAGTGGAATGGGCAGGAAAATGCATTTCCCGATCAGTTCAGTCAGGAGCATAGTCGCGACATCGAGCCAATGAAGGGCGGCCATGGCGATAATTATTATTACCAGATGATCAGTAACATCCGGCGCTTCAAGGGGATGCCTCCCGCGGCCTCCGCATCTGAGCCGGTCACTATTGCAATAGACGGTATATTCGAAGAATGGGACGCAGTCGAGCCGGAGTTCAAGGCTCACATAGGAAGCACGCTTCACCGGGATAGCCCCGGCTGGCAGGGCAAATACTATTCTAACGATACAGGGCGTAACGATTTTACCCGAGCTAAGGTGGCTCGTGATGCTAAGAATCTGTATTTTTTAATCGAAACGAGCGGTCCAATTACGTGCGTCAGCGATCCAGCGTGGATGCGTCTTTTCATCGACGTAGACAGGAACAAAAAGACCGGCTGGGAAGGCTATGATTATGTAGTGAACCGCCAATCGCCGGATAAAGACGCCATTTTAGAAAAGTCTAAAGAAGGCTGGAGTTGGGAGAAAGTTACCGGCGTCGCTTTCTCCGTGAAAGATAACAAAATGGAACTAGAAATTCCCCAGAGCGCGCTGGGGATCGGCACCGCTATAAATTTTGAATTCAAGTGGTCGGATAACATGCAGAACGAAAACACGATTATGGACTTTTTTCTGAACGGGGACGTGGCTCCGGCAGGACGGTTTAACTATCGGTATAGCGCCAATTAGTCCGGAGTTAATAACTGCTTTTTTCTGGCTTTGTGTTTTCTTTGATGGTTGATGGTAGTAATATTATGATTTTTAGCATGGAGTATCTGGCGTGAAAAAAGCAATTATCGGTATTACAGTTTGTTCAATATTGGCCTCTGTTGCTGTAGCCCAGGAGCTCGCGGCGGTGCCTGTACATGGTAAACCGATATGGCAGACGGTGGTTTCCATGGCGCAATCACCTGGCTCACCCATTGCAGTGCAGTCGCTGGCTACAAACCAGGTTATTGGTGCATTGCCGGTGGATAGCCGCTTTTTAGCGTTTGGATCGAATGGTCAGATAGTAACGCTGGCTTTTAACGGCGAGATTGGCTATGTGCCGGCAGTAGCGGTTACGAGGTTGCATCCAATAGCCTCTGCACCCGCTGGAGCGCCTGCGGGTCCGAACACGCTCGAAGAACTTGCGGAAGCATATGAGGAGAAGGTTAAAGGGCAGGCAGCGGTTTCACTACAGCTAAAAAACTCGATTGCGAACAAGCAGCCAGCGGCCCCTCAGGGGGTTATCCCGGGCGCACCGGGAGTTGGTTTTGGCGGTGGGGTCGGTGTTGATCCGTATGCCGGACAACCGGGCGCTGCGTTGGCAGGCGGTGGCGTCCAGGGCGTAGGCGGTATGGTTACAGGTGCTGGCGGATATGTTGGTAAATAGCCTGATACACTAAACCCTGAGCTGCAACTCGCAGCTTGAGATGGGGCATGATTGCGGTAATGTTACGAGGTGGTTAGTCGGCGCCTATGGCAGCCCGGTATTCGGACGTGGCCATAGCGTGCTTTCGCAGTACGGGCAGTCGCCATGTGAAGTAGGTGGTGGAGAGAGCACATATTACGGCGTTGCCGGCGAGCATCCAGCGAACTCCGTACTGTTCAGCTACAGCTCCACTAAGCAGGCTGCCCAAGGGCAGACATCCGACGGATATCATTGTGTAAATACTCATGACGCGGCCCCGAATATCTTCGGGAATGAGAGTTTGAACGAGGGTCTGGCTGCCGATCATGGCCATGACCATAAAAAATCCGGCGATGGCTAGAAGGCCAAGCGCAATTACAAAGCTTGAGTTGAATGACAAAAGCAGAAGTGCGAGAGTGAAACCAAACACGCATCTGCTCATGTGCGACCCCATACCTTTGATGCTGCGCCTGCGAGTCATCAGAACTCCGCCGCACACTGCCCCGATTCCAACGGCGGTCATGAGCGAGCCGTATACGTTGGCCGACCCGAGCAGGACTTCTCTCGCGTAGACAGGCATTATAATCAAATATGGAATGCCAAAAAACGCCATCGCCATCAAATGGAGCATCAGGGCCCGGACGTGAGGCTGATGGCGCACATAACGAAACCCGTCTGTCAGATACTTAAACCGGCTATCAGTAACGGGCGGGCTAGGAACAGATTTTATGTTCATCCTGAAGAGACTATAAAGAACTGCGCTGATAGACAGAGCGCCGATGAGAAAACACATACCTTCGCCAAACCCTTTCTGGTTAGGGCGGAGCTGTCCCATTTGCGCTATTAAAACGCCGGCAATGCTGGGGCCGATAATGCGGGCACAGTTGAAAGTGAGGCTGTTGAGGGCGATCGCGTTTTGAAGCTGATGTCGCGGCACCATTTCCAACAGAAAAGCCTGCCGGGCCGGGAGGTCGAAAGCGTGTAGCACTCCGCTGAAGGTGGCGAGGCCGAGGGCTGACCCGAAAGTAATAAGCGGAATACCGTCGATATTGTGGGTGAGAGTAAGCCAGGCGAGAGCAAAAGATTCCAGCATAAACAGCGACTCGGTCCAGATTAGCAGGCGACGGCGGTTAGTGGAATCGGCGACGGCACCCGCAACTAATCCGAGTATCAGGATCGGGATTTGGGCGGCGAAATTAAGTAGACCTAGATAAAAGCTGCTTTGGGTTAATAAGTTATATACGAGCCAGCTAAGGGCAGTGTTTTGTATCCAGGCACCGGTAAGAGAAACGATTTGCCCGCTGATAAACAGCCGGTAATTGGGATATTGTAGGGCGCTTAAAGACTTGGGAAGAGTCCATCCGCGCCTTATTTGGGCAGGGTCCATGAGAATTGGTGCTACATAACGAGTTAAAGAATGTTACAATCGTCATACATAAATCATTAGCATCGTATGCCGGGCACGGGAGGAATTGTCTTCGTGTTACTTTACAGCTGACGCGGTCGCTAGAAGAGCGGGATTTCAACGGTTTCCAAGATTAGGGATAAGCATTTGGATTTTCTCCGGTCGGGTAATATCCAACCCGAACGCCAAAGAAGGGAAGTGCTGTGGGAATTTTAAAACGATAACTGCAATACAATGCGAACATGACCCTGCCTTATGTATGCCCCCGGTGCACCGGCGAGCTTGAATCGGGCGACGCTGCCTTATATTGTGCTGCTTGCAAATTAACTTATCCCGTCCGTGACGGTGTGCCCTACCTTGTCGCATATGGACAAGATTGGTATCTTAAGTTAAGGGAAGTTTTGCTCTACCGCGATTTCTGCCGTAAGGTTAAGTCCGGTGCTATTGAGCGAGACCGTCTAGCCCCGCATGAGGATACGAGCGCAGTTATATTTGAAAATTTGGTCACCTATTTTGACCAGGCCTGTAGCCGAATTGATTTTTCCAAAAATCCGAAAATACTCGACGTGGGCGCAGGATGTGGTGAAGTCGCCCATAAGTTAACGGAGCTTGGGGCGGATGTATATGCAATAGACCTAAACATGTATGATCTGCACTATGATGTTCGCTGGATGACGTTTAATCTCCCAACTGATCTTAGTTTCAGCGAGCGCCTTACCGGACAACCAATCCCAGACCCTGCGTTTCATCGTGCAATTGCGGACGGTGATAATATTCCGTTTCCCGATAGTTCATTTGATTGCGTCGTTTTGCGCGCGGTAGCGCATCATTTGTTTGATCTGAACCAGTTTATGAGGGAAGCAAGTCGGGTTCTTCGTCCAAACGGTCAACTTTTACTCATTTCAGAGCCGTTGGCCAGTATTATTGATGACCCTGCAGAGTATCAGCAGGGGGATCTTGATTATGAAGAGGGAATGCATGAGACACGTCCGTATTTCCGGCGGTATCATAAAGCACTGCGGGCAGCCGGTTTTCACGACATTCAGGTCCAATGCTATTTCATTTGTTTTGGACACCGCATCAACCGTTTACAACAGCGCCTGAAAATTGGATTTGATCTTAATCGTCGGCTCAGCACTCGGCTTGTAAAAGGAAGAATTGCGCGTCTTTTGGATTTCACCGCAGGATGTATGAATCTTTATGCGATAAAGAGCGGCGTAAAACGCCAACTAAAACCTGCAATAATTCCGACCGATGTCCCAGCAATTCCTATGTCCGATTTACTTGTATCTCTTCCCGATGCCCCCTCCAATGCCGCTGCCGCCGTTAGGGATTATCTGCCGGCCCGGCATCACACCACCCATCTTGATCTTACAGCCAACGCTATAAATCGAATGGTAGTTCGAGGTGTACGTGGCGCTGAGACTGTAGAAGGAACGACTGCCCGCTATCTCCTGACCGCTGCGGTGTTTTATATAAAAAACAATGGCCCTTCTACAAGGCTGTCCATCTCTTATAATGCCACCGCGGCGAAAACTCACACACCTTCACCCAAGTTTTTCTTGAACGGCACTGAGTATCCACTTCTGTTGGCATATGATGGATGGCAAAAGATCAGTTTGCCCCTTGAAAAAATCAAATCCCCAGTTGTAGAGCTTTGTATTATGCAGCCGGGCCTGCTGAATGCTCAGCCTGCCCGCAGCGATGGGCGAGACGTCGGTCTTGCCATTGCTGAAATATGGGTGGAGCCTGCGGATTCCTGATTAGGTCTTTCGGCTCTGGATTGACTTTTTATAGTCGTTTTTCAGGAATGTCGCACACCGCTTATGATTTGTAAGAATTGGAGTAATCTGTTGGATCCACGAACAAGACTAGCAGTCATTTAAATTATGGTAGCATCGGGTGAGGATCAAGCGGAGTTCCGTCTTGCCGGATCTCGAAATGCAGATGCGGACCGCTTGCGCGTCCAGTCTGGCCAAGCTCTGCGATAAGTTGCCCACACTGAACGACGTCTCCGGGTTGCACCAGATTCTGATCATTGTGGGCATAGAAGGTCGTCCAAATTGGATCATGCTGTATGATGATGCAGTTGCCAAATCCGGAAAGCTCGTTGCTGGCATAGATCACTTTACCGGCACGAGCCGCGAAAATCGGGGTTCCAATTTCGTTCGTAATGTCCAGGCCTTTATGATTGTCCGACGGACGGAAACCGCGGGAGATTTTTCCATTTGTAGGCCAGGCGTATCCGCAAGTGCTGCTGACACCGGGTCGGTCTGTTACAATCTTACCAGCTGCGAGATCAACGATTTTTCCGCCGGTGCCGGCCCACGCCGCTTTACCGTACCCGCCAGCCTGAAGAGTGAGATCCGCTGCTTTTTTGCCGGCGCCACCGAGAGCGGTTGTTACGGCGGTCCAGTCCGTTTTCCCATAGGGAACGGTTGAGGGAGCAGGGCGATTTTCAGGTATGTCAAATCGGGCGCGTTGATGACCATGCAGGTCCGTCGCAGGGACAGGTTTTCTCTGCGTCGCGCAGGCAGAAAATGAAACAATCGCCAGAGCAGCCAGAGCATTAAGACACTGCTTATTAAACGTTTTTCGATTCTGAGTCATCAGCATGAACAAAAGGAGCAATCTACGTATCAAATAGGGTTTGTTATATCCGGTGGACGCGGTCGCCACTAGTGAGCGGTTTCCAGTCCATAAGGTTTGGATGAGCGCGTTAAGTTTAATGGGAAGCAAGCCTAAAGATTAGATATTACAAAAAGCAAACATGCAAAGGGACGTAAGAGGCAGAGAAAGTTACTGCCTTCCGAAAGGTTTTCTATGAATTTGGTCTGGTATTTTGTTTTGCCTTTGGTTATATTTTCAGGTGTTAATGGCGTTGTTGCGCAAACAATACCCGTGGAAGGTGAGGCCCATGACATCGCAACCACTGCGGTGGTGAGGGATGCGCGGACACCTGACCCGGATTTTTCGTATCGCGACACTGGGCTAAGCTCCGAAAGCTTGCCCATAACATATCCAGAAACAACCGGTAGTGTTTCGGCCACGCCTTTCGATGAGGCAACCATGATGCGCATTTCCGACATCAGACCCGGCATGAAGGGCTACGGCATGTCGGTATTTAGCGGATTTGAGCCAGAGCGTTTTGAAGCGGAAGTTATCGGCGTGAGACATCGAATGCTGGCGGGAACGGACATCATCATGTGCCGCCTGACATCCCCACATCTGGTCGGCATTGGCGTTGTAGCCGGCATGAGCGGTAGCCCGGTGTATATGGATGGTAAGTTAATCGGTGCCGTGGCATACGGCTTTACTGATGTGGACGATCCGCTGGCGGGGGTGACGCCCATAGAGGCGATGTTGGGTGTCTACAACAGCACGCCTGTAATCCCGGCACAGGAACCGGACGATTCTGTAGCGGGTGGAGGCTTCGGATCCTTTGATAATTTTATGGCACTCAAACTGGATCCATCCATGGAGAATTTAAAGCGGGTGGCAATGCCGGGGCAAAGTGTTCAGCCGTTGCAGGTCCGCAGGTCGGACTTCGAATCCGGGATTGCGCAGCAGTATAACCTGCCGGATTCTTTTACATTAGTGCCGCTTTCGGCTCCGGCATATATCAGTTCCCAGCATTCGTTGACGTCGCAGCTGGCCGCTTCGGTTTTTCCGAGCCTTAACGTGGTATCCACCGGGCAGGAGGCGCAGGCAATGACCGCGACCGATTTCGTTATACCGTCAACTCTGGCGAGAAATGCTCCCGGCGGGCCTGTTGAAAATCTTCAGGAACTCTCTGATTCCATTGTTGGCGGGTCCAGCCTGGCCATTCCGTTTGTGGAAGGAGATATGAACATGGCCGGAGTGGGGACGGTGACTTGGCGTAACGGTAATCGGTTGATCGCTTTTGGACACCCTATGTTCCAAAACGGAACCGTATACTGTCCCATGGCAGCTGCACGCATTACCGATATTGTCAGAAGCCGAACAAAACCTTTCAAGCTGGGAGAGTCGGTAGGCCAAATTGGCATGGTTCGCGAAGATCGTCTGCCGGCCATTGGCGGATTATTTGGGCAGACGGCAAAGATGTTTCCGGTGATTGCGACTATTAGCGACCCGCACTATCAGGGAAAGCGGGAGTTTAATTATCGGGTGTGGAATGATCGGGGAATGTCGCCTGGGCTGGTTTTAACCACGTTACTGGAGAGCATTGGAACCGCTGCGCGGACGGGTGGAGATTCCGCCGCGCTTTATTCTTACTCTATAAAACTGGATGACGGCACGACCGTGTCAGCTGAAAACTATAGCTCTGACGCAAACGGAACCTTAATGGCCGTTTTCGGAGCTATGGCCGATACGGGTATTTTAATGAATAACCCGTTCAAGCCTGTCGGAGTAGAAGAATTTTCTTTTGAGATGCGCGTGATGGATCGGCTTCGTCAGGCAAAGATTGAGTCATCAATTATGGAAAAAGATGTCTACCGGCCAGGAGAGAGGGCGACCGTTGAGTGGTTGCTGCGTCCGTTTCGACAGGAGCCGGTTCGGATGACTTACTCGTTTGATATACCGGTGGGCCTGCCGGACGGCGAGTATGACATTGTTATTAGTGACGCGGCAGCACGGCAGTCGGTCGAGGCAAAGCGAAATCCTGGTGGAGAGAAGCTGCTCAATTTCGGCGATGTGTTGCGGAAGGTCCGCGAGAACTTTGCAGAGAACAGGGTTTATATATCTCTGGTCGATCAGGATACCGGGGTATCAGTGAGTGGCAGCGAAATGCCGAAGCTGCCAGGCCGCGTTATAAGTCTGATTCAAGATACGGTAGACGGAGAGTATTTTGACCCAGTTCGTGGGAATTTCGTTGTGGATGCGGATGTGGCGACAACGTATGAAGTGAGCGGGACGGCGGGCACGAAGCTAAAGGTGGAGCGGAAGTAAGTTTAACAGAATGGCACGATATCACTGCGAAAAGCAAAAGTCAGAAAAGGAAAATCCGTTTCTGACTTTAGATTTAAGCTAAGGCGTCTTTCATGGTATACAGACCGGGGGACTGGGTAGCTAGGAAGCGGGCAGCAAAGAGGGCACCGTTGGCGAAGGTGTCTCGGCTGCTTGCTTTGTGAGTTAGTTCGATCCTCTCGCCCAACCCGGCGAACAGCACGGTGTGGTCACCAACAACGTCGCCGCCACGTATGGCGTGAATTCCTATTTCTCCGGGTGGACGCGTGCCCGTAAGACCGGTGCGTCCGTGGACAGCAATGTCGTTGAGGCTGGCGTTACGACCAGCGGCGGCGGCTCCGGCCAAGGCCAGCGCAGTGCCGCTGGGGGCGTCCTTTTTCAGGCGATGGTGGGTTTCTGTTATTTCTATGTCATATTCGGTCAGGCGGCCAGCCAGGTTCTCCACCATATCGAGGAGCAGGTTAATCCCGAGGCTCATATTGGCTGAGAGTAGGATGGGAATTTTACAGCTGAGTTCGCTAATTTCTGTTAACTGATCGGATGAGAATCCGGTCGTGCCGATGACGACGGGGATATTGAACTCTACGGCCTCTTTAAGACGGGATAGAGTCGCGCCGGGTTCCGTAAAATCAATAACCACATACGGGCGCTGATGGACCGGAATGCTGGCCATATTTATATACAGAGCCAAATCATGGATAGCCGTGGCGCTCGGACTTGCTTCTGACGCGGTTAACCCGCCTAGTAGGTTCATGTCACTATGTTCGCGCGCGAGGCGGCATAGAGCCTGACCCATACGCCCAAACGGGCCGCTGATTATTACGCTTGTCATAAGTATCTGCTTACGTGCGGCGACTGCAGGGTCAATCGGAAAATTTATTGAACGAGGTAGAGGTGGGGAAGATGTTACTTTCGATGATTCAGGGCGCTGATGTCATCAATTTGATCCATAGCAGATCTTGCCGGGAATACTGCGCTGATGGGTTAAAAGGATACACATCGGTAAGGCTGTGTGGCTGAATTAAGCCATGTTTGGAATGGTAAAAATATACACCGAACTTTTGAGGGAAATTGTATGGTAACCGGCACCGGCAACCACGGCGCGAAGACTGTGGAAAATCAGGTATCGCCTGATCTGCTGAGTTTTGTGGCAGGTCTTTCTGACTCGACCCTGCTAGTCTCTTCTCCCAATTTAACTGTCCTATATGCCAATCCGGAAGCTCGGGCACGTTACAGCAACTGCGATTCTGACGGCATCATTGAACTTGAAACATTTGTGACTGAGACATTTCCGGATGTAAACTTTATTAAGGTTCGAGAAATTTTTGCTGAGCTCTCGACTTCGAATAGCCCTGAACCAGCAAAGTTTTTCCTGAATCATCTGGGCAAGCGAACCCACGTCCGCATCACTAGCTTAAGATATGATGAATGTACATGTGGAGGTATGCCACCTGTTTTCGCGGTTACGCTTTCTGACCCGGATTTGGACGCGATTCGCGACAACGAGGAGCGGAAACGGCTGGAAGATGAGCTGATCGAGAATCGGAACCTTGTGATGCTGGGTTCTCTGGTAAGCGGAATTGCACATGAGATCAAAAATCCGCTAGGTATTCTAATGTCCAGCGTAGAAATTGTGCTGAACGAAAAGCGCCCCGAAGAGCAGCGTCGAGAGGCCGCAAGCTACATTAAAGATGAAGTGCGTCGTCTTGACGAGCGGATGAAATACTTTCTGGCGTTTGCCCGACCAAAGCCGCTCATGCGAGAAGCTGTGGACGTGGGCGATATCATCCGCAAAGTGGCCAACAGTTATCAGGGTGCAGCCCGTAACAAGCAATTTCACGTGCAGCCTCCAATGTGTTCGCACCTGCCTTTCACCCAGGCTGACCCAGACCTGCTGCACCAGGTTTTTCTCAATCTGATCATCAATGCTGAACACGCCTGTCCCCGTGGAGGAGTGTTGGCTATTCGGGCGGATGTCGCAGACAAATGTATTCGCATCCGGTTCATGGATAACGGACAGGGCATTCGTCAGGAGGACATAGACAAAATTTTCGATCCTTTTTTTACGACCAAGTCCGCAGGCACCGGTCTCGGGCTTTCCATCGTGCATCAGATCATCACAAGCCATCGTGGAAAGATCAGCGCGTGCAACAACGAGGATAAACCCGGCGTGGTTATAGAAATACTTTTGCCTGTCACGGAAGGGAAATAGCTATGGCGCAAGAGGCACGAATATTAATAGCTGAAGATGAGGAGCGCTTGCGGCGTTTGCTGCAAATGCTGCTCAGCACGCAGGGATATGACCTGACGCTGGCGCCGGATGGTGCCGAGGCTTGGGAGCATTTTCAGGCGGGGCATTTCGACGCCGTTATTACCGATTTGCGGATGCCGAACATGGACGGACTGACACTGTTAAAAAAGATCAAGGAGCATTCACCATGTACGCCGGTAATTGTTATCACTGCGTTCGGTTCCATTGAAAACGCGGTCGAGGCGATGCAGGCGGGAGCCATCGATTATGTGACGAAACCGTTCGAAGAGACGAAGTTGAACGTTTCCATCGAGCGGGCGCTGAGTTTTGGCCGGATTATGGACGAGAACCGGAATCTGCGTCAACTCGTGGCAGAAAAACTGAACGTGGGCCGGATGGTGGCGGAAGCGCCGAGCATGAAGCGGGTGCTGGATTGCGTGAGGGCGGTGGCAAACAGCAATGCAAACGTGCTGGTGTACGGCGAGAGTGGGACCGGCAAGGAGTTGATTACGCGGGCGATCCATGACAGCGGAGGGCGCAAGCATAAGCCATTCGTGGCGATAAACTGCGCCGCGATTCCTGATAATCTGCTTGAGAGCGAACTCTTTGGCCACGAAAAGGGATCGTTTACGGGTGCGACAGACCGGAAGATTGGCAAGTTTGAACAGGCGGACGGCGGGTCACTTTTCCTGGACGAAATCGGCGAAATGAACATTTCCGTGCAGGCGAAGCTGCTACGGGCCATTGAGCAGCAGGAGTTTCAGCGAGTGGGTGGCAACCGGACGATCAAGACAGACGTGCGGTTTATTGCCGCGACAAATAAAGATTTGCGTGGGGCGGTGAGGGCGGGAACCTTTCGAGAGGATCTGTTTTTCCGGATAAACGTATTTCCAATTCATCTGCCTCCGCTGCGGGACAGGCACGAAGATATTATCCCGCTTGCGCGGTTTTTCCTTAAGAAGTTCTGCGGAGAGATGGGACGGCGTCCCGCGGATATTGCTAAAGATGCCGAGACCTTACTGATGGCGAACAGCTGGCAGGGAAACGTGCGGGAACTGCAAAACACCATCGAGCGAGCGGTGATTCTGCTTCAGGGTGACATGCTGACAAAGGATGATCTTGCGTTCGTAACCGGGTCAGGGATGTTCGGGGGAGGCATGGGTGCAGAAGCAGGAAACAGTGGGAAGTTCCTGATTCCGGCGGCTGGGTTTAACATGGAAGAGCATGAAAAAGACCTGTTAATGCAGGCGCTGGACAGATCAGCCGGAAACAAAAGCCGAGCGGCGAAACTCCTTGGCATGAGCCGCGCAACGCTGCGCTACCGGCTGGAAAAGTTTGGCGTGGCGGTGGGGGAGTCGGAACCTGAGGTAGACGGGGAGTTGGTGGAGGTATAAAAACTTTGACGCTAAGGCGCAAAAAACGCGAAGGAAAAGCAAAGCGTTAGTTTTATAATCCACTTTTGATTATTGAGTGGAGCAGGGTGGGGGAGAACTGGCGGGCGGTTGCTTCAATTTCCTTTTGCCACTGGGCTGGTTTTTGCCACTGGGTGGCAATGATTTCGTCGGGATTAGGCTTGGGTGTGGCATTTGTTGTTGTTCGGTAAACTGTAATAAACTCGTAGTCGGTGGCTGGGCTGGCAGGTAGTTTGCAGATTTTTTCGACTTGGGTTATATGAATGCCAAGTTCTTCTTCGCCTTCTCGGATTGCGCAGGCGTCGTAAGTTTCACCGGGACCGAGGTGGCCTCCTACGCATTCCCAGTGGAGCGGGTAGCGGTCTTTTTTAGCGCTGCGTTGTTGGAGAAGGAGTTCTCCGTTATGGCGAAATACGAACAAATGGATGGCGCGATGGAGCAGGTTGTCGCGGTGGATTATATCGCGGCGCTCGGAACCGATTTCGTTATCGTTTTTATCTACGACGGCCAAAAGTTCGGCGGGATCTGTAAAGTTAGAATTCAACGTTTAAAAACCTTAACGCAGAGTCGCGGAGACGCAGAGGGTTGAAAGTGAGGACCAGAGATTACACGACCTGCTCTCTGCGTCCTCCCATTCTCTGCGTCTCTGCGTTAAAATTGCTTTAGTATTTAGATCGCCCGAGGCAGCTTCCGGTATCGGGCTCTCCGGTTTCCGGTTTCGTCGCCGAATTCTTTCTTCCGCCATGCTTCGTATTGTTCGTAGTTGCCGTCAAACCAGCGGACGTTTGCTTCGCCTTCGAAAGCCAGCGTGTGGGTGCAGACGCGGTTCAGGAAGAAACGATCATGGCTGATGACCATGACGCAGCCGCTAAAGCCGGAAATGGCGTCTTCCAGCATTCGCAAGGAGTTAACGTCCAGGTCGTTGCTGGGCTCATCGAGAAGGATTACGTTGCCGCCGCTCTTTAAAAGCTTGGCCAGATGGACGCGGTTGCGTTCACCGCCGGACAGATTCTTAACCAGCTTCTGCTGATCGCCACCCTTAAAGTTGAACTGCGACACGTAGCTGCGGGCGGGGATGGTGCGCTTGCCGAAGTCAATGTCGTCTTTACCTTCGCTGATTTCGTCGTATACGGATTTGTCGCCGTTGAGGCTGTCGCGATGCTGATCGACGTGGGCCAGATGAACGGTGCTTCCGACGGTGACAGCACCGCTGTCGGGCTGTTCCTGACCTGTAATCATGCGGAACAGGGTCGTCTTGCCGGTGCCGTTGGGGCCGATGATTCCAACGACCGCACCCTTGGGCAGATTAAATGTCAGATCTTTAATGAGATCAACATCGTTATAGCCTTTGGTGACTTTGTCCGCTTCGATGGTCTGATCGCCCAGGTGCTCGGCGGGAGCAATGCGGAAGCCGGATTCTTCACCGTCGCCCTCTGCACGTTCCTTGGCAACGAGGCGCTCAAAATCCGAGAGTCGGTTGCGGCTGAGTTCCTGGTGTTCAGCGGTGTTCATGCGTATCCACTTAAGTTCGCTTTCCAGCGACTTGCGGCGGGGAGACGCTTTCTTTTCCTGCTGAGTGAGCCGTTCAAGTTTCTGCTCGATCCAGGAGGAATAGTTGCCCTCGAACGGAATGCCGGATCCGGCGTCCAGTTCAAGAATCCATTTGGTAATGTTGTCGAGGAAGTAACGATCATGAGTAACAATGATGACCGTTCCGGCATATTCCTTGAGCTGCTGCTCAAGCCAGCCGATGGTTTCCGCGTCCAGATGGTTAGTAGGTTCGTCCAGCAGAAGAACGTCCGGCTGTTCAAGCAAAACTTTCGCCAGGGCGATTCGGCGGCGCTCTCCGCCAGAGAGCTTCGTTACGTCCATTTCGTCGGGAGGCAGCACGAGGGCGTTGCTGGCGACGGCAAGCTTCTGGTCGAGGTTCCAGCCGTCCACCGCTTCAATCTTGTCCTGCATGGTGGCCATTTTATCCAGCGCCTTGTCCATGGCGTCGCCTTCGAGTTCGCCCATGCTGTTGGCAATCTCTTCATACTCTTTGAGCAGGCGAACCGTTTCAGCGAAAGCCATTTCCAGGTTCTCGCGGACATTTTTCGTTTCGTCCAGACGGGGTTCCTGGGGTACGTAACCCACGCGAATGTTCTTCATGGGTTCAGCAGTGCCGTCGAAGTCTTTGTCTGTACCTGCCATGATGCGTAGCAGAGTCGATTTCCCGGATCCGTTATCGCCGACGATGCCGATCTTCGCACCGGGATAGAAGGAGAGATTGATGTTTTTAAGTATCTGTTTCTGGCCGTAGCTTTTGTTGAGACGGTGAATGCTGTAGACGAATTCTGGCATGGAAGTTCCTGTGGATTTTCGTGTTTTTTACTGGGTTTCCCTTGGCTACAACGAGCGGTGGGATTTGTTGCGAGAACGCTGAGAAGGTGATAATGTAAAAAAAGCGGATCTATTTTACCTTTTCCTGATTCACAACAGTAGCGATTTCTCACGACCCCCATGATGGGAATTTTACCGCAGCCAATCAGCTAGCATCTGTATAAAGATTTCTAAACTAAGGAGCCATATTCCATGCAACATCGCGTATCGTTTAAAGAGGTTCTGCCGGAAGGCTACAAAGCATTGACAGTGTTGGGCAAGTTTATAAATGACAGCGGGCTGGACAAGACGTTGCAGGAGCTTATAAAACTGCGTGCATCGCAACTTAACGGGTGCGTTTATTGCCTGGACATGCACGTGGGAGACGCTCGTAAATTGAACTTTAGCGATCAACGCCTGATGACCTTGACGGCGTGGCATGACTCTCCGTTTTTTACAGAGAAGGAAAAGGCTGTTTTAGCGCTTACGGACGCTATGACCCTTATTTCTGAAGAAGGCGTTCCCGATGAAATCTACGACGATGTTCTGGAACATCTTGGCGAAGAGGACTTTGCGAAAGCCATGATGGCAGTGACGTTGATCAATACCTGGAACCGGTTAATGGTAGCAACAGACGCTGAGCCGGAAAGCATAAAGAACTCGAAAAAGTAAATATGAAGTAGCATAGGCGTCCCGCCTGTGTGCGTCTCCAATTATTTTAACGAAGCAAAATATAAGGAAGCCCAGGACGAGTTTATCCTGGGCTTCTGATTTTAAATGGCAATCCAATTTTACTTTGCAATGAACTGGTATCTGCCGCTGGGAACGCGAAAGACTTCCCTGTACCCGTCACGGGACAGGCGTATGATGCTTTTGTTTTCTTCTATGGGTTTTCCTGCTTCAGTTATGATTGCATCGGTAGGCACAGGCAGGCGAATAAGACCCGTTGAGTTCGGCGGGATAGTGACGTCGCAGGTAAAATAGCCGTCTTTTTGTTCCCAGTTGACGGTAATCTTACCGCGCGGAGAATCTAATGTGCCGGTGGCAGATGTGACTCCTTCGCCGGGAGTGGGCTGGATTGCGATGGTGTCAAATCCGACACTTCCCGGTGCTGGCGCGATCCCGACGAGGTGCTGGCTGAACCATTCCTGGATGTGGCCGAGCATACAGTGGTTCATGCTGCTGGTGGGATTCGCATTCCACGCTTCCGGCAGAGATGTCCATCCGGAGTTGACCAGGTAGGCGTAACTGCCTAGTTCGTCGCGGTTAAGTATTTTAAAGATCGCGTCGGAATGGCCTGTTTGGGCGAGAGCGTTAAGTAAGAAGCGGTAGCCAACGTCTCCGGAGGTTTGCTGCCAGTTTCGCTTTTCCAGGTCATCGACTATTGCCTGCGCCGCGGCAGCGCGTTCCGCATGGGGTACGATGTCAAATACCAGCGCCATCGCATGACCGGTTTGCGGGCTGCCATTGTTTGCATATTGACCGGGACCCTGCCGGAACTTTTTGTTGAACGCCGTCCTGATTTCAGACGCTAGCTTTGCGTATTTCTGCTGATCGGCAGGATTTTTAAGTATAGCGGCGGAACTGGATACGATATCCGCGCATCCGGCGAAAACTGCGGTGGCGCTAAGCTCTGGTGGCGTGTACTTTGCCGCGCCAGGTTGCTCGCCCGGTATGTAGTCATACCAGTCGCCCAGGCCGGGAGCGGCAATGAGATTGTCGGATGTTGCGGCCATATAATCCACAAAGCCACGCATCATCTCGTAATTCTGTTCCAGCGCTCGGCGGTCATTGTACCATTCGTACAAATCCCAAGGAACGAAAACGCCCGCGGCACCCCATTCTGGTGTATAGTGGAAGCCGCCACCGAATTCCGGATAGCTGGGCGCGACTGTAAGGATCTGACCATTTGTCAGCTGGCTGTCGCGGATGTCGCCGGCGATCTTCTCTCCGTAACCGCCAATGTCGTAGCGGCTCGCCACGGATGCCCACATGAGCCACGGCACTTCTAGCCAACCCAGTTTTTCGCGAGTGGGGCAATCGGTAAACACGTGGCCGAGATTGCTGCGGACGGCCCAATCCACCATCTGATCAATGCGGTTATACATTTGATTAGATGTGGCGAAGGCGCCGACTATCGGCTGATCTGTGCGGACATGAACAGAAGTAAGTTCTGTCACAACAGGTTTTCCATCAGGGTTTGGATAGCCTGCAGGCACGCCGCCAGTTAGTCCGAGATACTGATATCCGGTATAGAAGAGTTCGCTGAACCATTCCTCTTCCTGGTTGTCGCCCCTTAGGGTGTAGGTTACGTAACCGTGCCCGATGCCGGATTGATCGACGACACCTTTCCCGTTATTTGAATTGGGATCCTGTCCCTTCCGCTGCTCGGCCCAGGTCAGTTTAATGGTCGAACCAGCCGGGCCTATAATCTTCAAGCGGGGAGATGCACTTGCATTCTGGCCGAAGTCATACACGAAATTTCCCGGCTCAGGCTCTTCAATGCTGACCGGTTTGAAATTCTCGAATTGTCGCATGGGTGGAGCGAACGCGGCTTTAAGGACACCTCCCGGGTTGGTCGTTTTGAATGCCGATTGCCAATGGGAATCATCGAAGCCGGGCTTGTCCCAACCTTCTGGATTCAGTCTGGCGTCGTAGTCCGACCCGCCGAGGATGCTGTTATGGGTGAGGGGGCCGCTGGTCCATTTCCAGGACGAGTCTGTGACGACCCTGGTTGTTGTCCCGTCTTCAAATTCAATGTCTGTCTGGAGCATGAGGGCAAGCGGGCGGTCGGAAAATGAACCATGGATTCGCCTATCTCCGGCCGTGCTGTAAAACCCTTTGCCAAGCATGATTCCTAGGGCGTTCAGATCATTCTTCAAGAAAGGCGTTACGTCGAATGTGTTGTAGTAGACGGTTTTTTTGTATTGCGACCATGCCGGATCGAGAAAATGGTCGCCAACTTTTTTGCCGTTGATGGAAAGTACATAATGGCCCAGGCCTGAGACGTGGGTAAGAGCCCGGCGGATGGGTCTATCAAGTGCAAATTCTTTACGCAGGATCGGCAGGATCGGGTGAGTTCCGCTGCGCACTTTGTGCCAGGGCACCATGCCCCATTTGCCGAGGATGCGTGCTGGTGCCCACTGTGCGGTCTCTGTAGTTTCATTTGCCAGGGCCGCCGGCCAGCCTTCAGAGTCGGGCGCGCGGCTGGTTTCCCATTTGTCGTTGGTAAACTCGCTGAAGATACTTCCATCGGCTACAGGGATTTGGACGACAGCGGCAAGCCCGGCGGAGTTGGCTGTTGAGCCGGAGTTGCTTACCTTGATGCTCAGCCAATTCGGAGCGCCGGCCTTTATGAGATTTCCCGTCTCCAGTGTTTTCAACACACTCCAGTCGTCGTGATTGCCGAGATGTTGCCCATTAAGGTAAATTTGTGACTTGTTGTCGGCGACCATGTAAATGCGGGCCTTTGCCACATCTGCGTTGGCAGGCGGCGTAAATTGCAGCCTGAAATATCGTACGGCACTTGAGGCGGGCTTACCAGCGGTGGTTCCTTCATCCAAAGCATCCTGGGCTTCAGACGACCATATCCACATAGCCTGTTCTATCGGCCGCTTTGTTTCACCACCTGCGGGTGTAGTGCCGATCCATTGGCCTTGCCAGTCCGAGGGAGAGAGAAGTCCCATTGTCCATTGGGCAGGCGCTGCCCACGGTGATGGCGCGTCGTCAATGTCCCATGTGCGCACCGTCCACCAAACCTGCTGATTGGACTTGAGCGGCTTGCCTTCGTAAGGGATCTGAAGCGTACTGCTGGATTCTAGGCGTTGGCTATCCCAAAGGTCGGCCTTTTCAGGAGCGAGGAGCTCCTGCCTGGTGGCGACGAGAATCTGATAGGCGGATTGGCCGGCGGGATTGTCGGCGAGGTTGGAAGCGATTTGCCAGTTAAGACGCGGGCTAAGACTGTCAACGCCGACGGGGTTCTCGCGCAACTCGCAGCGAAGATTAACTGCGGTGGTGGCGGCCATTGTGGTGCGCCCAATCGCCGACAAGCAAATCGCAATAGTGAGAACAGAAACGGTTAACAATCCTGGAAAAGTTCGTGATTGCTGGAGATTCGAAGGACGCGACATGGTTAGTATCCTTGTTCGGTTTGGGATTAGGATAGCGGCTGCTGTTTAAGTGATTGAATCTGTTTTCATATGATGGGCTGGAAAGTAAACGGTTTTATGCCAGTTCAGTGATTTGTCTCGGTCGCATTTTAATTTAAATTATAGGCTTGTTCGTAGTCGTCAAGTCCGTCTCGGGGAGTTACTCGGCTGTCGGAATAGAGAACGTTTTCCAAAGTGCGGTCCTCTCCGTGGGGAAAACTTACGTCTTTGCTGCCGGGTTTGAAGCTATATTTTACCGGTACCCACAGGCATCGACAGAACCAAATGTCACCGGAGTCGCGATCCACGTCATGGGTTCCGCCGGTTGTTCCACCGGTGTCGGCGGCGCTGTTGTTGTAAGCATAGCGAAATTTTTGCATCCGATCGCCGCGAAAGCGATTGCGGAACTCAGGGCAAAACAGGTATGTCGAAGATCCAAGGTAACCGAGACGCACCAGGATGCGCGGCACACCGTCCCAGCTTCCGTTGGCTGCTGGGCCCATTCCGATTAAGGTCTCAGCCATGCTTTCCTCCTCGCCTGCGATTCCGTCGGCGAGTGGATATTTGTTCATGTCGACTTTATAGGTCTGAAGGGCCACTGCGATGGCTTTTAGATTCGTAGCGCAGCGCGCCTGATTTGCGCGGCGCTGCGCCATTAAAAAGTTAGGCACTGCAATCACGGCGAGTACGGCAATAATTGCGACAACAATGAGAAGCTCAATGAGGGTAAAAGCGCGTATATAACTGGGCGCCCTAGTCATACAAAAACCAGTGCGGGACCCCGGAGTTAGGCGACCACGGCTCTGTGTTTATCCCGGCGACGGCATCAAGATCAAACCCTGCGGCTATTCCATTTTCAGGTTCTGTTGGGTCGGGATCAAGAACGTTGCCGTAGTCATATACGATGTCACCATGCAAATCAAAAGCGGGTAAATGACGAGCATCGCCCGAATCGGTAATCCGGATAAAACGAACGTGGGGCAGACCTAAATCAGCCAGATCGAACTGGTCGCCGCCGCTTACTGCCGGATCAAAAGGTGAAACGCCGTTTTCTGGTGAACTGAGACTCGGTTGCACTCCGGCGAAGCCAACGTAATTGCTTTTTAGTGCTATCTTGTTTGGAGCAGAACTGACCATGTCAAAAGGGAAGGTGTGCCATGCAATGCCATCATCTGAAACCGCTACAATGGCGGTGTCGGCATAGGTCTGCTCCGGGTGCCCAGAGGGTTGCACCGGGTTTTCAAATACCGTAAAATCGGGACCGGGTTTATCAATTATGCGGCTGCTGGAAAACTCCAGCGTAATGGCACCACCCGTGCCGAGGGAAAGCAGGTCAGCTTGGGAAAAGGTTGGAACCTGGGGATTCGATGTGCCGCGTGGCGGACCAAGTACGTTCGCCGGATAAAAGGCTTGTCCGTGTCCGGAATTGGCTCCCGGTACGAAAGCCTTCACGGAGTCCGGAAATGTCTGGGCGACCGCGGCGAAAATTGTAATATTGAATGCCGCAGCCATAGCAACGCGACCAAACGAATTCTTTAAAGAAATCGTCTGCAAAATGCTACGTTTCATCTTTTGAACCCTTCGCTTCTCTCCACACGGAGAAGCCTTTGATATGGGAGCATCGAGCAGTTCCGTCTTCTGACTTCCGGGTCGTCCTTTGTTCGCTTCCTTCCCGGCCTTGATGGGCCAGTGGATTTTTATTATGCGAACATCGTCACCGGTTACAGCGGCGTGTGCCGTGGGGGATTTTCACCCCGCTTCCGCGAGCTTGTTGAGGGCTCTTAAATTGCTGATGCTTTGTTAGCTATTTCTTATAGTTTTGTATTGTTTAACTCGGAATCTGTTCAGAGGACGAAAAGTCGGTCCTTATTTTGCGAATGCCATCTCAACCATTACTACCCGCCGGTTTCATCATCAAATTTTCGCACGCGGCTCATGCGTTCGTTATCGGCTTCCGGTTCTTTTACAAGATTGCTGAAGGTAGATGAGTCTATGGCCCGGCTCTCCGATGGCACCCGGTTGCGGCGACGTTCCTGACCGGTGGATTCGTCTATGGCCATAGTAGCATCATCATCAATGTTCTCGGCAATCGATCGGACGGATTCAGGCTCGCCTTCTGGTACTGATGGTTCTTCCTTGATGGTGGAGGTCGAGGCTGCTATAAAAGCGTCATGGGCGGGCGATGAAAGAAACCATGTTTTAAAAAAGCGACCCGCCATGCGAAGTATGGTTATCATGTTAAATTTCCTCGCAATACTTGTTTATAATTTTCATATTTCTAGATGCGGAGCCCCGATTCGCTTCGTATGCGTTTCGACCGCGTGTTCCATTTTCCAGGGCTATTGACGGATTTCCAAGAAGATGATTTATTGCCGCGCCAAGTGAGGCTGGTGTGGCAATCGTCCCGCCATTGTCGGGTGACAGGATGCGGGCCATATCGCGCTGGCCTTTCATATCGGGACCGTAGATGACGGGCACACCGTGAGCCGCTGGTTCAAGAATGTTATGTCCTCCTATGCCATTAACGAAGCTGCCCGCTACAATGGCGACTTCCGCCAGTCCGTATAGCTTGGTAAGCACCCCCATGCAGTCAATCAGGTGGATGTGAGGGTCGGCTCCGCCGGAAGTCGCGTTGTCCGAGACGCGCCGAGCAGAAACGCCGCGATTTTTCAGCAGCGTCCAAACCTCCTGAAACCGCTCTGGATGGCGGGGCACCAAGGCGATATGCGCCTCGGGGAAATTCTTCCGCACGGCGTCAAAAGCGTCCAGTATTATGTTCTCTTCGCCGGGATGAGTGCTTCCGGCGACGATCAAACGAGTCGGCCACGGCAGTTTAAGTTCACCCGCCAATGCAGCCTTTGCGTCATAGTCAAGAATCGGAATTTCAACGTCAAATTTGCAGTTCCCTGTAACGTGGACATTTTTGTCAGAGCCCAGCAGGTCCGCCACGCGATCGCGGTCAGCGTCAGTCTGCACACAAAATGCGGTGATCCGTGAGAGAGGCCGCTGGATAATACCCTTTAATTTTTTGTAGCTGCGAAACGATTTTTCTGAAATTTTCCCATTTAATGTAAAAATTTTTGCTCCGGATTCCGCGATGATGTCCAGGGCATTTGGCCAAAGTTCCGTCTCCATGGGAATGAAAACCTTCGGTTTATAAAGCTTCACGTATTTTCGCATGATCCATGACAAATCAAGGGGGTAGTAGCGAACGGCATCGGCCATTCCGTCTGGCAGCGCGCGCGCTGCTGCCTGGCCTGTTTCTGTATGGGTGGTCAGAAGGATTGGAAGCGGAGCAAACCTTTCGCGCAGTAGAGGCAGCATGGCTCGAGCGGCAATGACTTCTCCCACGCTGACAGCATGAACCCATACACTACCGTTCTGCCACGGCGCCGGATCTTCATTTGCCAAACCTAAACCAATCAGTGCGGGTGCGCTTTCTCGATATTTCCCATGGCGTACCATTTTGTAGCCAACCATGGCCGCGGCGGGAGGCAGAATGGTCAAATATGCGAGGTCGTAAACATTGAGAGGGAACTTCACTTTAGCAGGTGCTCATACATGTTTATTGTTTCTTGCGCGGCAGCATCCCAGGAAAATCGTTTAATGTTTTCGTAGCCGAGATTGATTATCTCCGCTCGTACCGCCGTGTCGTACAGAGCTGTTTCCAGACCGTCCGCAATAGATGTGACGTCTTCCGCATCCACGAAAACGGCAGCTTTGCCTGCAACCTCCGGAAGGGCAGAGTGCGTTGAGACGAGGACGGGCAGACCGTTGCCCTGAGCCTCCAGCACGGGCAGGCCAAAACCTTCGAACATTGTAGGGAAGTAAAGCAACTTTGCGTTGTGGTAAAGTATCCGCTTTTCAAGTTCTGTTACCTGTTCAAGAATCTGAACCTGTCGAAGTAGGCCTTTTTTACGAACAGCGGCAAAAAACGGGTCGAAGAATCTGTCAGGCTTCAACACCATCACCCACCGCAGGTCTTTGTCGTCTGGGTGACGACGCAGAAATTCTTCGTAAGCGTCGAGCATTCGCGTCAGGTTCTTGTTTGGCCTGGTACTGCCCAGGTACAAGATGTAACGCTGCGGAAGATCAAATTTTTCCGTTATCAAAGCAAGCTGTTCATCTGTCGGGGGTTCCGTAACTTCGGCGTCGTACCCCGGATGAACGACTAACAGGTTTTCCGCCGCAGCAGGGAAGCACCTCGCCACGTCGCGTTTGGTGGCGTAGGAAATGGCGATGAGATAATCCGCCAAGGTGAAACATTGGCGATAGGCAAAATAATAAAAGATGTCGTAGGCGCGGCGTTTTATCGCTCCGCGCCCGGAGGTGAAATACGGGTCCAGAATGGGCTGAAGGTCAAAAATAGTGGCAACAGTGTGATAGTTTTTTCGTAGCGCCAGAGGCCACAAAGGCATCAAAGAATGAAATATGTCTGGTTCGTAAAGCTGGACTAAATTCTGGAGAGTGAACAGCGTGCGCAGCGAAACAGGGCGCGCATCATCCTCAATGACGGTGAAATTTGAAGGCAGGTCAAGATCGCCTCGGTAAGAAGAGTGGGTGAGAATCGTGTAGCTATTGTGCTGGTCGAGGCGGCCCATGGCGGTCAACAGCAGTTCAGAGTAGGTGGCAATTCCGCTAAAAGCGGAACGCAGGTAGCGGGCATCAATGAAAATTTTCATGGAAGGCACGGCTCAGGCGCGGCTGGCTGTCGCGGAGGGCGGATTTGCATCGCATTGTTAATTTGTTCCACCATGCTTTCCCACGAGGCGGCGCGGGCAACGTCAACACCTGTCGCGGTTCTTTGAGGATCAGGGTTTGCCAACACACGTTCGACTTCTCGAACAAACGCTGCAGGGGAGTCTGCGATATAAACGATACTGGAATAAAACTTTTCGAGGTCGGGAAGGCGGGTCGCCACGACCGGCAATCCGGCGGCAAGATATTCGAGAGTTTTAACCGGGTTGAGCTTAACTGTCGCAGTCGTTATTCTGAAGGGAATAAGCCCAACGTCAAAAGCCTGGGCGCAAGCTGGTAGTTCTGCATGACGTCGCAGTCCCATATAATGAATGTTGGAGCCCTGGGGCAGCGAGTGAGACGGCAGGTGAACCGGACCTATAAGTACAATGCTGCCTTGATGGAAATGATCAGCAAGTTGTGCGATTATCTCAAGATCAATACGTTCGCTGATTGTGCCGAAATATCCAATGATAGGCTCGGGCAACCGCTGGAGATCCAGAGGAGCAATCTGCGGAGTCGAAAACAACTGGAAGTCGACTCCGCACGGGATAAAGGTCGCGTTGCGGCGCTGGGCCAACACGTCTGTTCCGGCAATTACCGAATCTGACAAGGCAGTTAGTTCCTCGTCAAATGCTTTGCCAAAGGCGGGGGACCAGTCAAAAACCGTAAAATCGTCTATAACATCGTATACTAGACGTTTTAAAGACTCTGATCGTGAGCCGGAGGGGAAAAACCAGCCCTTTATCACCGGCAGAGCGAAGGGGGTATTTGCGATTGTCCTGATTTGCCCTCCAGATTTAACCGCTAACTTCAGATGACAGGTTGTGATCCAACAATTAAAATCATGAATGAGTCGAAATTTAAAATGCCCGCTAAAAATGAGAGGGGAGAGAACGAGAAGCATGCGCTCGCCATCTTCAATAAGGCGGACAGGCTTCCATTTCCCGCGAAGAAACAAGAGGTTGTGAAGCTGTACCGGACAACAGTAAACAGCCGGGAGCTGCTCCGAGACAAGCCATGCGTACTGTTGAGGACGTTGCCATACTTCGTCCCAGGTTACTTGCGAATACTCGAACAGGATTTCCGGATGTTGGAAATAAGGGCCGCGGATCAGGCGCCGGATTGCCGACATGCATAACATTATCAGGACAAACGGTGCGCCGAAAACGGCGCATAGTATTTTTGAAAAGATTTTCACGAGATTTTTATAATAATTTCTTGAGTAGCTATGGTTCCATGAAGCTCATTGACGAATGAACGCAATATCAAGTTATAGATTGAAATTGATATGACTACTGCCGCCTTACCTAATCCATCCGCTACGGCCGATTCAGGCCGTAAAACAATTAATATTCGCATTTTGCGTCAGCTGGACACAACCGCTGAGCCATTCTGGGAAGAATATTCCATCCCGTACCGCCCGAAAATGAACGTTATTTCGGTGCTGATGGAATTGCGTGGAAATCCCTACACGACTGAGGGAGAAAAATCTCCCCCGGTTGCATGGGATGCCGCCTGTCTGGAAGAAGTATGCGGGTCATGTTCCATGAACATCAATGGGCAACCGCGACAGGCCTGTAGCGCCTTGGTCGATAAACTGCCGGATCCGATCGTGCTTGAACCATTTAAGAAATTTCCGATCGTGCGCGATCTTGTTGTAGACCGCAGTTCGATGTTTGAGGATCTCAAGCGGGTTAAGGCGTGGGTTCCGATTGACGGGACATACGACTTGGGTGAGGGTCCCCGCATGGCTGAGGAGGAGCGTGCGAAAATGTATACGCTCCAGACCTGCATGACCTGTGGTTGCTGTCTTGAAGCGTGCCCTCAAGTAAATGATCATAGCGATTTCATAGGCCCTGCAGCAATATCGCAAGTTCGTTTATATAATGCACATCCGACAGGAAAGATGCACGCCAGCAGTCGGCTTGAAGAGATGCTTGAAGAAGGCGGCGTGCAGGGTTGCGGTAAGGCCGGTAATTGCATCCGCGTCTGCCCGAAAGGCATCCCACTTACGGAGAGCATATTTGATGTGAATCGGCAGGCGACCGGTTATGCCATTAAAAAATTCTTTAAAAGTAACGACTAGAACTAAATGTCTGGACCGGATTCAGTTTCTGAATCCGGTCCTTTTTTTTAGTTTTTAATAAATGGGAGGCGGATTGCGGTCATATTCGTTGTCGACGTTCTCGTCGCCATTGTCACTGCTGTTGTCTTTTAGCGTATTCTTGTTCGTTGCTTCATCGTTGGGAGGCAAGTGCATAGCGTCGCCCCAACTGGATGTGTCAGCTTGAGGTGTTGAATCTGATTCCTGCTGGATGTCATTTCCCGTATCATCGTCACTGGCAGTCGTGGATTCAGTTGCATCACTGTCGTCAGCATCGTCAGATATATTGGACTGTTCGGCCTCGTCTATCTGATCCGGGTGCCCGATGTTGCCTAACAGGTCCGCGTCCACCATTTGCTTTGGTGTTTCATCATAGGCGTTTAGCGTCAGCTGACTTGCGATGCTGGTTTTCAGAGTTCCAAGGCTGGTGATAAGTGCTTCGCACATCTGTATTGTGCCTTGTGCCTTTTGATCCTGCTGCTGGCGGGCAATTTCCATCAGGGCATTTTTCATTTGCTCGCCTGCATGACCAACCTGTTCATGGAGTCCGTGCATAGCCTCGTTTAGCGTGTTTACATTTTCGTTCATGCGCAACTCAGATTCACCCATTTTTTGGGTTACCAAGTTGAGTTGGCCTGAAAAAGCCTTATGGTTCTCTTCCGCTGTTCTCGAAACCGCTGATTCCAGGTCGCTGCGGGTTTGGTTTACATGAGCGTCAATGTCCTGAAGCTTTGAGGCAAGAGCATTTGCAGAATTTTCTTGGACCTCGGCAGCCCGAGTCTGCGCCTGTTGCGCATTGATCTGAGCCTGTTCAGCCGCAACCCGCGCCTCATCGACCACCTTCTGAAGCTGAGCAATTTCTTCGCGGTGCCGTTCCCGGGATTCGTTAAATAAGCTCTCGGCATCTTCCCGCTTAAGCCCACCGCCGCGCGCCCAGGCTCCGATCGCCGCCATCAGCGCGAGAAATATAATTACCGCCATTAGGACGTACAATACTGACATTTCACTCTGCATACTAATACCCTTTCGACATAACCTCAACTGGTTATGGATTTCTGAGCTTTCTAAAATTTTTGCAAGTGTTTCCAGTTCGATCTGGCATCACCCATTCTCGAACTCAGAGTCAATAAATCAATGCGACTGGAATTGACATTGGTGGAACAAGTAAGCGAAGTCGGTGCCTGATGGATAAAGAAAGTTTAAAGATGCTGCTGCAATCGGTCGCAGCTGGGGAGTTGTCTCCTGTCGATGCCGTGGAACTGGTGGCAGGTGAAAAGCCCTTCGGATATATTGATCTTGGCCACACAAAGCTGGATACAGATCGAAGGCGCCGCAGGGGAGTGAGCGAGGCAGTGTTTTGCCAAGGTAAAACTCCTGAGCAGATTGTTGAGATTGCGCTGCGCCTTGACGGCTGTAGGCAAAACGTCATTTGTACCCGGGTTGTGCAGCAAGTGGCTGACGGTATATTGGGTGGCTTACCGGGCTTTTCCTACGATCCAGTAGCACGTTTGCTATACAAGGTAAACGAAGCGCCGAGCCCGGGATTTGGCAGGGTTGCCGTCGTAACCGCCGGCACTACTGACATCCCTGTGGCTGAGGAGGCCGCCCGATGCCTGGAGATATGGGGTGACTCGGTGGATCGGCTGTACGATGTAGGCGTGGCGGGCTTGCACCGGCTTCTTTCGGTCGCTGATGTATTGGGCCGCGCCTCGGTGGTAATTACCATCGCCGGGATGGAGGCTGCGCTAACCAGTGTGGTTGGAGGGATGGTGAGAGCTCCAGTGGTAGCGGTGCCGACGAGCGTTGGATATGGTGCCAGCATGAAGGGTATGGCGGCGCTGCTGGGGATGTTGAATGCGTGCAGCGGTGGTATTGGTGTCGTAAATATTGATAACGGATTTGGCGGCGCGTTACTGGCTCATATGATAAATAAGGTGGGGCAGACGCGCGAGTAAATAAAGCGTTGATGAACAGAAGCGATGCACTGGACAATGTAGGCCGGTTGAGTTAAAATTTTAGGTTTTAGTCACCAGAAACAATAGGACGTGAAAAGAATGACGGTAGCGTATTTTGACTGTTTCAGCGGCATTAGCGGTGATATGATACTTGGAGCAATGGTCGATGCTGGAGTTCCTTTTGAGGAATTAAAATCGGCGCTAACAGGCTTGCCGATTGACGGCTATGAGATTAGCTGCACCCATGTGCAACGATGCGGAATTGGCGGCACGCAGGTGCAGGTTAAGTTGATTGGCCATAGCCATTCGCACAATCATGACCATTCGCACGACCATGGACATTCTCATGATCACCACCATGAGCATTCGCACAGTCACTCCCACGACCATGGACATTCTCACGATCACAATCAGGAAACCCTGCATATACACGAGCCCGCCGCAGTTGTCGAATTAAAGCATGGCCACAGTCATGATGACCGTCATCATCATGATCATGTGCATGACGTCCATGATCATGATCATCCGGCCCAAGCAGAGCACAGCCATTCGCATCGCGGCTATTCCGACATCAAAAAAATTATTGAAGAAAGCAACTTTTCAGAGACGGTCAAGCAGCAGGCTGTTGCGGCATTTAAACGAATTGCCGTGGAAGAAGCTGCCGTACATGAGACGACCATTGAGGCCGTACATTTTCATGAAGTGGGAGCAGTGGACGCAATAGTGGACATCGTTGGCGCCATGTGGTGCCTCGAACGCCTGGGGATCACTAGGGTGCTTGCGTCTACCATTGCGGTTGGCAGCGGAACGATTCGCGTAGCTCATGGAGAAATGCCTATTCCCGCACCTGCAACGGCCCGACTGCTGGCAGGCGTTCCGATATGTACCGGTCCGGTGACCGGCGAGTTAACAACGCCTACTGGTGCCGCAATTCTCACTTCTATTGCGGAGGGTTTTGGTCCCCTGGAAAATTTTATGATCGACAAAGTGGCCTACGGAGCTGGGACTCGCGAGTATCCGGACCATACCAATTATCTGAGAATCCTGCTGGGAAAGACTCGGTCCGCCGACGCTGGTGTCGCGGGAGCGAACCTGCCGGTCTTAAGAGAGAATCTAACACTTATTACCGCCGAAATTGATGATATGCCCGCGGAACTTTTGGGTGCCGCCATGGAGTCGCTGATCACGGCCGGCGCGCTGGATTGCCACTTTGTCCCGGTTCAGATGAAAAAAAATCGTCCAGCCGTCAGTCTGCAGGTGCTTGCTGACCAGCAACGAATTGATGATTTGCTGGAAATCATATTTCGGGAAACAACGACGTTCGGAATAAAACTTTTGCCTTGCGAGCGCCTAAGCCTGAAGCGCCGGGTAGTAAGCGTAGAGACAGGTTTTGGTCCGGTGAAGGTGAAGCTGGGGCTTTGGGGAGATAAGGTATTACGGAGTTCGCCAGAGTACGAAGATTGTCGTTTGTTGTCAAAAGAGCGCAGGGTGCCGGTAATGGAGATTTATAACGCGGCGCTCGCTGCTGCCGGGAGTGGTGATACCACCAAATTGTGACACGTCGGTGCCGATCCGTATACCTGCTAAATTTGACAACAAAATTAAACTTCCGGCTTATGGCATCAATCGCTATAATCTGACGTCGCGTGGGCGGCTTATCTTACGGTCAGATAGTCAACAAGCTGTCCGATGGGTTAAGTTGCCCGTCAATAAACATCAGGTGCCACAGTTCCATCTGAAGCAGGTACCAGAGCTGTTTGGAATGGTTGGCGCCATGGCGGATGTGTTCGGTCATCAGTCGCTGGACTTCGTGGGTGTGAAAGTAGCCTCGGCCTGTGGCCCGCGGGGAGAGCAGAATTTCCTTTAAAACGGGTTGGAGAGGACCTCGGAACCATTCCGCAGTGGGAACTTTAAAGCCCCATTTTCTTCGGGCGATTATCTCGCGGGGCAGAAGGTCGCGGGCCATCTTCCGCACAAGCCACTTGCCCTGGCCATTACGGATCTTCATGTGGTCGGGCAAGTTGACGAAAGCAAAATCGATTAGGTCTGGGTCGAGAAATGGACAGCGAAGTTCGAGGGAATGGGCCATGGTTACTCGATCGCCACGCAAGAGTAAGTTGGCGGGCAGCCAATGGGCGAAATCCTGCAACTGCATCATTGTGAGCCGGGACGTGCCCGGGCATTGACCATGGAGGTGTCGGGCGAACGTATGGATGCCTGGTAAATGCGAAGCCAGAGGCGGCTGGAAAAGCTTTCGCTGTTCCTGTGGACCGAAAGCTCCAAACCATCGTGCCATGGAATCGAACGGATCTTTTTCATTCATACTGGCGATTGCAAGAGTGGCCGGAGAGCTTGCTCCATGGCCCGTTTTCATAAGTTTTGATACTACGGGAATCAGGCAGCGCAGGAGCCAGGCCGGAACACGCGACAGGTAATGTTCCGCCAGATATTTGGGGTAACCGCCAAAAAGTTCATCGCTGCCTTCGCCGCTCAGCACAACGGTGACATGGCGGCGGGCTTCGCGGGAAAGCATATAAAGGGGTATGTCCGACGCCTCGCTGATGGGACTTTCCCGATGCCAGAGAACCTGCGGAATTTCTTTAAGCAGATCGGCGGCGTTGACTATGGTTTCATGGTGAGTGGTTTTGAAGTGATCAGCTACGGATCGAGCATAGGTGTGTTCGGAAAATCCGGTGTCGAAACCGATGGAAAACGTGTTGATCTGCTGTGCGCCTTCGCCGGCCATTAACGCGACTATCAGGGAAGAATCGAGACCTCCTGATAGGAATGCGCCCACGGGAACATCGGCAACCATTCGCCTGCGAATGGAGGCCGTCAGTTTTTCGCGAAGGTTTGCTGCGGCTGTGGCGGGAGAAATTTGTCTGGGGCGGGAACCGTTCGTGGTGCACGCCGGATTCGTCCAAAACGGCTGCGGATCTATTTGGTATCCAGAATCGACGTCCAGTGAAACCCAGTGTCCAGCGGGCAGTGCGTTGACGTTTTTAAAAAGCGTTTCGTGGCCGGGTACATATCTGTAAGCCATGCTGCTTGCAATGCGCGACAGATCAGGCTGCGCCATGAAGAGGGGATGAGCGCACAACGCCTTTATCTCAGAGGCGAAGAGAAAGGCAGAAGCGGTGGAATAGGTGTAAAGCGGCTTTTTCCCGGCGCGATCGCGGGCGAGGGTCAGGCGGTGGCGGTGGTTGTCCCAGATGGCAATGGCGAACATACCATTAAATCGCGCAAAGCTTTCGGCACCCCATAATTCAAATGCCTGTAGAGCAACTTCCGTATCGGATCGAGTGAGAAAATGGCGCTGATGATCCTGTTGGAGCTCACTCCTAATTTCCTGAAAGTTATATATCTCGCCGTTAAAAACCATGGCGAAGCGCCCGTCCTGAGAAACCATTGGCTGGTGTCCTGCGGGCAGATCGATAATCGAAAGGCGACGAAAACCCAGGGCGGCAGGACCTGATGAAAAAAAGCCGCTGTCGTCAGGCCCGCGATGGATGAGTTGGTCGGTCATGCGGGTAATCAAAGATGGGTCGCGGTGGCCGGCGCCGGCAGAGAGAACCCCAACTATGCCACACATCAGGCTGTCTCTATTCTGGAAAAAAACGTCGACGCGCGCCATGCCGGGGAATTACCGGTAATGCGAACTTGAGTAATGGGAATTCTTTCCCCAAGCTTTCTGCTGTAAAATCCAGCCGGTAATGACTCATCCCCATGATGGATGGCGCACCAGGAAAGATCGCTGAGAGAAATCGTCATCCGCAGAATTGGCTCATGTTCCAAAATAATAGTGAGGTAAAAGACGTCGGAAGGTTTTTGTATGTTGCTGTTGGTTTCATCTGAATGAACGGTTATTCCGAGGCCGAAATTCCAGATTAATTCATACTTTCGTGAGTGGTCTGCGTGGCTTTCCGGCATAAGGTTATCGTGAACGCGCAGAAAATCTATGTTCTCGGGATCAAATTCTATGGATCGCTGATGCGTGACCGGGTATAATCTGCAAATCCAGGCATTCGTTGATCCGATGACCTTTGCAGGAAGGGCTTCCGAAATGACGCCTGCGGGCGCAGTGTTCCAGAGAAAGGGGCCGCCATATTCGGCCTGATCTTCATCGTTCACCCGTATGGTGTTGTGGGCTGTAGTTCCCCGAAAATAACGTCTCCAGGTTTCGTTTTCGTGGTAGCTTCCCGTGCCGCTATCCGTTAATATATCCTTATTGTTCATCTTTAAAAGCACGGAAAGCTGGTCGCAGTGGGCATGGGCCGCGATAGATGGATAGCCAAACTGGCCGCACCGGAAGAGCAGATGGAACGCGGGCGTTTTCCAGACGGCGTAGCCACCATCCTGGTAATGAAAAAATCCAATTCGGGCGGGGACAGAAACTGACTGCGGCTCTTCCTGGAGCGGCTGAAGGGCGTGAAGATCGCCATCGTCCCTGTCGCCGATTTCGAACCAGTTGCCTTGCTCGTCGGTAACGGCATCCAAAGCATCCTGCATCTTCTGTGTCAGGTCAGTAAAACACGGCGGCACTGCGAGAAATAGTGACTTAGCATAGGAAGCGGCTCGTTTAAAATACAACATGGTGTAGGCATGATAATAGTATGCCTGTTCGCGGCAGATCCCATCTCGCGTGACCTGTCGACGGGCTTCAATTTGAAGCAGCGCCCATGCTTTTTTGGCCGCCGAGGAAAGGGTACTGTGGTCAGGAAACATAGCAGCTGCGGCCATTTCACCAACAAGTTCTCCCACCCTGTGATTGTTTGCGGAGGAATAAAGGGACGGCTGCTGTCGCAGGTGGAGGCAGTGTTCCACAACAGATGCCTCAACAACCTCTATAACCTGGGGATCAAAGTTGTTTTTTCCTAAAGATGTCAAACACGACTCCCATGCCATGAGTCTAAGAGCAAGCTCCAGGGAACTGGTCCAGTTCATGCCGCGACCATACGGGTTTTTCTCGATCCACTGGAGCAGAAGATGGCTGACAGCGTCTACCCGTTCCTGAATGCTGATGTCTGTGCTTAAAATCCAATGCCGAAGAAACTGATGACGATTCAGTTCCCAAATCTGCTTGGGATCACCAATTGCGGCTGTATCGCGATAATTGATTCTGCTCCAATGAACAGTGGCGAGCCGGTCGTTGTGTGCGCTGCCCTGCCAGGCAATATCATTTCCGTCCCAAAGGAACGACACGGAAAAATAGGAAATGGGCCATGCCCGTGTGAGAGCAGGTAAGTCATTTCGAAGTTCCGCAGCCCTATACGGCAAAACGGATTTTATTGAAGAAGTTGATCGGGCGCGAGAGCGCAGTAACTGAACCGCTCGCCATGCTACCTCACGAGGAGACATCTGCCGTAGACGCGCAAAGTACCAGTGCCATTGCAATTCAGACCGGCTTTTCCGTGGGTGCGAAAGATGCGTCAGCTTCGACCAGATGAGAATAGGCTGTCCAGAGAGCCTGCCGGGAGAACTTCCAGTCGAGGTGATTTTGAAGGCGAGCAAGCCCAAAGGCTCCCATACGAGCGCGGGCTTCGGGATCATCCAGAAGCTTAATAATGTGCTCAGCAAAATCCACTGGATCATTGGGTTTCGCATAAACCGAAGCATCACCGGCGGAATACCGTCCTTCGGTCATATCAAACTGCACTATGGGTTTTCTGACAGCCATGTATTCCATAATTTTGTTCATCGTGCTTTTGTCGTTCATTTCGTTAACTCGATCAGGGTTCACACAAACATCCGCAGTGGACAGACATGTGAGAAGTTCGGAATCAGGTATGCGCCCGGTGAAGGTAACATGGTTGTCCAGAAAAAGACGTTTTGCTAAAATCTGCAGGTTGTCAAGCTCGGGTCCGCCACCAATGATAAGAAACGCAGTATCAGTCCGCTTCCTATCAAATACAATATGGCGAATCGACTCCAATAGAAGATCAACCCCCTCCTGCTTACCCATAACTCCAAGGTAGGCGACAAGATGCTCTCTGTCATTTTTCAGGGCTGGATCAGGTCGAACCGGATGAAACTGGGAAGTATCCGGAGCGCTTCTCACAATGAAAACATCATTGGGATTTTTATTGCCGCGTTCCAAAGCAATTGCCTTGTAGCTCTCGTTAGTGGATATGACGACGTCGGCAATGCGGTAAGTCGTTCTTTCTAAAAACAACAAGGCTTTATAGTAAAAATCTTTTCGCCCATACTTGGCAATGTAGAGTTCCGGATTAATGTCGTGCTGATCAAACAGAAATTTTACTCCAAACGGCTTGAACAGCATTCCAATAATAAAAATCGTATCTGGCGGATTGCAGGCGTGGATGATGTCAAATCCATGCCTTACATAGATCCATAAGGATAAGACGAGCTCGAAAAACAGCGCACTTAAATACTCCATTAAAAAGCCCATCGCCCTGTGTGAACCTTCGCACGGAAGAGGGTGGCGATAAATGCGGATGCCTTCGAGGATTTCAAAGGTGCGCGTGAAGCACTTCATTTTCGGGCATATAACGCTAACGGTACAACCCGCATCGCGAAGGGCAAGAGCTTCCAGCCATACGCGTCGGTCAAACGGGACAGGCAGATTTTCCACAATGATAAGCACCCGCTGATTCGTCAGGCCTGGCGGAATCTCATTACCAGCAGATGCCATGGTAGCGCTCTCCTGAGACGGTCGGGCAATTAGGGAGACGAGTCATATCTATAATTATATGTTGGTCTGTAACGCGGTTCAATACGTCGCTGTAGCTCGTATCGTTGTTCGTCACAACAACGGTTTCCGCGAAATCCAAAAGCTCCTTCAGAGATGCCACCAGCATATCCGGCAGATTCTCGATACTAGAATCTATGAATTTTCGGTTGGCACCTATAAGACGAGCGATGTTTATACTGGGATCGAATATTCTAACTTGATACCCACGTTGAATTAGATTTTGAACGATTGCGACTGCCGGACTTTCGCGCAGATCGTCTGTTTGAGCTTTAAAGCTAAGCCCCAAAATTCCAACATGCTGTTTACCTGCCTCGTCAATCATACGTATGGCGTGAGACAAATGCTCGAAGTTGCTTTCGGCGATGTGGGCCAGTACCGGAGTCGTTAAACCGTGCGACCGGGATGCATGATTTAAGGCCGCAAGATCTTTCGGCAGACAAGATCCGCCATACGCCAGGCCCGGTTTTAAGTAGGTCGGAGAAATGTTAAGCTGCTTGTCTCTGCACACAAGATCCATTACTTCGTGGCTGTCGATGCCGAACGATTTGCAAAGCAATCCGATCTCGTTGGCAAATGTAATCTTAAGAGCATGAAAGCTGTTGTTAACGTATTTAATCATTTCAGCCGCCCCGATAGAAGTCGCCAGGAACGGCGCCTGCACATGGGAATAGAGCTTTTTCATCACCTCAGCCGCTCGCTGATGTTCCGTTCCAATAACGGTGTAAGGTGGTGTATCAAAATCGGCGAGTGCGGACCCTTCGCGAAGAAATTCCGGATTTAAGACAACGCCAAAGTCCACACCCGCAACGCCGCCGGTCGCTTCTGAAATTAGCTTTTCACAGGCAGCAAGTGTGCCCGGAGGCACGGTCGATCGGATAGCGATGACCGGAAATTCTGCCGCGACACACAGATTGGCCGCCACCTCTTTAATGACAGTTTTAAGGAACGCCATGTTTAAAGTCCCATCCGCCTGCGACGGCGTACCAACGCAAAGGAAAATAACCTCGGCATCTTTCATCGCGTCTGCACTGTTCACCGTAGCTTCAAAATGCCCCGACGTCACCACATCCGCGAGTAGCTCCTGAAGGCCCGGTTCCACCACAGGAGCTATCCCGTTGTTAATAAGATCAGCCTTTGCGCGTTGGATATCGACTCCGATAACATGATGCTTGTGATAGGCCAGGCACGTTCCACAGACTGTACCCACATATCCCAACCCAAACACCGCTATCCGCATAACCGATACTATCCCTTAGTGATTGATCTTAAATCGCTTTATTGCGGCGTATTTGCAGTGCTAGGCTCCGGCTCTGATTCTTCGGAAGGAGTCTCTGCAGCAGGGACTGCTTCAGGCTCGGTCAGCTCTTTTAATTTGGCATCAACCATCGGTTTAAGTTCAGGCGGTGCTGATTTTTCCAGTGCCTGAAGCAGTTTTAACGCATTTTCACGGCGATCTGTATCGATGTAAGCCTGTACCAAATTCATCAACGCAAGCGGGTGCTTCACCTCATCTATCTGCGGGTAGAGCAATTTGACAATTTCCTCAGGCATTTTTGCTTGACCATAATGCCATGACATCTCTGCAAAGATACTTTGTTTTTCCATGTCATTAGCCTGCTTAAAGGCTTCATCCGCATAGCGTCGCGCTTCTGTGATCTCGCTTCGGCTTGCCGCGATCTGCATAAGCGCACGTAGGCCGGTCACTTTGGATTTATGCTTTGATGCCAGTTTTTTAACGCGCTCAAGGCCATCGTCCGCTTGGTTTCGCTCGTTAAAAAAGCCGTAGAGAAGCACCAGGTATTGAGGATTTTCAGGCTCCGTAACGACGGCCCATTCCAGCAGCTTTTCCGCCTCATCTTCACGACCCTGGCGTGCGCGCACTCGCGCAAGACCCATGGCCGCACGAGCCTGATCAGCTGGATACGCGGCGTCTTCCTGAACTTCAGCAAAAACGTCTCCAGCACGGTCAAGTTCACCAGACTCCGCCAGTGCAGCGGCTTTCCAATAAAGGTCAGGGATATGGCCTCCGCTTATCACGCAGGCCCGTTCAGCCAGTTCAAGCGCTTCGTCAACAAAACCTTCATTCAGCAACTGGGGCGCAATCTGACGAAAGAACTGGATATTGCCCCAGTTCTCACGTGCTGCAGCCATCACCTGAGAAGCATAATCCTGGCGCGTAATCCGCAGCCGGTTTCCGTTCTGGTCAACAACATCCATCATTTCAGTCATAGAAATTCCTTTTATAAGTTTGTGTGTGCAAGGGAGCTAAGATAACCCGGTATCTGTATTTTGAGCTAAAAGACCGGGGTAGACGACAACCCTGCATTTATACCACTAAGGCACAAGTGATTTCCTTAGATGCTGATTTATTTAAAGGTTTAATATGAATGACAAGGTAATAGCAGTAATTCCGGCTCGCTACGCTTCCACACGCCTGCCAGGAAAACCATTAGTAGAAATCGCCGGAAAGTCCCTGATACGTTGGGTCTGGGAAGCGGCACAGGGCTGCTCTACCCTGGACGAAATCGTTGTGGCGACTGACGATGACCGGGTACTTAACGAATGTCTCCATTTTGGCGCGCGCGCAGTAATGACCTCTCCAGACTGTCCCAGTGGAAGCGACAGAATAGCTGAGGCAGTTGCCGGCTGCCAACATGGGATCATTGTTAACATACAGGGCGATGAGCCGCTGCTGGATCCGTTAACGGTCGATGCTTGTGTGGCGGCGCTTCAGAATGACGCTGCTGCTGGGGTCGTTTCAGCTATGACTTATTTTCGTGATGGGGAGGATTACACAGAGCCGCACATGGTGAAAGTAGTGACCGACCATCAAGGCTATGCCATGTATTTTAGTCGTGCGCCCATTCCGGATATGACCAGGTTGTCACCAGATGAGCAACAAGCCGCCGATGCACCATTAAAACATGTAGGGCTATACGTTTACCGCAGACCGGCGCTGGAGGCGTTCGTGCGGCTACCACCCTCTAAATACGAACTGGCGGAGAAACTCGAGCAATTACGCCTGCTGGAAGCCGGTATTAAAATTCGGATGGTGCTTACGGATTCTTCCGCAGTGGGAGTGGATACGCCGGAAGATGTTATCCGCGTGGAAAAGCGACTTCTTGAGAAAAAAGCTGCTGAGACTTCATGAGTTAGTCCCCAAAAAAAATCTCCCTGTCTAGTTGGACAGGGAGATTTGAGAGGGAAATGCTAGCTGAATTAGTAGCTGGTTGGCGGCGGAGCGCCAAAGCCTGGAGCTGGTGCGCCATATCCGGCAGAAGAGCCACCCGTAGATGCAGGTGCCGAATATGATGGGGCTGACTGATAAGCTGGTGCTGGGGCGCCATATTGAGCTGGTGCCGGGGCAGCATACTGCTGGTTGTAAGCGGCCGCATTACGGTTGCGCTCCATCTGGTTGCCAACAAGGCCACCAGCGCCTGCGCCGAGAAGGCCGCCGACTACAGCGCCAGTTCCACCATTAGTGGCTGCGCCGATGCCAGCACCGGCAAGGCCGCCAAGAGCAGCGCCGCCTAGTGTTGTGTTGCCCGGTGCATTTGCCGTTGTTGTGTCGCACCCGGAAAAGGGTACGCATAGTGCAGCCAGCAGGCTGACGGTGATAAGTTTTTTCATGTGTGAGAGCTCCTAACCTCTTGTTTCACTTCAATAATTAAAAGTACCGGTTGCCGAATTCCACAATACCTAAGCAAGAGAAAACGTACACTAGATGAAAATTATTTGTTGTTGGCATGATGACTGCTTAAATTGGCGTTCACAATTTCCCATGTTTGGCTAAACACGGCATCCTGATTCTGCATGGCATCTACCTCGATCATCTGCGAAAAATCCATTCGCGCAAACTCACGATCTACCATTTTAAGGTAATCGTGCTTTTCAAACTCGTTGGCCCCGTCAGGTCTGGAACTGCCAATTCTTTTTAGTGCAGTATCTACGCATAATTTGTACAATAGGATAAGATGAGGAGCCGGAGCAAATTTTTCATTTTCCGCTCGGATAATCTGTGGGTCAAGCCCGAGTGCCCCTTGGTAAGCCATGGACGAAATATAATAGCGGTCGATACAAACGATTCCGCCGACATCCAGAACAGGTTGTATATTTTCCCGCACATCGTCTTGCCGATCAAGCAGAAACAGTTCAAACTCCAGTTTGGGGTCGCGCGTTTCAGGGGACAGCATTATTTCCCGCAGCCGTCGGCCATGCGGGCCGTCGGTGGGTTCGCGCAAATTGACTGCGTTATACCCAGCCTGTCTCAATGCAATCGCAGTCCGGCGGGACATGGTCGTTTTCCCGCTGCCGTCGATCCCCTCAAAAGCGATAAGCAAACCGCCGGGTATCATCGGTGCTTTGTTGTTAATCGTTTTCACATTCCGACTTTTCCATAGGGTGAACGAAAAATTCAGCGTAATGCCAACTGCTTAAGCCAAAGAACAGTTTGAAATGGCTGGATTTGGCGGCATCGCTTGAATAATGGTAGCACTGATGCCTAAATGCCATCAACGATTCCTCGGACTCGAATTCACACGTTTGCCGATCGTCAGCCGTGGTGCCTGGAGTAAATTCAGGTGCGGCTCGAGATGACGCAGGCGGAGGAAAACTAACCAAATCTGGAGGCAGCACCATGGTCAACATCACCATGAAACAACTGCTGGAGGCGGGTGTCCACTTCGGTCACCAAAGCCGCCGGTGGAACCCGAAAATGAAGCAGTATATCTATACTGAGCGTAACGGGATCTATATTATTGATCTTAAGAAAACGCTTAAGCTTCTGCGCGATGCTTGCAAATTTGTTCGCGATGCCGTGGCTGACGGTCAAACCGTTATGTTCGTCGGCACGAAGAAGCAGGCCAAAGAATCCATTTTTGAAGCTGCTCGCGACTGTAATATGTATTATGTAAATAACCGCTGGCTTGGCGGAATGCTGACCAACTTCCGCACTGTGCGCCGCTCGGTGCTTCGCATGCTTGAAATCGAGCGTATGGAGCAGGATGGCACAATTCAGCACTATAAGAAAAAAGAACAGTCCATGCTGACCAAAGAACGCATGTCGCTGGAGAAGAATCTTGCCGGCGTGAAGAAAATGGACAAGCTTCCTGGCGTTATCTTTATTGTGGATCCCCACAAAGAAGACATCGCTGTTCGTGAAGCGCGGAAACTCCGCATTCCAATTGTCGCCATCGTAGATACTAATTGCGATCCTGACCTCATTGACTGGGTAGTTCCGGGCAATGACGATGCTATTCGCGCCGTAAAGCTGATCAGCCAGAAAATGGCCGAAAGCGTTGCCGAAGGCCTTCAGGCCCGCGTTGATAGTGGATTGCCTCTACAGGCTGAAGTTCCGTCTGGCACCCTTGGTGTGGATATTGAAAGCCTGGAGAAGAAATACCGCGACGTTGTTGGAACAGGCGACGAAGAAGGCGAAGCGAATTATTTTGCAGCTGCGGATGACACCGCGGAAACACCTTCAGCAGACGCGATTCCACCTGCTGCTGAATCTGACAGCGACGTCGGCGCGCCGGAAGCAGACGCGCCAGCGCCTGCAAAGGGTGAAGATGAAACTGATAAGATTCATCCAGCCAACGAGGATGCCCCAGTCAAAGAAGAAGAATTGGTTGCGGCTAATCCGGAAGCTAAAGAACAATCATAAGGGTTTAACCCCAAAAATTCAAGTTGTGTTGTCCGGGTGGGTCTTTTTTGACTGCCCGGACTTTTTTTTGGGGAAGTGAAACTTCCGGCAGATTAGTTACTTACAGGCATCATGGTATAGGCTACCGCACTCCTTCTGTTCCCAATGGCGCGCGTCCTTCTCAAACGGGTGTCGATGGTAGCCGCGGAGCGCCAGAAGGATGAAGTATGCCGGCAAAAAAAGCGGGCCTAAAATCCAGTATTGCACGGAATGTCGGCCTTCGTGACTGCGCAGGTTTTCGCATGGCACCGCCGTGTATAAAACGCAATCGCCAAGGGTGAAAGCGGAAATCCTCAGGCGTCTGCAAATTGCCGGAACCGGGCCGCTTTTCAGTAAAACTTCGAGAGTGCGCCGATGAATCTGCCAGCTGTTGCGGCCGGTAAGCCCAAGTAATATTCCCAGCATTGTATTGGGAGAGGCCCAGATGTGGCCCAGCGGCTGAAGCCAGATGCGATTTCTCTGGAAAAACGACGGTGGCGGTTGCGAGTTCATGGGGATTATAACATTAAATGAGACTAAAACATTGACGAAAACAGCGTGTGTAATTGTTGCGGGTGGAACCGGTAGCCGCATGGGCGGAGAAGAACCAAAACAGTTTTGCCTGCTCGGAGGCGAGCCATTGCTGGCGCATTCTGTGCGATTTTTCGGAAATCACCCCGCTGTTGACCGCGTAATTGTGGTAGTGCCTCAGGAGTGGATGTCCAGGGCGGCTGAACTGCTGTACAGTATCGATTTCTCAACGCCTCTGTCAATTGTTGCTGGGGGAGCGCTGCGACAGGAAAGCGTTTATGCAGGGATAGTGGTTGCGGATGACTGCGATTTTGTGGCGGTTCACGACGGCGCTCGACCATTTCCGCCGGAAAACTTTGAAGAAGGGTTGTTGCAGGCAAAACGATCCGGCGCGGCCGTGTTTGCAATCCCGGCGACAGACAGCATGAAGCGGGCTAACGGTCGGCTCATAGTGGAAACTATTCCGAGGGTTGATCTGTGGGCTGTCCAGACGCCTCAAATTTTTGCCCGCGATAAGCTGATGCTGGCGCTGGAGACCTGTTTTGAACAACAGGCTGAACTTACAGATGATGCATCCGCCTTTGAACACCTTGGCTGGGAAGTGAGCCTGGTTACGGGATCAAGAAGTAACATAAAAATAACCTATTCGGAAGATTTTGCTATGGCAGAGGCGATACTGAGGGGGAGAATCCAATGAGTGGTCAGCCGGAATATCGTTTTGGAATCGGGTTCGATGTTCACCAATTGGTAGAGGGGCGTCCCCTTATTTTAGGCGGGATTTCCATACCGCATGATCGAGGTCTGGACGGCCATTCAGACGCTGATGCGCTGC
>JBBSQY010000009.1:0-89075 GCA_038243585.1 Candidatus Sumerlaeales bacterium | reverse complement strand
CTGGCAAACGCTTTTAGCAAAGGGAGTTCATCGGAATCGACAGAAATCCAAGTGGACAGGTCGGATGAGTCGGAAATACCGGACAGGTCTGTCCGGTCCCAAAATACTCCCCCGCCGTTCAGGGCCACTCCCGAACCGAAAGTTGTTTTCACCAAGCAAACCCCGGCCCACGAATCCCCTCGGGCTGCCGCTTTCTTTAATGTTTCCGAAGCCGCCGGGCCGTATGCCTCGGTTGCCATTGTGAACGATTTGAAGGATGCGGTTGTGACTTTGTCTTTGACGCCGGAAGACAACGGCGAAGTCATATCAGCTATTCTGGTGCCGGGAGAAAAACGAACGCTACGGATTAAACCCGCCCGTTATGACCTCAGCGCCAACGCCTCGACGAACGACTACTCGCCAATTACGCTGATGAACGCTCAGTTTAAATACACTTTCGAACCAGGTCGGCAATACACTCGCCGTTTCAATAAAACGTCACTTGAGCAGGTTGATTAATCACCTGTGCTGATTCATCTGGAAAACCTCGACGTGGGCTATGGCTCAAAGGCGGTGCTGCGAGACATTACGCTGGACTTCGATACGGGCGTTGCCGGTCTGCTAGGCCCCAATGGCGCAGGAAAAAGCACGCTGCTTAAAACCCTTATGGGATTTTTGAAGCCGCTCGGGGGCACGGTTTCCGTTTTTGATCTTCCCCTGCCGGCCAGCGCCATGCAGGTTCGAAGCCGGGTGGGCTATATGCCTGAAACGGAATCCTTTATCCCTGGCATGAGCACGGTTCAGTTTGTTGCTTATATGGGTCAGCTTTCTGGGTTGCCTCTCGAAGCCGCCATGGAACGCGCCCACGAAGTCCTCCAGTATGTCGGTCTGGGCGAGAGCCGTTATCGGAACCTGGAGACCTATAGCCTGGGCATGAAGCAGCGCGCGAAACTCGCGCAGGCCATTGTTCACGATCCAGCCCTGCTGCTGCTGGACGAGCCCACCAACGGTATGGATCCAGAAGGCCGTAAAGAGATGCTGGAACTGGTCAATGATCTCGGCCACAATAAAGGCATGGCGGTGATCCTGTGCAGCCACCTGTTGCATGATGTGGAAAGCGTGGCCGACCAGATAATCGTGCTTGGAAACGGCCGGGTGGTGAGCAAAGAGGTGCGCGGAGCCGCCTCAAACGTTTCCAAGGCCGATGCTCCAGTAATCTACCTGGTGCGCCTGCGTGATTCTCATACAAATTTTATCCAGGCTCTCGAGCAAAAAGGCGTTAACGCCGCTTCGAGAGATGATGGCTCAGTGGTTGTGACTTTTCCGGCCGGCGAAGGCGACACTCATGTGCTGTTTGAAACGGCCCAGCAGTGCGAAACGCTTATTCGGCGGATGGAACAGCGGCGCGAACGGCTGGAAGACATATTTGTGAAAGCGGTGGGAGAACTCGGCAATGCCCATCTATGACCAAAGCTTCCGGCGCTATACCGGCGAACGGCATCTGAAAGCTCTCTGGTGGCCGGTGGCGTGGTTTACGTTTCGTCCCATTCTCCGCAGAAAACTTGTCTGGATCATCATCGGTTTGTTCATCCTGTACCTCGGGGGCCTCAGCGTTGGCTTTATCGTTTCCGCCAAGGTAAGCGAGCACATGAGCGAGAAAAACACCCAGGACGCCATGCGCACGGTTCGCCGCGAGAGATTGCCTATTTTTGACGCCAATCTTGAACTGGGCACAATCTTCTACGTCGTCATGCAGCCGCTTAAGGGTCTTCTCTGGCTGCTTGTCCTCATCGCGGGGGCGGGCGCGATCAGCAGCGACCGTCGCTACAACGCGTTCCCTCTTTATTTCAGCCGTCCGCTGAAGCCATGGCACTACACGGTCGGAAAGATTCTGGGTATAGCGGTCATCCCTCTGGCTGCCATGCTGCTCTGCCAGTGGATTATCGGCCTCCAATTTATCGCCTACTATCTGCCGCCATCGGCTTTGCTTACGGAACTGCCGGCGTTTTTTATGGCTGCGGTCTACGCTGTCATACTTTGCGGTTTTATCGCCGCGATTATGGCCAGCATTTCATCCATGGCGAAATCGGCCCGGGTGGCCGGCGTGGCTTTTCTCTGCTTTTTTGTGCTGCTGGAAAAGGTGATACCTCTGCTTGCTTCCAGTTCGGGCATAAGCGCTCTACTTTCGCTTTCCCCGCTTCATTCCATGGACGTGATCGGGCGGGCGCTGCTGAGCCCGGATATGGGGAACATCAAGAGTTCCGTAGATACCGGAGCCTTGTCTCTCACTGCCAGCGTTGCCTCGATAGTTGCCTATTTGGCAGTCTTTCTGTCTCTTCTGCGTAAAAATCTTCGGGTTGTGGAGGTGGTTAAATGAGCGATATTCCGCCGTCTCCCACTGCCGATACGCCCATAGTGGCCGAGATGACGGAGGCCAGCAAATGGTATGGCGATGTCATCGGCCTGAACCAGGTCAGCCTTCAAATTCCGCTCGGCATCACGGGGCTTCTGGGCCCAAACGGCGCTGGCAAAAGCACCTTCCTGAAAATGTTGACGGGCCAGTTGCAGCCCAGCCGCGGCACCGTTCAGGTGTTTGGCATGGACCCCTGGACCAACCTCGACGCGTACCGCGTGATGGGGTTCTGCCCCGACTCCGAACAGCTTTATGAAGAAATGACTGGCCGGGAATTTGTTGAGCTAACGGGCCGACTGGCCGGATTCTCCAAAGCGGAATCCGTTAAGCGTTCTGCCACGCAACTTGACCGGGTCAGCATGGGGCAGCACTCCCACCGCCTCATCAAAGGCTATTCCAAAGGAATGCGCCAGCGCATCCGGCTGGCCGCTGCTCTCATTCATGACCCGAAGCTTATCGTGCTTGACGAACCTCTCAACGGCCTTGACCCCATAGGCCGAATTGAGATGCTGGAGATCTTTCGGCAATTGGCCGCGGAAGGCCGATCTGTGATCGTTTCCAGCCACATTCTGCATGAGATAGAAAACCTGACCCGGCACATGATCATGCTGCACCGGGGACGCGTGTTGGCGGAAGGAGAAATCAGTGAAGTCCGATCGCTTATCGAACGTCAGCCGCTCACGCTGCGGATCGCTTCTCCGCAGCCTCGGTTAACGGCCAGCTTCATCGTCGGGCTGGAATCGGTAACATCCATCGACTTCACTTCCGCAGGCGCAACATACGCGACCGCAGCCTCGGAATCTGCACCGCAAACCCTGACTGTGCGATCCACCCAACCCGACACCGTCCTGGAAGCCCTGCAAAAAGCGGTGGTGGAAAAGCGCGTGGAAATTAACGCCATCGAAGCCATGGACGAAAACCTGGATGCTATTTTTCATTACCTGGTGGATCAATCATGATTAACCTGATAGCTGCCACGTGGAAATTGAGCCTTTACCAGGTGTGGAACCGCAAGCGTCGATGGATCACAGTGGCGCTCATGCTCTTTCCGGTCGTCATAGTCGGTGTGGCTGCCATTTTGGGTACTCCTGAAAAGGCGGATTTTTACGAGAACTTTTATCAGAAGTTTGTCACTGTGGCCCTGGGGTCAATTTTGATTCCATTTGTTGCGTTGTTCTGGGGCACCGGCGCGCTGACGGACGAAATTGAGGGTAAGACTTTAGTTTACCTTTGGACCCGCCCTCGTCACCGGGGATTCCTGATTTTCTGCAAGGTGGTAGGTTCCTGGCTCTGGCTGATTATCATGGCGTTTCTGGGTGTCGGGGCAGTTTATCTCTACGCATATTACAATGCTCCCGCAGGCGGACTGGCGGAAAACCTGCCCGTGCTTCTGTGGGACTGGCGCGCGCTGGCCCTGGCCGCCATAGCGTTTTCTTCCCTGGGTTTTCTTCTGTCGGTACTTACCAAGCGACCTCTTGTGTACGGCTTGCTTATCGCCTATATGTGGGAACTGATTCCGGAATACGGTCCTGGCTTCTTCCAGCGAATTTCCATCACCCAGCAGATGCAGGCCCTGGCCACTCACAAGGAGGAAAAGGAAGCAAGCTTCGCACAGAAGCTGATTGAACAGGTGCCGATTACCGAAGTGGAAGCACTTATTACCCTGTTGGTTATCATCATCGTCTGCGTAGCGGGCGGAATCTGGATGGCCGGGCAGCGGGAGTTTTTATCGGATGACCCGGCGCGGAACCAGTAAAGGGTGCGGTGCTTGTTAGACTGCCGAACTGACGGCTGGTCTGGCCGGCCGCTGCGGTAGCCGACGATAATCCTGCATTTAAGCGGAATGTTTTGTCTTGAGGGCCAGGATTTTTTTCAGCTTCGCGGCGTTTGACTTGTCCACTTTTGTTTACGCGGGCGAGACGCCCGCGCTCCCAGAGCACAGACCATAAACTTTTCTCCCAGACTGCGCATGCGCGATTCGTTACTTGTTTTCTGTTGATTTCAGATGGAATGAAGTGGCAAATTCTCGGTAAGACGAATCAAATGACCTCGCATCTAATCATTTCTATTAACCGAATTATTGAGCCCTCGCGGGTTCAGTGATCGCGCGCTTTCGCGGCCTGTTCATAATGCCTTTCCTGTGTACCCGCAGGGCCTGACGCACTTCCCGATTTCCGGGCTTTGACTTTCCTCCCTTTTTTGTTTTATCTGTGTAAATCACCCACTGTTGCGACCACGGTTCGCTTAAACCAGAAGGTTTTCTCATGAGTTCCAAAGACGTCTTTTTATACGATACGACCCTTCGCGATGGCGAGCAGGGCGAGTTCATCAGCTATTCTCTGGATGACAAACTCCGCATTGCCCATCGCCTGGATGAATTCGGCATGGACTACATCGAGGGCGGGTGGCCTGGCTCAAATCCGAAAGCTTTGCAATTTTTTGAAAAGATGAAAACCACTCCCCTTCAGCACGCACGCCTTGCGGCTTTCGGAAGCACCCGCCGCAAGGGCGTAAAAGCGGAGGACGATGCCCAGTTAAACACCCTGATCCAGGCGGACACCCCGGTGGTCACCATCTTCGGAAAAACCTGGGACCTGCACGTGCGCGAGGCCCTACGGGTTTCGGAAGATGAAAATGTCGCCATGATTGGGGAATCTGTCGCCTACCTGAAAAGCCGGGACCGCGAAGTGGTCTACGATTGCGAACACTTCTTTGATGGATACAAGGCCAATCCCGCCTATGCGTTGCAAACCCTGAAAGCCGCTGCTGATGCCGGCGCGGACGTGGTGGTGCTTTGCGATACGAATGGCGGAACGATGCCGACGGAGATGGCGGAAATCATGGCGGCCGTTCGGCAGGCCATCCCCTGTCCCCTCGGAATCCATGCCCATAACGATTGTGGAATGGGCGTGATCAATACGTGCATGGCCGTAATCAATGGCGCTGTCCACGTACAGGGCACGGTGAACGGGTATGGAGAGCGCTGTGGGAACGCAGACCTGATCCAGGTTATTCCGAATCTTGAACTGAAATACGGAAAGCGATGCATGCAGTCGGGGAAATTACCGGATCTTACGCCATTGTCCCATTTCGTGGCCGAGGTAGCCAACCTGGCTCCCGATCCTCGCCAGCCGTATGTCGGTCAAACAGTGTTTGCGCACAAGGGCGGCATTCACGTGAGCGCCGTTCAGCGTAATCCGGCAACTTACGAACACATCCCGCCGGAGACCGTTGGCAACAGTCGGCGCGTTCTTGTGAGCGAGATGAGCGGCCAGAGTAACGTGAAGTATAAAGCGAAAGAACTGGGCATCGATCTGGACGACACCAGCGCCCACGCCGCCGAAATCGTGAAACAGATCAAGGATCTCGAATCCATAGGATATCAATTTGAGAGCGCCGAAGCCAGCTTTGAGCTTCTCGTAAAAAAGGCCCAGGGCAGGAGCCGCGAATTTTTTGATCTCACTGGATTCCGTGTCACCACATCGCGCAACGGAACTAAAAGTCTGGCCGAGGCCATTGTAAAACTCCGGGTTAATGGCGAAGATCGCCATATGGTGGCGGAGGGTGATGGACCTGTAAATGCCATGGATCGCGCGCTCCGGAAAGCCCTGATCCATGATTATCCGACTCTGGACAATGTCCATCTGATCGACTTTAAAGTGCGAGTTTTAAACGCCCAGGCTGCCACTGCGGCGCGGGTCCGCGTGCTGATAGAAAGCACGGATGGCGTCAACATTTGGACGACCGTCGGCGTGAGTGAAGACGTGGTCGAGGCTAGCTATCGCGCGCTGACGGACAGCATCGAGTATTATCTCCTTAAGGGAGAAGAGGAATCTGCAGGATTGGCCTCTCAAGGTGCTGCGGGCGAAATGGTTTCTCCTGTCGGTATAATCAGTTAGTCGCAATGGAGCGGGCGGCTCGGTGAGCCGTCCCTACCCGAACGTAGCTGTCACTTCCCGCGAAGAAACGCGTTTACCTCTTCCATGGTATCGATCCCCCGGACGCTTTTCAAAGCTGTGCCAGATGCGGAAACCTCTACAAGACTGGGCACTTTAAAGATTTCGAATTTCGATCCCCATGCGGAACCTTTCTGGGATGTGTCGATTGCCGCGAGAACGTATTTTTCGCTAAGCGCCTGAAAGGCTGGCAGCGTGACGACTTTGTCCCAGAAGCGTTTACACGCCGGAACCTCTGGCGAGTAGAAAAACGCCAGAACCGTTTTATTGGAGGCGGTGGCTTTTGAGAGTGCCATCTCCATAGAATGAAAATTCTCGGCTGCTTTGTCTCCTCCGGAGCTCAACACTTTTAAGCGATCTTTTGCCTGTTGGGGCACTTGGAAAGCCTGCACCACATTGGATGTTCCCGAAGATCCGGCACCCTGCGCCTGGCTTGACTTTCCACCGGTAATAAAGACCCAGCCGTTATCCCTTTGCAAACCTACAGAGTGATAGGTAGTAGAATGCAGGTTCGTATTTACCTGCTGCCATCGATTTACATAACCACCTTCCAGACGGGCAAACCAGATATCTTTAACAGGCATTCCGGAAAGGTTTCGTCCGCCGATCGACACAATATAGTCATTCAGCCCGCAACAGGCTGAGTTGTATATTGATTCTGGCATAGGTGCTTCGTCACGCCAAAGACCAACCTCTCCGCTTTTGGAAAAGGGCGCGGATATTACACGGTTATTAAAGGTTTTCTTGGCGCTTTGTCCGCCCCAGGCATATATGCGCCCGGATTGGACGCAGGCACCGTGGTTATAAAGCGGCATCGGAAATTTTCCGGCAGTTCTCCAGGATAGAACATTGCCCTCGGGGCCAAGATCGGCAGCATAAATTTCGGCGTGCCCCCCGTTCTCCAATCCCCCGGTTAACAGCAATTGATCCTCGGTGGAACAAGATGCGGATAATACCACTCCGTCCCCAGGGAACGACTTGCTAACGGTCCAGGGCTTTAGTTTGCCATCCGCCCCGACCTGCGTCCACAGAACCGTATTCACCCGTTGTACTGCATTTTCAATTGTCGCGGATTTGAAGGAGCTGCCGCCGACAATATAGATACGATCGTTAACCACCTCTACGCAGTTATTGAGGTAAGCTCGCAATTCAGGCAACGGTTCTTCATCGCGCCATTCCCCGAAGGAGCGCGAAGTAATGTCAATTGGAGCGGATTGAACTTTGTTGGTCCACAGAGTCTCGTTCACCCCGCCTGCCAGGTCGCCTCCGAAAACGTAAATCCTGTTACCGACAATAGCTGTGCCGTGCATCTGCATGTTATAGGGAAGCTTTCCTATTTCAGGTAACGCCATCACTGGCGAGTCTGGCACGGCTACCTGGCCACACAGCGGAGATACCAGAATAAGTAAACCAAAGGCTAAAGACCACAAGTTACTATTCATCACGGACTCGTTCCTGCTTATTTCCGGTGTTTCTAAAGATTTCTCAGACGAACTCAAGCACAATCTCAGTGCAGTAGGACATTATTATGCAGCACGCTCAATCTGAACTACTTATACCGACTAACGGGATTTTTTAGCCTTCTATGAAAGCCTTTGAAACCGCCTTGATGCAAACTATTGACTTCGTTGTCACCCGGCTACACTCCAATAATATCATCGCCACTTGATGCAATTCCTCAATTAAAGGTTGATTATCGAATGTCCATCTCAGCTACCAGACACTTTGCAATTGCGGCGGTGATTTGCTCCGTCCTCGCTCCCGTATTGGCACAAATTAACGACGCAAAAACGTCTGTTGTTCGAGTCGCACTTTTCGCGGATCCATCGAGCACGGACGCCAAAAGCAGGGAAGCCATATACAAGCTACTGCAGGGGCGGACCGACCTGCGGGTGGAAAAAGTCACCACGGAAACTGTGCGTGCGGAGGATTTCCTGGAGCATCATGACGTCTTTATCCTGCCTGGCGGAACCGGCGGCGGAGAGGCCAAGGCTGTCGGCGAAGAAGCCGGCAAACGAATTGCGCAGCGCATCAAGACCGGAAAAGGATTGATCGCGATTTGCGCGGGGGGATACTATGTCGCCGAGGGATGGAGCCCGGCCACCGCAGCGCTGGACATCATCGACGCGAAGAATCACGACAGCGACAACTGGGCTCGCGGTGAGAAGTTTATCAGCGTGAAGATTCTCGGCGCATCCGATGACGAGTCGTCGCGAACGATGTGGTACGAAAATGGGCCGATTTTCGCGCCGGCATCCGTCAGCGGTTTAACCGATTACACGCCCCTGGTGCAATATGAAACCGATCTCCACGCTGAAGGTGCCCCCGCCGGGCAGATGGGCGGACGCGACGCAGTGATCGCGGCGCCGTATGAACAGGGCCGCATTGTGGCGTTTGGGCCGCACCCGGAGCTTTCTCCGGAGGTTAATCATTGGCTTATCAACGCAATTAAATGGTCCGCAGATAAAAACAATAACCTAGTATTAATCAATGCGGATATGGTGCTCGAAGGAGACTATACTCAGCTGCCGTAACAGATGAGGAAAAACAGCTTAAAACATTAACTCGACTATTTATTAACAATAACCTTTACTTGTGTTTCCGTGCTGCCATAAGCTCACTTCACCTCACAAGGAGTCCCAAAAATGAATTGGTACATGGAAGTATTAAGAAAATACGCTGTTTTTAGCGGTCGGGCACGTCGCAAAGAGTACTGGATGTTTACTTTGTTTAATATTATAGTGTACATCGTGCTCGCAATAATTGATTCCGCCGCCGGACTTCAGCTTGGTGATTCTCCTTATGGAATTTTAACTGCTATTTATGGGCTGGCTGTCTTAATCCCAAGCCTGGCAGTGGCTGTGCGTCGCCTGCATGATACCGGGCGTAGCGCCTGGTGGTTACTTATAGGTCTCATTCCACTTATTAACCTTATACTTCTGGTTCTCATGGTGTTGGACAGCGAACCGGTGGACAATGAGTACGGACCGAATCCGAAGCAACTTTACTGACAGCAGTGAAAGTAGGAGAAGCCCAGCATATTAAAAGCTGGGCTTCTCCAAACAATTTAGCGCGCCGGTATAAGACACCCGAGGCATTTCAAATTAGGATTTGGTTTTGTCTTGTGCAAGTTTTCCAGGTGATGCTTCTGCTGCCATCGCCTTTATTGTTCCTTGCGAATCTCTGAAAATCTGGGGGCTCCAGAACCCGGTTGGTTTCCAGCCGCGAGATTTCAAAATGCCGTCCTGATACACTTCCCACTCGGCCGCGTCGCTCGCCTTTGTGTACCGGGATCCGTCTATCTGAATCCCGTTGGAAGGTGCCTGGTCGCCCGATTGCGCCGGGAACGCCATGTCTATCTGAAATCCTTCTGTCCCAAGATAGGTGACAGGGTTTAGCTGGTACTGCCTGAGTAAATGGGCTGCCAGTGTATCGGTAAGCTGGCTGCGCGAAACTTTTGACGATTTGCTTTCCGCCGCCGGTTTTGGCTTTGGCACATTTGCTGATTCATCTCCATCGGGAAGGACTTGCTGGCCTGTTATCCCGGCCGACGATGACACCTCCCGGGCGTAGCGCAGATAATCCATAAAGTGCCAGGAACCGGTTGGCTTGGTTCCGTCTGGAGCGGATGCAAGCGTCATGTATTCTGTTTCCGGAATCGACGAGACGACCTCGACGACATCTCTCGCCCGCGTGATAATGACATTCAGACGCCGCTCCCCGCCGGATAATGCAAGGGGGCCGAACCGCCGATAAAATTTTCCGTTTGTGTCGGGGCCATATGTGCAGCTCAGGATGATGACATCCCGTTCGTCTCCCTGAACGCTTTCCAGATTTTTGACAAAAAGCCCCTCGAAAGAGCCTTTGCCTTGTCGCGTGCGGGCCGCCTCGAACAGGCGTCCGAAAGTTTCGTCCGCCAGCGCGGCTTCCTCCAGCTTATCTGTAATAAGATCTTTTTGGGTCAGGTTAAAAGTTACAATTCCGATGGACGGCGGTTCCGGCTTTGACAGCCACTCGCGGACGAGCCCAACCACGTGATCCGCTTCCATTTCGTTTTGACGTTTGACATACGTTCCCCCAATTTGATGAAGGCGAACCGGCGCCTGCCGAATGTTCGCGTCGGGCCGCGCGGGTAGGGCGTGAAGCCGCCCGCCATAGAATGCCCGATTGCTGAACTCGATCAGTTCGGAGCTGGATGACCGGTAGTGAATCTCAAGAAAAGTCTGTTCAACTTCGATGTTGAGAGCGGCGGTCAGAAGGTCTTCGATGTCGGACTGCTGACTAGTGAACAGCGCGTCCGGGTCGTCGGAATCCAGGTCGCCCTCGGCTCCGGACACAACCGCCGCTTCGAAGAAGCGCGTCGGCGGTAATTGCCTTGTATCCCCGGCAATAATGACCTGACTTCCCCGAGCCAGTACCCCTATCCCCTGCTCCAGACGGCATTGACTGGCTTCGTCAAAAACCACTGCATCAAAAACTGGTTCAAGCGGGAAGAGTTGCGCGACGGTTTCCGGACTGGCCATCCACACTGGGCACAGATCGAACAGAGGATCCTGGAGCCCCTGCGGATTTGCTCCCTGCTGGATTACCTGCCGTATCCGGCTCGCATTTTTACCGCGGATCGCGAGTCGGCGGCGCAGGTCGGCACCGTCGCTGTTCAGCCTGCTGCCTGTCCCGGCCAGCAGGCGCGTCCGCTGCTTGTCTGTCCATTTCCAGTTGATCCAGTCCGCCGCCAATTTGCGTTTTTGGTCACCCATAGTTTGGATGCGACTAATTGAAGATCTGACGGCAGTTGCGTCCATGGCGCTCAAGGGTGGAGATCCCGCAAGACGCCGTTTAATTTCACCTTCCATTACTGGCTCGACGAGATGCAGCCAACCGGCCTCTCCGTCGAACCCGGCAGCGGCAACGGCCAGTGCAGCAGCGCCGAGAGGTGCTGGGAGTTCTCCCGCTTCTGCCTCCATTCGCAAAAGGCTGTCAAGGCGTTCAAAACTTGTTTTAAATTCTGTTATAATCGGAAGCATCATCTCTCCAGAGGCGATGCTGGAGCGGAGCTGCAATATTGCCTCGTCATTAAAAAGCTGAGCGCTTTTGACAGCCGAAAGCAACGTATCCCGCCGTAACAAATCGTGATGAATCGCGGTTAATTCCGTGGACATGGTTTCGATTGATCGCCCGGCGGCAAGCTGTTCGCGATACCTTGCCGCCACAGACTCCCATCCGGGTGCGGCGTCGAGTTGGACGAGAAAAGTGGTGGTTGCGAGAAGCTGATTCCATAGTCCTGAAAGATGAGTGTCGCTCATCAGGGGAGAGACTTCAACTCCCTGCACGTACTCAGAGGCAGTTGCCTGTACCAATATTCGGGAACGAAGGCCGGTCAGATAAACCTTCAGGCGTGATGCTGACTGTTCGTTGAGAGGAAGTCCGTAGCGCGCTGTAACTGCTTTTGCCGCTGCCCGAACCGCGAATCGGAACCAGCCCAGCAAACCGAGTCCCTTTTCCAGATACTGTTGTATTGAACCAAGATCAGTGGAGACTTCCGGCAACGACCGGGGCGCAGAATTGTGACCCAGACGCAGTTCGGCATCTAATGGAACAGCGAGAGATTTCGAATTTTCACCGACTGCCGCTATGGCCTCGCCTACTGCAGCGACTTGCGCTTTGGAGAAGGAAGGTACTGAGACCGCTGAGTTGGAATTAGCTTGGATCAGCGCATTGGCCAAGGCTGATAACTTTTCTGCCCGGGCTGCTTCCTCACCCAAATCGGCATGTGCGGGCAGAACAGGGGCGTCTGCGACGCGTCCGCTATCTGCTTCGCCGGCCGTCTCCACAATATGATCCAGCGCCTGCCGCAGTTCCGCAACATTGCGGCTCATGAAACTCTGAACGGTAAACCCGTGTTTCCCGCGCCAGGGATTGAGTTCGTACTGGCAATCTGTGCCCCGTCGAAACACACCCTCTACGACACCCCGACCCTGGTATAGTTGTTCCGGTGTTATATCGCTTAGACCGTCGTTATGTCCCGAAAATGGGCTGGCCTGGTTTGCTGTTGAAGAGCGAAGCCATTCCCCTGTCAGCTCTGTAAAGTTACTGCCCGCGTCGCCCTTGAGGCGCAGCGCCTTTAAGAATTCTCGTAGTTTCCCTTGCTCCAGGTTCAGCTCATCGTTCAGAGCCTTAAGTCGAGGCTCCGGGCTTTCGCCCGGCTGGGTATCCGCTAAAACATCCAGCCGATCCCGGGCCATTTTGAACAGGGCCGCGCGATCCCGGCTGGCATCGTGGACCACGGCGCATAAGTGCCCAAGCCCAATGTGATCCAGCCGATTCTTGACGACGTCCAGCGCAGTGCGCTTATCGCATACCACAAGCACACGCCGATCCCTCGCGAGGTAGTCCCCCACAATATTTGCGATGGTCTGGCTTTTTCCGGTACCCGGTGGCCCGTGGACTACCAGGGTTTTAGCGCTCCGGGCCATTAACACGGCTTGGCGCTGAGACGGATCCGCAAGAGTGACCATAAACTCCTGCTCGTGCCGCTGATCCGCAGAGTCGACAATGGCCGGCCCCTCGGTGTCACTTTCGGCTGACTTATCCTGAAGGTCAACATTGAGGGTCAAAAAAGGAGCGACCGTTGGCGGATAAATTTTAGCTCCTTTTAGAGTCTGCAGGTCGGTGATCATGTTCTGATTTTCCAGCCGGAACAGACCAATTACTGCCGATGGCAATATCGTGGCTCCTGCCGGCAAGTCAGCAGTATCCGGCACGGGAAGAACCGGCCACTCCGCCAGGTCCGGCGTCTCTGGCAGTTCCAGCATTGTGGCCGCTGCCGCGCAGATTTCGGCTAGCTCCCGAGCCGGTTCAGCCCCATCTTCGTCTTCAAAGAATTCAGGAAATTTCTTCCCCATTTGCCTTTCTAGAAAGACTTTTACTGCTTCATTCATGAAGACCAGCTCGGCGCCTGCAGCGGCACAGGAAAGTTCAACAAACGGTGTGCTGCCCTTGCCCGCGACCACGCTTATGGGTATGAACGCCAGTGGTGCCAGCACTCGTGGGCTCTTACCGAAGCCTAACGACGACGGAGGAATACTCAGGAGCGGATAACCAAGATAGAGAACATGAGCTCCCGTGTCCTGCTGGAATTGAAAGGCGTCATCCGCGATGGTAGACAGGCGCCGCAGTACGGCTTTAAGTTCCCCGATTTTTTTCTTTCCAGCGGCGATGGTCTTGTCTTCATCCGCCGGCGCGTCTTCCCCGGTTTCATCCAGCAACTGTTCTACAGTTATGCGCTTACGCCACCGGCCCGATCCTGTCATCAGTTCGCGCAGAATCGCCGTGCCTGACACGTCGGGTATTGCTTCGAGCAGTTGAAGATCTGCCCGCTGACGACTGCGGCCGGGCGTACAGTTAATGGCGGGACCTCGAGTGATGCCGGCGTAAAGCCGCTCGATCAGAACATCCAGCAACGAATGCGTTGCCGCCACCGCAATTGGTTCCGGCTCAGGCGATTTCGCTGTTGGAGGTATTATCCCCATATCTTCACTCATAGATTTTGCCTTTGGGCGCGGTTAGTTTATCTCGGAAAACGAAAGGTTCATGATCCGGTACTTTTCAAATCCCTGGAAATCGAAGTGCCACCATTCTGACGAGTAAATTTTATACCCTTCGGCTTCCATGGCGTTTCTTAAAAGCTCCCGATGCTTTCGGCTCTCTTCGGTTCCACCCGCGTAGGTTGGATAGGCGCGGTCAGTAAACTCATCATAGTCTGTGGGCATGGCGACCGGCTTGCTGGTTTTGTTATCATACAGCGAAACATCTACAGCGCAACCGCGATTGTGGCGTGACCCTCTGGCCGGATCTGCCACGAATTCCTTTTTGTCCTGCGAAGTTATATCCCAGAATTTCTTCGTTACGTCCCATGGCCGATAGGCGTCATAAATGATAATACCATAGCCTTGCGCCTGCAGCCGATCATGAGCGCGCTTCAAAGCTTCCGCAGCAGGACGCTGCAAAAACGCCCGCGCCTCCGGATAAACCTTTTCTCCCGCGAAATTGCTGGTTGTGGCATAGCGTATATCCAGTATCACCCGTGGATCAACTTTTACGATTTCCACAAGATCGCTTACCAGAAACTCTCCGGTTTCCACCGGGGGTCGTTCCACGGTGGTAGTGCCGTCGTCTCTAACGACCACCTCTGAAGTTGCAGTATCCGCCTGCGCACCAAATGTTACAGACATAATTGCTCCTGTTAAAATGACTGCGAATCTGGTTATGATCATGTTAAGTTTCCTCAGATGCTGTCCATTGTATTTATTTGCATATGCGTCGCCATGCCTGCCTACACGCAATAGTTTTTCTGCGGAAGCATAACTAACTGACATGACCGTCGATCGTCCCACAACCCTTTCAGAGTGTTTTCTCTGGCTTAATCAGAATCTCACGGAGAAACAGCTGGCCGACCTGCGTTCTCTGACGCAAGAAGAATTATGGCAGACGCATTTTACGCTGACACCTATCGTGACCGAGCAGCTGCTTAAAGATAACGAGGGCCTGCGGCAGCGTATGGACAAGACCGCTTTTTGTGGTGACCCGGATCTGGCAGGACAAATAGTGGCAGCTTACTGGGACCACCTTCAAATCATCGATTCACACTCCTGACACCACTTTTGCATTTGCAAACACCTGTCCGTCAGTAAGGTAACCACTTTATATTCTTCATGTCCTCTAACCTACATGCCACATATCTCCACCTGAGACCCAAATCCTGGCCGATCGTGTTCGCTCACTTTTCAGGCGGAGCCGCCATTGCCATGGGGCACGCTCCGGAATTGACCGTTCGCATGGTCCTCCAATACCTGGCGGGAGGAGCCCTTTGGGCAATCTTTTTGAATGGTGGCACTCTCGCCGTCAACAGCGCGTTTGATAAGGACGAAGTCGGCAGCGATATTGGCTACCTGGACGATCCGCCACCAACTCCTCCCACTCTGGCGCATACTTCGATCAACCTTATGGTTCTAGGACTGGCAGGCGCATTTGCTCTGCCGTGGGGATATTTCTGGACGTATGCCACCTGTTTCCTGCTAAGCCTGGTTTACAGCGTTCCTCCCCTGCGCCTGAAAGCAGTGCCGGGTGTCGATCTCGCTATCAACATGGCCGGCTATGGCGCGTTCAATTTTGCCGCTGGTGCCCTTGCGCCTGGCACAGGCTTGGAACATCCAGGGCTTTTCAGCGCGATTGTGTGGCTGGCTTTTGGTTTCGCGTTTCTCTTCGGCGCGTTTTACCCCATGACGCAGATATACCAACTGGCCGAGGACATGGCCAAAGGCGATAGAACCCTGGTTGTGAGATTTGGCACTAGAAATGTACTCGCGCTCTCGGTGGCGCTGGTGGTTGCGTCGGGTTTTTGTCAGATAGCAGCAGCGTGGGCCATCAATATGAATGTCTGGGGTTATGCGGCACTGGCCTGCTCGAGCGGTGCGTGGATCATCTTTACCATCGACTGGCTGAGGCGTACCGAGGGCTATCCCAGCCAAAAGGGAATGTACCGCGCACTAAAGCTTTGGGCCATCAGCGACATAGTGGTTATCTGCGCATTCACCTTCGCAGCATAACTGAAGCGCTCATAGGCGCCTCCTGTGAATATCACCGCCGGAATACTCGGCCTTTAAATCCGTATCGTGATGTGATATGACCGCTAAACTGATAGACGGAAAAGCCATCGCCGTTGCCGTTCGGGCACAGGCCGCCCAACTGGGCAAAGAATTCACCGACCGCACTGGCGTTACGCCGGGTCTGGTAGTCGTCATTGTCGGCAGCAACGCCGCCAGCCAGGTTTATGTGCGTAACAAACACAAGGCCTGCCAGGAACTGGGCTGGTACAGCGAGATTCGCGAGCTGCCGGATACCGTAAGCCAGCAAGACCTGGAAGCGGAACTGGATCGCCTAAACAACGACTCGCGCGTTCACGGAATCCTGCTCCAGCTCCCGGTTCCCAGGCACTTGAATGAAGACGCACTGCTGCTGCGAATTCGTCCGGATAAAGACGTGGACGGCTTTCATCCCATTAACGTGGGCAATCTTAGCATCGGCATTCCCGCGCCTGTTCCATGCACCCCGGCGGGAATCCGCCAGATGCTGCTTCACGAAAACATTGAGACAAATGGTGCCCTGGCCGTAGTGCTTGGCCGCAGCAATATTGTCGGAAAACCCATAGCGCAGCTGCTCATGCGCAAGGGTCGAGGCGGCGACGCTACCGTATGCGTTTGCCATAGCCGATCAAAAGATTTGCCCTCCATCGTGCGCCAGGCGGACATTGTAGTGGCGGCACTGGGCGTCCCACGATTCGTCAAAGGCGACTGGCTGAAGCCGGGGGCGACGGTGATTGATGTAGGCATCAACCGCATCGATGATCCCACCGCAAAATCCGGGACTCGCCTTGTGGGAGATGTGGATTTTGATTCCGCGGTGGAAGTCGCTGGTGCCATTACGCCGGTGCCTGGCGGCGTCGGACCGATGACTATCGCCATGCTGATGCGCAATACGGTCGATTGCGCCCGGCTTCAGATTGAGGGTCCCGCTGGCGGGGCTTTCACCGATTGAGTTCGGCTCCGCAACAGGATTCACCCATCCGAGCGCGCTCGGCGATTCTGCTTTGCTTTATCTCAGGGCTGTTCGGCGCGCTGCTTTTTAACCATGATGCGCTGGGTCTCCTCGCATGGGTGGCCCTGGTTCCTTTGTTTGTCGCGATTCACCACATCGAGGGAAAAACCCTGGCATGGGGCACACTGCTTTTTGGGTTTACCTGGTACTATCTGAGCCTGTTCTGGCTGCATACCATCGTTGTTTTCCACTGGATCATTCCGCTAGGTGTTGTCGCCGGCGCTGTTTATTGTGCCCTCTTCTTTCTGCTATTTGCCTTTCCGGCGGCCTGGTGCTGCAGGAACCTCTCCCCCGCCGCCCGTCCCTGGGCGATTGCGGCCTGCTGGACCGCCGTAGAGTATCTGCGCGGCTTTAGCGACATGGCGTTTCCATGGAACCTGCTGGGTCACAGCCAGGCCCCGATAAACAAAATTCACATGGGACTTGCCTCTACTGGCGGCGTTTACCTGATTTCGTTTTTGGTAGCTTTGATTAATGCCGCTCTTGCCGTCGGCCTCGTTCAGTGGTTCTCCCGCCGAGCCGGCTTCGGCAGTGGGTTTAAGCCCATCCTTCTGCCGGTCCTTTTCGGAATCATTGTAACTTTCTGGTTAGGGGAGTTCAATCTGGACGATGATTACCAGGGGCAAACCTTAAAGGTGGCCATCATTCAACCAGGCATATCCCAGGTCACAAAATGGAACGCCATGATGGGATTGCCGGGGGATACGGATGCGGCTTATCAGCAGCGCTACCGGGAAACCGACATTCTGATGCAAGAGACTTTGGGCAGCCTGATTGACAAGGCCGCAACAAAAGACAAGGTCGACCTTGTGGTGTTGCCGGAATCCGTTTTTTTGTCAGGATATTTTCCTTACGAGACCGCGCTTCATGAGGAGCTAACCAGTCTCTCGCGCCGGATCAACGCCGACCTTTTTTTTGGTGCGGACAACCGGATCGATCGCCGGCTTTATGATGAAGCAGCCGCCGGCGGGCAACGGTTTCTGTCGCCTGACGATAAGCCCACCATTTGGCCTCTCGCGGCTCCCCCAGCCCGCCCTATCGACAATGTGACCACGCCAGCTGAAACTGCCAAGGCAATGGCCGTTACTAACGCGGCTTGGCAGGTGTCTCCGGAGAACGGCCTGGAGGCACGCGTTTACAACAAGATGCAGCTCGTGCCTTTTGGAGAAACGGTTCCGTTTGTCGCTGGCTTCGCCTGGCTGCGCAATCATATGGAAGTTGCCGGCATAGCGGGCGCGTTTATGCCGGGCCTCGAAAATACGATATTCGAAGTGGACGGAGCCAAATTTGGTGCCGTTATTTGTTTTGAATCCACCTTCAATCATCTGACCCGGCATTTGGCCCGAGCCGGAGCCCAGTTCATCTGCGTACTGACAAACGATAGCTGGTATGATCCGCAGTATGCCATTGACCGCGAAGGGCTCTGGGGCTCACTTTTCGAGTTTCCGGGGATTCATTACCTGGTCTCTGCCGGCCCCAAACAACACTTTGTGCATTCCCAGTTTCGCGCGATTGAAACTCGAATGCCCGTAGTGCGTAGTGCTAATACCGGCGTCAGCGCGTTTATTGATGCGAAGGGCGAGTATCGCGAGCCGCTACCCTACGGACAGAGCGGCGCAATTTCGCAGGAAATTGTACTGCACCCGGACGGCGGCAAAACCATTAGCGTACAATATGGCGAATGGGTCGCCATCGGATCTCTTGGGCTATGGATAGTTACCCTTGCCAGTATGCTCGTCGTGCGTTTCCTTCGTTTTGAACAGACCGCGTACTAGAAGGAAATTGCTCATCCAACCAAAGCTCACAATTCTTATCCCAACCTTTAATGAGGAGCGCAACATCCGCGACGCCATAACGAGCGCCGCGTGGGCGGATGAAGTGCTCGTAGTGGATTCTCACAGCACCGACGCCACGCACACGATCGCGGAAGACATGGGTGCACGGCTGCTGCAGCACGAGTATGTAAACAGCGCCACTCAAAAGAACTGGTCCATTCCGCAAGCTGCTCACGAATGGGTAATGGTCCTGGATGCGGACGAACGAATTACTCCTGAACTTCGCTCAGAAATCGAGGCTTTTCTGGCGGACCCTGGCACCGATTCCTCCATGCGGATTTACCGGGCGAACTTTTTTATGGGCAAACGCATCCGCTATTGCGGGTGGCAGGACGACAGCGTTCTAAGAGTTTTCCCCCGCGACAAGACCCGGTATCTCGACCGGGAAGTACACGCCGACGCCATCGTGGAAGGCGGCGGCGGTGTTCGCATCGCCCGCAGCCGTATGCCTCATTACACGTTCGACAGCTTTGCCCAATATATGAAAAAGTTTGACCGCTATACCACTTGGGCAGCTGGAGATCGCGCCCGAAAAACCCCGCGAGTCAGCGCTGTCCATCTGCTGGGACGCCCCCTGTGGCGGTTCTTTAAACAGTATATTATGCGACTGGGAATTCTGGATGGCCGCGCTGGACTTGTCGTCTGCATGCTGGCTGCTTTTAGCGTTTTTCTGAAATATGCAAAGCTGTGGGAACGGCAGCAAAAGCAGTGACCCGTATTCTTGTCAAAATGCCGAACTGGGTAGGCGATTGCGTAATGGCTACCCCTGCTCTGGCGCTTCTGCGGGCGGCTTTTCCGGATGCGACCATCGACGTGCTTTGCAGGCCTTCCGTCGCGGGAATCCTACAGGACAACCCCCACATCACCACTGTAATTGCAGCCACAGATAAAAAGATGCCGTCGGATATTAGGGTGCAAATTCGTCACACAAAATATGATGCGATTGCCCTTATGACCAACTCTCTGGGCAGCGCGTGGATGGCGTTTCGCCTGGGCATTCCCCGGCGTATTGGCTTTGACCGGGAGAGCCGTGGCATTCTCCTGACCGACAAGCTTCCGTATCAACCTTTGCAATGGACTTCTCCCACGCCGCAGCCTCTGAGCAGGCGCAGCATTAAAGGAACTCCGCAGCCGGGCCTTCCCAGGCACATGGTTGAGTATTACCTGGACATCGCTCACGCGACTATTGCCGCAGTCGGCGCTTCAGATATCAGCCAGCCGCTGACAAACTACAAACTGGTACTGCCTCTCAACAGCGAAGCGGAACGCAAAGTGGCTACGCTGCTTCGCGAGGCAGGCATCATGGGGAAGCTACTGATCGGCATCAATCCGGGCGCTGCTCATGGTCCTGCAAAACGCTGGTCCGCTACCCGTTTGGGACATGTTGTCGACGGGTTGTACCGCTCTGACTGGGCGTTTGTCAGCACGGCCGCCCCCAATGAAAAGCACCTGAACGATGAAGTGGAGACGGCGACAAAGGTGCCGATCCATAGGCTGGGTGAAAAGGTATCTCTGAGGGAATTACCGGCACTTATCAGCAGGCTTTCCGTTTTGATAACCAATGACAGCGGCCCCATGCATGTGGCGGCCGCCCGCCAGGTGCCGACCGTCGCCATATTCGGACCGACAGACCGGGTCAGCACCCGTCCCTGGGAAGCTGCTTATGCGCTGGTGAACCACCCTGTCCCCTGTTCTCCCTGTTTCCTGGAAACATGCCCCATTAACCACCCGTGCATGGACAATATAGATGGATATGAAGTGGCCCAGGCAGCCCTTAAAATAATCGGTGAATCCGGCAGATGGGCTCCATTTTCCGCGTGACTGGCGCCCCATTATCAATCCTCCACGTGAGCACGGAGACCGGCTGGCGCGGCGGCGAGCAGCAGGTTAAACTGGTAACTGACGGTCTTGTCCGGCGCGGCCACGTGGTGAAAGTATTGTCTCCCCTCGGCGCTCGATTGCTGGCCGACAGGGAGGCTGCCGGCATCGGCGCGCCCATGCCGGTACGGTGGGGAGAATGGGATATCGCGGCATCGCGCCTGATCGCCCGCGCTGCCCGGGAGATAAACGCGGACCTGATCCACGCACAAACCAGCCACGCCCACACCCTGGCCCTGCGAGCCGCCCGAAAGTTAAATCTTCCGCTGGTCGTGTCGCGCCGGGTGGATTTTCGTGTCGGGAGCAACTGGTTTTCCCGGCGAAAATATCTGCATCCTGCGGTGCGTTACATCGCCATTTCTCATGCGATAAAAGATGTGCTGATCGAGAGCGATATCAACCCTTCGAAGATACACGTGGTCTACAGCGGCGTTGATCCCGATCGCTTTCCCATACGCGGTCAGACGCGAGACGAAGAACTGGCCCGCGGCTGGGGAGCCGGGCCGGGCGTTCCGCTACTGGTAAACGCCGCAGCGCTGACGGATCACAAAGATCAGGCAACACTTCTTCAAGCCGCGGCCCTGCTAAAGCGGGAAGGCATGGCATTTCGCCTCATAATCGCCGGGAGCGGCGAATTGGAAGAAGAACTAAAAGCGCTGAGCTTGAAACTGGGACTAGAGAAAGAGGTGCTATTCGCAGGCTACATAAGCAATCTGTCCAGCTTGTATCCGGCGGCAGACATCTTTGTCATGTCTTCACATATGGAAGGGCTTTGCACAAGCATTCTGGACGCCATGAGTGCCGGGGTGCCGGTAGTCGCCACCCGGACCGGGGGAATACCGGAAATTGTAATACATGGGGAAAACGGATTACTAGCGCCACCGAAAAATCCCAGAGCCCTGGCTGATCAATTGTTTAAACTAATCGAAAATGGCGCTCAGCGAAATGAGTTTCGATCGGCCGGGCGCAAAACTGTAATGGATCGGTTTACTAATGATGCTATGGTAAATGGGGTGCTAAATGTTTATCAGAAAATCTTAGCCGAAAGTCGTTAACGCCCACGCCAAGGATCATCGGTTTTCAGCAATGCAGGTGTTCATTTCTTTTGTGTTGTATGCTAGTAGCAAATTCTGCTACTAGTCCGTGTTGTTCTCACCGCTTTGTTTTAGCTCGCGCCCCATCTTAAATGTCACAACCCGACGCGATGGAATTGGGTATTCCTTTTTATCTTTTGGATTACGTCCTACTCGCTCTTTGCGTGTCTTGGTTTGGAAAACTCCGAAGTCCCTGATTTCCAGTCGACCCTGCTCAGCGACCACTCTTTTCATCGAATCAATAATGGAATCAATGATGATAAGGGCCTCCTTGTCGCGCATCTTCAAATGTTCTGCGACACGTTTAACTATTTCGGCTTTGATCATAGCTGTGGCATCTCCTCGCGAATCCTTGTTGTGATTGTGTTTGTGGCCTTAGTTAAACAGCAGGAAACGGGCCGAATACCCACAACCGAAGCTTTTAAGGCAGAGAGAGTCAATTGTAAAACAACATAATCTTGCAGTACGGGTGCAATTAATTAGTAAAATAAGGTGCAGCCGTCGCGCTTTATCGATTAGTATGCTTTAGCAGAGGCGTCTCGCTCGTTTAAACTTTAACCATTTCACCGCGCCACTGAGGATAATACTGTTGCATTGCATCAAATGTAAATCACAGTGCCGAGTATGACGATGACTTTTTCAATTTGGCGCTACCTGTCCAGATCTTCAATACGAAAATTTACATGGCTGGCGAGCGGAGTGATTTCAATAGTTATTGCGGGCTGTGAATTCAGGTATTCCGTCGATGGGAAACCTGTTGCCGAATGGCCAGACGCTGATCTCCCCACTGGGTCCACCGATATTCCTGTAGCAAGAGTGATGACCTATAACATCAAGTATCTGGCCGCGGACGCCGCCGGCGCAGGAAACCGGATTGAAAAGCTTCGTACAATTGTGGACGAAATTTCGCCGACCGTTGTGGCGGTGCAGGAAGTAGACGATCGCGCTGCTATGCAGCAGGTATTTCCGGAGGGAGACTGGCTGATTGTCATTGATGATGACAGCCGCGACAAACAGGATCTGGCGTTTGCGGTGCGACGACCCTGGAAACTGGACGGAATCGCGGAGGACCTTGACGCGGACGATGAAAACTTTTTGGCGGAGGGGAAAATGAACGAGTCGTTTTTCCCTAATCGCCGGGATGCACTTTTTATCAATGTGCTGGCGCCCGACGGCTCGAGCGCTTTTACGGCGGTAAATGTTCACGCGAAGGCCCGCGTAGGTGGACGAGAGAAAACCGAACCGCGTCGAAATGGAGCGGCGCAGGTGCTGGTTGAGGCCTTCCGCACTGAATTAAAAGGGCGAAACATCGTGTTGATGGGCGACTTTAATGACGCGCCAGACGACGTCAGCTTGAACATTCTGGAGTCTGGTGATCCGGAAGCCGGGGCTGGAGACAATGAGGCGGTTGGATCGTTTATGGTAAACCTGGCGCAGCCTTTGTGGGAGCAGAACAGGGTTACGCTGGGAGCGGACAGCAATCGAATCGACCGCTCGACCGGGCTGCTCAATAATGTGTTTCCCACCGCTCGGGAACGTAACATCAAAGGCCGCGGCCGATCGACAAATACCGGGCCAATCCTGTTTGATCAGATCCTGGTAAGTTCACGCTTACGCACGGCAGTCGTGCCCGATTCCATACAAATTTATTGTAAACCCATAGCCTTGGAAGGAAAAGGATTTAGCAAGCCTTCGGATCACTTACCAGTCTTTGCGGATATTGATTTATAGGCTTTCGCAACACGGATTACTGAAGTGAAATCTGTTATACCTGGTTAGTTTTCGGGTCAGGTCGTTAAATTAAATTTGTTAAAATTGACGCCACGATTACGCTCTACCAGAAGTATCCGTAATCTCCGGACGAACCCATTTCCCTGTAAATATCCACTGAAACGTCTCCCGCGCCTCGCGCCGCACCACACCGATTATGAGCATTGCTGCCATGGTCATAAATGCGATCATCAGCAGAGTCAAGGGCGGTAACCTTGTAAGCGGAAACAGCGTGGCGGCAATCATGCAGTTTTCTGTTATGGATGAAATTGGCGAAACGAAGACCCCGGTTCCGCCCCGTATGGCCGCTTTTCTTGCAGAAGTGGTCGCCGTATAACTGGTGATGGCCAATGATGCCCCAACTATGGCCATTGTAAATTGAGAGAATACATCTTCATTTTCGAGAATCATCCAGGACAGCGCCATTGCGCCGAAAATACGAAGGTGGCCGTTCCAGCGGTGCCAGGCAATGTCCCATCTCGGGGCCAGGTCGACAACAACCTCGATGGCTGCAAGGGTGCTTAAAAGGTAAAGAAACCAGTCCATTTCAAACAGGTGCCCGAGTGTCCCTGTAAACTCTCCGCCGGGGATCCACCTATGCAGGCTCATCATCGCGAACAGGGTTTTAAAGAGTCCCATACCAGAAAGCCACGCACACGCGGGGGCCGCCAGAATAAGAAAAAGAGAATTTTGGTTCACAATGCCTTGTGGATAAATATAGTCATTGACCGGAATCCATGTTCGTACTGGATGACTCTGGTCAGAATGAGCTACTGCACGGGTGGCGGGCAATTCGTTTTGCCGCGCGAACGCCGTGATTTGAACCACAAGGTGATAACTTGAACGACACTAATCCGCAAGACGAACAAGAAGCATCTCCAGAAACACCGACTGAGGCAAGCGTCGTAGAAGACGTAAGTCATTCGCCTTATGCACAGGTAAACCCTGAAAATGTGGTTGAACCTGAAAACGCCATGCCTGAAGCGCGGCTGGAAGATCTGCCTGAATCCGTGCAGACCGCCGCTAAGCGCCTGGGGTGGACCAGCCTTACTCCTGTTCAGGCTAAATCAATGCCGTATATGATTGATCGCAGGGATCTGATGGTGCAGTCCCGCACAGGCAGCGGCAAGACGGGCGCCTTTCTATTGCCGGTCATGGCAGAACTTGATCCGACTCATCCTTATTGCCAGGCCATTATTTTAGTGCCTACCCGTGAGCTGGCGGTACAGGTGCATCGCGAAGCAGAAATTCTTGGAAAAGAAGCCGGCATTCGCTCGGTTGCCGTTTACGGTGGTGTGGGTTACGGCGCACAAATGGAGGCATTTAAGGAGGGAGCTCACCTGGTAGTGGGAACCCCCGGACGCATCCTTGATCACCTGATGCGTAAATCCTTGGATCTGGACGATGTGGAATTTCTGGTCTTTGATGAGGCTGACCGCATGATGTCTATGGGCTTTTATCCGGACATGCAGGCAGTGCGCCGTTACCTGCCGTCGCGCAGGGCCAGTTTTATGTTTTCTGCCACTTTCCCGCCAAACGTGCGCGGCCTCGCCCAGGAGTTTCTGAAAGAGCCGGCATTTCTTAGCCTCAGCCACGGAAACGTTGCGATCAGTGGTATGGATCATATTTATTACGAAGTGCCCGGCATGGATAAAGATCGGGTGCTGGCGCGTATTATCGAGCTGGAGAATCCCGGCTCAGCTATCATCTTTTGCAACACCAAGCACAGGGTTGCCTATGTCACCTCTATCCTGCAACGCCTCGGGTACGACGCGGATCAACTGACCGCAGACCTGAGCCAGAAGGACCGCGAGCGGGTGCTGGAACGGATTCGTCAGAAGAATCTGCGGTTCCTGGTCGCGACGGATGTGGCGGCACGTGGTCTGGATATCAGCCATCTGACCCACGTTCTGCTGTATGAGTTTCCGGACGACCTGGAATCCTATGTTCACCGCGCAGGCCGCACCGGCCGAGCCGGGGCATCTGGCACTGCCATCTCTCTTGTCAGCTTTCAGGAGCTTGCAGAACTCCATCGGGTTTCCAAACGCTTTGAAATTGAAATGGAAAAGAAGGAAATTCCGACAGAGGAAGATGTCGCAATTGTGGTTGCGGAGCGAACGACTGCGCTGCTTGAACAAAAACTTAGAGACATTGACACTCTGACCCGCGAACGCATTAAGCGGTTTGTGCCCTTGGCCCGCCATCTGGCGGAAGACAGTGAAGAGGTTGACGTTATCGCGATGTTGCTGGATCAATTTTATCACGCATCGTTACATGAGCCGGTACTGGCTCCGGGCGAAGTTCGTGAAAAACCGAAGCCCCCTCCTCCGAAGCCCTCCAAACCCCGTGAAAAGTCTGGTGATTTCTCGCGCGATGGGAAAAGTGGTAGCAGTTCCGGTCCGCGTAGAAGCGGTGGCGGCGGTGGTGGTAGACGACGTTCCGGCGGCGGCGGATCTCGTGGGTCCGGCGGATCAGGAAATACGGGCGGATAACCCAGTAGTGATTAGTAACGTTTAAACTCTAACAGCAATTTAACGAGGCGCTTCCGAAGTGGGAGCGCCTTTCTTCGTTGTTGCAGGTAGTTTCCGGCGAGGAAAAATCAACTCTTATTATTGACATAACTCAAGGGTACGATGAAACGAGTAGTTATGCTTTTCCGCCTATTTCCCTCCGTAGCCATGGCGCTATGCCTGACTTTAATTCCCGTACCAGCATGGTGTTCTTCCTCTTTTAACACCACGGTAACACTCACCAGTGCTTCTCCCATTGGCGATATTTCGCCGCTCATATACGGACAATATCTGGAACACGTTCAGGCCGACGAAGAAACGATTTACCCGTCGCTGTGGGACAACCAACACCGCTCCGCCAATCCCATGGGAATTCGTCTTGATGTAACTTCCAACGTAGCTGCTCTCAAAGTTCCCGTGGTCAGGTGGCCGGGGGGGTGCTTTGCTGATGTGTACCATTGGGAAGACGCCATAGGTCCACAGCATAATCGAGTTCCCCAGATAAACAGGCATTGGGGTGGCACGGAGCCGAACCAGTTCGGAACGGATGAGTTTCTGCATTGGTGCCACCTTTCGAGCACAACTCCGTATATAAACGTTAATCTCGGCACCGGCACTATTCCGGAGGCGGTCCGTTGGCTGGAATACTGCAATGGGGCAAAAGATACACCGCAGGGTGCACGACGTAGCAGCAATGGCCGAGACGAACCCTGGGACGTAAAGTATTGGGGTATCGGCAATGAGACTTGGGGACACTGGGAAGCCGGACACTCAGATGCGGACACTTATGGCACAAGTCTGAGTGTATGGGCGAAGGCTATGCGTAGGCAGGACCCTACGATAAAGATTCTTGGCGTGGGATCAGAAGAGGGAAACGATCGGGCCTGGGACTCCGCCGTGCTTTCGAAAGCTGGACAGGATATAGACCTTCTGACAGTACATATGTATGGAGTGTCGACCGTCTATGCCGGCTCGGAATATGAGGCTTTTGTCTTTACGCCGGACTACTTGGAAAATAGACTTCGGCGCATGATAGAAACAGTCGATCAAGCCACCTCATCACTTAATCGTGCAACGCCTATCAATCTCTCTATAGACGAATGGAATATCCGTCATTTTTACGACGGAAAACAAAACCGTAAAAGTCCTCGCACCCTTCAGGACTCGATCTTTATCGGTTCATTTTTTAACGCTATGATCCGCTTAAGCCCACGTGTCCATATGGCCAATCATGTTTTCCTGGTAAACGGGAATGCAACTCTGCTGGTTAACAAAGACCTTGTGGTGTGGACTCCGGCAGCTTACCTTTTTAAACAGTACGCCGAGTGGATGCAAGGCGCTGCCCTCCCCGTATTAGTGGAAGGACCTACCGTTGAACCCCCGGTTCCCATAACTGCTGCGCCGGGCCGAAAACCACCTGCTGACTTTGTTAACGGCCAGCGGAACTGGCTAGACGCCACCGCGGCAATGCGAAAAGATGGCCGGCTTACGATCTCTCTGATTAACAAACATCCAGAAAATGAAGCCGCTGTTAGCTTGGTTCTAGATTCGTTCCGTAAGATGAAAATAGAGAATTCCTGGACTCTCCACCATGAAGACATCTATGCAAAGAACGACTTTCAGAAGCCTTATAATATAACCCCGGTATCAACCGAACTGACTCAGTCAGAGCTGAAGTGGCTTTGCCCGCCCCACTCCATCACGCTATTGTTGCTTGGAAACTAGGAGAGCTTACGAGAACTGTATTTGAACAAGTTGGGTCAGGCCACAAATCATCCGGCCATTTCTTTATGGGAAGGAAAACCATGAGCTTCGCGGCCCACATTGCCTTCGAATTTGGCGGAGACTTTATAGAGTTCAAATCGTCCGTCGCCTGAAAACTTTCTGACTCGCTCGGCCATAGCCACCATCTCATCCTGGGGCATGGGTTTGAACCCTCCCGCAATCTGTAAGTTTTGATAGAGGTGCTCGAGAGACGGCATCCCGCTAACTGTCGTAGTAACTGGCAGGCTCATCGCGTAAGCAAGAGCCTCCTTAACAGTGACTGCGTTTTTCTTTATCATGTCGGCGGATCCGCCCAGACTCTTCATACCGATGACGGCAATTCCCCGCTCATTCAGAACTGGCAGTACCTCTGTTTGAAAGCTGCGAAAGGTTGCGTCGAAAGGATTGAGCGGCATCTGAACAGCGTCGAAAGGAAAATCATGGGACAGCATCCGCATATGAAGTTCCGGACTTTTGTGACCGGTAAAGCCGACATAGCGAACTTTACCCTGCTCTTTTGCTTTTACAAGCGCCTCGACCGTTCCGCCGGGAGAAAAATGCAACTCAGGGTCATTGCCATAAACCACTTCATGGATTTGCCAAAGATCGATGTGATCGGTTTGCAGCCGTTTCAAAGAATCCTCTAATTGCTTCATGGCCACTGTTGCATCACGTCCGTGGGTGCAGACCTTCGTCATCAGAAAAGCTTTATCACGGCGACCGTCTGATGCCAGCGCTTTACCCATGCGTTCTTCGCTGACACCGTTGTGGTAATCCCAACAGTTGTCCATGAAATTAATCCCATGATCCATGGCCTCATGAACGATACGAATTGCCGTCGGCTCATCGGGAATCCCCAGATGGTGTCCGCCCACACCGATAATGGAAACCATGTCGTCATGCTTTCCAAACTTGCGACGCGGGATCGGCTGTAAGTTTTTCGGGGGTGTTGCGGGCGCGGACGTGTTTGTCGTTTCCTGGGCCCCCAAATGCTGGGCAGCCGACATGGCAGTAACCATGCCGGCGCCAAACAGGCTTGCCCGCTTTACGAATTCTCTCCGGTTCAATGCTTCGGAAACATCATCATGATTGCTCATCGAAAAATCTTTCGTTCAGAATTGTAAGGCATTAGCAAAGCCACCCATATCACCTGTCATACTGGAGGAGTGTCTCCCTTAGCTTGTAGATCCGGAGGATGACCAGGCGTCATGATTGTTTCGGGCGGCGATCGCAGCTGATTCGGTGTCAACTTCTACACCCTGCTCCGACAGTTCGCGAACTACCACTCCGGGAATTTGCTGCCCGATGCGATTCACAAACGGGGTCAATTGCTTCAAATGGCGCAGAGCAAGTTCTGCGGTTGGCACGTGTTTGACAGCAAGGCCTGTGGCATGAAGCATTTCGTAGGCGACGCAACACAGCGTAAGTGCGACATAATCATCGCGCAAATCTTTGCTTATAGGATGACTGCGAAGGCTATCGTACAACCCGGCTAAGACGCCAGCAGCTGCCGTAACGGCCTCTTTGGCGGTAGCGAAATGACCAGCCTCGATCTCTTTGGCCAAGCCTTCCAGATGACTTCTCTGCGTGTTAAGCTCTGCGGAAATCTCTGCCAAAAGTGCCTTAATTTCCGGGAACTTGGCAGCGTCGTCGTCTTTCAGCTGGCGCTCGATTGCTTCGTGGACATGGCGGACCACGCCGACCATATCACTTACATATTTTCTTAAAACATCCCGCGCTGAATCGAGCATAGTTGCTCCTCCACAGTTGAATTTAAATATCTTCTGTGGAAAAGTAAGGCAAGGCTTGTGCCATAATTTCACCCATGTGATCGCAGCAGATTATAGCCGCGTGGCGTCAGGTGCAAAGGGCCTGGCATGTTACTCAGGCTGGGATACCCTCCAAGTCCCGTTCCGCTTTCTGGCGCTCCTCTTCAAGCAGCCGAAGCGCCGCCTTGTAATCAGTCGGCATTACTTTCACAAACCGTCGAAGGTTCTCTGACCATTCCGCCAGAATAGCCGCACCTTTTGCGCTGCCGGTATACTCAATGTGACGTTCGATAAACTTACGCAGATCTTTAATATCGCGCTCGTCCGTCACCTCTTCCAGATCAACCATCGCCAGATTGCACCGGCTTTCGAAGCCGCCGTCTTCGTCAAAGACAAACGCAATGCCGCCGCTCATACCCGCCGCAAAGTTCCGCCCGGTCTGGCCCAGCACCACGGCGTAGCCGCCTGTCATGTATTCACAACCGTGGTCGCCTACGCCTTCGATGACCGTAGAGCAGCCGCTGTTTCTAACGGCGAACCTCTCGCCTGCCAGGCCCCGGACATAAACTTCGCCGCCCGTTGCCCCGTAGAGACAGGTGTTTCCGACGATTATGTTTTCCTCAGCCTTAAAGGTCGAGCCTGCTGGTGGATACAACACAATGCGCCCGCCCGTCATACCCTTGGCCACATAATCATTGGCGTCGCCTTCGAGTGTAATGCTGATGCCTTTATTAAGGAATGCACCAAAACTTTGGCCGGCTGAACCGGTAAGCTTGATATTAATAGTGTCAGGCGGCAGTCCGTCTGCACCGTATCGCTGAGCAACCGCGCTGGAAAGCATTGTTCCGACAGTACGGCGAACATTTGTTATTGGCATTTCAATATTTACATGTTCGCCTCGAGCGAGAGCCGGTTCCGCCAGGCGGATAAGGTCATTATCCAAGGCCTTGTCCAGCGAATGATCCTGCTCCTTTGTCTTAATGCGCGCTTCGTTCGTACCCATTTCCGGAAAAGCGAAGATGGCCGAGAAATCCAGACCTTTGGTTTTCCAATGATCGATGGCCTCTTCCATTTCAAGCAGATCGCTGCGCCCAACCATTTCAGAAATTGTTCTGAATCCAAGCTCGGCCATGATCTCCCGCAATTCCTGAGCGAGAAAATAGAAGAAGTTAATAACATATTCGGGTTTACCGTCGAACTTGGCCCGCAGGATAGGATCCTGAGTTGCGACACCCACGGGGCAGGTATTGAGGTGGCATTTGCGCATCATGATGCAGCCGCTAGCGACCAGAGGGGCGGTGGCGCATCCCCATTCTTCCGCGCCAAGAAGGGTGGCAATGGCTACGTCACGGCCAGTTTTAAGCTGACCATCGCACTGGACGACGATCCGATCCCGCAGACCGTTCATCATGAGAACCTGCTGCGCCTCCGCCAGACCAAGTTCCCACGGAATGCCTGTGTGCTTAATGCTGGTAAGAGGGCTGGCGCCGGTGCCGCCGTCGTGTCCGGAGATAAGGACGACGTCGCTGTGAGCCTTCGCTACGCCCGCGGCAACGGTACCCACGCCGACCTCAGCAACAAGTTTGACGCTGATCCGGGCCTTCGGGTTAGCGTTTTTAAGATCATGGATAAGTTGTGCAAGGTCTTCAATGGAATATATGTCATGGTGCGGCGGCGGAGAAATAAGACCGACGCCGGGGGTTGCGTGGCGCAGCCACCCGATATACTTGTCCACCTTATAACCAGGAAGCTGACCACCCTCGCCGGGTTTCGCGCCCTGGGCCATCTTAATCTGGAGTTCATCTGCGTTGTTCAGATAATGAATCGTCACACCAAAACGCCCGCTGGCGACCTGCTTAATGGCCGACCTGCGCCAGTCCCCATTGGCGTCTTTCTCAAAACGCCGGGGATCTTCGCCGCCCTCCCCAGTATTGCTCTTGCCGCCGATGCGGTTCATGGCAATGGCTAGATTTTCATGGGCCTCCGTGCTGATGGAACCAAGGCTCATGGCGCCGGTGGCGAAACGCTTTACGATTTCACCAATCGACTCCACTTCCTCAATGGGGACCGGGTTGCATTTTTTAAACTTAAACAGTCCGCGCAGCGTACACAGGTGTTTCGTCTGCTCGTTAATAGAGCGTGCATAGTCCCGGTACACGTTATAATCGCCTGTTCGCGTGCTGTGTTGCAGCTTAAATACCGTGTCCGGATTGAACAGATGGTGTTCGCCGTTGCGCCGCCAGTGGTATTGACCGCCCCAGTCCAGCATATCCACCTGATTCGTACGATCTTCCGGATAAGCGTGGTGATGACGCATCAGAACTTCCCGGGCAATCGTCTCCAGGCCAACGCCCTGAATCCGCGAGGCCGTCCATGTGAAATATTTGTCGATCACTTCCTGGTTTAGACCTATGGCCTCAAATATCTGGGCCGCCTGATAACTCTGAACTGTGCTGATTCCCATCTTAGCGATAATTTTCAGTATCGCTTTATCGACGGATTTGACATAATTCTTCACCAGCTTTTCATGGTTCAGGTCCGCCGGGTTCAACTCCTCAGGGATCTGCCCGGTTGCCAGCATTTCGTCAAGAGTGTCAAACGCCAGGTAAGGATTAATTGCCCCTGCGCCATATCCGATCAGCAACGCGAAATGCATCATCTCGCGAGCCTCACCTGTTTCAACAACAATGCCCGCGTCGCCACGCACGCCCGCGCGAATCAGGTGGTGATGCAGGCCCGCCGTCGCCAGAAGCGCCGGGATGGGAGCGTGTTCGGCGTCAACGTCGCGATCGGACAAAATAATAATGTTAACGCCTTTGCGGCACGCCTCTTCGGCTTTTGCGAACAGGCTTTCCAGCGCCATGGCCAGTCCAGCTTCCCCGGCGGCCGGGTCAAAAACCATAGGTAGTGTCACTGACTGAAAATCGCCAACGTCCACCGAACGGATTTTCTCAAGCTGCTCGTTCGTAAGCACTACGTGTTTTACTCGCACCAGGTGGCAATGCTGGGGAGTTTCCTCCAGGATGTTATGCATCTTTCCCAGGTAGTTCCACGTGCTCATCACCATCTCTTCGCGAATGGAATCGATAGGCGGATTAGTAACCTGGGCAAAAAGTTGCTTAAAATAGCTATATAGCAGCTGCGGGCGCTCAGACAGGACGGCCAATGGCGTGTCCGTACCCATGGATCCGAGAGCTTCCATGCCGGTCGCGCCCATAGGGGCAAGCAGGATGCGCAGATCTTCCAGGGTGTAGCCAAATGCCTGCTGCAGGTGGAGTAGCGATTCCCCTTTGGGATGCGGAATTTTCTCCGGTGCCGGATCGGGAATATCATCCAGTTCAATGACGTTGTCGCGAATCCAGGCAGTATAATTGGCCTTTCCAGCCAGACCCGCTTTAATCTCTTCATCGCCGATGAGGCGACCTTCCACCGTGTCTACCAGCAACATTTTCCCCGGCTGCATTTTCCCCTTATAGAGAACCTGGTCAGCCGGCTCATCAAGCACTCCGGTTTCACTGGCAAAAATCAGTCGCCCGTCTTTCATGACCCAATAGCGGCCCGGACGCAAACCATTGCGATCCAGCGTCGCGCCAATCTGAACGCCATCAGTAAAGCAGATAGCGGCTGGGCCATCCCAAGGTTCCATTAGACAGGCGTGGTACTCATAATAGGCCCGCTTAGCCGGATCCATGGCGGGATCGCCCGTCCACGCCTCTGGCACCAGCATGGTTACCGCGTGGGTCAAGTCGCGCCCGCCCATCACAAAAAACTCCAGCGCATTGTCCAGCGTTGCAGAATCGCTGCCGGTCTCTGTCACGATGGGTCGCAGTTCCTCTGGGTTCGGAAACCTTGGACTCTTCAACGATGGAAAGCGAGACGTCATCCAGTTGCGGTTACCGCGCACCGTATTAATCTCGCCGTTATGGGCTATCATGCGATAAGGATGTGCCAGTTCCCAGCTCGGAAAGGTATTGGTGGAAAAGCGGCTATGCACCAATCCAAGAGCGCTTGCGACCGCTGGATCTTTCAGGTCGGGAAAGAAATGGTCCATCTGATATGAAATCAGCATCCCTTTATAAATGATCGTCCGACTGGAGAAGCTGCATGCGTAATACAGCTCAGTACTATCCGGATCACTCGTGCGTATCTGGTAATTAGCGACTTTCCGGATCAAGTAAAGCTTACGCTCAAATTCATCGTCAGTCTGCGTTTCTTTGCCGCGACCAACAAATACCTGGCGGATGACCGGCATGGCCTCACGGGCCACAGGTCCGACCGCAGCCGGATTGACAGGCACATCCCGCCAGCCAAGCAGGGTTTGTCCTTCCGCTTTAATTACCTTTTCGAGGGTCGCTTCGCACTGCCTGCGGATGTCATCCTCCACAGGAAGGAACATCATGCCTACCCCGTAATGTCCAGCCTCGCACAGGTCAATGCCCAGCTTTGCGCACTCCAGCTTAAAAAACTCATGGGGAAGCTGAAAAAGGATTCCCGCTCCGTCGCCAGTATCCGGGTCGCAGCCACAGGCCCCGCGGTGGGTAAGATTATCCAACACCTGAAGAGCTTGTCTTATAATGTCATGAGATTTTCTGCCTTTAATATCCACAACGAATCCGACGCCACAGGCATCATGCTCATGGTTTGGATCGTAGAGTCCTGTTGCCTCGGGCAGACCATTCTTTTTCTTCATGACAATACTTCCCTTCTTCTAACATCTGTTCCGGCCAGGGCCTACAGCCCAAGGCGGGAGGATTTCAAATGCTCCGCATCCCGTAATTACACGTGACAAGCAAGCACAGCTTCCCCCAACGAATTCATCGTTAAAGACAACATTCATGGGGAAATTGTGACACAGCCTAATTTAGGAAATAATCACATTACCCGCTGAGCTCGATTCAGAAAGGGTCGGCTCATAATTATGAAGAAGTAAAAATTTGGTTCGCAGAGACCGAGCTTGAAGTAGCCCACGTTCCGATGCTTACGTTTAAAGGTTACGTCCGAGCGGTAGCCGGAGTCCGGTCCGGAACTCCGAAGACCTTGTCGAATATAATGCTTTCATAGGCGAGACGGTGTAATCTACCAGGGTGGGACGTCTATAGGTAGTTTAATTCACGTGGCCCTGATGCATTTTATAAATTCTTTAAATTACAGTCCGTAAGTCAATCTTTCAGCTAACTCGACCGGCAACCCTTGCGATACAATAGACGCCTGGGCGGTAGCCAGGTCATAGGTAGTTCGCCGAATTTCTATGGTACGGGACTCCCGATCATAGATGGCATAGCAGGCATCAGGGTTTCTGTCGCGAGGCTGTCCCACGCTGCCCACGTTTACAAGATAGCGACAATTGTCCTTACAATGAATGTGCGGCACATCCGGACACCCAAGGTCTCCGTCGTTATTTTCGACTATAAAGGGCGTGTGTGAATGACCGATAAAGCAGATTTTCTCGGTAAAATACTGGAAACCCGTACGCGCCTGCCCCATTGTAATAATGTAATTCCAACTCTCAGGACTGTTAGGCGAGGCGTGGACAAAGAGCATATCGTCCATCTCCACAGACAACGGCAATTCTTTCAAAAACGCAAGGTTTTCAGGCTTCAGTTCCTTGCGTGTCCATAGAATTGCTTCCCGGGCGATATCGTTGAAATAGGTAATATCTACAAGGTTAAGCGCGGCGAAATCATGATTGCCAGCTATGGTAGGTATTTTATTTTCGCGAAGCAATTCGACGCATTCGTTAGGGTTGGCCCCATAGCCAACCACATCTCCGCAGCAGAGGATAAAATCAACATTCTCCGTCTTCAGTTCTGCTAATACGCTTTGCAGCGCTTGAAGGTTCCCGTGGATATCTGAAAAAATTGCGACCCGTTTCGGCCCGACAACATCAGGCTTCATAATCTCTCCCGGTTAACTTTTTCAGAGTGCGAGCCGCTTGGCGGCGTATGGCCGGGCTGCCACTTTTCAGAGCCGCTTCCCAAATTTTTACTTCCTTGTCATCTGTGGCAGGTAATGCGGCAGGTTCCGATATGTTTGCAGCCTCTGGCTCGGAGGGGCTGGCTGGTTCTTGATACGAAGCGGATGCCGCCTGAGAAACAGCCGCCTTCTGTGCGGCTCGCTGATGACGCTTGCCGCGCCCGCCCTTTCGTTGCCGACCTTCCGGAGCTTCCTTTTGCGCGCCGCTGGATGCCGCCGACGCTTCGTTGCGAGCAGAAGCAGAGACAGCCGCGTCTACTTTTTCGCCGGCCGATGGTTGCTCACCTGCAGGGGTTTCCGGGGGGACTCCCAAGCTCATGGTGCCGCTAAAATCTTCAATGTCCAGGCTTTCATTCTCCGCCCACTGTTCAAACGGGGCGGCTTGAGCCAACATTGGCGCTACTTCAATTTCCTCTGACGAATCCTCAGACGGAGTAGGATTACCATTCACTGGCGTTGGCGAAAGTTTCGGCACTGAGCCATCCATATTAAACAGAAGCCTGGTGCCTCCCATATCCAGCACATCGCCAGGCTGAAGGATAGCGCGTCCGGAAATAGCGTCCCCGTTAATTTTCACCTTCCGCAAACCGCCCAAATCCTGAATTTCGAATTCGTCGTTCCCTTTGCGGAGAATGATGGCCTGCTTCTTACCAAGGAGCCAGTCGTCCGTCAGCACCACATCGTTAGACGGCGCTTTGCCAAAGCTTGTTTCAAATTTCGAAATCCGGAATTCCCGGCCCTTTAAGCGACCTGAATCCACGGTAACCCACGCCTCGGATTTCGCTTCCGCGGGGGCAACTTTTCTCTTATAAGGGGGTCTGGTTGCGGCGGGATCATCTATGATCGTGGGGCTTTCGGCTGGATCACCCCGGAAAATGATTTTGTGTTTCCCGATAGTAATGACGTCATCGTCAACTATCTCAATCTTCGCAACACGAACCCCGTTCACCCGGATTCCATTAGCGCTGTTGAGGTCGGTCAGGGTAAAGCGACCGTCATGGAAGCGGATCTGCCCGTGGTGGCGCGATACACTCAAATTTTCGAGCACGACCTCGTTTTCACGAGACCGCCCGATACGAATAAGATCTCCATCAAACCGACAGGTCTGGAGGATTATATCTTCAAGTTTTACAATAAGTTCCGGCATAGAAATAACAGACATTCAGATTTAGAAAACACTAAAACGCAAAAATCACAGGGCGGTGTCAAATCAAATCAAATCGTTCTGACGCCTAATTAGCTGAATTACTGTGCATCGAAAATCACCCTTACCATAGAAATCAATGCTGGCTCATTGATTCAGTCCTATACCAAAAATGCTTAAGAAGCGAGCTTCAGCGCGATGGTCGCTGCCGTGAGGTATAGAAAAACAGTCGCCAAGTCTGCTATCGCCAACGTAATGGGGCCAGCAGCTGCTTTTGGGTCGTGCTCAAGCTTGTGCAAAACCGTAGGAACCGCGAGGCCCGTAAGCCCGGCAAAAACGATGGTTATAGCGATACTGACACCGATGGATATAGAGAGCGCCATCGCGCCAGGCCAAAAGATTGAAACGCCGCCAATGATCGCGCCGCAAGCAACCGCCAGCAGCGCAGCAGTCTGAACTTCTTTCATCAGGCGGTTCTTAACAAATTCCTTAAGAGACGTTTGTCCTGAGAGTGCCTGCATGGTCATGGTCATAGACTGTATGCTAACGCTCTCGCCCAAGCCCAGTGCGACAGTCAGAAACATCGCGAGAATGGCAGCATCGGCCAGAGTCTGTTCATAAAAGCCGGCCAGCACAGCGCACGCGACTCCACTGCTCATTGTAGCCAAAAGCCAGGGGAACCGGTATCGAAACGCCTGGAGCGGCGACGCATTGCTGAGCACTTCCATCCGAACGCCTATCCATTGAAAAACGTCGTCGGCCTTTTGATGTCCAGACATGTCCATCATTTCTTCTGTAAAAACGTTAACGTCAACAATCCCAACCAGTCGCCGTTCGGCGTCCACCACGGGAATAGCCAGGAATTTATGGAAAATAAAAAGCTCGCACGCGTCAAAAACCGTAGCAGTGTCCGACAGCGTTACCAGCCGCTTGATCATAATATCTTCCGCGCGAGTGCTCGGATCTACCGCCAGCATTCGACGAATAGGGATCACACCAAGCAGTTCGCCGTCCTGGTCGCATACATAGATATAAAAGATTCCCCCGGTTTCCTGATCGCCGCGAAGGCTTTCGAGGCACTGGGTAACCGTCCACTCCGGATGGACCACCACGAAATCTTTACGAACAAAGTTAACGACGCATTGGGAGAGGGAGTCTGGGTTATTTAGCATAGTTTCTCTCCCCTACAATTGAAAAGCTGCGTATTTACTTACTGTCGGCCAGTGCATGGTTTCTATTGGGATTTTGTTGGATATCCGGGCGCCGCTACTCCAATGTCCACCCCGAAAGCGAAACAGGAACAGTGTCGCCCTCTTTAAACAGGACAACTTCATCCACAAGGATATAGCTTTGCTGCCAGTTAGAACCAGAAGAACCTGTGTAATTGGAAGCGGTGCTCAGCATCACACGAATATCTGCTCCTTGGGTAGCTTCAACAAGAGTTGATTCTAGATACAGCGACGGCTTTGCAGAATCGTTTTCTGAAGTCAACACGCCGGCTGGTACAACTTTAGACAAGTCTCTTTGGGTAGTTGATATGGTATTGGACCCCACTCTGTGAGGGCCATTGACGGTGCATGCGATCATAAACGAGTTAAATGGCGCATCGGTACCAATTTCGTGAAATTTGACCTTGCACCGGACAAAGTAATTTCCGGTCTCTGGAACAACGCTCGGGAAAATGGCATACAAGCCATTTGAGCCTCCCGGTGAATCGGACATTTTCAGCGCATTGCTGCCATCCAGCATCGCATCTTCTGCTATCGTGTTAAAATCGGTATCTACGCAAATCCAGCTATTGTTCGGCATTGGATCGGGGTCAGTGTTATAACGCGTGAAATTTACGCCATTGGTAAAATCGTCAAGGACGATGGCGGCGGCCCGAGCTCGGGCGCTCAAGGCTAGCGCGGAAATTACTACTACTGGTGCCACGACTGCTCGCGACAAAATCTTTGTGTTCAACAACGTTGGGGATTCTCCTAAAGGCTCGGCATTATGAACTTCAAAGAGCCGAAACGGCCGGTCAATAATTCTGAGCCAGAAGCTGAATCTGGGAAGAATGTGTCAAACTTTAATTTTAAAAACTTACCGCGCCGCAGGCCAAACTGGGATTCAGCGGCTCAAGCTGATTGCCATAATCCGGCGGCCGACCATTCTTTAACAGCACGGGAAATCGCACACGAGCGCCACTTTATCCTTGTTTTCCCCCAACGCCTGCATTCCCATTCGAGGCCATGAACATTCGATTTCTTACCCCGCTAATCACAATTGCCATTGTCGCCTCCGTCGGCGTCACCTCGGCTCAGGTTACCTCCGCGCAGCAGACCGGTTATCTCCAGGATTACCACCGCCTTGGTCATGTGGGCGGGGTACAGCTTGAACAGGTCTGGTTTAATCCCGCCTTCGATGTGCGCGAATACCGAACCCTCTATGTCGCCCCCACGCGCATCGATCCATCCGCCTATTATCGCTGTCCGCAGATAGACCATGCCATCGCTACTCAGATAAGCACAAGCTTGCAGGCCGGGCTGACCGGCCAGTTGCAGGGAGCAGGCATTTTTAAGTTTGTTTCAGATGACCCGTGGTTCAGCGGGAAACGCCCGCAGGCGCTGACCCTGGAGACGCGAATCACGGAAATACATAGTGGTGACCCGCAGCAGCGTTATAGCAAAGGCTTCGGCAATGGCCACACAACCATACAGATCGAAGGCAAAATCATCGAAAACCGCACCTGCCGCACCCTGGTGGAGTTTGCAGATCGCCGCCTGCACCCTGGGGACGCGATGATCATGGGCCGCCAGAAAAGCGCAGACAGCCAGTACCTGATCAATCTGGACACCAACGGCATCATGCGCGGCATCGTTCAGATGTTTATCTACCTGCGCGAAATGGGTCCGCCCGCCAACCAGCGATAACAAACCGTCGCCCGTCTCTTAAAGATCTCACCATGCGCGTCATCTTAAGGATTCTTTATGAAAAATCGCTTAGTTATATATTTGGCGCTGTTAGCGCTGCCGGCGACTTGCGCAGCAGACGATTTTACCAGAACAGCGGCTCAGCGCACGGAGATTGGTGATCAGCCTTATGTGTTGCCGCAACGGGGCAATATCCCCAAAATCATCTACGGCACCGATGATCGTCTGGATGTGTACCAGGTAAGCGACGCCGGTCGCCTTCAGCAGGCGGCGTCAACGTGCGGTCTTTTAAATGCGACGAACGTAACTCCATCCGCTGGAAACACTTTCAACATAACTCTTCGTTCGTACATCCAACTCGGCAGGCCCCCTTGCGCAGACGAACCGTTTGCCAATCAGCCCGTAGCCGCTTTTTGCACTGGCTTCCTGGTTGGACCAGATCTTATTGCCACGGCCGGCCACTGCTATAATACCCCCGACTTATCCGCCACGCGATTCGTTTTCGGATTGAAAATGACCAACTCTACCACGCCCGTATCAACAGTGAACGCCAACCAGGTTTACCAGGGAACGGCTATTGTGGGACGTGCGCTGGTGGGTGATCTTGATTATGCGGTGATTCGGCTGGATCGCGCCGTCACTTCTCCGGGAGCCGTCGTCCAATCGTTGCGTCGAAAGGGAACGCCAGCCGTAAGCACCAGCATTGGGGTAATTGGCCATCCCGGCGGACTGCCTACAAAAATTGCTTTCGGATCAAACACGCGGATCACACAAGATAGAAACTCAAGCATTTTCATGGTCAATACGGACACATACGGGGGCAACAGCGGTAGTCCTATATTTAATACGGCAACCAGTGAAATCGAGGGTATTCTTGTAACTGGTGACAGGGACTACGAAAGTGACGGTCCCTGCTTTCGGAGCAACATAGTTGCAGACTCACCAGGCCGCGAGGGAGTCAGCCGCACCAGTCAATTTACGAATTTGATTCCGGGGATTACCACCGACGCCGATACTTACGGGGCCGAAGCGATAATTTATATATCTGTTGTTGAGGACAACCTTCCGACTTCGGGTTTTGTCGTAGCGGTAACCGCGACTGGGGGCGATTCAGAAACCGTGCTGGTTTCCGATCCAGACGACGACAACGTGTACACTGGCAGCATATCCATGGGCACGTCAGCTGGCCCGGCATCGCCTTTTAATAACATTTTAGAAACCACAGATGCAGGCATAATTACCGTCATGTACAGCGATGCAAACGCTGGCGCTTCGATTCCCATGACTTTCACCGATACGGCCACGGCCGCATTCGAATTTACGTCTGCCGACAATTGGCAATTATACTAATTAGCACATAGTGGCGGCATCATAGGGCGGCAAGCAACTTTAGCTAACCTGGACGCCGGACTTCTAAAAAACTTACCCACTAGTCATATACTCACCCAGCAGCATTGCCAGCGCATTATATCCGCCGTGGATGATCACCGCAGCAGCGATGTATGGCTCGGCCACCTGGGAATCAAACAGCCGCCCTTTTGCGACTGTTGCTCGCCACGCGGTACGCAGGCCTAGTGCGCCCACCAATGTTGTGCCCACGTGTAGCGGCACCGTCACTGTCCATCGAAACTGCATAAGATTTTCTCGTGCCGCGCTGCTAAGCGACGACAAGTAGAATCCGCTATAGACGAGGTTCTCGATCACACCGAAAAGCAGTGCGGAAACACAGGCAGCAGCAATAATATGCCACCCTTTTACTATGTACCACGGCTTCTTCTCAAGCAGAAAAAGGAGTCCTCCGAGCTTCATCATCTCTTCAATCACTGGCCCAGCCGCCAACAGGTACAAAATCCCGAAGAAGCCCTGGCCACCGGCCGCCAGTGTGCCCAGAACAGAAATTGGTCCGGCCAGAAGTGCACATAAAATAACAACGCCCGCTAGCACCATAGGCGAAAGTCCAGCCCGGCGCTTATTGATTAGCTGAGTTAGCTCGGTCTCTCCACTTTCGGGCCTGTGTGCCGGCTCACTATAGACCGAATGCAGAACTCGCTCCATGGCAGACTGATCCATGTTGTCGGCATCCGTCTGTTTATATCTGTCCGGCATCGCATGGGGGCCTGGAAGCGGCGGCGGGCCAACTATCGGCCGTTCCGGATCTGGCTGCATCCACGGTTCATCGAATACACTTTCGGTATCACGTTTCATTGCACGCGCATGGCGGTACCGTAAGCATAAAGTTCTGCACTGGAAGCGGCGCGCCCCGGCCGATCCTGCATCATGGCCGTCTCCACGCGCATATTCCACACTATATTACACCCATGCTCGTCCGCCATCGTCTTCATTCTCACGATTGCCTCACGGCGCCCGCGATCAAGAAGTCGTTCGTACTCGCCCAGCCGTCCACCGACAATTTTCTTAAGCCCGCTTATGAAAACTTTATAGTAGTCGTTCGCGACCACCACGGAACCATAAACTAGCAGGGGTTCGGCCGTCACAGTCCAACCCGGCGGCAGATTTTTTATGTTTTCAACCCGAATATGGCTGAGGGCGGATTCGCGCTCCAACAGTCGCTCCAGGTGCCGGCGCTCCACGTTTCGTCCTATGAAAAAAAAAATTATCAGCATGACCACAGGGAACGCAAATTGGATAATTGCGCCTACCGCTTCGCTCGCCATGATTAAATCAACACCACGGCCGTGCCATATACGTAAAGCTCCGCCGCGCCGGAAGTCACGCTACTTGTGGCGAACCGCACGTTGACCACGGCGTTAGCGCCCAGTTGCCGCGCCTGGCTTATCATCCGTTCGGTAGCCTCCCGGCGGGCATCCACCAGCAACTCAGTGTAGCCTTTCAGCTCGCCGCCAAACATATTTTTAACCCCTGCGGCAATATCACGACCAAGGTGCTTCGCCCGAACAGTACTCCCCTGCACGAGCCCTTTGATCTCCATTATCTCGCGCCCCGCCACATACTCCGTGTTTACCACTATCATCGCTATCAAACCTCTCCGTTCTATTCTCCGCTGTTTCTAAGAAAATATTGCTAGGCCGCAGGTAGATAAGCAACAGGATAGATTGATTACAACAGACTTTGCGCGGGGGCGAATGCCCCCGCGCCAGTTTCTTTACTTCAGAACAACAGGCATTTTTCAAATCCAGTTAATGTGTTCCACTAGCAACGAAATCGGGGAACAGCTCGTCGAAGAAATGCCGCATCGCGTCCCAAGACCGCTTGTCGGCTGTCGCGTTGTAAGCAACCCCTTTGGATGGGTCATTGCCAGCGGCAGGATTTGTAAACGCGTGAACCGCATGACCATAAGCGACCATGTACCAGTCGGCTTCAGCAGCGTTTAAATCGTCTCGGAGCGCGGCCACGGACGCGTCGGATACATGAGGATCGGCCGACCCGTGCAGTACCACAACTTTAGGTTTAATCGTGGGGCTGGATTCGGCATCGCCTTTTTCAAGCCCACCGTGAAAGCTGACTACGCCCAAAACGTCGAAATTTGATCGTGCCATCTCAAGCACTGTGGTTCCGCCGAAACAAAAGCCGATGGCCGCGATTTGGTCAGGATTTACATCGGGATGCGCTTTCAATTGTTCCAATGCTGCATTTGCACGCAAACGCATCATCAAGCGGTCGCCCTTTACCTCACCAGACCACTTCCCTGCTTCTGCCGAGTCCTTGGTGACTCGCCCCTCTCCATACATATCGGCAACGAATGCCACATAGCCTATGTCAGCCAGCATGGTCGCGCGGCTGGTTATATAGTCGTTGACGCCCCAGTACTCAGGAATCAACAGCACCCCTGGACGCTTGCCCTCCCGTTCAGGATCTACAGCCGAAACACCGTTGAAATGGGTGCCGCCTGCATCGTATTCAACGACCTTTGTTACGGTTTTGGCTGAGAGTGTCGCGGTGACGGCAACGCCCAAAATGAGTAGAGGAATTCGTTTCATCAAGTGTGATCTCCTGGATGCTTTCAATTTTTGTTTAACATCTGAAAGAGTAGCCAATGCCATTCCACATGGAATCAAGCAGATGCATGGCTTGAATTGCGTACTGAGTCCTAATGATTGCTTCGTTAATACGGAAATTTATTGAACCACGGGTTTTCAGTGATTTTCTGCTCTCCATATAAAGGACGACAACCATGACCGAGCCAAACTCACATACCATCGACCCTGAGGGTCTGATAACTGCCGGCGAAGAGCGCTTTGATCGCATCCGTCGGCTGACCGGTCTCTGGCTGGGACCTTTGCTTTTCGTTCTACTGCTCGTTTTCCCCGTCCAGGGCGTCAGTCCTGAAGCGGCGAAACTCGCCGCGATCCTCGCACTCACCCTCGTCTGGTGGATGTGCGAACCTAGTCCCATTCCCGTGACGGCCATCCTGGCTCCGGCCCTTTGCGTAATGTTTGGGATCGCCCCTGCTAAAGAGCTTCTGGCCTCCTTCGGCGACCCCATCGTGTTTCTTTTTATCGGCGGTTTCATTTTGGCGGAAGCCATGATGGTCCATGGTCTAGACCGGCGCATCGCTTTGGGACTTTTGGGACTGGATTGGGTCGGCAACAGCATCGCCCGGGTATTTCTCGTCTTCGGCGGCATCGCCATGTTCCTCAGCATGTGGCTCAGCAACACGGCCACCGTCGCTATGATGGCCCCGATAGGCCTCGGCATAATTGCGGAAATGCGGGAACTTTTTAACCGGCGAAACACGCCCGGAGCGCAGGCGGACCACTTAAAAGTGGCCACCGGCCTGATGCTGATTCTCGCCTACGGCGCCAGCGTCGGCGGTATCGCCACCCCCATTGGCACACCGCCGAACTTAATCGGCATTGGCCTCATCCGCCAGACCCTCGATGTCGATATCTCCTTCGTACGCTGGATGGTGTTTGCCCTGCCCGCGACTCTGATAATGTTCGGCCTGTTATATGTGGTCATCCTGATCATGTATAAACCCAAAACTGGCGGCATTGACGGCCTGAAAGAGTACCTGAGCGAGCGGAAATCCGGACTGGGACGGTGGACACGCGGCCAGATAAACACGTTGATCGCGTTTTTTACGGCGGTGATTCTTTGGACTTTGCCTGGGCTGCTGGCACTTTTCCCGGGAGAGACCGCGCGACTTATGGCCGATAAATATAGCGATGTGATGCCCGAGGGGGTAGTGGCCGTGCTTGCAGCATCGATGCTGTTTCTGCTGCCGGTAAACATGCGCCGGGGCGAGTTCACAATCACTTGGCATCAAGCTGTGCGCATCGATTGGGGTACTATTTTGCTGTTCGGTGGCGGCATCGCTCTGGGAAAACTGGCGTTCAACACGGGGCTGGCCAGCGAAATCGGAGAGTCTATACTGAGAGGCACTAACGTTTCCAGCGTTGGGATGATCACGCTCATGGCGATTATCTTCGGCATCCTCATTAGCGAAACCACCAGCAACACAGCTTCGGCCACCATGGTTGTGCCAGTGGCAATCAGCGTGGCCCAGGCCGCCGGCGTCGACCCCCTTGCCCCCGCACTGGGTGCCTGCATGGGAGCCAGTTTTGGTTTTATGCTACCAGTATCAACCCCGCCAAACGCCATTGTCTACGGCACCGGATACGTCCCCATAACCCGAATGGTAAAAACCGGCATAATCTTCGATGTACTGGGAGCAGCAGTCATTTGGGCAACAGTAATGCTGGGCAGCGAAATTTTACGGCGATAGCTTTTGGCTTTTCTTTCTTCTGCTTTTTCTTTCTTCTGCTTTTCTTCGCGCCTTTGCGTCGAAAGTTTTAATTTCACCTACACATCATACCTCCCCCCGCACCTTCCGCCGAATCCCCTCCCTGAAAGAAATAGGTTCGAATCCTAGCTCTCGCCGGGCACTGCTTATATTAAAATCCTTGTTCTCTTCCATGCGCCGGATCTGATCCATCCGAACCCTGGGCTGGCGCGAAAGTTTTTCGTAAAGCGAAACCAGCGGCCTCGCTGCGCTCAGGGGCACCGGCACAAGCCGCGTTTTCAGGCCCGCTTCCTCAATCATGGTCTCGAGCATGTCACGATAACTAATAGCGTCCGGCCCGGCGATCGTATAGGCCTTACCGATGCTCGCCGTACACTCAAGGGATGAGATCAGCGCCGCCACAACATCCCACGTAAAAACTGGCTGCCACAACATATGCCCTCCCGCCGGCAGCGGAAACACCGGCCACTTTTTCAGCGTTGACAAAAGCGGCTCCAGGTTTCGGTCCTGCGCACCGCCGTATATCATGGTGGGACGAATGATCGTCCATTCAAGGCCGGAGTCTTCTACAGCCTGCTCCCCAGCCATCACCTGACGAGCCGTCTCTTCCACAAATCTGGTAAACCGCCGCGTCGAAGACATGAAGATACCACGCCGAACGCCCGCGGATTTCATCGCCGAAATGATAACCGGCGCCAATTTGATATGGGTGACCGCGATAACCGCCCGGCACCCTCGGAAAGCTTCCTGTGCGGTTTCCGGACTAAGGAGGTCGCCGCGAACAACTTCCACCCGCTGGCGCACATCGGTGGCTACCCGATCAGGCTCGCGCGTAAGGATTCGCACCGGATACCCAGCGTCCAAAAGCGCCAAAACCAGGCGGCTGCCCGTATGCCCGGAAGCGCCGGTTACAAGCACGGGTTGGGGACTGGATGATTGATTAGTCATGAATTATGGGAAACGAATGTAGCAGGACGACCTAACCTGTTTAGCGTAGTGAATGACTCCGTGACACACTTCCTTAAAGAAAGTTTCCGAAAAATCTGATTTTATTAGAAATTTCAGTTGACCGACGGGTCCCGCTGGCGCAGGTATTGCGCGAGTGTTGTAGGAGGAATAGGTTATATGTTTGGAAGAATCGTAAAAATAGTTGTTACCGCCGCTGCTGCGACCGTCTTGCTGGCCGGGTGTCAGAGTGGCATGCGTGGATCCCAGGTGTTCGCTGGCTTTAACGGCGACCCCGCCTGTGCGCCCGGCCCAAAGCCGTGCCCTCGCGAGTATCCGGAATTCCCGCTGCCGCCCGGTGGCCCGTACCTGCAGACCCCTGTCTATGGACAGCCCGGGCCGCAGAGCGCACCGCCAAGCCGATTGAACCTGAACACCGGCGGGACAGATAAGCTAACTATCGCCAAATAACGCGATCAGTTTAAAAGTATCCCCGTTGCCGCAACCGGTGACGGGGATTTTTTTTGTTCAGACACTCTTCTTTTTTGCTTTTTCTTCTCCACTCCCCTGCCATTCCGCACATTAGAAAAACCTGACTTCATGTTTGTTTCTGCATCATTTTTCGCTGTCGCGGTAGGTCTCTCATTAGGTTTACGATAGTTCCATTCTCTGAGGGTCGCCGCTGGAAATTTGCTGATAAAAAGCCCTCATACCAATAAATTTGATTGCCACCGCCACATGGGCAATTACGCTTCAAGAAGATACCACCAGCCAGGCCGGATTGCCGGCACAGGAGTACCGACGTCATGAGCGATACCAAGGATACGACCCCTAAAGCCCCCCAGATTGAACCGGGCACCGCTGCGCAAAAAGTGCCCGGCGCAGGAGCGCCTCCAAACCGCGTTCCCGGAAGCAACGGCAACGCCCCGTTAAAAAGGGTTCTGCCGGAAGGCGAGAGCGCGCAAACGCTGAAGCATAACGTTTCCTCTCAAAACCTGGTGGGCGGAGACGAGCTTCTGGACGCTCTGGCCACGAACATGGGCTATGAACGCGCCAACATGAAAGACTTAAAGATCACGCCGGAACTAGTCAAGCTGATCGATGCCAAACATGCCATTAAGTACCGCGTATTTCCGATACGGGCGGAGGGCGATGATCTTTATTTGGCCCTGGCTGATCCTCTCAACATTCAGATTACAGACGATCTCGAACGCATTTACCAGAAGCGCATCCACCCGATGGTGGCTGATCAGCTTGAGGTCGATAAGTTTATCGCTCACTATTATGAGAGCAACAATATTGCCGATCTCTACGGGGGCATGGCCGACGACGCTGTTGCGGCAGAACACAAAGAAACAGAAGACGACCAATACGCCGCAGTTGATCTTAAAGAAACTAAAACGGACCAGCCGCCCGCCGTTAAATATGTCGATCTCATTTTCCGCACCGCCGTCAACGATCGCGCATCAGATATCCACGTGGAGCCAACAAAAACCGGCATTACCGTGCGGTTTCGGATCGATGGCGTGCTTCACGAATATCCGGCTCCGCCAAAGAAGTGGCAAAACTCCATTATTTCCCGCCTGAAGGTTCTATCTGGAATGGACTTGGCCGAAAAGCGGGTTCCGCTCGATGGTCGTATCAAACTGACCATTCCCGGAAAACGGCTGGACGTCCGCGTATCGTCAATCCCATCGGTTTACGGCGAGTCTATTGTTATGCGTCTTCTGGATCAGTCGAGCGTGCTGATGGGTCTGGAGGATGTAGGTTTTCTACCCGACACTGTGGCCAGATTCCAGGAACTGATCCGCAGTCCCAACGGCGTTATTCTCATGACAGGCCCCACTGGTTCCGGCAAAACGACCACCCTCTACTCCGCCCTGTCGACCATCAACAACGCAGAAACGAAAATCGTAACCATTGAAGATCCAGTCGAGTATATGCTCGACGGCATCAACCAGGTGCAGATTAACCGCGAGGTGGATCTGGACTTCTCCCTCGGCTTGCGGGCCATTCTCCGCCAATCGCCAGACGTTATCATGGTCGGTGAGATGCGCGATCTTGAAGCCGCAGAAATTGGGATTCGCGCCGCGTTGACCGGCCACCTTGTGTTCAGTACGCTACATACAAACGACGCTCCCAGCGCCTGCGTTCGTTTGATTGATATGGGCGTAAAGCCTTTCATGGTGGCCAGCTCTCTCCAGGCGGTTATTGCCCAGCGTCTGGTTCGTCGAGTCTGCAGTCAGTGCAAAACCGAGTACAAGGCCACCCCGCAGGAAATCGCTAACGCCGGCTTCGACCCTGACAAGTATGGTGAACGCTCATTCTACAAAGGGCGCGGCTGCGACCGTTGCAGCAAATCCGGCTATCGCGGACGTACCGCTATCCACGAAATCTTTAACAATAATCCGGAAATTCGCCAGCTTATCATGCGCATGGAATCGGGCACGAAACTTAAAAAAGTGGGCATGAAGTACGGAATGCGCACCCTGCGCATGGACGGCTGGGAAAAAGCGATGATCGGGCAGACGACAATAGAAGAAGTTATGCGCATTACAGTTGATGATTAATCAACCTGGTGCCCTTCAAGGCACCATGTGTTGATGATACAAACTTTTTTTCGCGGTTTATAGAAGTGGTTCGGGCTTTTAGTATATGTCATTCATCATGTAACTTTTAACAGGAGCCAGGCAACCCTTGGATAGAACAGCGTGCCATTTTGTATTTTATTCCGGACCCCGCAAAGGCGAGGCGCAGGCGTTCGACACAGCCAGGATATCAATTGGGCGGGCCGGGAGCTGCGATTTTCGGCTCGAAAGTTTTCAATTGGACCAGGTGGCTCCCCAGCACGCCGAAGTTCTTTTAGAAGACGGAAACATCTACTGTCTATACGATCTTGGCTCAAAAGCCGGCACCTGGGTAAACGGTGAGAGGGTTCATGAGCGCTGCGCTCTGATGCACGAGGACTACGTCCGCTTTGGCCTGGAAGGGCCCGAGGTAATATTTCGGACCGGTCTGCCTGTTCCCGGCACACAACCTCTGCCGCAGATGTTTCCTGTTTCGGCTGAGCTCGAATATTTCTCAGGCTCCGACGCCGGTCGCATCTTTCCTGTTAACGCTGGTGTTTTATCAAACATCGGACGCAGGGCGGACCTTGAAGTTCCCCTCGATCCTCGCGGTGATATGATTGTCAGCGGAAATCACTGCAACATCCGCTACGTAAATGGCCACTTTGTTCTGACCGATTCCAGCCGCAACGGCACCTATGTAAACGGTGAGCTTCTGGATCAGCCCATGGAAATTCTCGAGGGCGACGTTATAATGCTCGGTGACGGCGGTCCGCAAGCTCGGTTTCATGTCGATAGCGCCAAGCGGCATTACCCTAATCACCGCCCCCTTAGCCCGGTAATAAAACGGGAAGCGCCCGCTCCGGCACCACCCGTTAGCGCATTACAGCCGAATGATGCATCGGCGGGTGCGCTAGGCTTGTTGAGCGCCATTCCAATGCAAAGCGCAAAACCATACACCACCGGAGTCCCCGCTTCCGCTGTAACTCCCCCCAATACATCTGCACCCGGAAATGGCGACCCAGTTGGTTCGGAAGATTTGACCAGTCCGGCTTCCAACCCGGTTACGGACGCAGACGCGTCAGATGCTGATAACGACGCGATCCCCGGCGATCAGGAAAAGCCCGTAGCTGAGACAGACCCTGCCTCCGCCGCACCGCCGGCCAGCAATCCCTTTAATAAACTCCGTTTTGCCATGCCCGCTATCGTTCCTCTTGCGCATAAACTTAAATTTAAGCCCGGAAGAAAAGTCGTCTTGGGTGCAATAGCCGTCGTGGTTCTCATAGGCATAATAGCCCTGTGGCCTTCCGGCGACAAGACGCCCTCGGATTCCTCAGTGGCACGTGGAAATTATGAAGAAGCGTTGGAAGATCTAACGCCGTTAAAAAATATGCCCGGAACCTTTACCGTTCAGGTGCCAAAAGCGTGGACCACCCTTAATAGCGATAACTACATCAGCACAGAATCCAACGACAAAGAAGTGGCTGTCGACTATGTGCGGGATCCCAAGCTAAACGAAGCCCACATGAGGCAATTGCTTCAGCGCAACGGGGCTCAGATAATAGGACAACCCGAAGAGACAACTGTAGACGGGGTGAAAGTCAAAACCTTAAAATCCCGCGTCGGGAACACCCACCTTATGGCAGCGCTGCACCAACCTTCGTCCGGCGCGCCCGCGATGGCCTTTCTGGAGACGTCCGAGCAATCTCTGTCAAGACTTGATGAGGATTCTATTAACCTGCTACTGGTGAAAAATCTCACAGCTCCTCCAATCCCCGCTCAAAAACCGCCAGCCGCACCTCCGGCTCCTGCGCCAGCGAGTACTGGCGGTCTGCCAAAACCAACGGCGGCAACTCCAATTGCGACCGCCGCTGCTGTCACGCCAGAAGCGAGCCCCAGCCCTACCGCGTCGCCCACCGACGCGACAACGTCTGCTTCCGCAGTGGCTAGCGGCAAAACCGTCAAAAGCAAAGCTTTAAATGTGACGTTGACTGCGCCGACTGGCTGGGAAGCCACCAGTGAAGAGGCGGACGGGATGATTCTCTTTTCTGATGGAAGTGGTCTAGAAATCCGAATCGCGAGGGACCCTGGGGCTTTAAAGAGTGCCTCCACCTTTAAGGCTATGACCGACGAGGGATGGAAAAAAGATGAAGAGCAGCTTGGAACCGGCTTTCAGGCAGGAGAGTTTTCGAAGCAAAATCAAAATTTGATGCTGATCCTTGTTCCGGAAAAGCAAAAAAGCACAATTGTAATCTATGCCACATCCAAAGAGGAGTTTACTGCCGTTCAACGTAAAGGTGTTACTGACATCATGCTTCAGTTGCTGCCCGCCCGTTAACGTCAACACGTTTTGAATCAGAATCTTAACCCTTACGAAATGCTTGGCGCCATAGACGTTGGCAGCAATGCAATCCGCTTTAGCGTGTTTCGGCTCAACGTCCGCCTTACGCCCATTCTTCAATCCCGAAAGCGTTATCCCATTCGACTCGGCGCCGGCACCTTTGTTGCCGGGGCACTTGCAGATGACGATATGGACGCAGCCGTAGAAGCCCTGCGTGAAATTGCCCGCATAGCCCGCGACCAAAATATGATTTGCCTTCCCGCAGTGGCCACCAGCGCCATTCGCGAGGCCACCAACTGCGACGCCTTCCTCATCCGCGTGCAGATGGAAGCCGGCATCGAACTTAAAGCGATCACCGGTGATGAAGAGGCGCGCCTGGCTGCCCGCGGCGTTGCTTTTGACATGGGATCAAAACGGGAAAACCTGATCGTGGACATTGGCGGCGGCAGTACCGAAATCATTAAGGTAAGACCAGGTGGCGAAATTGAAGCAGCTGTAAGCCTGCCCATTGGAGCAGTTCGCCTTGCAAAACATGTTGGTATGCCCGACATTTATGAACAGGATGTAGTGGCGAAATTGCGTAAAATGGTAAAGCAGACCATTTCCAATGCCCCTCTTGACCAATTTCAATCTTCGCAGCAAACCACCTGCATCGGTGGCACCGCGTGCGCGTTAGCCGCTGCCGTTAAGTCCAGGAATATGGCCGCGCCCGACAGCAGTATCGAAATTCGCGATGTGTCGGAGATCACCGCTGAACTCGTACAAATGACAGTAAGCAACATCTCACGCACTACCTGCACGGATGAAAGCCGGGCGCGTTTGATAATCCCCGGCGCGATTATATTAACCAGCGTTCTCGATCACATGAAAGTTAAAGAGTTTTCCGTGAGCGACGCCGGCGTGCGTGAAGGTCTGATCAGCGAGTTCATGGAAACCCCTTCGCCTTAGCCCATAAGCTAATCATTATTGTCTGATCCCAGGGACTTACTCTACAACTGTGGGCAATGAATTTGTGCTTGGTAAATCTCCGTCATAGATCCGGCTTGCGCTTGTTTCCGGGTCTCCCGCTTCCATAAGCTCCACAAGAGGCACAGGGGTCAGGCGCTTTTCCGTCGCCGTAGTCTCAGAGTTACTCGTCGGCAAATCCAGCACCATGACGGCACTGGTTTCCAAACCGTTCGAAGTAATCGCCGAAGCAGTCGATAGGTCATCCATGGCCGTTACAGCGGAAGCTGTGGTAACGGCTTCCTCCGGCAATTCCAACGCCTCTGTGGCGGTAGTGCCGGCGTCCACCTTCTCCGCCGAAACGCTTATTTTATCATTTATAGCGGGAGTCTGGGTCGTCAAAACATCTGCCGGCATCGTCGCCGTTGACTCTTCATCTTTTAGCTGGACCCCAATCTCTGCCTGCACAGCAACTTTCGCAATTGTCGGAAAGATGCTTCCCACGTCGGCACCGGCATAGACCAGGATGCGAGGCACTCCATTGTGGCTAAACTCCCGTAGCGGTTTATGGTTTCGCAATAGCTGACGCTCCGGCCGTCCCATAAACCCTTGCCTCACTTGCATCACGACATAATCATAAGGCGACGCATCCGGGGAAAAATCCACCTTCTCCGGCAATTTGTTCCACTGGCGCAGATTTTCGAAGGCCAGATCGTTCAACGCCAACGTCTTAACCTTGTCGCCCGGCTGCAGCACCGTGTTCAGGTAGTCAGTCACATCTTCATTAACGGCCTCTCCCCAATAAGAGGTTTCAAAACCCTGGGCATACGCCCCCGCGGACCGGCCGACCAGCCAGTTATAATAATTGAGCTGGTTCGGATGCGAAAAGTACAGATCTACCGCGCCATAAACCGCACAGATTCCCACAGCAATGGCGGCAATGTACCCTGTTTCGCGTCTCGCCCCGACGCCACCGCGGCGTTCCCTCCAGCCATGGACTCCCATAAACAAGGCAGAAAACCCTCCTGCCGCCGTCAGCGCGAGAAATGCAAACGCCGGAAAAAACAGCCGTTCTCCGTCATATCGCGGTGCATGGGGCAACATGTTAAGCCCCAGCCAGGCCGCCGCCATCACTACAAACAAGATGGTGACCGGCCGGCGAATAGTGGAGAAAAGCGCCCGCAGCAGGCCGAGGGCGAGAAACGCGAGTATCCAGATGGGAATTGAAATAGCCGCGATATGAAGCGGGTAGAAAAACGGCGCATTCGGTCCGTGAGTGTATCCCCACTTGCGACCCAGATAATACACCGCCGTCGATTGATGAGAGGTGTAGAACTCCAGATAGCTGAAAAAACGGGAAAGACCGTCATACCAAAGCCACGGCCACAGGGCAATAATGACAACTGGCGCAACAAACGCCATGGCAAAAATGTTTGAGGCATATTCCCGCCGTTTATAAATCTGGCCCCAAACCATTAGGGGCAGCGGAAGCATTAACGCAGTCACTTTCGTGTCTACCGCCAGCCCGAACGCAATGCCTGTAAAAAGCGCCAGCACCCAGAACCGGTTCGCCGTGAGAAAACACCAGACCGTCAGCACCACAAAAAAAGCCAGGGCTGTCTCCGAGGCGGCAATGTGCGCATGACCAAAGACCCGAGGCATCATAAAATACATCAAAGCCGCCGCAAACCCGCCAATGCGCCCGTACTCACGAGTGCCCAGCAGAAACAGTAGCGCCACCGTGAGCGCAAACAAAACCGCCACTGGAAGACGCATGGCCACCATTGGCTCAATGCCCAAGGGCACAAGATAGGTCAGTCCGGCACCAATCAGTAGTTTCGGGATGGGAGCAATTTCCGGATGCAGCGGATCGTTGCCGTCTAGCGAATGGCCCCAATGCCGTCCCACCGCCGCCGGTTGCAGCATGGAATCATCGCCAGAATTGATAACCCCCAGCATCCAAGCAGCCGCCCGCTCCGCGGGCTTCAAATACAGCGCTTCATCCCACGAATGACCAAATCCGACGTACGTTGTAGCCACCGCGAAGAAGGCAGCAAGCCCCACAAGAAGGGCAATCACCATATCCGTAAAACGCATCCGCCGCTGGTAAAAACCCATAGTGACCGGCTTTGTTGATACCGGGTCCACCGCGCTAACATCCGCCCGTCCCGCAATTTCTCCTGTGGCGCGTGGGCCATCAATGGGATCCCAATCCGGAGAGTCCGGATTACGCTGCGTAGCCAGAAAATCAGAAACGGTGCCATCTGCCGTGGGCCGATACGAGTCGTTGTCTTCCCGCTTTAGGCCGCTATGCCAGTCAGCCCTACGGGGCGGCAGTTTGCTTTTATTGGTTTCCGGTGTGTTGCCTTCTGATGGATCTTTATCTGTCATGGTTATTCCTCTGAAGGTAGGGTGGGCATTGTTGCCCGTCCCAATGGACTGGGTTAAGTTTAGAAGATGCTGCAGAGCTAATCTTGACTATGCCTGAGATGGTCGATACGGGCACACATGCCCATCTGTTTTGTAACCGGCAAAGCTGGACGTGCGGTGCCAGCACTAGTTTGTCAGCCTCAAATCTTTGATTTCCATCTCAACTCGCGGCACCGACCAGAAGTTGTTTATCGAAGGTGAAAACGCAACTTCAACCTCCGCGCCCACCGCACCGTTCAGTTCCGACGCCATGTGACCCATGCCGAAGCCAATCCCGTCGACGACGGTGCCGCTGCTGGAAAACTGTATCTTCAAATGCTTCTCACCAACCACCCGCGGCTGGGCGTGAAGCCGCAGGCCCCGGGTCGCCAGCACCGGGGGAGGATTGGTATGCCCGAACGGTTCCAGATAATGCAAATGTGCCATCATTTCCATGTCCATCAGACGGCAATCAATCTCCGCGTCGATAATTAGGGGCGGAGCCATACGATCAAGCCCTTCGCCGAGCGCGGCATACTCATTAATTGCCCGCCGAAAACCAGCGACTCCGGCAATGGGCAGCGTCATGCCTGCCGCGTGAGGGTGTCCGCCAAAAGCTGTCAGATGATTATCGCATGCCGTTAGCGCCTCGAACAAATTAAACGTTCCGAAGCTACGCCCAGACCCCTTAACACAGTCTGCCTTGTGAGACAGCACGATCACCGGGCGCTCCACCTGGTCCATCAGGCGGCTGGCGACAATGCCGATAACGCCGAGGTGCCAGCCCTGTCCGTCTACCACCACCACGGATTCGCGCGTCAGGTCGATGTTTTCATCCACAAACGCCATGGATTCGTCAAAAATCTTTCCTTCTAAAAGACGCCGGGCGCGGTTGCAAGCCTCCAGTTCATCTACAATCACGTCGGCTTCTTCAGGATCGTCCGTCGTCAAAAGCCGCACGCCAATTTCCGCGTGGCTCGTCCGGCCAGCCGCGTTCAGGCGTGGGCCGATCTGAAAGCCCACGTGAGCAGCCGTAACGGCCCCGTTTATTTTCAGGTGATTGCGCAGCGCGATGATGCCCGGATTCGTTGATTTTGCAATCTGCTGGAGACCGTGAGATACCAGCACCCGGTTTTCTCCGGCCAGAGGCGCGTAATCCGCAATAGTTCCGATAGCTACCAGGTCGAGAACGGATTTGAGAAATTGCGTCGATTCATCCGCCGAACGCCCCAGCGTTTTCAGTAGCGCGTGCGCGAATTTAAAAGCCACGCCTACGCCCGCAAGATGCTTGCACGGGTATAGACAGTCATGGCGATTAGGATTAATAACCGCCGTCGCCTCAGGCAACGTATCGCCCTGCTGATGGTGATCCGTGATGACAACATCCACGCCCAGCTCCCGGGCCCGGCGCACCTGTTCGATGCCGCTGATGCCGTTATCCACCGTGATGACCAAGCGTGCACCCTCAGAAGCCAGCCGCTCCAGGGCCGCCGTGCTCATGCCATAACCCTCATCCACGCGGTGAGGAACGTAAAATCCACAATTGGCGCCCACATGGCGCAGCAGCCGCAGCATCAACGAAGTGCTGGTAATACCGTCGGCGTCGTAATCGCCGAAAACGACAACTCGCTCGCCCGAACGCACCGCATCTGCCACGCGCTCGACCCCGCGAGCCATATCTGCCATCAGCAGCGGGTCATGCAGGGTGTTCAATTTAGGACTCATAAAGCCCAGCATGGCATCATGTTCCAAGGCCAACCCGCGGTTGGCAAGCACGGACGCCACAACGGAGTGCAGTCGATACCGTTCCGTGAGCGACCGAGCCTGGTCAGGCTGCTGATCACGATATTCCCAGCGGTATGTCTTCCTGCGTCGAGTCATTATAGGTAGATTAGCAATTTAAACTGCTTGTTCTTCGCTGCGGACGGCATGTCCAGCGGAATTATACAAGTGCTTAACGGTTCCGATCAATCCATTAGCAATTATCGCCCAATTCTTCAATCTTCTGAGTTTAAGTCCTTCACTAGCTCATCAATAGAATCAAATGACTTTAGATTGCCATCCAGGCACTCTTGCATAGCCGCAATTGTTACTGCATTGGGAACCAAGGGGCTACAGGTGTAACAGTCCCGCCCTCTGCGCCTCCCCGTCTCTGCGTTAAGGCTTTTGTTTCTGCTTTGCTTTTTTTATTGCGCAACGACTTATAGAACGCTTGGTTCAATTCCGTCTCCATGAAAACCTTTTCCCTTCAATCCGGTAGCTGTGGCAATTGCTATTATTATGAGTCCGCAGGTGTGCGTCTGCTGTTCGATGCTGGCATCCCTTTTCGCCGCGCCTGCGAACGAATGGCGGCCTATGGGATCGACTGCGGCACGTTCAACGGCCTGTTCATATCTCATGATCACTCCGACCACACCGCTTGCGCCGGCGTTTTTCAGCGCAAACTAAACGTCCCCATTTTTTGCTCCCGTGATACCCATCACGTTATGAGCCAACGCCTCGGTAAAGTCTGCAAGACCCAGTTCCAATACTTCACCCCCGGCGACTCGGTGAAAGTCGGTCACGTAACTGTGCAGACCATCCCCACGCCCCACGACGCCGTCAACCCATGCGCATTTATCGTGGACGATGGCCAGCACCGCGTAGGAATTCTGACCGATCTTGGCCATTGTTTTCCCGCTCTCAAGCGCTGCCTGGCTGATCTGGATGTCGCGTTTCTCGAGAGCAATTACGATTGCGACATGCTTGACCAGAATCCCGCTTACTCGCCCCGCCTGAAACACCGCATCAGTGGCGGACGGGGACATCTGGAAAACACGGAAAGCGCTGAAATGGTGCGCGACCACGCCGGTGACCGGCTACAGATGCTGCTGCTCAGCCACCTAAGCCAGGACAACAACAGTCCCGGCCTGGCCCTTCAAACCGCCAAAACGATTCTGGCGAAGCGTCCGCAGGTAAAGATTCACATCGCGCCCCGTGACGCCGTCTCCACTCTGATTGGCAGGGAAACTCTCCGCCGTCCCCGTCCAATTGCAACCCAACTAAGTCTGCTAGATTCCCTGGCCTAAAGCAAAACTGCGCCGCAACAAAATTATTACTCATGAAAAGCCAGCTAGCCACTCTTACGCAACCTAATGCATGAGCAACCAAAACAACAACCATTTTTTGCGGCTTTTGCGACTTTTTGCGGCTAAAATAACTGCGGTGCAAATTCTTGCCAACATATCATTTTTTATAAGTCGCGCCCTTCACAACCACTTTCTCACTTCCCCGTGAACGCAAACCCCGCTTCCGCTGTCTATATCTCTTGTTCAGCATCAAAAAACCAACCATCAGGAGCAAACATGAAGCGCACTTTCGCAGTACTATTCTCTCTGGGCATCGCCGCCGGCGCTTCCGCCCAGGCAAACTCCCAGGCCATCATTCACACGTCCATGGGCGACATAACCGTCGAGCTTTATCCGGCCAAAGCCCCTAAAACTGTCGAAAACTTTATCGGTCTGTCCACCGGCAAAAAAGCCTGGACCGACCCTAAATCAGGCAAAGCTGTAACCGATCGTCCTCTTTACAGCGGAACCATTTTCCATCGTGTCATCCCCGGCTTCATGGTTCAGGGCGGCGATCCAATGGGCAACGGTATGGGTGGCCCTGGCTACAAGTTTGAAGATGAATTCAGCGACCTTGGTTTCGAAGGTCCCGGCCTGCTCGCCATGGCCAACTCCGGCCCCGGCACCAATGGCAGCCAGTTTTTCATTACCATGGGTCCTACGCCGCATCTTAACAACAAACATACGATTTTCGGTAAAGTGACGAGCGGCATGGACGTGGTCAACAAGATCGTCAATACGCCTACCGGCGCGCAGGATCGCCCGTCGACCCCTGTCGTCATTAAGAACATCGAAATAGTCGGCGCAAGTGCAGCAGCTCCGGCAACCTCACCTGCTGATGCCGCCTCAACGGGCACCGCACCAAGCAACTAACTAGCACAAAGAACGCATTAAGCAGGTCCGGCAACCCGAAAGGGTTGCCGGACCTTTATTATTAACACTGCAACCTTACAGGTCGTAATAAGACCTATACCACAGTATAACCATCTCCTCTCCAGGGACCCCCGCCATGAAGAAAAAAGGCCTCCACCGAATCGAGTCACCAGAAAAAACTTCTGCCATCACCAGCGGCATTGAAATGACCCGTGGCGCCCGCGCGGAAGAAAACCCCAATGCGAAAGAGTACCTCACTGGCGGCAACGGCGTGGCCGACGAATCGCGCGTTAGCCGGCTCGTCATGCGCTTTATGGGAAAGTAGCTTAAAAATAATACGATGGCCCGTCCTGCTTCCCGGGGTCGCATTAATTACCCTTTTCAGGGAACAAGCCGGCAACTCCGTGTTATAGCATTTTTGTAAAAGACCAATCTAATAGTAAGATGGGCATGCCCGGCATTGTCTGGCCGAGGTGGCTGCGGGCTTTTATGTGGCGGCGCAAACGTGTGTGCGAATTGCATTGTGCCGTAACCTAAAATCCCGACGTTCCCCTTTCCAGGCCCGGAGTTTACCACAATAGGAATCTTCGCGTTTTTGGGCATGCCAGCGAAAGGAAACACTATGACCGAAAATAACGGTCAGGTCAGCGTAACCGCTGTCTACGAGAAATCGGTGCCATTCGGCCCGGAAAACCTGGTGCTCGGCACCGGCAAACTTGCCAAACAGGCAAACGCAACAGTCATCGCAAGCGTTGGAGGAACAGTCGCACTGGCCGCCGTAGTCATGGCTCCTCCCAGCGATGTTCCCCGGGACTTTTTCCCACTCACGGTGGACTACCGTGAAAAATCTTACGCCGCAGGCCGTATGCCCGGCGGATTTTTTAAACGCGAAGGTCGCCCGGCGGAATCCGAAATTCTTCGCGCCCGGCTTATCGATCGTCCCCTGCGCCCCATGTTTCCCGAGGGCTTTAAGCAGGAAATCCAAGTTTATATCAGCATTCTTTCCTATGACGGAAAAAACTCTGCAGACGTGGCAGCCCTTACCGCTGCCTCCGCCGCTCTTATCATTTCCGACATTCCCTTTGAAAATCCGGTTTCAGCTGTGCGCGTTGGCTTTGACGGCACGAACTACATCCTGAACCCAACCAGTGAGCAGCAGAAAGACGCTAAGCTCGACCTGATCGTGGCCGGCACCAAGAACGCTATCACCATGGTTGAATCCGGCGCAGAAATGCTGACCGAAGAGCAGATGCTCGGCGCCCTCCGTTTTGGCCATAACGAAGTCATCAGACTTTGCGAAGCTCAGGAAGATATGCGCCGCGCAGTTGGCAAGCCAAAGCAAGCCTGGCAGAAGCCCGCACAGGACGAAGTTCTGCTCACGAAAATTCGCACTCTTACCCAGCCGCAATATGCAAAAGTGGCCACCATCTATGATAAGGCTGAGCGCAACGCGGCTCTTGACCAGATCAAGACGTCAACCACTGAGGCCCTCATCGAAGAGTATCCCGATGTGAAGCTCGTGCTGAAAGACGCCCTGGAGGAAGAATACTCGAAGGCTATGCGTAACGCGGTGCTGGATACCAACACCCGCGCCGACGGCCGCAAGCTGGACGAAATCCGCCAGATCAACTGCGATCTGGCTGTTCTTCCCCGTACCCACGGCAGCGCAGTATTCACCCGTGGTCAGACCCAGAGCCTTGGCGTATTAACCCTCGGCACCGGTGACGACACACAGAAGATTGACGATCTGGAAGAAGTTTCGGAACGCACCTTCTATCTGCACTATAATTTCCCAAGCTATTCCGTAGGCGAAGTACGCCGCATGATGGGCCCTGGCCGTCGCGAAATCGGCCACGGCGCGCTGGCTCAGCGATCTATTGCTCCGATTCTCCCGCCTCACGACCAGTTCCCCTACACCATCCGCCTTGTTTCTGAGATTCTAGAATCCAATGGTTCATCTTCCATGGCTTCAGTATGCTCCGGCGTGCTGGCATTGATGGACGGCGGCGTGCCTATCAAGGCACCTGTTGCCGGTATCGCCATGGGCTTGATCCTCGAAGGCGACCGCTATGCGGTTCTCAGCGACATCATGGGCTTGGAAGATCACCTGGGCGACATGGACTTCAAGGTTTCCGGCACTGCCGAAGGTATTACGGCTCTGCAGATGGACATTAAAATTGAAGGCGTCACCATCGAGATCATGGAAAAGGCTCTGCAGCAGGCGAAGGCCGGACGCATCCATATCCTTGGCAAAATGAACGAAGCCATCCAGACGCCTCGCGAGAAGATGTCGGAATATGCTCCGCGCATCGAAACCATCATGATCAACCCTGAGAAGATCAAAGACGTTATCGGTTCCGGCGGCAAGGTTATTAAAGAGATCGTCGCCAAGACGGGCTGTAAGATCGACATCGACGATAGTGGCCGCGTAGCAGTAGCGTCCGCCGACGGCGAAGCCATGGCCCGCGCCATCCAGTGGATCAAGGATCTGACTGTCGAAGCGCAAATCGGCCAGATTTACACCGGCAAGGTCAACCGCATTGCGGAGTTTGGCTGCTTCGTGGAAATCCTCCCCGGCAGAGATGGGCTTGTGCATATCAGCGAGCTCGAAAACCGCCGCGTGGAAAAAGTTGAAGACGTCTGCCAGGTTGGCGATGAAATCGTCGTCAAGGTAATCGGCGTAGATGAGCGCGGCAAGATTCGTCTTTCCCGCAAACAGGCCATGGAACCCGGCACGCACACTGAAGCCCAAGAGGGCGGCGGTGGCGGCGGCACAAGCGACGGACGTCGCGAGCGTCGCGGCGAACGTGACCGCGACCGTGCAGGCCGCAGCGGCGGCAATGCCGGCGGTGGCGAGCGTAGTGGCGGCGGTAATGATCGTGGAGATCGTGGTGGCCGAGGCCGTGGCGATCGTGATCGCGGACCTCGCGGCGGCGGGAGCGGCGCAAGCCTTTCCGGCGGCAGCGCTGGCCTTTCAAGCGGCACCGGCGACCGGGACCGCACTCCGCGCCCTGAATCGCAGCCAGCTCAGCCCCGCGTAGATGATCACATAACCGGTGCATTCCCGTCCATTGATGCGGAGCCACAGAAGCCTAGGGAAGAACCCCTGGGCGAACAGCTTAAGCCGTCAGATCCAACAACTTCGCGCTTTGACACGGATGTTGAAAACGAACTGAGCTGAGTTAGTAACAAATAAAAATGACTAATACACCCCGCTGCCGCAGCAGGCAGCGGGGTCTTTTGCTTATCCGTCACACCTATGAATCAAAATTCCTCGGCCACAACCATTGTACTAATAATCATGTGCGGACGCTACACCCTATATCACACCCGGCCAGAGATTGAAGATTTCTTTCATGTCTCCATTCCGCCGCAATATGCCGGACGATACAACATCGCGCCGACCCAGCCAGTGCTCATTGTCCGGGAGAATCTAAGCTTTCCGGAAGGCCGTGAAGTTGCCCATGTACTTTGGGGCCTTATTCCGCCGTGGGCGGAAGATCCGGCCATCGGCAGCAAAATGATCAACGCCCGATGTGAAACCGCCGCCGAAAAGCCATCTTTCCGCCACGCCCTGCGCCGACGGCGATGCGTGGTGCCAGCCAGCGGGTTTTACGAATGGCGACGTGTAGCCGACAACAAGAAGCAGCCTTGGCTTATCAAAAGTGCCGACGCCAACCCGTTGGCCCTCGCTGGTCTCTGGGAAATTTGGGACGGCCCCAACGGTGAACAGATCGAAAGCTGCACCATCCTGACCACCGCCGCCAACAAAATGCTCTCTTCCATGCACGACCGCATGCCGGTAATGATTCCCGCTGACCGGATTCCCACCTGGCTGGATACCCGCAACGAAGACGCGAACACATTAAGCATTTTTTTAAAACCCGCACCAGTAGGCGCCCTTACCATGCATCCGGTATCAACAATGGTGAACAGCGTCCGGAACGACTCTGCAACACTGATAGACGTTGTGGCACCGGTGGACTGCACGGACTCCACAGAACCGATGGATTTTATAGACAAACTAGACGGTCTCTGACGCTAAGTAGCAGTCAGACACTTTTTAACGTCCATGAAATCTATTTTAAGGGTTCCGCCCGCCTTCAGCCCAATACGCCCTTAATAAACCGCCCGGTCACACTTTTTTTGTTTTTCGCCACCTGCTCCGGCGTACCTGTCGCAACCACCAGACCGCCATGTTCGCCACCTTCCGGACCCATGTCAATCAGGTAGTCGGCAGTCTTGATCACGTCCAGATTGTGCTCGATGACGATTACCGTGTTGCCGTGAGATACCAGCGCCTGGAGCACATCCAGTAGTTTTCGAATGTCCTCGAAATGCAGTCCCGTAGTCGGCTCGTCCAGGATGTAAACCGTTCGCCCTGTCGCTCGCTTGCTCAGCTCTTTGGCCAGCTTCACCCGCTGCGCTTCGCCGCCGCTCAGCGTAGTCGCGCTCTGGCCCAGCGTCAGATAACCCAGGCCCACGTCATGCAGCGTCTTCATTTTATGACAGATGCCCGGCTGGGCGCTGAAAAACTCACAAGCGTCTTCGATAGTCATGTCCAGCACATCGGCAATGGATTTCTCTTTGTACCGCACTTCCAGGGTTTCACGGTTAAATCGCCGTCCGTGACAGACCTGACACTCCACATAAGTATCAGGCAAAAAGTGCATCTCCATGCGCTTCATGCCGTCCCCCTTACACTCCTCGCAGCGTCCGCCCTTCACGTTGAAGCTGAACCTGCCGGGCAGATAGCCGCGAATCTGGCTCTCCGGCAGCTGGGCAAACAAGTCTCGAATAGCGGTAAAAACCTGCGTATAGGTGGCGGGATTTGAGCGCGGGGTGCGTCCGATGGGAGACTGATCCACGTCCACCACCTTGTCCACCTGATCCAGCCCCTCCATCCGCTCATAGCTGCCCACTGCCCGGCCGCTGCCATACACGTGATTTGTCAGCGCGGCGTACAGAATGTCGTCCACGACCGTACTTTTGCCGCTGCCGCTTACCCCGGTCACGCAGGTGAACACACCCAGCGGAAAAACCACATCAATGTTGCGCAGGTTATGTTCCTTCGCCCCGCGTATTTTCAATACTCGATCGGGGTTAATCTCTCGCCGCGTCTTGGGCACAGGAATCTTTCGCGTCCCCCGCAGATATTCTCCCGTCACCGAAAGATCATCCGCCAGCATTTGCGCCGCTGTGCCCTGAAAAACAACCTCGCCACCAAGCCTGCCCGCCCCCGGGCCCATGTCGATAATATAGTCAGCCGCGCGCATGGTGCTTTCGTCGTGCTCCACCACAATAAGCGTATTCCCCAGATCACGCAAACGAATAAGGGCTTCCACCAGCTTCTCATTATCCCGCTGATGGAGACCGATGCTCGGCTCATCCAGCACATAAAGCACGCCGGTAAGCTGCGATCCGATCTGCGTGGCCAGGCGCATTCGCTGCGCCTCTCCCCCACTCAGGCTACCCGCCTGCCGCTCCAGCGTCAGATATTGCAGCCCCACATTTCGCAAAAACTGCAGGCGCTCTCGCACCTCCCGCAGAATCTGTTCGCCCAGTAATTGCTCGCGATCAGTCAGCTTCAAGGCTTCCATAAATTCAGAAGCACGCTCGATGGACATCTTGCAAAATTCACCAATGTTCAGATCGCCCAGCCGCACCGACAGTGCTTCCGGCTTAAGCCGCGCCGCGCCGCAGGCGGTACACGGACTGTCACGAAAAAAATGGTCAACCTCCGTATCCCCGGCGGCCATCCGGCGCTCCACTTCCGGGATGAGTCCCTCCCAACGAACGCCAATACGCTTGCTCGTTGGCTTCCCCGTAAGGGCGCTGTCCAACATCATCTTATCTTTATTGTTTCCGTGCATGATGAGTTTCTGATGCTGACTACTCAGTTTCTCAAACGGCTTATCCAGGTCGAGTTGGAAAAACTCCTGCAGCGCCAGCAACGGATACGATCTATCCGTATCCACATAGCGGACGCCGCGCATAGCCATCGGGTTACGATCCACCGACATCGCCCCACCGCGAATGGACAGGCCAGGGTCGGCAATCAGTCGATTGGGATCTAACTCCGGGAAATACCCAAGCCCCAGGCATTCTTTGCATTGCCCATAAGGCGAGTTAAACGAAAAGAGTCGCGGTGTAATTTCCGCGATGGATGCCCCGCACTGAGGACAGCCGTAGTGCTCTGAAAACAGCCGAACATTCTCATCATCCGGCGTTTGCACTTCAAGCAAACCCTTTGCGCGGACGAGCGCCTGATGTATCGCCGCATCCAGACGACTACGCACTTCGCCACCCATTACCAGGCGGTCAATCACAAGACTGATCGAATGCTTATGCGTCTTTCGAAGCACCGGCAAATCATCCATTTCATAGATGGCACCGTTCACCCGCGCCCGCGTAAATCCCGACTTTAACGCGTCGTCAAAAAGTTGCTTGTATTCGCCCTTGCGCCCGCGCACCACGGGTGCCAGGATCATCAGCTTGGTACCCGCCGGATACTCCATGATTGCATCTGCGATCTGCGTCGGCGACTGCTTCCGGATCGGCAAATTGCAATCCGGACAAAACGGCCGCCCCACATTGGCGTACAGCACACGCAGATAATCGTATATCTCCGTAACCGTGCCCACCGTCGATCTCGGATTCTTTGACACGGTTTTCTGCTCAATGGAAATGGCAGGACTCAGGCCGTCCACAAAATCCACCTTTGGCTTCTGGAGCTGATCCAGATACTGCCGCGCATAGGCCGACAGCGATTCCATGTAACGGCGCTGTCCCTCTGCGTAGATTGTATCAAACGCCAGGGATGATTTGCCGCTGCCGCTCAGCCCGGTGATAACGGTAAGACTATCACGGGGGATGGTCACATCGATGTGTCGCAGGTTATGTTCAGACGCACCGGTTATAATGATGGAATCGTTTGGAGGCATATGTGCAGGCTAGTACATCTGTTCAGCATCACCGCTTCACAAAGAAGTGTCAGAGACCCCACGCGAATACATTTGCTGATTCAACGCATCTGAGCTTAATGTATTTAAGAGACGATCGGAAGCAAAATATGGCGATACCATTTCGACTCGCGGCACTGGCTGCCGTTCTATTACCCACGATAATCTCCGCCACGCCGGTAAGCCTCATCAACGGGGATATCCAAGCGCAGGTAGATCCAGCCACTCTGTCTGTCGATCTGAAATCCACGGGCGGCACGACATACGTCTCGCGCGCCCAATCATTAAAATCATCCGTATCGCTGACTGCGGTGACAACAACTTCTCTCTCATGGACCGACCCCGCCCGAAGGATAAACTATCGCGCATCGCTCGATGCCGAGGGATTTCACTTCGTCGTACAGACCTCTTCTCCCCAAAGTATAACCTGGCCCATTATTGATGCACCTGACGAAAAATCTGCATTTGTGATGCCACTGGGGATGGGTGCGTACGTACCCGTCAACGATATGGACTGGCAGTCCCACCTGATCCATCAGTCGCCCATGCGGATGACCGAAGGTTTTTCCATGCCGTTCGCTGGATTGTTAAATGAAGCTCACGCCGCCACATGGCTATTTAAAAATCAATTTCACAACGATATCACCTTCACCACTGGTCCGTTGCAAACGCTCTCAATGGCCGCGACGCACCAGTTCACAACGGCATCCCTCGGCTCCGCATACCAGGTTTCGGTCAGCCTGGAAGCGCCCAATCCAACAGCACCGGCCCTGGCCTTCCGGCGCTGGATAATGAATGAGAACGAGTGGCTGCCCCTGTCTGAAAAAGCGGATAAAATACCCAATATTGAAAGGCTGGCGGGGGCCGCGCATATTTATGTGTGGGGAGAAGAGACCCTTAACCTGCAGGATGTGAGTGATTGGAAAGGCTTGTCCGCCGCGTTAAAGCAAGCGTCCCAAAACAAAATTTTACCCGGGTCCATCTTCTTTGAAAAGGCAACCCCGGAAGAGAAAGACGCATTGAGCGCCCTGGCGACTGAGGAATGGCCGGGAGTCTATGCAAAACAGGCATTTATAACTGAAGCGAATCGGCTGATCCGGGACTGGGGGGACACACTGGCCACCACCGCTACTGAGCCGGAAAGGCTTCGGGTTGGCTCTGAAAAGCTGACGGAAATGTTTCCAAAAACTCTAAAGCCGCCCGCTGACTGGGGAGGTGGCCTTTCCATAAAAATTATGGATCAGTTGAAGAGCGCAGGCATCGACCGGCTATGGATCGGCCTGGATACATGGCGTACCGGATTAGGTCACCCCGAGGCGGTGCAACAGGCGGAAAAGAACGGCTACCTTATCGGCCCTTATGATTCCTATCACAGCATGCATTCACCCACAGAATCCGAGACTTGGGAGACCGCACAATTCGGCGAGGAGCTGTATGCCACCGGCGCGATTATCGACCCGGATGGTAAATCAAAGCCGGGATTTAAGCAGAAAGGCCGCCTCTTAAGCCCAGCCGCTGCCCGACCTTATGTCGAAAAACGAATTGGTAGCCTGATGAAGCAGGTGCCTTTCAATTCCTGGTTCTTCGACTGCGACGCATTCGGGCAGTATTACGACAGCTATTCTGACAAATACCCCCAGACAGAGCAAAGTGACCTGGCGTCCAGACTGGAACGGATGCAATGGGCGGCACAAAGCTATGGCCTGGTTATCGGCTCAGAAGGCGGTATCTCATGTGCAACCCAGGCTATCGCATTTGCCCATGGAATGATGACTCCCGGCATAGCCTGGGGTGACGAACAGATGTATCGCGACAAGTCGTCCCCATACTATCTCGGCCGCTACTGGCCCCCAAACGCGCCCGAAGTCTTTTTCAAGCAGGTCATGCTAAAAGAGGAACTTGTAAAATTTCACTTTGACCCGGTATTTCGTCTGCCCCTCTATTCCATCGCCCTTGGTGACAGTGTGGTCCCGACCCATCAATGGGGGTTTCCATCCCGGAAGTTTTCCAATCACTGGCAGACGGTTCGCCTGACAGAATTATTATACGGCGTACCTCCGCTGGACCACGTTATCGGTCAGACACTCACTAAGTGGCTTAAGGACTTTCTGCCTTATTACAAAGTTTTCAGTCCTTTTCACAGAGAGATCTTTTATGAAGGAATGACCAGCTTTGAGTGGCTGAGCCCAGATCGCACTGTCCAGAAATCAACGTTTGGTGACAAGGCTACCGTGACCGTAAATTTCGGCAATAATGCATGGGAAGACATAGCTCCTATGTCCGCGGTTATCGACTATCATAAGGGCGCGGAATTAGTGAATTATAAACCATAATGGAGCCGGGTACATCCCTGCTGGAAACTCCAGTTTTCGAGTCAGATTTGAAAAATATCTACTTCCGCAAAGCCCATTGGCTTTTGCATTACGTCGTCAGATACTGCACGCTGAACAAGTTATCGTCATCCGTCCACACCTGCTCGACATTCCAGCCCGCCGATGTAGCCATCCTCTTAAATCCAGCGATGGTATACTTATAAGAGTTCTCCGTGTGGATCGTCTCTCCAACTTTAAACTCAAACGCTTTTCCGGCGATTCGCACAACCTGGTTAGACTTCGAAACAAGGTGCATCTCCACTCTGCCAAGCTTCGAGTTATAAATCGCTTTATGCTCAAAATCTTTCAGTGGAAAATTCGCGCCGAGTTCCCGGTTAATGCGCTGCAACAGGTTCAGGTTAAATTCGGCCGTGACCCCCGCCGCGTCATCATACGCTGGCTCCAGGATCGCCCGATCTTTTCGCAGGTCTACGCCGATCAGCAGACCGCCTCCCGTGCCGACAGTTTCAGCCATCGCTTTCAAAAAACTTTGTGCATCCTCCGAGTCAAAATTACCAATAGTTGATCCAGGAAAAAAGACAATCTTTCGCGCCGTTCCGTCCGGTGCTTCCGGCAATTTTACAGGTCGTGTGTAGTCGGCGCATACGGCGCTGATTTCAAGATGAGAAAATTCTCCCTGCATCTTTCTTGCACAGTTTTCCAAATGACTGCACGAAATTTCTATTAATGCACAGCCGGTCGGGCTGTGAAGTGCGTCCAGAAGCAATCGCGTTTTCAGCCCGCTGCCAGAGCCATATTCCACCACCTGCGCCTTGGGACCCAGCAACTCCGCCATCTCCGGCAGATGCCGGCGCAAAATACCAATCTCCGTACGCGTCGGATAGTATTCCGGCAGTTCGCAAATCTGATCAAACAGTTTAGACCCGTGGGCATCATACAAATACTTACATGGCAGCGTTTTTGGCGAACTGGCCAGCCCAGTCAAAACGTCGGACAGGAATTTGCTCTGTGATACAGTTTGAGCGTCCTGAGCATTTTTAAAATTCTGTCTGCCAGCGGCTTCTCCGCGATAGATGGGTGTTGTATGGGATAGGTTAGCTGTTGTCATAATGATATCACCTTCGCCAGACGGATGCCAGAGAATTGCCAGCGCGATTCCGGCGGGAAAAAGTTGCGATAAGTGGCACGGATGTGAGAACGTGGAGTTACACAACTTCCGCCCCGCAGAACCATCTGGTTGCACATGAATTTGCCGTTGTACTCTCCAAGTGCTCCCGAAGGCGCTCTATGTCCAGGATAGGCGACGTAGGGACTCGCGGTCCACTCCCACACATTTCCAAACATCTGATCCAGCCCCCCAGTCGCAACTGCGGCAACAGGGTGCAGGTCGCCGTCCTCCACAAAATGCCCCGATTCTGGTGTATTTTCAGATTGCAGGCATGCACTCTCCCACATAGCCTCCGTTGGCAGGTCACACCCCCGCCAGCGGGCATAAGCGTCTGCTTCAAAAAAGCTGATATGGGTTACCGGCTCGCTGGGGTCCACCGCCCGCATTCCAGTGGCGGTAAACATTTGCCACTGACCCGGTTCGCCATCAGGCTCCTGTTCCCAGTATAGCGGAGCCGTCCAGCCGTTCTCCTCAACGGCGGCCCATCCCAGTGACAGCCAAAGCTCAGGCCGGCTGTAGCCCGCGTCTTCCATAAACTCCATGTATTCGCCGCAGGTTATAGTGCGCGTCGCGAGTTCAAACGCCGGAACAAGCTCATGATGAAGCGGCTTTTCATTATCATAAAAGAAACCATCTCCATCATAGCCGATTTTACGCACAGCTTCGTCAAATTTGACCCATCCCAATACCGCAACCCCCTGCGACGGCGCAGCGGTTATGTCCATCTTCAGCGCAGGTCTGAGCGGGTTAAGAGAAAAAAGATTCTTAAGATCCGTCACCAGCAGTTCCTGGTGTTGCTGCTCATGTTGAAGGCCGATCTCCACCCGCGTCAGTAGCCGGGCACTGTCCTCTTCCATACGCGCGGAAATTCCACTCTCAAAAAACTCCTCCATAGCCCTGTCCACATGGTCGCGGTATTCGTAAATCTCGCGCACCGTGGGCCTGGACAATAAGCCGCGCTGACTGCGTTGCCAGCGCTCTCCGGCCTGCACGTAGTAGGAATTAAAAAGGTAGGCGAACTGAGGGTGAAACGGCTGATAACCCGGATCAGCCTCCTTCAGGATAAAGGTCTCGAAAAACCAGGTCGTATGGGCAAGATGCCATTTGGCCGGGCTGCAGTCCGGCATGGACTGGATCACATAGTCTTCCGCCTCCAGGCCTACGCAAAGCCTTGCGGTCGCTCTGCGGATTTCATCATAACGCCCTTTTAAAAAGGCTGCACGGCTGGTAGATGGACTAGTTTGAGACGTAGAAGGCGTAGCGATCATGAGGTTCTCCCGGTAGTAAAAAAACATCCATAGACGCACGTTGCGTGCCGGTCAGTTTGATTAATGCCGCTGTATTTTGCTTGAATAACCAAAACCGATGGTGGCAATGTTATCCCAATAACCAGATGTAAAAGGGAGTCACACATGAAATTAGCAAGACTGTTGACCATCGCCACAATCATCTCTGCATTCGCAACCGCCAGCTTCGCTGGAGACTGCTGCTCAAAGAAAAAGGGCTGCGACGCGCCTAAAGACGAAAAACCTAAGACAGAACAGAAATAAGAAACTTTAACCTACGAGTAGACTCGGTCTCTCGTTCTGATTAAATCGTAACATTCCTGAGGCCCGCAGATTTGCGGGTCTCTTTTTTATTGGGTACTGCTGCGTTGCGGCCACCCATCCTGAAATGGTTTCGGCATATTTCTGCTTGCGTCATGTTTTAACCGGTGGTGTTTTGCCTATCTGCATTCCCTTGGAGGGTCTGCTCAAAGTCAAAAAAATTGAGTATACCCTCCAAAACCAATTAATGGTAGCTAATGGAACTTACTGAAATGCATAAATTGTTACGCAAAATCGTTAGTCTTAGCACAATTGTATCGTGCGTGGCTGTCACCACTGCCCAGATGCCTACCCCGGCGGCGCAGACCCCTGTACCTATGACGGCTTTAGGAGCTCCTGCTGTTCCCGCCGATCCAAGCGCGGCTGATCCGGCGGCACAATCCCTTGAGCCGGTGAGACAGGCAATCGCCCGGCAGGATTATCCGGCAGCCCAGGCTGCTCTAGATAACGCAAAACGCGCCAATCCGAACTCGCCTAATATTGCCATGTACCAAAGCCTGATACAGCGTGGGCAGGTTCAGGGCGTCGTTGCATCCCCCGAACCTGCAACTCCACCCCCTGTTGATGTCACCCCTGCTTTTACGCCAGCGTCTCCAGACTACTCAAATGCGGAACTGGACCCATCCTCGGCCAACGAGTCCCCTGCAGACGAAAGCATTGTGGAAAAGGCAAAAGAATTATGGGAAAATGAGATGGTGCGGTATGGCCTGCTCGGGGCACTGGCTCTCATAATTATCTTCGTTATCTATAGCATTTTAAAAAAACGCCGCAACCACTCCGAAGAAGCCTCTTATGATTCAAATTATGGTTCCGTCTCAACTAACCCGATGGGCATCAACGGGGACCAACCTGAAGATTTAGGCCTCTATAGCACAGGTGACGACTTGTCTGGTGGGGAATTAGCTTCTTCCTCTCCGTCCATGGACTTTCCCCCTCCTGATTACACTTCGGGCGCGGCTGGTGGCACTGCTCTTTCCGGTGGAATGGAAGGCTATTCCGTGCCGACCTTTGACACTTTTGAGGAAGAGGAAGAAGAACAAGCCGCTCCCCCGCCGCGTCCGGCCCCCGTTAAACCAGTCGACGAAGACGCCATGATCAACATATTTGCCGACGACGAACCAGCTCCCACTGGGCAGGACACTGCAGAATCCGTCGAGCCTGCGACTGCAGAACCTCTGGGTTCTGATTCAATGGGTATGGACTTTAACCCAACGAAGCAAACGCCGCTATCTCACTTCCCAAGTGAAGAGACCGTTATCCTTTCCGCGCCGGATGTTGAGCCCCAGACCCTTTCCCCAAGTCGTAATGCCACTCCTGCATCTTCACCTTCTCTGTCCTCCGGCACTGTAGATCTGGAAGATATTTTTGGGTCACAACCGTTGCCAGGGCAAGACGCGTCGCCCAATTTGTTAGACAAGCCGTATTCCGATGCCGCCATTGAGTCACCTTCGCTTTCCGATTCCGGCGACAGCGATTTCAATTCGCAAACTATGCCAACCTTTGTCTCAGCCCCAGACGCAGGCAATCCGGAAACAGAAACAAGAACTCCTCCCCCAGCCCGTCAGCGCCCCATAGCGGAAGAGAATAGTGATTCTCAGTCAATTTCCTTTGAAGAGTTATTCGGCCCCGCTGATGAGTCTTCTATAAGCACTCCCGCCGCGACTGTCCCCGAAGTCGCTGAACCTACGCCCGCACCAGCCGCGGCTGCAGAGGAAGAGGATTCTGTAGAAGACGCACTGGCGGCCGCCCTGAGCGCCATGGCTGCGGAATCACCGGACGTGGCACCTCCTGTAAATCCGGCAGAGATCGAAGTACCTGTTCAGTCATCCGAATCCCTGGACGATCGCACCGAGCGCATGTTTAACGATCAGATGGAAAAGGCGCGCCGCGCGGTCAGCGAAAAGAATTGGCGGCAGGCGGTTCATGTCCTGTCCATCGCATCCGCCTTGCACCCTGAGCATGAAGAGGCTAAACAAATGTTGAAAGACGCCCGCGCGGAGAAGCGCAAATCCGAAGAAAGCGTCTGATAGCCTTGGGTGCGTCAGCTGGATTCTCCGCTAGCACTTACGGTTTCAACCCGAGAAGTTTTCGCAGCACATATATAGTTTGTCCAAACGTTGTTTCACCTGCTTAACCCTATGTCAATCCAGGTATTACCAGAGCTCCTAGTCAATCGCATTGCCGCCGGCGAGGTCATAGTCCGTCCTGCCAGCGTTGTCAAAGAGTTGTTGGAAAACGCCATAGACGCCGGTGCCACCCACATTTCCATAGAGATCGCTAACGGATGCCGCGACATTAGCGTCCGCGACGACGGCCACGGCATCTCTCGTGGCGACGCCGCCCTCGCGCTCGTGCGCCACGCCACCAGCAAGATCACGGAATTCGACGACCTGTATAATCTAGACACACGTGGTTTCAGGGGCGAGGCTTTAGCAAGCATAGCCAGCGTGGCGCGCGTGCAGATCCTCACCCGTCGCCGGGGAGATGTTGCCGGTACCCGCGTAGTCGCCGAAGGCCCGGGCGAGCCGCGCATTGAAACCGCAGGAGCCCCCGAAGGCACCGAGGTGCGAGTGCGGGATCTGTTCTTTAATACGCCGCCCCGCCTGAAGTTTCTAAAGTCGCCCGCTGGCGAACTTAACCAGATTTTACAAATGGTAACCCGCCAGGCCTTCATTAGGCCAGACCTTGGTTTTACCGTGCTTAACGAACAACGCGCCATGCTCGATCTTCCCTCCGCGCAGGAATGGTCTGAGCGGGTAGCAACTCTGCTCGGCAGCGGCGTACGAGAGCACCTCTTGGATGTAGACGAGGAGCGCCATGGCGTACACGTCACCGGTTTCGTGCTGCGCCCCGCTGCCAGCCGCAAAGACCGCCGCCATCAACACTTCTTCGTCAACGGTCGCCCCGTCAGCAGCCGATCCATGTCCTATGTTTTACAGCAGGCCTACAAGGGCATTATTATGGTTCAGCGCTACCCCGTCACGGTGCTGAACATCACCCTGCCCCCGGGCGAAGTCGACATTAACGTGCATCCGACCAAAGAAGAAGTGCGTTTCCGCAGCGAGAGCCTCGTTAACGGCGTGCTGCACCGCGTAGTCCATGGCCGCCTGCAACGCGCCAACCTTATGCCCACGGTCACGTTCGACGAGGGTGAACCGTCGCAAAAGACAGCCCTGGCCGAACCCGGACCCTGGCCTGCGTCACCCACTGTCAATCCGCAAACTTTTCGCGGTATCCCTCAACAGCCTGATATGCTGCCCGATATGGGTCCGCTTTCCACCCGTGTTCCGCTGTCGACAATACCAGTGGATTTCAGCGCGTTCACCAGACCGCGAACCCCGGTGCCGCTGCCCCAGGAATCACCCGGCGTTGCAAACCCAGCAGCCGCGCCGCTAGAGTCGGACCTGTCCGAGCAGCCTGACCAGATGGACCATACGGACCAGACAGATGACTCCCCATGCAGCGTCCGCCCTCTTCAGAGCAGTCTTCGCCGAATGGACGACGCCCCCGAAGACGCCGTTAATTACGCCCTGCTCCGCGGCGGCGTCTACCCGGAACCCCTCGGCCAGATCGCCCGGTGCTATATTCTCGCCCAGATGGGCCACGACCTTCTCATGATAGACCAGCATGCAGCCCACGAGCGCCTGCTCTATCTCAAATTTAGCCGCCGCCGCCAATCCGTTCAATCCCAGCCGCTACTCATCCCCGTCAGCCTGGATATTCCCGCCGGAGCCGTCTCCTATATGACGCGCCTGTTGCCGGAGTTCGAGGCCCTCGGTCTCCACATCGATCATTTTGGCGGGCAAACCTACCTGGTGCATACGGTTCCCGCCGATCTGCCAAATATGAACGTTGCCGGGGTCATAGCCGATCTGCTGGACGACTTTGAATCCCTTGGAAAAGTGGAACAGGTGGAGGTGCTGCGCGACCGCATCATCACTCGCATGGCCTGCCGCGCCGCCGTGAAAGCCGGAGCCCAACTCCACATAGACGAAATGCGCGCCCTTATCCGCGACATTGCAAACGCACGACTTGGCTTCACCTGCCCCCACGGTCGCCCCACCATGGTTCTAATGACCCGCGACCAACTGGACAAGCAGTTTAAGCGTAAGGTTTAGCCAGACCTATAGTTCATCACAGTGATAAGGCAGCGAATCCATAGGCAGGCAGGATAGCCATTTCTATCCGTCCTTTTGTATAAGTCAAACGTGGCCGGACACAGCAAGTTGAAGGAAAGTTAAAATCTGACCGTTCAACTTCCGCCCTCTCCTACTCCTTAAACAGTCGAACAAATTTCACCCCGTGGCGAGGGACGTCCGCCTCGAATTTCAAATCAAACGTGCCGATATCTTTTTGAATCCACAGGTCCCTGACCCGTTGCTCACCTTCCACCCCGATAACGCTCCACTCCGCCGTTAACGTTGCTGTGGTCTCGCTACCGTTGCACAAGCCTACCGCCTTGCTTCCGTCGGCCATTTCCTTTACCAGCAGAAAAGATTCATCGCCCAGATCGGCAATTGCGGCACACTGCCCCAGCGGATCCTGATTTACCTCGATCACCTCGGCATTACACAACACGTTCAACGTAAACTCGTCCATCCGTGTTATGTCTCCGCTATAGACCAGCGGCGAAGCCATCAGACACCACAGCGACATAAACGAGTACTGTTCTGTCGGGGTCAACGGAGCAGGCATAAGCGTGTTGCTCATCTTGTTGCCCCCGATAAATCCGATTTGCAGATAATCTGGATCGTTCCAGCGGCCTGGTCCGTTCCACGCCCGGTGCGTCACATTTTTAGCGGCAACCTGAAAAATCTGATCAAGGGCAAACCCGAGATCACCAGACGTGCGCCATGACTGCCCCTTCACATCTGCGCCCCACTGCCACACGTTGCCCCTGCCATACTGGCAAAGATTAAAAATTATATCCCGATCTTGCCCTTTAACTAACGGACCCATAATTTCGTATGGCTTTTTCAGCTCCTCGAGGCTGGGATTTCGACCGGCGACTTTGCCGTACGTACACCAGTCATATTTAAGCAGATCAAATCCCCACTCTGCGAACTGCCGAGCATCCTGCGCCTCAAAATTGTATGACGCTGCGAAATTTTCGCAGGTAAGCGGGCCCGGTGAACTATAAATGCCCGCCTTCAATCCCTTGGCGTGTATGTAGTCTGTCAGACCTTTCATGTCGGGGAAGTGCTGATTAGTCAGGATATTTCCCTTCTCATCCCGAGGCTCACCCATCAGCGCCGGATCATCCGATCCAGGCTTACGGGACCAGCAGTCATCAATGGCAACATAAGCATAACCAAAATCCGCCATGCCGTTGCTCACCATCGCGTCGGCCGCCTCTCTCATTTTCTTGTCAGAGATGTTTTGGTAATGAGCATACCAATGGTTCCACCCCATATAAGGCGTAAGCGAAATGGTGTCGCCGCTTTTGATAGTGAATGACTTACTGGTAGAGCCATCAGAATTTGAAGCATGAAAAACAACGTCATGGTCTCCCGCAACAGGAGCGACGCCAGAAACGATACCGGAAGAAGCATCAAGTGACAGACCTGGCGGTAGCGCGTCCGCCTTAAAAGTCATAGGCCGCGTTCCAGTCGCCGGAATACGATAAAGAAACGGATTTCCCGGGCGACAGCCATACACCACCGGCGCGTTAATTCGCGGCTCAGGACCTGGCTTTGGCGTGAGAATAATCTTCGGCTCCGACGGAACAACAACGACTTCAGGCTTCGTGCCCGACGTGACGATTATTGAGTCGGCCCAGTCCGCATGGTCAAATTTCTGCCCGTCGCCGGCATCGCCCACTTTTAGGGTCAGCAGATTTACGCCGGCCAATGGGACACTGACCTCTATGGCCGCAGTATCGGATTTCATTACGCCGGATTTAAAAAGTTGCCTGCCGTCGCCCATCACCTCAAACTCCACCGACCCGGCAGCCTCAGCCGTTGCGTCGACCCCCACCCATGCGTGAAACCGCTCTGCCTTGCCATCCAGTTCAATATACATCCGGCCAGGTGCATGAGTTCCCACGCCCCGCTCAAATGTGCGTCCGGCAATGGTCAGGGACGTGCCGTCAAAAGACTTATTAATTTGCGGCTGGCCATACCCCTGTCTCATAAGCTTGAGGTTAAGCGAACTCAGAGGCACTTCCTCAGCCCCGCAAAAACCGGCAGCGATCGCGACTGCGACAAATAGTAATCCACGGGACATGAGTTCTCCTAAAACCTGGAAATTAAATCAGCGGCCACTCATTGCTGAAGTAAGACGAGCAACCCACGACAAAAAGGTAATGTCCACAACGCAATACCACACCCCGGCATCAACCGACTTTATTAAACACCACCGACTTATAAATCTCCGGTGCCGTCTCACGCAGCTGCGCGTAGCGCCAGCTGTGACACGACAGCAGAATCACCTGGTGGGTTTCCGACAGCCGCGTCAGGAACCGCATTCCTTCCACAAACCGCTGATCGTCCCAATGGGCAAAAGGTTCATCCAGCGCCAGCGGCAGATTACCGACATGGGCAGACAGATACTCTGCGATAGCGATGCGCATAGCAAGCAAAAGCTGATCGCGCGCGCCCTTGCTGAGATGCTGCACTTCGCGGGTTTCCAACCGGCGTCCCGCCTCTTTACTAAACACGCTGATCTCAAGTTCCGGGCTCAGGGCCACCTCGCTGTATCGATTGTTCACCAGCGGCAAAATCCTGTTTACCCGTTCATTCAGCGCCATTGCCCACTGCGTATAAACCTGCTCCGCGATATTTGCCATTTCACCATGAGCCAGTTCGCAGGCCTTGCCGAAATCCGTGGCTTTGGCAAGGTAGCCTTCCACCAGCGCCAACTCCTCATCGATAACCGGACCTTTAGTGCGCCACTCCTCTACCGCTTTTTCCGCGTTCCTGAATCCGACGTTGCGCCGCTCTTTCAAACTATCCCGATCCCGCCGCGCCTGAACCAGATTCCTTTCCAGTTCCTCCGCCCGAAGTCCGGGCTGCGTTCCGTCATCCAGAACCTCCGGGTTCTTAGCAAGCGCAGCTTCGATTCCCTGGCCAAGGCTATCCATATCCGTTTGCAGGGCAGCCGCTTCCTCCTCGGTCATCCCCTGCACCGCCCCATACTCCCGACGCAAAGTCTGGAGCTGAAGCGCCTTTTCACACCCGGTCAAATAACCCTGTGCCTTTTCCTCCAGCCCGGGCAGATCATCCGTCTGCGGGCATTGCACCAGTGCCACTAGCGCTTCGTCCTTCGTGTGGAAGTCAGCCTGCAGTCGCTCATTTTCCGCGCGCAAGTTGTCCGCTTTTTCATGGCCGGCAGAAAGGCTGCCGCTCAGCCGAAAATACTTCTCCATCCGGGCAATGGCCGAGCCGATATGCTCTCCCTGAAGGTCATCCGCTACAACATCCGGATCGACCAGCGCAATCAGCGGAACAGCCGCCTCCCTGGTTTCGATCAAATCCCCCTGAAGCCGGGCCACCGCATCATGGGCAGCAATCCACGGACCGGCGGCCTGTTTCCAGTGATCAACCTCCCGCAGCTCCTGAATCTGTTCCGGCGAAATGGACAGCCTGTTCAGAGTTACTTCATACTCCCCTTCGATAGCTTCAAGCTGCTCCCGGATCTGACGAGCCTGCGCATTTAACGCCATTTCATTTTGAATGGCGGGATTTAGCTCATCGTCGGAAATGCGGCTGCGCATCGCGGAAACAAAAAGGCTTGATCCCACGCCTATGACAGCCGCTGCGATCAGGCACACCCACCCGAAAAACTTCACTCCGGTAAACAGCAGCACAATCCCAAATACCATGAAAGCCACTACGACAACCATCAGGCCCATGCCGATGGTTGAATAGCGAGCCTTACGGGTTTTCGACTGCAACATTTGCTCTCGCGCGCCAAGGGCCGCTTGCTCTATAGCCGAAAGCGCCGTCTGAGCCTCCAGCCGGGATTGGCTGTGCTCGAAAATAATCTCCCGGTCCGACGGAGACAAATGGCTGTCGGTCTCATGCAGATCCAACAGCCGGTCCACGGGCACGCCCTGCGATTGTAGCGTCGCCTCAAGCTGCGACAGCGCCTCCGTCTGCCGGACTAACTGGGCTTCACGATCGGCCAGAACCGTGCGATGGCTTCTAAGGCTTTCAAGCGACTCAGGCATCAGCGTCGCCGCTGTAGCCGGATACTCAGAAAGCTCTGCCTGCAACGCAGCCAGTTCCGGCTCCACATTTCCTTCCAGGGCATTTCGGGTTTCTTCGAATCTCTGCCGCGCAAGTTTCCAATCTCCCAGAAGGCCAATCACTTCTCCCCGCCGCGCAGGATCAAACGCCGCGTAAGGCTCTAGATTTTCCAGTAGAAGCGAACGTTCCGCCTGGGCCTCCCGCCCCTCATTGTACCGATTTAGAAGCGTCTGTTTCTCCCCCCGCCGGGCTACCAGCAGGTGATACTCGGCCGATACAATCTGGCGGTCCAACGACGCAATCTCGCTGTCCATCTCGTCAGACGCTTCGATCTCGCGGCGCTGGGCGTCCAGTTCCCGCTGAAGCGAGTCATTCTGACCGCGGAGTTCATTACGGCGATCGTCCAGCCGTTTAATAAGGTTTTTTAAGAGAACAGGTTCAGGTGCCAGATTGGGAACGGACCATCGCGGAGCCGCAAGCTTTGCTATAGCCTCGCTGACGTTGCCCGGCGTTTCGCGGCGATTACTCGCCGCTGCTTCCTCTATTACGCTGACAAGCTGCCCCCTTGCGCTGCCTTCCTTCTCATCCTGTCGGAGGAAGAAACACTGCGTGAAGCTGGGCAATGCCATGCGCAGGTAACGCTGGCCAAATGACATCCCATCCAGCGGAATAGGCTGGCGCGTGTCCGCGTCATGAAGGGTAAATGGCTGTTGTCGGTTGAAGTCCGCTCGCAGAATATAGTTACGACCACCGACATCGTGCAGTTCCAGTTCAACCACATACACGTTTGGCCCTCGAGACTGGTCGTTCCAGGGGCGATAGCGATCTTTCGGCTTTAATGTATCGCGAGAAAAGCCTGTTGTCGGAAAATTGTACAGCGTATACAATACCGCGTCCATAACCGTTGTCTTGCCGTATTCGTTATCCTGACAAATGACGTTACACCGGTTACGTTCAAACTCAATTGACCCGCTGAGCCGTCCAAAATCCTGGAGAGATACTCGTTTAATAAACATTACGCGGTTTTACCTCCCGGCCCCGAAGAGCATCCAGACCGATGCTTCGCGCCAGACGCGCCAGACGCTTTTTCTCCTCATCGTCTCCTGCCTGTTCCAGCAGCTCAAGCATTCGCTGGTTAAACCGGCCCTCCACGTGTTTGTCCGCATCCGCGCCCGATGCAAACTCTTCGTAATCCGGGACCAGCGCCGACTGATCAACCACCAGGTGGAAACACTGGTTCTCCCGCCACTGCGGATCGACCACAAAGTTATCCACATCCGGGTGCGTATACCCTTCCAGCGAGACATAGACAATGTCGTCTGCCGTTGTGCCGGCATCGCGCAGCGCATCCCCGATTCGCGATTCCAGCTCGTGGGCGCTGATTACAGAGCGATCTATCTCAACCTGGATTTTCTTTATATGGCGGACATCCACATACTCCGCAATCAACCCGCTATCGGCGCGCACGCCGCCTTTTTCGATTTCTCCGAAAAGTGCATAATGGTCGCCTGTTTCGTCAAGTCCTCGAGCCACAGGAATTCCGCCATAAGCCGCGCGAATCGCCCCGGAATCATCACGGATGTCACTGTACCGGTGGTAATGGCCGAGCGCCGTATAGTCAAACCCACAGGCCAGTAGCTCTGCCGCAGAAAACGGCGCAGTGGCCATTGCGTCCGGGTCCGGCTGGATTGCGTCGTCCTGACTTCCGTGGAGTAACATTACGTGGAGATCGCCCGCATTGTCCTCGCATTTTACATCTTTCAGAATCCGTTCGCGCCGAGGCCGGTTTTCTGTAAAACAGCAACCGTAGAAGATGACTCCTGGCAGCGCCGGAACGCGCATCGCCGTCACCTGCGGACTGCTGAAGATGTGTACGTTTGCTGGATGAGGATGCCCGGTACGATCCTGATAATAAGCGGGATTGTAATAGCTGAACACATGGGACGGATCATGATTGCCGGGTGCGATAATCACGGGAATGGGTGCTGCCTTGGCCAGCACGTCAAAAAACTGAGCAGCGGTCGACAAGCTGACCGATTCGTCATCCCACGCATCGCCGGGTATGAGAATTACTTCAACCTCGGCCTCGATGGCCATGTTGACTGACCGCACAAGAGCGCGAACCATATCCTGATTAATTCGTTCACGCTTTTCGCGAGGCAGCGCAAGCCGGCCGCTGGCCAGGCTGGAATCCAGATGCAGATCGGATATCTGTAAAAACCTTAGGGATCGGGACATATTAATCGGTAAAGTTTCCGCTTCGGAAAATGCGTTCAAGAGGAATATGCACTAATCCCGAATAGCTTCGCCAAACCCCTGAACCTGATAAAGAAAAAAACCCGGCCGAAAGGGCCGGGTTTTTAAAATAAGTAGCGATTGAAATTAATCGTCGTCGTCCGAAGAGCCGAAAGATACTTCATCCTCTGCGACCCCAAGCAACGCATCCATATCCTGACCAGGATCTTCTTCAAATTCCAAAAAGTGAAGTCCGACCGAACGAGGCGTAATGACCAGCTTATCACGAAGAAACTCTTCCTGAGCAATATAGAGAGGATCCCGTGATCCGTCCGCAGGCAAAGCAAGAGGGCGATCGCCCAGCTGCAACTGACGCACGCGCTTTGAAATCGCGTTAACCATCAGATAATATTCGCGATGCTCCCGGATAAGGTCAGCTGGATTGTTATCAAAAAATCCCGGAATCTTTACTTCTAAATCGTCCATATTACATCCTGAAATAAAACGTGGTTTTCCCCTGCGGAATACAGATTTACCCGGCGAAGGCTAAATTGTTCAAGGGCTCGCCGTTTGCGCGCCCAGCGGTCCGCTCTTCCGATCTGGTCTGCCAAGCCGACAAGTACACTGACACTACCCCTTTTGCGTCATTCCGCCAGCTCGCCCAACTTTACCTCTACGCCGCCCCCCACCTTTACCACCCAAGCCCGCATGCCCATACGTTCAAACTCCTCACGCAACCTCTGCCCGGAACCGGAAGCCAGCATGAAAAACGACCCGCCGCCGCCCGAGCCATTGATCTTGCCGCCCAAGGCCCCGGCAAGTCGTCCATGATCAAGCATACGGTCAATTTCCGGATGAGACACGCCCAGCTGTTCGCTTAGCGCCCGATGATGCTGATCCAGCAAAATTCCCAACGCAGGCAAATCCACGAGCCCCTTAAGAAGGGCCTTCCCGCTCACTGTCAATTTGCGATTAGTAAGCGTCCCTGTAAGCAGGTCGCGCGTTTCCGCCTCGACAGTCCGACCCAGTCCGACCATCGCCTCCTCAGGAAGGTCTGCGGAAATTATGCTAAAGTCGATTCCGAGGTTCTCAACCCCATGCCGCGTCGCCCCCAGCACCCCGTTAGTATCTTTAGGAATGCCTGAATCAACCAGTACGAATTCACAGGCCAGTGGCTTTAAACTTTGCACTTCATTTGTCGCCGTATCAAGCCAGATTAAACCACCGAACGCGGAACTGAAATGATCCATCTGCCCCCCCGGCGACCCGAATTCAGTAACCTCCGACTGATGCGCCGCAAGGGCGACTTCCATGGGATCAGACGCGCGGACGGTCTCGCCGGCCGCAGCCATCAAGAAGGCACACCATGCCACCTGCAGCGCCGACGAACTGGATGCGCCGGAGTTAATTGGAATTGCACCCCGCACCATAACATCCCATCCATGGGCCCAGCCCAGACCGGCGCGACGCAACACATTTGCCGCTGCCGGCAGATAATCCCGACTATGCCGATATTCTTGCGGCTTGTTAGGATCGAATTTGAGGGACTCTCCTACGTCTGGCAACGCGACACTCATCCATTGATCGCTTCGAGGCGACGCCGTGATCTCAACGCGCAGATCGATAGCCGCAGCGATGACCGGAAGCTTCAGGTAATCCTGATGTTCTCCAAACAGGCAGATGCGACCAGGCGCTGACGTCTGAATCAGGCCAGAAATTGCAGTCTCATCTTTACCCGAAATAAAAAGCCCGTCTTTGATAGCCATTTTTATTGCCTTATAATATATAGAAGTCTTAAACACGCGCTTACCTGGACGAACCTCAAATAAGTTATTGGCGCCCAGGACGTAACTCAGCAATTTTCGTATAACAGGAGCTTTTAAAAATGCACCAAGGTTTTATAACAATAATGGTTGGCGCATTTGCCTCCTTATTAATTTGTCCCGGCGCATCTGCCGCACCAAAGCTGAAACTTCATGCTGTGGCGATTGACCCATTAATAAAGGTGTTCCAGGATGACAAGGTCGCAGGCGAAAAACACGGCTCTGCGGACGCAGCCCGAGGCGAACATGCCACTTTCCAGGTGGTGGTCACGTCGTCGCCGGTAGAACTGAAGGACCTTCATTGTGATGTAACGACATTTACTCAAACCGCCGGAACAGGCCAATTACTCGAGACTAACGTTCGATATGTGGGTTACGTCGCCTCAAGCTATAGCGGCTCCAAACCGGCCAGCGATCAGCTTCGCCCCGCGCCGGCCATGTATCCCGACCCCCTGCTCGAAACCACATCCACCTATGTAGCCGCAGGATCAAATCAGCCAGTATGGATAACCGTTAATATTCCCATCGACGCCGAGCCGGGCGATTACATGGCGACATCTGTATTAACGGCCAAGCTCTTCGGTGTGGATACCAGCACCACAATTCCGCTGAAACTTAAAGTTTATCCGGCCACCATTACGAAAACCCGACTAAATGTCACAAACTGGTTTCAAATGTGGCACCGGGGCGATCAACCCATGCCTGAAAAATTTTCTCCCGCATGGTGGGACGTCATGCGCACCTACATTCGCAACATGGCGGAGCACCGGCAAAACTGGGCTCGTGTAGAAACCCTCTGGCTGCTGAAATACACTGGCAGCGCCGCCAACGGAGACCTGAAAATCGATTTCACAAACTTTGACAAATGGGTACAAATGCTTGTCGACGAAGGTATGGAAAAAATTGAAAGTCTGCAATATGCCTGGCGCGGCGGCAAATGGGAAGAGCCTTATGTCGTAGAAATCCATGATGGAAACGATATAGATTACAAAGGCCGGCGCGTGCCCGTTGATTCCCCCGAAGCCGAAGAATTCTATTCTGTACTTTTCCCCGCGTTTCACGCGCACCTTACAGAGAAGGGCTGGCTGGATAAGTTCGTGCAACACGTAGGTGACGAACCCGTGGTAAAAAACGCAGACAGCTATACCACCGCGTCTAATCTTCTGCGGAAATACGCCCCCGGTATCCCTATTATGGAAGCATGCCTGGCCCACAATATGGTTGGCGCCATTGATATATGGGTTCCGACGGTCGAGCACCTTGGACAGGACTTCAAATTTTACCAGGAACGCAAAGCTGCCGGAGAAAAAGTCTGGTTCTACACCTGCGTTCAGCCCCAGGGTGAATATGCAAACCGGTTTATCGACCTGCCCCTGATAAAAACAAGGCTGCTCCACTGGATTAACTACCGGTATGACATCGATGGCTATCTCCACTGGGGATATAACTTCTGGCGCCCACATCCATGGGACAATACAGCAGACGGCAGCAAGTTGCCCGGCGGTGACACTCACATCGTCTATCCGGCAAAAGACAGCCTGGGCATCGTAGAATCCATCCGGTGGGAAGCCATGCGCGACGGTATCGAGGATCACGAACTTCTAAGTCAGCTGGGCGAGAAGAACCCCGAAGCAGCCATGGAACTTGCCAAAAAGCACGTCCTCGATTTCGATAAATACAATACCGATGTCGAAGCCTTTCGTGCAACCCGAAAGACGCTACTGGAAGCCCTGTCAAAAGAGTAGTCCGCACAAACGGATACTCATCAACATTGAAACATGCGTAATATCTAATGTGCCCAATGGATTTAAAAAGTCCATTGGGCACATATTATTTACTCACCCGACACCGCAAATGATTATCCAGTCTCCCCGGCAATAATCCAAACCCATGGTTTCTGTGATCGAAGCAACGGGCCTGACCCGGCTGTACAACGCGCACCAAGGCATAAACAATCTGGACCTGCGAGTTGATAGCGGCGAAATTTTTGGTTACCTGGGCCCTAACGGCTCAGGCAAAACGACTACAATTCGCCTGATGCTTGGGCTTATCCGTCCAGACCGCGGCCATGTGAAATTGTTTGGTAAAAAGGTCACGCCCGGCGGCTCCGCCATGCGGGCTGGCATCGGCTACGTGCCGGGAGAGGCGTCGTTGCCGGAAAATATGACCGGCAAAAAAGCTCTCCTTTTCTACGAACGCCTGAGCGGACGCCCCGCAAAAAATCGCGATTGGCTGTGCAGCCAGCTCCACCTCCTGGACACCGACCTCCGTCGCCCAATCCGCACTCTGTCCCGAGGCACCAAGCAAAAGATTGCCCTCGTGCAGGCCCTGCAGCATAATCCAGAACTTATTATTCTCGACGAACCTACCAGCGGTCTCGACCCTCTGTCTCAGGAAGCGTTCTTTGATGTGCTCCATGATCTGCGCGACCAGGGACGCACCGTGTTTTTCTCATCCCATGTACTCAGCGAGGTCCAGCGACTGTGCGACCGAGTGGCCGTGCTGCGCGACGGTAAACTGGTCTTGAATTCCACCATGGTCGAGATGGCCGCCCAGGCGGATCGCCTGCTGTGGATTAAGCTTTCCCCCGTGGAAAAAGACTCTGGAGAAGCGTGCGCACTGACCGTGCCCACCATCGAAGGCGCTCGCTTCATTCGTCACGATTCCGGCGGATGGCTGCTGTATCTGGTGCCCGCCAGCGACAGCCAAAGATTGCTGCACGAGCTGGCGCGCATGAACCCCGTCGATTTCCGATTTGAACCCGCCCTTGAAGAATCCTTTCTGAAACTCTACGGCGTACACATCAGATCACTTAAAGGACCGGGGGCCATCAAATGAGTGCTTTGCTGCGCGACTATTTCCGTCGGTCATGGCTGCTCGGCCTCCTGGCGTGCATCGCCGCCTTTGGCTTCGAGATGATTGCCTGCCGCGTGTTCAGTCAGATTCAACAACAGGGCGGCGGTGGTCCCCTTTCCCAGGTAATGCCCAAATGGGTGCAGTCTGCCTTTAACATTGGCCCCTCATCCATGACGGAACTTAACGGATTCCTTTCCATCTGCTTCCAGCACCCATTCCTGTTGACCGTGCTGCTGGCCCTGCCTGTCGCCCTGCTGACCGGCTGGCTAACTGGCGACGTGGAAAACCGCAGAATCGCCCTCGTACTGAGCCGCCCCGTTGGACGGCTGCAAATAGTTGCTGCCGTGGCAATAGTTGTGCTCTCCTGGTGTGCCCTTGCTGTGACTAGCGCCCTGGCCGGTTGTCTGGCCGGAGCCGAATGGACAGGCCTCACCGCCTCACTGAACCAGTCAGGACTCTTCAGCACCGCCCTCAACCTTGCCGCTCTCGTGTTCGCCTTCACGGGAATTTCCGCCCTTATCAGCACCGTGCTTATCATACGGGGCGACGCCGTCGGCTGGTGCCTTACGTTCGTGCTGATGATGTATGTATGGAACTTCCTCGCACAAATCTGGTACGGCGGAGGCGGGATGAGCAACTATTCCCTGTTCCGTTTCTATCAGCCCACAAACATTCTCATGCTTAACCAGACATCCACGACCAACATCGGAGTGCTCGCGGGGATCGGTTTGGGGGCTTGGATAGTCAGCGCACTGGTTTTCAGATTCCGCAGCTTCTCCGTCTAAACAACTCTCTCAGACGGTTTCTTTTTCACCCAGCCTCTTCACCAGCGCGTAAAGCATAGCCATGTGCGGCACGTCGCATCCCGCAGCCAGGGCCCGGCGAACAGGCTCGCCGATGATTGACTCCACTTCCAGGCTGTTCCCGATTTCAAAATCCACCTGCATACTGCTGCGATAAGGGCCCATGCTTTCAGAGTTATTAAGCATTTTTGCTGGCAACGAATCATCAACAGGGACGCCGGTTGCCTGAGCCGCTTTTACGGTTTCAACCATAAGATTCTCCGCCAGCCCTCGCAGTTCCGGCGTGTTTAAAACCTCCGCCACGTTAGCCCGCGCAGCCACTCCAAGGCCGTTAAAAGGAATATTCCAAACCAGCTTTTCCCAACGCGCCTGCAAAAGATTATCATACACCTCGCAGCGGATATCGGCGGATTGAAGCAACCCAGCGATGGCATGGGTTCTTTCTGAAACCGCGCTTCCGAATTCTCCCATGCGGATCCAGCCATGATCCATGTGGTGTATTTGTCCGGGCCCTGTGCGATTGCTGCACAAGAACGCGATTCCTCCCAAAACCCGGCTTGCCGCGTCGGGTCCTGTGAAAGCCAGCACGTCGGCGACAGCTTCTTCATTTCCCAAACCGTTCTGCAGTGTCAAAACCACCGTTTCCGGTCCCGCGACGTCCGCCAACAACTCCGGCAAAGCATCATTCGAAGTGGATTTCAACCCCACAATTACTAGGTCACACAGCCCAATTTCCGCGGCAGATGGATAGACTTGCGGACGGATATGGAAGTCACCCTCAAACGACTTCACAAACAACCCCTCACGCTTTACCGCCTCATAATCACTCCGCATCAGGAAATGAACATCATGCCCCGCTCGAGCCAGCCGCGCGCCATAAAACGCCCCCAGCGCCCCTGAGCCGATAACCCCAATACGACCAGTAAATATGTTGCTCATGAAAGCGAAACCTCCGGAAAGAAAACGTTATAGGCCTGATGGACCTTATGGACTTAATAAAGCGCATCGCGATTATGTTCACAACGTCAATAATGTCTATGCTGTCCATTCGTTCCATAACGTCCATAAACCCCGGCACCTCTCGGCAACCGAAAAACATTGCCATCCCTGCTCCACGCCCGCCATATAATTTGAAATGCTCATTGCCCCCACAGCCCGCATCCATCCCGCCGTATCCCTCGGCGAACAATCTCAGGTGGGCGATTTCGTTATCATCGGAGAACTTTCCGGCGACTCATCCGACCCCACCACGGTAACCCCCGATACCACCATAGGATCCAACGCCATAATCCGGTCTCACACCGTCATCTACGCCGGAGTCGTTGCCGGGCAACGTTTCCAAACCGGCCACGGAGCCTTGGTCCGCGCCTTCACCATCATAGGCGACGACGTAAGCATCGGTAGCCATTCCATTGTGGAGCACCACGTGCAAATTGGCCACCGCGTCCGGATCCACTCCGGCGCTTTCATTCCCGAGTTCTGCGTTCTGGAAGACGACTGCTGGATAGGTCCGCGAGTCGTGCTCACAAACGCCCCTCACCCCCGCTGCGCCAATCTGCCAAACTGCCTGGCCGGCGTCACAATCCGGAAGGGCGCAAAAATTGGGGCGAATGCAACGCTGCTGCCCGGCGTTGTTATTGGTGAAAACGCGCTGGTAGGCGCCGGAGCTGTAGTGACGCGAGACGTGGAACCGGGCGCGGTGGTGGCAGGGTCGCCGGCAAAGGCTATCGGCAGAATCGAAGAATTAATTTGCCCTTACGACGGGCTGACTGCACCCTATGGAAATAGTAATTTTTTGAAAGACATAACCAAATGAAACTAGGAAAAACCTTTTGCATCGTGGGAGCTGCCTTGTTGGCGACCGGATGTGCACAAGAACGAATTCCGGCAGACGAGGCCGACGCTTGGGAAATCTCCGCAGACGAAGCTCCCGCCGAAGCAACAGCCGCCACGAACGCAACCCCCGAGTCCGCCCCGGCACTGCCCTCCGACGTCGTGGCGGTAGTCAAAGGTTCAGCGTTTAAAATTGAGGGCACCACGGAAACTCAGAACAGCAAAGGCGACGCCTTCGCCGTTGCTCACTATTTCACGGCCAGCGCTCCCATAGACCTTCAAACCTCGGTCACAATGATTGAAACCGACATCGAGGGTCAGAACATTAAAGGCGCTGTGCCCCTGGTAACGATTCAACTAACCAGCACATCCGGAAAGTATCGCACTTTTCTCAAGGAACCTCGTCCCATTGACGGCAAACAAACCTTAAAGGACACTTACGATATCGGACCTGGAAACTACAAAATCATCCTATCATACTTTAAGGACACCGTAGGTGGAGTCCGCCCCCTTATCACCCTCAACAGCGTAACATTTCGCAATACAGAAACCGCCGACAACGCGACAACGGCGCCGATCTAAAAGCAGAGCATTAAGCCCTTACCCATGCACTCACCCCCGCATGAAGACTTGACAGTTCCTCCGCCCGGCCCCATACTTTTTTACGATGGCGACTGTGGGATTTGCGCGGGTAGCGTCGG
>JBBSQY010000008.1:0-94895 GCA_038243585.1 Candidatus Sumerlaeales bacterium | reverse complement strand
TTAAACATATTGTTTTGGTGATGATACCCGTTCACCACTCAATTTGCTCGCCTGACGGTCATTTTGGCGAAATCCACGGTGAAGTTTATGTTCACTTTTAAAGATTCCGTTTTTACACGAAAAGTCACCTTTGATGTTTTCCATAAAGCAGAGACGTTCTGGTAATTAAAAGACTTTTCGTGAGGTGCGTTTCTGATCCAGGTGGTAATATACTGAGGTTGATCGTAATCCTTTTCGAGAGTTGATTTCACTTCGAGCTGCCAGATTTTTTGATCTGACAATTGGGCTTGAGAAACAGAAACTGGCTCAATGGATTGCCAATTGGAAACCCCCACTTGCAGTGTTCCCCCAGCATAAGGGCTCTTGAATTCCCCCTTGTCGCTGATGCTTCCAAAATGTGCATCCAGGATATTTTCATCCAAAAGGAATTTGGTACGATCACTAAAAACGAGACGACAAGTAGATGCTGACGTTTTAAATTCGTCCAACATCAGCACCCCATACCCAGGCAGAAAAACAACCCACCGACGAAAGTTCTCTGCATGGCCCTTATAGGAACTTGTTGCGTCAGCAACAATGAAAGAGAGGTCCTGCTGAACGTTATTGGAAACGACTTTCCAGCTAACTCGAGTCGGGCGTTGGTCGTCAAAAAGCACAGTGCTGTTGACTACGATTTGACTCAGTTCAGCGGGCTGGATCCCAGAGGACGAAGTGCTTAAAGTACGAGAAGATACTAATTGTTCCACCGCATCGGAGAGCGTCCTGGACCCTGCCGGACGAGATTCTGCACGAATCAGGGTTGGACAAACAAGGCCAATCGCTACAGCCAACAAAAAGAGAATTGTGGGTTTGCTATAAGTCATTTAGAGATAACAAATACCACACGGCCCGCTCGCAACCATAATCCCCGACTGCGCAGAGACCTCCTGCCGAATGCAGTTCCCAGTCCCATCGCCTCTGCCTGCTGCAGTGATATGCGACGTAGTACTTGCGCCGGATAGCCCTGCCCTCAACCGATTGTCCCGCCGTACTTACTTTATGTCGCAACTGCCGCAATAGCCGACTTCTGCTCATACACCTCTACGCGATTGCGCCCGTTACGCTTCGCCTGATACAAAGCTTTGTCCGCCTTCTCAAGCAGTTGAAGAGATTCCGTGTCTTCAGAAAACCGATATGTCGAAACTCCAATGCTGGCAGTTAGCCTCATATGTGACTGCTCAAACGAAAACTGAGCCCTAGAAAGGCGTTTACGAAGGTGTTCTGCCACGAGGAGGGCCTGTGCCTCGTCGGTTTCTGCCAATATAACGCAAAACTCTTCACCCCCATACCGGCACAGCGTGTCAGTAACCCGCAAAGTGCGGCCCAATTCAATGGCGAATTCACGCAGGACGTGATCTCCCGCCGCATGCCCCAGTTCGTCATTTATACGCTTAAAATAGTCTACATCAACCATCAACACAGAAAGCGGATGCTTATACCGGCGGCTGCGAGCAAGATCGTGCTCCAGCGCTCTAATCATTGCCCGACGGTTCAAAACTCCCGTCAGTTCATCATGGGTTGCCAGCGTAGCCAAAACTTCCATTTGTGATTCCAGCTCGTTTACGAGAGACGCAATTTTCAATTGAGTCTCAATCCTGGCCAGCAGAATAGGCATATTAACAGGTTTTGTCACATAATCGTTGGCGCCACGCTGCAGGCCACGTACAATATGCTCTGTATCGGCAAGTGCAGAGACCATAATAACCGGCACAGTCTTGGTGCGCTCGTCCCCCCGCAGCCTGTCCAGAAACTCCAGCCCGTTCACTACCGGCATATTCACATCAAGTAAAAGCACATCCACATCTTCGGATTCCAGCTGACTCCAGCCCTCTTCTGCTGAATGAGCTGCAATTGTCTTATACCCACGGGTTGTCAGTCGGCGGCAGAGTATGTCAGTGTTCATTGGCTCATCATCGATAATCAGCAGGCAGCTGCCCTCACCAATTGTCTCGTTCATATAGGCTGAGGAATTCATATGCCATTCAAACATAAGCACGATGTATGCCCAAAACGCGCATGCCGCAGGAACCGTTCAGATGGTCTTCGCAAAAAGCATTATGAAAAAAAGTAAGCCCCGACGCTGTTACGCATCGGGGCTTACTTAGTCATGTGGTAAGTAAAAACTTACCAGGCTGATTAATAAACCGACCAGTCGTGAACAGCAGAACCCGGCAAGTACATGCCACCGCCAGAGAGCGGTCCGGCATTACTGTTTGCCGTACCATATGCTGTGTTACTTACTGCGTAGAAATTACTGGCTAACGCATCAGTGGTATTTATGAATACCGGGTCCGCGTTACTAACTGGAGCACCAACAATGATTGGTAGTGGTGACGGAGCAGGAGTCCCTGTTATGATGGGCTGTGTAGCCATCGCAAACGGACCATCCGTTACCAGGGCGCTGAACAGGATACTAAAAGTGCCCTTGGCACCCAACTTGATCGCATCCGTAGTGGAATTATCGGCTGTACCCGCAACAACGCTGTCGATCAGGTCCACATCCACGCTGCTGAGGTTGGTGGATGATTCAATGATTCCGGCAATTAACTTCCCGTTGAGTAGATTATTAGCAATAGTAACATTTTTTAGTCGAGTAGGGTCCTGCTGTGCAGTATCGCCCTGGCGGCAATAAACCCCGGCACCGCCATTGTTTGCAACGATAGCATTGCTCAGCCTGATGCGATCACCAATAGAGCTTACGCCTTCATTGATGCCATGCTGAACGTTATAAGCACTGACTACGCCATTAGCATTGTCACCGCCCTGATTCATGTCACTCCACAGACCATGTACCAGATTGCCCAGAAACAGCACCCGCTGGTTAGGCGCATCGATGGCCATATTGCCGGCACACCGCAAGCCATTAGCGTCGTTATAGGTGAAGCGACATCCATCGCCGATGCGCAGAGAACGGAACGCCATAGCGCGTACTGCTGGCTTCGGGCTAACCAGATTCGACACGTAATATGTGCGATACAGATAAAGCCCTGCACGCCAGGTATCGCCCAGCGTTGCATAGATGTTACTGAAAGTACAGTTTGTCATGGTAACATCAACGCCTGCACCTTCGGCACGGTCATTTGTGATGCTTCCCAGGTTTGCTCCGCTAACCAGGAAGCTCACTTCATTGCCCGTTCTCGTAGCCGGCGCCAGACCATCCAGGGTTACTGGTTGGTCGTTACCGTTGTTGCTGGTTACTAGAATGTTGTCCAGCGTAAGCCAGAAGTTATTGGCTTTGTTTACAATGCCAGCCACAGGCGGCACACCGGTGCGAGAAGGGATGATGACCAGATTCTTCAACATCATCGAACAAGTGGTAATTGCAGGTGAAGGAAGATTGATAAGAAGGCCGGCATTACCAGACCAGTCTGTTGCATGCGGCGTCGCAAGCGATCCGGCGCCATCATTATCATAGCCATTAGGGTTACCTTGTACCACCAGAGTCGGACGGGCGGATCCAACACCAACGATGGTGGCCGGGACCTTAAGCTCGATTACTTCGTCATAGACGCCTGAGTCCAGAATCTGGAAAGTATAATGCACACCAGGATCAGAAGGATGCAGGGCGAACGCGCTGTCGATGGCCGACTGGATAGTCATAAAATCGGCAGAACCAGATTTGGCGATTGTCGAAGTGAATTCCGTGACTGGCGAATCCGCAATATAGGCACCGCCACCTGATAGAGGCGCGCCGCCCGTTCCGGCAGTTGCATACGCCGGTGCGGTCACCGCAAAGAAATCGGGCGAGCCCGGATTTGTCGTATCCTTAAATACTGGATCGCCAAAACGGACAGGGCTTCCGGTTACATAATCCAGCCGCGTAAAGGTAGGCACACGGTATGCCGCCGGGCCAGCAATTACGATGGCAGTATGATCCAGCGTTATCGTTCCGGAACTGTTAGTAATGCGATTATAGGTTGTGTTGCTCTGACCGTCACCGGCGAGAATGCAATCCTGAAACGTGATATCAGTTCCAACATCCAACAGGATGGACTGATATGCAACCGTGATCGGATCAAAAGCCACAGTTGAGTTTTTAATCAGCATAGGGCCCGTAGCTGCGTTCGACACGCGGATGTTCATAAAATTATTACGGGTCATAATACTGTTTTCAATCGTACAGCGGGGGCCAAAGTTCGAGTTTTCGTAAACGCCCTGGTAGGAATTGTAAGCAAAGATGCCGCCTCGGATCGCGCGCACGTTAGGGCTGCTTGCGCTTAACAGTATACCCATCTGCGAGTTTCTGATAAACAACGCTTTACGGTTAGGTGCATCAATTTCAAAGTCACCGATGGCAGCCTGCCATAAACCGCGGCCATTCATTCCGGATAACACGCAGCCGTCTTCAATCCGCAGACTACGAAATTTGGCAATAGCGGTATCGGTTGTGGTGTTGTTGTTCATAATAATACCGGTACAGGTGTTTTCCGTGCCGCCGGTCCCACGCAGATTTGTTATTAACGTGTCACGCAAGACGACTTCGACGCCGTCTCCTTCAAACTGGGAACCGTCGGAATCCCCAAATACGAGACCATCATCGCGGAAGTGCCGGAAAGTGACACCCGTCGGTTGGGCAACTACTGTCAGCCCATCGGAACTAATGGGGCCATCAGAGCCATTGTTACCAGAAACCAGCACATCTTCCATCAGCAGGTAAACGTTGTTGTTCACAACGCTGATAGCGGCGGATTGCGGAATCGCCAATTGAGAAGGAATAACAGTAAGGTTGCGAAGAACAACTGTGCCTGACGTAATTGGTGCAGGCAAATTCACGACCAGACCAGAACTCCCACCGCGTCCCGCAGCATTTGCCTGGGTAGCTAATACCGGGCGCATACCGGGCGTACCCTGTAGCGTTACAGGCACGTCCAGCGTAATAACTTCATTGTAGACTGCCGAGTCCATAATCGTGATCACATTTGGAGCGATATCCGAATCGCCGGCAAACGACGCCACAGCTGCCTGTACCGTTGTGAAAGCCTCAGATCCTGACTGCGCTACAGTGACAGTCTGCCCCACGGCGCTGGTTACACAGTCAGCGACGATACCTATTATAAAACCATAATATCTCATTACTAAATCCTCCACCTCAAATAGTTCCCACAGAAATATACTAAAATCGGTTATCCAAGTCTTGCCGAAACCTTTTAGAACAGAAACCTTGATGCAAGCATTATGTCGATGCCTGCCACAATAAGGCGAATCTCCGTTTAAAGAGTCTTCGGACAATAGTATATCAATAGTATACATGGAACGGTCTGGGTAAAGCGGCTATTCCAGTTCTTCGACATCCGCCTTATCACGCAGCTTGGCGGAGGCGCGTTTGTTCGGAGAAGATCTTCTCTTCCTATAATCGGCACAGGTTCATCAATGGGGCCAGAGGTGCGCGTACCCGAAAAGAAAGGGAGAGCTAAAGGAATAGAGGCCGAGGTATACCAGTGGTTTTGTTTTCATCTTCGACTCATGGTCTGAGGATCTTTGAGAATTACTAATCTGCTTTTATTAATGAGCCAGCAAAAAGCTAATATCTTTTCGCTTGCGTATCCTCATTTAGTTGATCGAACTTGATAACGAACGTGCCAGTACACCCGCCAGGAGAAACTACATCATGAAATGGATATTTTTACTAGCCCTAATAGTAGGATCAGTGGTTTTCTCACAAGATATTATAGACTACTTCAAGCCCGTGCAGTCCCAAAAAAGCCATCATGGGGCCGCTGCGTTGTTTATGGAAGCTGCTTTATCGCAAAATGTGGCGGCGATGGAGAGTCATTGCAGAGGGATAGCCGTTGGCCAGTGCCAGCCGACTTTAAGCACTGTTTTGTCTCAAAACCCTACTTTTGCGAAGTATGTCATAGAAACTGGCGGCTCTCCCGGTGCTGGCTCACGTACTTCCGGCCGAGCACTTTGTTACGGTCAGGGAGGTGACATGTTTATGGTGTTGGCCTTCACGCTGGAAAAGCAAGACGACCTATGGAAGATTTCAGAAATGGGAACCGAACGAATCGGCCGGTAAAGAGACGCAAGCAGATAGACTATGCGTTTTGGGCCTTTTTGCCTTTCAATAGGGACGCGCACCACTGTCCCTAATGCGCGGTCCTTCCTGCCCGCCGAGGCACAGTGCCCTCGGTTCATCAGCGCCGATTTGATCGCCGCCGGTTTGTCCCCGTTAGCGCCCGAGGCGGCGGCGATGCGGGTGGGGCGGTTGATGCGTCAGAAAATGGATGCCTGCACGGCGCGCGGGGAGAGTTTTGCCATTGAAACCACGCTGGCCGGGCGAAACTATCTGAAGCGGGTTCGGCAAGGCGGGCATGACATTCCCGAGGCTGTCATCCGTCGGCGGTTTGCGGCGGGCCTGCGCAACTTCGAATGTTATCGGCAGACTGTTGATCTCTGGATGAAGTTTAGTAATGCGGGTGTACTACCGATATTGCTCGACGAAGGGACAAATCCATGAAAGAGAAAGACACTATCAAACTCGATAATGCGGACGCGCGTGGAGCATTAGCGCCATGCAGCGGAGTCAGCCCGCAAGATCGCGATACAGACCGACACGGCCATCATCATTGTGCGTGACGGCAAACGTTTACAAGTGATGGCAGAAGAGCTCCGCAAGCAACGGGCCCCATGAACTTCGTGACCGAATTCGTCCAAAAATAACTGAAATTTCGGGGACGCGCACCACTGTCCCCATTGATTTTGCGCACCTTGCCACCGGGCGATTGACCATCGTGAAATTTCGGGGACGCGCACCACTGTCCCCATTGATTTTGCGCACCTTGCCACCGGGCGATTGACCATCGGAAGTGCAACACCACTCAAAACGCAAAAATGCATCATCCAAAACCTCGGCGGGCGTCATCCAACCCAGACGCATGCCGCTTTTCTTTCTTTTGCTTTTCCTTCGTGCTTTCGTGCCTTTCTGTCAAAATCTCCCCGGCCCGCACTTAAGACCCCATGCGGGAATAGCCCGCCGCATTTTGCCACCCCAATGTCTCCTTTATCTGCAACCACATCCATAACGAGACAACAGATATGACAACCATGACGACACCCCACGCCGCCCCGCAAAGCCAGCCAAAACGCCCCGCCACACGCCTCCACATCAACGTCGAAATCGCACAAGAAAATAAAAACAGCAAAAACGCGACACAAACAGGTCGCACAACCAGCACCCACGGGCCCGAGCGCACAAAAACCTCCGAAAACGCACAATCGCCCCTCAGCCTCTACCCATATAGGAATCCGCCCAATAACCTATACGGTGGTTTTGTCCGTAAAAAGACCCCTTGCCTGCGCAATATCTCCGTGCGACACAACAACGGGTTCAGCTTACCGCCATTTACGGAAATGCCAGGGAAGAATTTTTATGAAACCGCATCGCGCCAAAGCAAACAGCCACGCATTCCTCAACGTATTATCCATAATCTCATGCCTGCTCACCACCGCGTCGTTCCTTTGCTTTTGCACGGGCGCCTCTTTCGCCGCCGAACCAACCGCCATTTCATTAAAACAGGGGTTTCGAAACCCGCCGGTTTCCGCCAGGCCGGGGGCTTTTTGGAACTGGTTAAACGGTAATGTCGATCGCGACCGGCTAGTATTCGACCTGCGGCAGATGAAAGAAAAGGGGATGAGCGGCGCGGAAATCTGGGATGTGGCGGCGATCCGCAATAGCGAAATGGTTCCAGCGGGGCCGGAGTTTCTGAGCCCGGAATCCGCCGCGTCGATTCGGTTTGCGCTCGCGGAAGGGCGCCGGCTTGGGCTCCGGATGGGAATGATAACCTCCAGCGGATGGAACGCCGGGGGCACCTGGGTCGATCCGACCTGGGCCAGTAAGATGCTGGTCTCGTCTTCCGTGGTAACCACCGGCCCCATCGAGTTCAACCAGGCGCTGCCCTATCCGGAACTGCCCAAAGATTGCCCCAGGGACGCTGACGGAAAACCCCTCTACGCCCTCGAAGTTGCCGTGCTTGCGGTCCCGGATAATCCGGACAAGTCCATCGCCAAAATCGAAGACGTGATCGACCTGACAAAATCGCTGAGCGCCGACGGCACCCTGCGGTGGCAGGCCCCGGCCGGTCCCTGGCGGATTATCCGTTTCGTATGCACCAATACCGGCCAGTCTCTCATCGTCCCCAGCCCGAAATCCAACGGGTTGTTCATAGACTTTCTCGATCCCGCCGCCACCCGCCGCCACCTGCAGGTAATCATGGATCGCCTGCAGATAACCCCCGCCAACGCCGCAGAGAGCGGCCTGAATTATCTGGAAGTCGACAGCATGGAACTGCACGAGGGCAACACCTGGACGGACAAGTTTCCCCAGTGGTTTAAGAAATATCGCAGCTATGACGTGGTGCGATGGCTGCCGGCGCTGGACGGCTGGACCATCCAGGACAAAGAACTGTCGGATCGTTTCCTCTACGACTACAAAAAAACCGTCAGCGATCTGCTCATCCATAGCCACTACGAGACCGGCAGCGACTTCCTGAAAGAGTACGGAATGGACTTCGTCGGCGAAGCCGGCGGCCCCGGTCCGCCCATCTGGGACACCTGCCCGGTTGACGCCCTGAAGGCGCTGGGAAATGTAGGCGTCCCCCGCGGCGAATTCTGGATTCAACACCGCAACATGTTCCTGATCAAAGAGGTGGCCAGCGCATCTCATATCTATGGTAAGCCAATCGTCGACGCCGAATCGTTCACCACCTGGCGCCGCTGGGAAGATTCGCCGTTCGTGCTGAAAATGGCCGCCGACCGCGCCTTCGCCGAAGGCCTGAACCGCCTGACCATCCACGGTTTCGCCCACTCGCCGGATAAGGCCGGCCTCCCCGGCTGGACGTATCATGCCGGCATCGATATCAATCCGAACACGACCTGGTGGTCATTCGCCCGGCCGTTCATGGACTACCTCTCCCGCTGCTCGTACCTGCTCCAACAGGGCCAGCCTGTCGCCGACGTGCTCTGGTATTACGGCGACCAGGCGCCCAATTTTTTTCCAAAGTTTCACGACGTGCCAGAGAAGCCCCGCCTGCCGGGACTGGCGCACGGGTATGATTATGACGTGATCAATTCCGACGTCATCCTGAACCGCCTGAAAGTAGAAGACCGCCGTTATGTATTGCCGGAGGGGACCAGTTACAAGATTCTGGCTATCTCCCCGGAGGCGTCGATGCCACTGGAGGTTCTGGAAAAACTGGAATCGTTCGTGAAGCAGGGCGGGGTGCTGGTGGGTGCACGGCCGAAACAGAGCCCCGGTCTTTTCAAACATAAGGATCGCACGCAGCGCATTCAGGAAATTGCAGGCCAGATGTGGGGTGATCAGCCAAAGAAGAATGCGACCCCCTATGGAAGCGGACGGGTTTACGGCAGCGATGCAACCCTGGACGAAGCATTGAAAGCCGAAGGCGTGACGCCGGATTTCATTGTGACCAACGCTGCTAAAATCGAAAGCATGGACTACATCCATCGCCGAACCAAAACAGAAGAAATCTACTTTGTCCGCAACGCCGCGACGGACCCTGGAAAAGCGGAAGCCCAATTCCGGGTGCGGGGACAGATTCCGCAGTTATGGGACCCCGCAACCGGCGAGGCAAGCCCTGTGAAATCCTTCGCGGAACACGGCGACTACACATCCGTAACTCTCGAACTAGACGCCGGCGGCTCCACCTTCCTCATTTTCAGCGACCAGCCGGCCACTGCCACCGCGTCGGATCAAAAGTTTGTCCAGGCTCTTGAACCCGTCACATCATGGACGCTGACCTTCCCCGAAGACTGGGGCGCGCCCACTGCTCCCACCCCCGTCCGCCTGGCCTCCTGGACCGAGTCCGATAATCCGGATATTCGCTACTTCTCCGGCATCGCAGAATACAACACCACGTTCAAACTCAACAAAGACATCGGAACCTCAAACAGCCGGATTTACATCGATCTCGGAACCGTCCACGACGTGGCCGAAGTAGCGATCAATGGAAAAAAGGCCGGGGTTGCATGGAAGCCTCCCTACCGGGTCGAAGTGACAGATGCTGTAGTCGAAGGGGAAAACCATCTATCAGTGCGCGTCGCCAATCAATGGCACAACCGCCTGGTCGGCGACAGCCAGACTACCGCCGGTGCCCGCTATGCTAGGACGAACACCGCCCTCCCGAACAAAGACAGCGCCAAGCCGTTGCCATCCGGCATGCTGGGTCCCGTCAGGATCGAGCGCCAGTCCAAAGGTGATGGCCCGAACAGCAACAAAACACTGGCGCAAAAAAGCGCAACTCAATAAGGCCGGTCACATTATTTGTGCGACTCCATTAATGCACGAACGTAAAACAAAAGCGCGTTGACGCCGTTGGTCGCAAACCAAATTCCGTAAAGCGAATTGTCCAGCGTAATCGATGCGAATTTGAACATTCTTTCTACAAAACTGACTTTCCCCTGTCGGCCGCCTGTAGGTGAAATAATGCAATTCACTGAGTTACACCTTAACAACGCGCTTTTAGAAGTGTTAAAAGCCAAGGGGTACGATACCCCTACACCAATCCAGCAGCAGGCCATCCCCCCCGTTATGGCGGGCGAGGACGTACTTGGTCTTGCGCAGACAGGAACCGGCAAAACTGCCGCGTTCGCACTGCCTATTCTGCATCGTCTGCTGGCATCCTCCACGTCGGCAGACAAACCACAAGAGGGATCGTTTGAACGCAACTTTCAAGACAACGCTCCCCAAAACCGCTACGGCCGCAAGCCGGCCCGTGGCAATATGTCGTATAATCGCTCCAGCAATCGCGCAATCCGCGCGCTGGTTTTGGCCCCAACCCGTGAATTGGCCGGCCAGATAAACGACAGCTTCCGTGCATACGGAAAAAAGACGTCCATTCGCACCGCCGCCGTTTATGGCGGAGTGCCGCAGGGCCGTCAACTCCATGAGCTTCGCAGCGGAATCGACGTGCTTGTCGCATGTCCCGGCCGCCTGCTTGATCTCATGAACCAAGGCCACATCCGCCTCGACAGTGTAGAGTACGTCGTCCTTGACGAAGCGGATCGCATGCTGGATATGGGATTCGTTCCCGATATCCGCAAGATTCTGTCCAAGGTCCCGGAAAAACGCCAGAGCATGCTCTTTTCGGCAACAATGCCGAACGAGATCGAGCGGCTTGTCGCAGATTTCCTGAAAAACCCAGTCCGGATCGAAATCGCTCCAGTATCAACACTGGCATGTCACGTAGATCATGAAGCCTATTATGTTAATCAGGGCAATAAACCCGTCCTGCTGAACCATCTTCTGCTCAATGAAGACAATGGCCTGTTGAACAAAGGCGCAGGACGTGTGCTGGTATTTACCCGCACACGCCGCGCCGCAGACCGCGTGACCGAGCGCCTGGAGAAATCCGGCGTTCGCGCAGAATGCATCCACGGCAGCAAGAGCCAGGCAGCGCGCGAACGCGCCCTGCGCGCGTTCAAGCGTGGAGCAAGCCCAGTAATGGTAGCAACAGATCTGGCAGCTCGCGGGCTTGATGTGACAAACATCACCCACGTGGTTAACTATGATCTACCCAACGAACCAGAAACTTTCGTTCACCGCATTGGCCGCACGGGCCGCGCGGGCACGTCAGGAATCGCCATATCCTTCTGTGATTCTACAGAAGCAGGATTCATGACCCAGATCGAAAAACTGATTCGGGTAACTCTTCCGAAAACCGAAGAGCATCCATACCACTGCAACGTGGCCCTGTCTGCGCATCAGCGCATGCAGAGCCGTCCAGGCGGCGCACCGCGCACCAACCAGAGCTTTGGCCGTAAGAAACCTTACGGTGGAGGCTATGGGCAGAGCCAGGGTCGTCGCAACAGCGGCGGCGGCTCAGGTGGCGGCGAACGCCAGTGGCAGAAAGCGGCCCCACGTCGCAAAGAGCGCAACACGCAGTTTGACAACAATCAGGACTAACCTGAACCAGACTGCTTCACAATAACATCAACCGGGCGGGGTGTCGAAACCCCGCCTATTTTTTATACCCAACACACCGGCGCTACTAACGCTTTAGCCGGCCCTATCAGAGATTTCCGTATCCAGTTGAGATTTCCAGCCGGCTCTCATAGTGATTTTTGCCGGCCAAAAAATCAGCGACCTAATCCACAAGCTCCGCCAGCCGGCTCAGCATAGACTGCCGTTCCTCGTCCGCCCCGCTCATACCCAGAAGCTGTTCTTCCAGCTCAGTAATGCGCTCCTGCTGCTCATGGATCTGAATCTGCTGATCACGAATAACTTCATTCTGCTCCGCCAGCTTAGCCTGGATCTTCTGCACGATATCGTCGCTGTTCAATTTAAAAGTTCTCCTGTTTCCGGGTTTCAAAAATCTGATACGCCTGTTAAACCACGCCACGAAGGCGAATCAAGAGTATTGTTTTGCTAATGAGAGGACTTAATACAAAAGCTGCAGGGCGGCACCGCGTCTGCTTTCCGCGCCGGAATGAGAAGTTTGTTAGACGTCAGCTGCCATTCCTACTTGGAAACTTCAGACTGAAGGAATTTATAAGCTTAATTTCCTTAGTAAATATCAGTCCAACCACAATAGCCTGATATTGATCTTAAATGCTAAAGGCAGGTTAACGGAAACATGAGGATAGCGATATACGGAATCTTTTGGATCATATTATGTGGCTGCCGCCAGGAGCCGCAGGTGACTGGTTGGGAGAACTCAGCAGAAGTAGTGGATTCATCTACTTTGGGAGCAAATGTTACTCCAGCAGTTGAGGCGTCCGTGCACCCGACGCAGGGTCAATTAACAGGTAAAGACTTTATTAATGAAACTTTTCCAAGCGTTAATTTGGTTTCTCAGACAGTTTTACGTGTTAATCACTTCGGTCATACGTCAGCAACCCTAGTGCTGGACGAGCCAACATCCGACGTTGAAATTCTTTTTAAGACTCCTGTTCCAGACCAACTTTATCCAATAGTTACAATGACCGTGACAGGAGATCGTCAAACATTTAAAGTTATGGACAGTCAGCCCGTTAACACTAATAAACTTGTCGATAAGCCTCTACTTCTTTCAAGTGGTAAATATGTGGTTCTTGTCAAGTATGTGATTGCCTCGGATCCGTCCAAGCGTCCACCTTTAGATATACATACTATTACCTTTCATTAGCTGTCGTGATATGCGTGACATCATTTATGGATATAAAACGAACCTGAGCGGCGTATAAGCGTTGTCTACTAATAAGCAGAACGGGTCGTTGAAGGAGCATTCGTTACTCCCATATGGGTCCATTCAGTCTTAGATTCCTAAAAGATACAGAGGCCGGATAAGATGGGTCAAATGCAAGACGGAGGGTTTTTGCTGACGCAGGTACCAAGATCATACGCCAGGCCTGCTCGAAACCAACATTAGGATTTAGGTTAACGTTCGGCGGCAATAACTCAGTAGCATGCCGCGGCGCGGTCACTGTCGAGCCACTGTTATTAAAGAAAGTGACTTGAATGTTTGGTGAGGCAATCTGGGGCCTATAAGTGCTTAGTGAAAACTCTGCCGATAATAGCAGGTGACTCGTTGTTTTAGCGTTGACTGGCAACTCAAACAAATCAGTTATTTTTTGTTCTATCGGGTGGGCCTGAGAATCCACTACCGCTGTTCTCAGTACGGCTTCTTCTCCCAGTTGCGACAGCAACACGGCTTTGCTTGGATTTAACATATTATTTCCCCCAAACCTGAGAAATTGAATCGCCACAGATAAGATTGAAGCCAAGGCAACCGTTGCCCACGCTATAATGAGAATGCAGCGTTGCCGTTTCGTAGGAATTGTGCGGACAATGAGGGCGCTGCTAGAAATCACAAGGATGAAATCAGAACCGTAGTGAAATCTGGCATTACCATGCACGAGTAAGAGTGGTGCCAGGATTGCAAGCCATAGTAACGGCAAGAAGTAGGATAATCGTGCGTTTCCGGGAATCATTAACCCTATAATTCCAACCATGAAAATAGCGCCAAATGATAGAAGCGGAATATTGATCCAGGGACCGAATGGATGACTAGCGTAATTTGACTCTATGGCCTGCTCCCATGGCCAAAAAACCTGGTCTTCCAGAAATATATGATGAAACCGCTGCGGAATAAGATAAAATATCTCATAAGCAGGATGAGATTTAATAAAGTCGGTCGCGGAATCTTTGTAAAGTCGGGCACGCTCTTTAAATTCCGCCGCCCCAATCTGCTGGACCTTAGAGTCCGCAATATCTTGAATCCTAAACCAACCGCCCTCAGTGTACGCGTTGTTCCCTTGGAGAAGATTCATGCCACCGTTGCTTGATATAAACGTGGGGTAGCCGTGGATACTAGTATTCCTAAGGCACCAGGGAACGAGCGAGATGCCAAGAACTGCCAGGTAAATACCCGTGTGGGTAATAATATTGATCCTGGAACCATTTGATTTCCATGCGAGCCATAACATGGCTACAGGAAGAGATAAGGCTGCACTAATGAGATTCACTCTTGTGTGAACTGCAAGAGATATGACCGCTGAGCATACTATGATTTTCCAAAACCGGCGATGTTTTGCATAGCTGACAAGTAATAAAATTCCAGCGACAAAAAAACATTCTGCCAGCGTTTCGGACTGCAATAAGCCAGTAAACAAAACTGAGCTTTTATAAATTGCGTACACAGATGCAGTAACAATAGCGGTTCTTGCCCCATATGTTATGCGGGCAATTGAGGCAACCATAAGAAGAGACCCGCCACTTAAGAGCGCCTGGAGAGCTAGTACCGGCTGCGGCGTAGCAATAGCAGCAAATTTTTGGAAAAGCCACAAAAACCAGGTATAGCCAGGCGGGAAAAGCGTGGTGTAAATAAGATCAGGCGAATTATAACCTATTGCCTGCGAGAACTTAAGATATGCGTCCATATCGCTGATGGGGCGATAGATTATCGAGTAGATGTGGAGCAGCCGGATTACCACAGCAGTGACAGCTATGACGAGAAGTGTAATCCTGTATTTTCGGGTGGCGGGATGACAACTCATTGAGCACCGGAGACGATATTGATAGGCAGCTTTTGCAGCATTATGTTACGAAGTTCAACGCTACCGGTGGACTTTACTCCCTCGTCGACTAATACCGGTGCAAAATCCAAACGTAGCCTACGACACCAAGGCAGAACGCTGAAAGTCTGCCTTGATTTCGTCCAGCTCTTATGTAACGGTAAATGGATTACAATAACGTCGTTGAATTGATATGCGTCAGGATCATCGTATTCAGGAGTTACCATTACTTGAACGAAACTACTTTCGAGGCCTCGACCATCAACGGTAATACAGTACTTAGTCAACTCATCCACAAATTTACAGTCGATCCAAACTGTTGGCCAGCCCGCTGATGCTGTTGTAGAATTATCCTTTAGAAGATAAGATCCCGTGGGTAAATGAACAAGCGAATTGATGTCTGCCAATGGCATCATTAGATTCTGCTCCGGACGGCTAGGCGGTGTGTCTAAAGTTGGTTCTCCGTTACGAGTTAAACTTACGTCAGAAACGGAAATCCACCCGTTACTACTACCGGTTGATCCAAATACGAGTGAGTAGGGACCCGTGGTCTCGGCGTCAAAAAGTACCTCATTATAAGTAAAACCTAACTTGTTTGTCATTTGAACCCGTTTTAGCACATCCATTGGAACTTCTTGCCTGATGTCCAATGTAGCAACAGCACCATTACCAGCGGCACATGCAAAAGCTAACTTATAACTTCCAGGTACGAGAAGGCACGTCTGTCGGATCCCATCATTCATTCCTGGAAGTACAGTGGGTAGATTGACTCCCGTCTTGCCGTATTCTCGCTTCTTCATAAGGAACTCTGCCCGATGGCTTGCTGGTACCCACCCTGCTGGCCGCCAGTTGCCAAGGTGAGCGGCGTCCGCATCAAAATTGCCATTAAGAATTCCCTGCCCAGCAAGTATTGTTGCGCCGTTGCCAGATAGAATGCCAAATCGATCGGTAAGCGGCACAAAAGCGAGTAACTTGGTGTTATCTACTGCGGTACCAGCGACGTTATCTAATGAGGATAACGAACTTACATGGCGAACTGTCTGTGGTCGGTTCAGGTGCGGTTGAAACATATGTAAAAAATAAATAGCCATCTGCTGACCTTTAGTAGCGCCCACAACAGCGATGTCTCTTTTTTCCAGATGCTGTACGCGTTCTGTTAAACTTTGCAGGAGATAAGGAACCGCTTGCGTTCCCATTTCTAAATGGGAACGATACCAGTTCTTAGAAAGGACTACATGAGGTTGCCACTTAACAATTAATATTGCAACGAGAAGCAATGCAAAAGTATGGAACCATATCTGCCGGCGCAGGAAATTATGTGATAAAAGCATGATTATACCAGCTGTAAAGCACCCAAAAAGGACAGAAGATCCGACAGAGGCAAAATAGACTAGATAAAGCATTGCACGGTATATCTGCTCTATAAATAGGAACGGAAAGATTGATACAGCTAAGAACCCTGCGCCAAAGAAAAATGGAGCAAGTTTTTTCTTATGGGAACTTCCGCCTTTAAAAGCAGCAAGAAATAAAGATATTACAATAATTGCGATAGGAATCAGTGCAAGAGTTAGCCACCACTTTTGGGGCGGAGTAGTAGGTGATCCTTCAAATGAACCACCTTTAATCGAGGCCCAAATAAAATTCTCACTTAAATAAGCGCCATAATAGCTCGCATTGCGCAAAATGATTGCAGGGTCAAGCGTAAGGTTATACGGACCTTCTCCTGCGCCACTTAAACCTCCAGCACTGATCCATCTCATTAAGCAGTACGCAAGGAATATAGTACTTACGGATATTGCGCACAATCTTAGTCGTCTTTTCTGAGACCAGAAAGTTTCCCCATGGGCCCATGACATTGCAGCCCAAAAAACGACAAGCAATCCTGGAAAGACCAAGGCTGTTTCCTTAGTTGTCAAGGCAGCGAACAGAAACAGAGGCGAAAGTACCCACAACCAGGTAACAGAACATACTAGCGCGGCTAAAGTAAAGACCAGAGATAATCTATCAAAAACGTAGGTGCATCCGGTCATGTAGTAGAGAGCCTGGACACCAGAAACCATAAACCAGACACTGCTCCAAAAACTTACCGCAAAATTTCGAGAAATTAAAAATATTAAACGAAACATTAGCCCTGATGCGGCGCAAGTAAGTCCAAATTGAACAATGTGCTGTACAAGCGGATCATAGCCAAAGACTTTCGTTAAGAGCCATTGTGAAAAATCGCCTGTTGGGCGATAAAACGTTCCGAAAGCGGATCGAGGTTCGGCAAAAAAGGAGAGAATTGTTCTGAAATCAAAACTGCTTAATCTCGCGTTTATATAATAATCCTCAAAAACCATGGGGAATGTGAAAGTATAACGAAAAAGCATTGCTGCGTAGAAACAAGAGAAAAGCCAGAGCAGCAGACCCTGTCTCTTATTTACCGGCTTGCGAAATCGGGCTGCGTCTGAAAAGTAGTGCTTAAGTAGGTTCAACACTTGCTCCCGCAAATACATATTCTCCACTGATGCAGCGTAATAGAATTATAAAAGGTTGACTGTCGTCATTGACTTTTAGATAGGTTTCGAATCCCGGAAACGGCGATGTTATTTTATGACTATCACCTAAACTGGTAGAAAGCTCGAGGGTTCCAGTGCCAGGGCTGACAAAAAGCTTAAATTTTATCCGGTCCGATGCTCCGGACGGAAGTTTTAATGAAATAGCCGCCGTCTGGCTGGGTTTTATCGTGATTGGGAAAGTTGTTTTTTTAGAGTAGCAGGTAGCAGATAGGAACCATTGGTCAGCAGAAATAAAAGACTCTATTCTTGTCATTTCTATAGTATTGGGAATATCAACGGGATCAAGAAATGCGGTCCCCTCACCGTCTGGTAAAGCAATTTCAACATTATATCTTCCGGGGGGGAAGTGTTTTGGCAAAGGCACAGTTTGTCGAAAGTTCGCCATATCACTTCGGGTTCGAAATGGCGGAAAGATTGACGTATTGTAGTAATCGGCACCGAACTTAAAGTTGTCGCCGTAGCAATATTGCAAGCAAGGCAATGCCTGATTAGTAAGCCTTATCTGGAAGGCGCGGTACATTGGCTTTCGAGCTGAAAAATCCCCTACCATGATCAGGTTTTTTCGATGGTACTCAACTCCCAGGTTGCGCAGTTCAACATCTGCCGCTGAAATGTGTTTGTCGGTTTGCGCTACTGGCACCGCGACTATAAGTAAAATAGCCAAGGCTGCTGATCCCAGCAGGCTAACTGTTTCAACGGGTTTGTAGAACTTGGCGGCAGAGGACCTTTGAGCCCAACATAAAACAGCAGTAGCGCAAAATATTGCAAGAGCAACAACTGCCCCTGTCCAACCCACCACCATCAGTCCAAACCAATCCGGCCACCCATAGGCCCAGGCATCCTTCAGACTGGAAAACATGATTTGCGTGTCTGCCGACGTTGAGAACCAAGGCGAGGGAATGATTGGAGAACGCCAGGTAAAAAAGGAAGCCGGAGCAGGTGACGTTCGCCGGAAGTCAATAAATGACAGTACCACGGAATTGAAGAAACCGATAATTAGCAAGGTCCAGAATACGTATAATTGTTTTCGGCGTTTTACCAGGCCACACACGGGGAGCATCAGTATAAAAAAAATCTCTGAGAAAAAGCGAAGGGGAACTAAAACTCCGCCTTGATAGTGCCACTTCAAATAAAACAACGTGTGGATAAAAGCTAATGAGATAGGAAACACCCATACCCACTTTAAGGACCTTATGGATCTTATTGCTTCATATATGCCCAGCAGCAAAAGCGGTGAGTGGAGTACTACAGAATGATCAATGGTAAATAGGTACCGAAACAGCCCATTTGTGAGGCTGGTAAATTGTATCCATTTCTCGTCATATCCGGAGGTCAGAATTGCGCCTGAGCGGATCCAATTATACCAAAAGTTAATTGCCAGTCCGGCCATAATGGGGATACCTGCAATCACAAACGGTGCGACTCTTCTGGTGCGGATCAGTATTGGGAGAAGAAACAGGCAGAACAGTGGCAGATAAGCTAAGGAAAAAGTGCGTGTCGTGATTGAAATGCACAAGCCAAGTCCACACAAAAATCCCATTTGTTTGCTGGGCTTGTCCGCGATCCGGAAGGCACTATACAGCGCAAGCATCAACCCGAACCCGTTTAAAACATGATCGTAATTCGAATGGTTGAGCAAAAGCTGTTGCGTTCCAAACAGTGTTCCAATGGCATATAGGTGACTTGCCCGATCATCTGAGAAAAGTAATCTGCTCAACCCAAATAGCAAAAAATACATTAAAGGAAAAAGGAAAGCATTTCCCATCCGCGCAAACACAGGGGCCCAGTCGCCGAGGCCATTTCTGGACATGGCGAACTCGTATTCGGGAGTACTCTGCACAACATTCGAGCGCGGCCGCATTCCAGCCGGTAATGGCGCAACAAGGTTAAAAGTCTTTCCGACGAGAAAAAACGGGTAATACCACAACGAAGGCCCCAGCAGCGAAGCCGAGAATATCCGCCCGTCGCGTCCCGCCATTTCATTTATCCCAACCTTGGAACTGGAGTTCTGCCGGAGCGAAAAGTCTCCACTCGTGTATATATGTTCCATTATTGTGATGCCGCGCATATCGTCAGAAATTGTTCCCTGCGGATCATGCATAAATATGGCAAAGCACAGAAGAACCAGCGCAACCCAATAGTTGTTGTTGATAGTTCCTATGGCCTTTAAAAATCTAATTACTATTGTGCCTTTCATGAGACGATTCTGTGCAGATAGTGCAGATGCCTTAGCTGCGTTGCTACCTTCTGTAGAGTTCATTTGCATGTCAACTTCAGTCTTGATAAATTTGGAGCAACGCGCAAAACCATTGGACTTGACTCACACATTCTCACCGCTGAGCATTACCCTGCTTTCAATCATTACCTATTTTGCGTCCTCACTTGTTCTTTGCCTTAGGCCTTCCAATCCTCTTCTCATTCCTGCGGCATAATTCCTTTTGAAAGGTTTTTTTCATGGCTGGTTCGTTTTTAGATCGAGTTAGTAATATGGCGCTTGGAGAGCTGCTTGTTGAGAAGGGAGCCCTTTCTGAGGCGCAGGTCGGCGAAGCTTTGGATTTTTCCCGCAGCCGCGGAGTCCGGTTGGGAGAGGCTCTTGTGGCGCTTGGATATATCAGCCGGGACGCGCTGGGGTATGCCATTGGTGAGCAGTATGGGCTGAAACCTATGGAGCTGCAGCCGTCAATGGTGGATGCTGATCTGGTCAGTCGATTTGATTTTGATTTGTTGAGCGCACACACGATGTTGCCGCTTATCCAGCTGGAGCAGGAACTAGTTGTGGTGGTATCTGACCCGAACAACCAAGAGGGCCTCGTGGAGCTGGCGAGGCGTTTTCCAAATCTCACCATAACGCCGCAGCTTGGGGCCGCGGCGCAGATACGCCGTTGCCTGGATGGTGTTCGCCCGCGGGATTCAGATGCGGGACAACGGTCTGCCATGGTCCAGCCGCCAGAACCCAGGCGCGAGGCCCATGCGACGTCAGAAGTGGCTCGTACGCTTCCGTTTTTCAAGTCAGTGCCTGATCCAGCCTCACCCGAGTTCGCGGACTGGCTGGTGGGGCTGGCGGCGACTCATAAAGACCGGGACGTCCTGGTCCGCGATCTGGGAGGCGTGATGCAGGTTTGCCTTACCCCGTCTGCTGCTCAACCCCACGATTCCGGTGACGCGAGCTCTCCGGATTCTGACGCTCTCATGGATGTCGGACATACGGAAATCGGACGCTGGCCGGGTGGTTCCGCCGCCGCCATTCGAGACATGATTCTCCAGCGGGCCACCCCGCTAGAGCACACCCGTGACCAGGCGGCGCGCTGGTCTTATTCGGTTAAACATGGAGGTCACCGTTTCGATTTCCTCATTCTCATGCCGATTGTTCACAAAGACGCCGTTCTGCTGATTCGAGCCCTGACGCACCTGGATGATTCTTCTGATAGTGACGCCGCCGCCGGTGGTGAGTTTTCCGCCGTGCCAATGATTCTGGATCTTCAGGCAGGCAAGTACACGGTAGTGCTATACGACGCCTCCGAATCCCTGGAACAGGCGCTGGCTTATTTAATGGACGAAAAGGCGTCCGAACACAGTTTTGTTGTGGCGCAATATGTGACCCGCTGCGTGTTTCCCCACGCCCAGGCTTATCCTGCGCCCTTTGCCAATATGGTTACTGCAGCTCAGGCGATGGCGGCGACGTGCGTTATTTTCGATCATCCTGTAGAATATCGAGAGGCAGTTCGCCTCCTCACGAGCACTTTCCCGCCGCCTGCCGTGCTGGTCTGCGCGCCGCTGCCGAGTCACGAGAGCGGGGCCGGCACGCTGGCTCCGGATGTCGAAGAGTTGATCTCCCGCCAGGGGGCACAGTCGGTGCGGCTGAATGTCGGGGCCGGGTCGGGCGCGGCAAACTCAAACATGATTGAAGGTGACCTCTAATGGAACTCGATCTTGCCGATCTGCTTCTTGATACCCGCGACAAGGGCGCGTCTGATCTCCACATGGCCGTCGGCAGCCCGCCCGCCCAGCGGCTCCATGGTTCCATATATCCGATGGCCATGCCAGAGATGGACCGCGACACGCTGCATGAATTAATCTATGGTCTGTTGACAGACGACCAGAAAAAGCGACTTGAGCGAGACATGGAACTGGATTTCGCCCTGGAATTTGGCGACGATGTCCGGTTTCGCGCAAATGTTTATGTGAACCGTCGGGGCGAAGGGGCGGTTTTTCGCGTCATTCCCACCAAGATCAGCACGCTGGACGACCTAAAGATGCCGCCCATTCTAAAAGACTTGTGCAAGCTGCCGCGCGGCCTCATTCTGGTGACGGGACCGACAGGCAGCGGCAAAAGCACGACACTGGCGGCGATGGTCAATCACATAAACGAGAATTTCAGCCATCACATTTTGACAATCGAAGATCCAATCGAGTTTGTTCATCAGCACAAGCAGAGCCTGGTCAATCAGCGCGAGGTGGGGCCGCACACCCATAGTTTCGCCAATGCGCTTCGCAGCGCCCTGCGAGAGGATCCGGATGTGATCCTGGTCGGCGAGCTTCGGGATCTTGAGACGATCAGCCTGGCGCTGACCGCGGCGGAAACCGGACATCTGGTCTTCGCGACCTTACATACGTCGAGCGCCCCAAAGACGGTCGATCGTCTGGTGGATGTGTTTCCGCCGACCCAGCAAGAGCAGGTGCGAATCATGTTGGCGGAGAGCCTCCAGGCGGTGGTCTGTCAGACGCTGGTGCCGCGGCGCGACGGCAAAGGGCGGGTATGCGCCATGGAGGTGATGACAGGCACGGTAGCCGTGCGCTCGCTCATCCGAGAGGGTAAAACCCATCAGATTCCCAGCATCATTCAGGTGAGCACGAAATTCGGGATGCAGAGCCTCGACCAGAAGCTGAAAGAGTTTGTGATGGAGGGCGTGGTCACGCGGGATGCGGCCATGGAGCGGGCAAACAACAAGTTCGTCTTTGCAGAGGGCGCTGAAGAGCCCAACATGGCGGCTTCGGGCGGCGGTTCGGCGGGCGGTCAGCAACAGCGCCCCCCTGCGTCCGCGCCACCCCCCCAGCCTCAGCGCCCGGCTTATGTGCCTCCGGCGCCGGCGCCCGCAGGTTCAGGCGGCGCGGCTCCATATCAGGCCCCGCCCCCCGATCCGGGTCCTGGAAGTGACGAAGACTGGATGCAGATATACGGAAAGAAGAAATAACCCGTGGAACATTATGACCTCGTCGTACTTTTGCGCCACTTGGCAGAGCTTGAGGGCAGCGATTTATACCTCGCCGCGGACGCGATGCCCAGCTGCCTGGTTAATGGCGCGCTCCAACAGATAGGGACGGTACCTCTGTCACCCGATAACATGGTGGCATTGTGCCGCCAGGCTCTCAGCGAGTCGCAGTTTCGAGATCTGCAGGAGAAGCTCGAGATCAACGTCGCTTTCAAGGTCGACGACTGGCGCTATCGGATAAATCTTTATCACCAGCGGTCCACCATGGCCCTGGTGGCGCGACTGATCCGGCCCAATATCATGTCCGTGACGGAGCTTGGCCTGCCGGCGATTCTGAACGAAGTAGTCATGCACGAGCGAGGCATCATCCTGGTGACGGGCGCAACGGGAAGCGGCAAAAGCACGACGCTGGCGGCGATGATCGACTACCGAAACATCAACTCAAGCGGCCATATCGTCACCATTGAAGACCCTGTGGAATTCGTGCATGAACACAAGGGCTGCATCGTTAGCCAGCGCGAGGTTGGGATCGACACAGTCACCTTTGACGAGGCTCTGAAAAGCGCCCTGCGACAGGCACCGAAGGTCATCCTGATCGGCGAGATTCGCGACGCCCAGACAGCCAAATTCGCCATCCACGCCAGCGACACCGGTCATCTGGTGTTGGCCACGCTGCACACCAACAGCGCCAATCAAACCCTCGAACGCGTCATGAATCTGTTTCCGGCAGAGCAGGAACGCCAGGTGCTGATGCAGCTTGCCATGAACCTGCGGGCGATCATCTGTCAGCGCCTGATCCCAAAGCCCGACGGCGGACGTGCGGCGGCAGTCGAAATTCTTCTAAACACCCCACGCGTGCAGGATCTCATCATGCAGGGGGCCGTACAGGAACTAAAAACCGCCATGCAAAAAGGCGCACGAGAGGGAATGCAGACCTTCGACATGCACCTGCTGCAACTGGCCCAGACCCATGAGATTACAGACGAAATGGCGCTCAAGTTCGCAGACAGCGCAAACGATCTGAAGCTACGCATGAAAGGCATCGGCGGAAGCGGGTTCGGATAACGGCGGTCTTGCGGTAGGGCTGGCCGTCGATGACGGCTTGCTGGATCTTGCTGCTTCGCAGTAGCGCAAAGAGCGCAAAGGAAAAGCAGAGGCTAGAAAAGCTGGCTTATTGAGTTGAAGCGGGCGGTGCGGATTCGACTTAAATGGTGTCTGCCCCTAATCTCCCTAATTTTCAATAAAAACAGATTGCAAGCTGATCCTCAACACGCAGATTATCTATCCATGAATTCCGCGCAAACTCATCTCTGTAGACCTCTCGCCAATGAAAAAGAATAAACTTGATTCGCCTGAATACGTCAACGGTACTATTGACAAAATTATCAGGCTTTCGAGAGTGGAGGCGTTCGAGAGAAGTGCCAAAACAGGACCTGTGGTGCACGAGGTCCGCGTTATGGCAATATATCCCGCCGAAGTGACGAGTATAAGCGAAATAAAGGATAACGTGGGGACAATGGACACGATTGCCCGTTGGTCTCATCAAAAAGCAGACTTCCGTAGCCTGTTGAACAGCCTGGATATACTGGCATCGGGCTTGGATGGGGAAGCCCCAAACCGAATTGAGCGGACCAAGCAAGATCCAGAGATAATTGAGATTAAAGATCCGGGTAAGCGCCTTCGGTTGTTCGCTTTTTTAGACGATGACCAGTTGATTATCCTCGCGGGCCACTACCAGAAGCATGGCCAAACGAGGGCGGATGAGAGAAAACAACAAAACAAGGCTATAAGTGCGGCAACAGCCCGCATGGAATTATACAGGACTGCTAAGTCCCGGCCCGATCTCTATTTGATCAAGAAAGACGCCTAGTATGAAAAACGACAATTTAAAAGATAAAGACCAGGAATCACCTAAACTTTCCGTCGCTGTTATCCTGTCGGCTATAAAGGCACAGGAAGCAGCGGCAGCCGAAGCAACAAAATTTACGGTTGATGACAGCTACGTCACAAACCGTTTGCGGGCTGAGTTTGTAGCTCAGTTGCGAGCAGAAATGAAAAAGCGTGGGATCAAAAATGATTCCGCGCTGGCCAGGCTCACTGGGCTTACAAAACAACGCATTGCGGCAATCATGGCGGAGAAGGGGAATATCGAACTGCGCACTATAGCGAAGCTTGCCGTAGCTCTTGAAGCACCGGTAAGCCTGCGATTCGGACAGCAGTCTTCTGTGCGAGAAAAGACCAGACCCGCGCAGGCAACAGAAATGCACCTGCTTACTCAGCTTCATTCCAACCACAGCTTTAGTGGCTCCGAATTTTGGAACACGAAGTTCTCAACTTCGGCATGCAATCGTAATCTAAAGCTTGAGCGCACTGAACACCGACTAATTCGCACCCAGACTGTAGAGCAGGGCGTGTGAGTATGGCTTCAATACAGCTTGAAGGATTCCGCGTTACATCGCTGCACATCGATACAGCAGATGGCAATTCGCCAGAAGCAGTTGAATCGAGTGGAATGAACCTATCCTGGTCAGTGGCAAATCACCCGGAGGACCCACTGAGCTACCAGCTCATCTTCGGTTTAGAAGCGCACCCCGAGATTGCGGACGAAGAGGATACAGAAGAAACGCTCCCCAAGGTAAAACTGGTTATGGAGGGCCGTTTTGCGTTTGACCCAGGTGTGCCGGAGGAGAAACGAAAAGAGGTTGTTCTTATTACTGGTTCAAGCATCCTGTACGGCCTTGCCCGTGGGCTGCTTGCCGGTGTCTCTGGTGCATTCAGAAACTCCGTAATCCTACCTACGGTCGACATGGCCGCTCTAGTGATGGCAATGCTTGAAGAAGAGAAGACCGCAACATCGACAAAGCAGACTCCATCTAAGAGAAAAACCACCAAAGCATCGAAGCCCGCATCAACCCCGACGCTCAAGAAAAAGGCGAAGCCCTAAATCTTAAGAGGCCTGGGCATGCCTTGCCTACTGACTTCTTTAATTAAACAGCGCGAATGTTCCCATCAGCAAATTCCACTTGGCCTCTGATTTGCGCGCTTTTGACAGCGCCACTTAATACTTTGGAGATACCTTCACCTGTGCGGGCGAAGCCCAGGTAGCGGGCGGTTTTGCGGATGGCTTCGGCTTCATCTGTCCAGGTGCGGCCGATGGCGGCGCATAGAAAGCGGCGAAGGTCTGTGTAGGAGTCTGGCGGGTCGAGCAGGTAATCTCCAATGCTGCGGGTGGCCAGGCGGTAGGTGCCGTCGCTGTCTACCCGTTCGATGATGCGGCGGCGGACGGCGGTGCGCAGGTTGCTTTCCAGTTCCTCGCGGATGTTGCTGCCCAGGCGGCCAAAGCCCAGCTCCTGGCTGATGGTTTTCATGGCCAGCCCCCTCTCGGCTCCGGCCCGGGTGCCCGCATCGGCAAACACCTTCCGGATTTTCGCCAGGCTCTCTTCCTGCGAGACGTCGTCAATGGTGCGCCTACGTTCAATCTCCGAAACAATGTCCGGCGCCGAAACCGGACCTCCCTCAAAAGGGCGGGGGGCTACCTCGTCAGCGGAGAAGATGGAGAAAGCTGTCCCATTCTCTTCATCGGCAGATTTAATCCTAGGTGTAACATCGGATATAACTTTGTTACTGCTCTGGTTATGTACTCCATTGCCGGTATAGAGTCGATCCACGAGAGAATCAACCTTAGCTTGCAAATGAGAAACATCCACGTCCGGTTTCTCTAATTTGCTCTTCCAAATTTGTTGCGCAAGTTCTGCTATGGCTTTGCACTCACCTTCCGACGCGTTCGGAATCACTGCATTCTTAAATTGGGCCCACAGCAATTGTCGACCGTTCTGCACACGTGGGCATGTGGCTTCAATCTCTCGCCAAAAACAGGCTGCGTTAAGGACTCCAAGGAGGTAAAAATCTTTAAGGGTTATGATAAAGGTCGCATCGTTACAGCAGAGGCCTGCTTCCTCATAGGCAAATCGATTCGCAACCTGGATTTTCAGGAACGTAATTTTGGGTTTTTGGAACTCACGCCAGTAAGCAACCTCATCCTGAATTTCATACCACTTATAATTTCCCGCTTTTCTTCCTATCCATTCATCGGATTTCTTCAAGGCTTTCGGTTTAGGTTCAAGCTTCAACTTGTATTGAACTAGGTGCTTCTTAATAGCAGGGTATTTTTCAATATCCATTCCTCTGCGCATAAATATTAAGAAGCGGTCTGTCGGTTCCAGCACATATCTTTGGATGTTTTTGCCAGTCACCAGCGGCTTGATAATCTCCGCGCTTCTGGGGTCCTCCGCAATCAACTCTGCCCGTTTTGCGCCGTTGATGACAAACACGCCCTCTTTGCGTACCACGTTGACGCCTTTGGGAACCTTCTTGCCATACACCTTCCCATCATCGCCAAACTTCACTTCGTTAAGTCCAGTTAACACACCGCGATTGATGCGCCCTTTGACGTATTCGCCCAGGGGAATTCCCCGCGTTCGCATAGCAGCGACCTGCGCCGCGGCTTCTCCAGTCTCCAGGTGCCAGTGGCCGTCGATACCAAGGGAGCCAGGCGGCAGCGGCTTACCAATAGTTGTGACCAGCTCATCCATATCCGGCCACGGCGCAGCCAGCGAGGGCACACTGGTCATCCGGGTCACTTCCTGGGGCGGGTCATTTCCCTGGATAGGTGCACCGCGCTTTTCGGCAAGAGTCACCAACGGATAAGCGATAACATTCTGGAAGACAGGCAAATCACGGAAGTCGATCAAATCGCGCACTCGGGCGCCGCGCACCAGGTGCTGGCACAGCTTTTTCCCATAGGTGGCTTTCAACCATTTGTTGCTGGTGATAAAGGCGAGCTGTCCCCTGGGCCGCAGGAGCTGCATGGCTCGCTCGAAAAAGAAGATCAGCAGATCAGCGTTGCCGGACCCAGTACTTTTATAGGCGGCTACCAGCGCCTTTTTATAGTCCTCACCGACACTGCGTTTCAGTTCGCCGGAGCTGACGTAGGGCGGGTTCGCGAGAACGATATCGAAGCCTCCAGATCGCCCGGAGTTTTCGTTTGTGAGCGATGGGTTGAAAATCTCGGCAAAATCCACAAGCCAATCAAAAGGTTTTCTAGACATACGTCGAAGAGGCGATGCTGTCAGATCGTCTTCGAAAGCCTCTGCAATGATTGCGCGGCGTGATTCAACTTCGGACTTGCCGACTTTTCCGGTTGTTCCGGGATGAAAATATCGCTGTCGGAATTTCACGTACTCAATCACGGCAGCTTCAGGATACCAGAGTTCATTCTGCAGATGAGTTTTGATAGGTGAGGCCAGGGAGTCTCCATGCATTATCAGGAAATCAAAATGTGGCAGCGGGTCCGGCTTTTCTCCGCGGTTCTCCACGACGAGGGACAGCCACAGGCGCAGCTTTGCAATGCGCACGGCGACTTCGCTCAAATCCACACCATAGACGCAGCGCTGGAGCAGGCGGAGCTTGATGTCATAGAGGTGCTGCTGGTCGGGGTTGCGGGTTTTGTTTTGGACGATCTCCAGGCGGTCTACCAGTTCGAACAACCGCTGCAGCAGCATAAGCAGGTAAGCGCCGGAACCGCAGGCGGGGTCCACAGCCCGGACTTCGAACAGCCAGTCGAGAGCCTGCTGCATTTCTGAGGGCTTGAAGCTGAGGGCGTCTGATTCCACCTGGTCCTGGTCGATGAGCATGGCTGCTTTTTCTGCTGGCAGGCCGCGCTCGGTGAGGTACCCTCTCAGAGCCTCGTTCACCATGAACTCCACGATGGGGCGGGGGGTGTAATAGGTGCCGCTCTGATGGCGTTCTTCGGCGATGATGATGCGCTCAAAGATCTTGCCCAACATCTCGGGGTCGACGGCGACTTCCTGATCGAGGGGTGTGGATTCTGTGACGGTGAAGTTGAACCGGCGAAACAAGCCGCCGCGGTCAAAGACCAAGTCAAAGATGGCATCATCGATAGTGACGCCGGGGACGTCGAGGTCCTTTTCCTCTTCAAAAAGTCCACCGTTTAGATAGGGCACGTCGCCGAGCAGGTCATAAAGGTTATGGCGCGGGGTGATGCCGTCAGGTTTGTTTAGTCCCTGAAAGAAGAGAAGGCCAAGGAGGGCGTTAAAGGAAAGGCGGTTTTCTGCGAGTCCTGTACGATAGGCAGGGGGAGGGTCCTGATTATGCCGCGTCCACAAGGCATGAAGGTAATCGCTGGTGGGCTTGCCGGTGGTGGGGTCGGTGATGATCAGCCAGCCCATGCGCTCTATGAATGAGATAAAGAGCAGGCGATTGAGAAGCTGCTGGACGTAAGCATGGGCGGCGGCTGCGCCATTGGGGTGGGTCGTGGCACCCTTGACGGCGTTGAAGACCTCGACGAACTCTTTATAAAATTCTTCGGTAAGGCCTTCGACGTCCCAGGCCGGTGCCCAGTTGTCGCGGCGGCTCCAGGTGAGGCGGTCAAGATTATGGGTGAGGACTGTACGGCCAATGTTGTCATGACTCCAGCCGAAGGAGCGAATGCGGGGCTGGCGGCCTTCGCGCTCTTCGAAAAGAACGAAGCGTATATCAGAGTAGGCTGGCGCGGCAACGATGAAGATGGTATCGCCGATGCCTGAGTGGTCTGGAAATCGGGCTGTTTCACGCATGTGGCGGCGAAGGGACGCCAGCAGCTCGCGCAGATCGCGGCGGACGTAAGGCTGTTCGAATTCTGCGAGGATGACTAGGTGTTTGTCATCGGCGGAGGCAGGGATCAGGCGGTGAACAGCTACTGCGGAGTTACCTTTAATACCGTGGGCGATTTCCGGTTCGTGGGTGAAGGGGGCTTCGGGGTCGACTGGCCAGGCAAGGCCCCCGGAATGTTCTGGTGTGCCAAGCAGGGCGACAAGGGTGTCGCGATCTATGATGTTTTCCACAAGATGCTTTGTCGTCATTGTTTTTTCAGTTCCATCCAGCAGAGTAGTTCAACGGTGATGTTTCGGGTGCGATCGGGAATAGCGGCAAGGGCGTGCTCGCGAAGCTTTTTAAGATTCTTCTGGAGTTGGTTGATATCCGTGGGCAATCCGCTTTTTTCTGTGGGTTCAGCGCCGGAAAGCATTTCCAGTATAGCGGGAGCTTCACTTTTGACTGAATTGTTTTCCAAGACAAATAGTTTTGGAGTGCCTATGATGGAACCGAAGAGTTTTTGATCAACGTCTGGAACTGAGTGTTCTGGCAGCCAATGCCGACCAGCACCCGCAGGTTTACGCCATGTGACAGTAAACAGCGCAAACAGGCCGTTGATTGGAGCATGATCCCATACGCCAAGAGCGCCGAGGGGCAGCTGGTCCGCCAAGGCGATCTGAGACTCATCCAGATGAACCTGCGACACATAACGTTTTAGCTGTTCGTCGCGGGCGCTGCTTTCGCCTTCGTAAAGTTTGTTAAACTCCTTCAGGGTGCCATCTTCATCGGTGGATTTAAAGAATGAGACATCTATCCCCAGCAGTTTGTCAATGCGGCGAGTACGACTTTCAACTACCTGGACGAGCCCGATGATGTCATCAATGGCCGGGGGAGGAAATACGTTATAAATATCAAAACTGTGATCAGGATCTTCTTCGCGCAAGCGCCGGTCTACACGGCCAATTCTCTGGATCAGGCGGGTCGGATTCCAGTGAATGTCATAGCTGATGATGCAGCCGGCCTCCTGCAGGTTTACGCCTTCAGCCAGCACGTCTGTCGACACGAGAACGTGCACTTCGCGAAGGTCGGAAGGGTCTGCTTTTCGTCGGTGGGCAGGAGGGTCATTGTAGCGTGGGGAAAAGCTGTGCAGAATGCCAGCGCGCGTTTCGCCTCCGACTGTGGAGTTGACCATCGCAACGGGTTCGCTTAGTCGTTGCTGCAGCTCTTTCTGCACGTAATCGGCTGTTATGCGGCTCTGGGTAAATACAAGCACTTTGCGTCCTGCGGCGCGTTCGCGGCGAATGACGGTTGTTACTGCTTCCAGTTTGGTATCTGTCGCCGCCATCGCGTCCTGACAGGACTGGTAAATGGCCTTGAGGTGGTTCAGGTCATTTAAGATGTCGTCTCGCCAGCGAGGGATGTTGTGGGTTTCTGCGCTGAATCCGAGATCCTTTAACCGCTTTATCGCCCGGCGCTCTTCACGGCAGACGTAATCGTCTGTTTCGCCGCCACTTGCTTCATCGGCCACTCCATCTTCGGCTTCATCCCCGTTGTCCCGTTCTTCTTTATCAGAAACCGGATTTTCGGGTAATTGCAGCCAGGACGCGTGAAGTTCGAGCGCTTCCTTGACTTTGATATCATCACCACAAAAGTGCCGCAGGCGCAGGGCCAAGCCATTACCCAGAGATAATATGATGGAACGAAACGCGGGAGCGGAGCTTTCCAGTTGTTTCATGACGTTTGTAAACATCATGCCTGCGAGAAAAGCTTCCACCTGGTATTCGCGTTTCGACGTTGGGCGGTCCTTCAGGAAGATATTGGGCAGGTATCCGCTGAACTTCAGACCTTCGGTCGGCTTCTTTCGTGGAAGCTGGATGGGAGCGTCTTTATCTGCGGCTTTCCTGACGGCATCGCGGTATGCGGCCAGGTAGGCCCCTAATTCACGAAAGCGGTGGGTGGCATTTTCAATAAGCTCGTTGTTCGCATAGTTGAGCTCATAACGGACTTCCTGCGGCTTGTTACGGGAAGGGAATCGCAGGCGCTTTCCAGCAGCAGTGGCCAGCTCGCGGCAGGTTTTTCTTGATCGCTGAACTACTACCGACTCTAAAGCGGCCGCCAAAAGGTTGTGGTCAGACGCAATTCTATTAAGGTCGAAAAGGTCTTCCTGTGCGACCTCTTCATCTTTCTCTGACATATCCTTGTCACGCAGGCGCGCTTCGCGGTTTAGCTGAAGCCGGGCAATGCCGCTGATTCTGCCATCATCATGGGTGAGTAGCTGCAGCTGGTTTGTCAGGTCTTCGTAGCGGGTATTTATGGGGGTTGCGGAGAGCAGAACAATCTTTTTTCGCCCTCGCTCATTGGGGGCGACAATCTCGTACAGATTTTTGTATCGTTGACTGGACGAAGTGCGGAAGTTGTGACTTTCGTCAATGATAATAACGTCCGCCTGTTTGGCATACTCTTCCAGGGTTTCCTGCTCGGATTCATTCGTTTCCGGATCAAAACCAAACCATGTCATGGGTTGCGCCACGACGTTGGCGTACCCGCGGCTGTACTTCCGCAGATAGCGGTAAAGATAGCCTTCCCATGAGCTTTTCAAAATGGCTTTGGGCGCAACAAGCAGTACTCTTGAGCCCTCAGACAGCCAGTGCTCCATTAGAGCAAGAGCGACGAAAGATTTTCCAAGACCCACGCCGTCACATAGCATGGCGCCAGGCTCGCGCTGGAGAATCCGAAGCACCTGACGATACGCGTGCTCCTGGTGAGGATCGAGTAACGGCAGGATTGAGATTTCCTTTGGGGCTTCTCGCCCCTGTATGAAGTCGCCCCAAGTCAGGAGAGCTTTCACGTAAATAGCGTAAGGGGCGTATAGCTTAATCTGTCGCTCGATCTCGTCGCGGAGGACAAGGGTAATGTCATCCTGTACGGCTTCTTCCCATCGCCGGTTGTACCAGTCGACCAACTGTGCGGTCTGGTCTGGGGTGAGGTGTACATTCAGCTCAATGTTCTGGGTTAACCCGGATCGCGTAAAATTGCCACTACCGACTATACCGCTGATTGGCGGGAAACCGGTGCGGTGCGAAATGTATAGTTTCGCATGAAACTTTTCCTGAGTGTAAACACGGGCCTGGAGTTTGCCATCTGTGATCATCTGTTGAACGTATTTGAGGCCGGCAAGTGTCGGATCAGAGGCTCGTTGCTTCTCGAGATCATCGTCTGATCGGTAGCGCATCGCATTTAACAGGGCGTTGCGATCACGAGCACAAGCGTCATCGCCAAACAGGATTCGCACATGATCCGCCCGTTCTAGGTGTTCACCAATCATATTCAGTGCATCTAACGAGAAGAACGCAGTGGCAATCCACAGTTCGCGGCCATGTTCGCTAATTTGTTCCAGGGCTTTGCGAAGTGTGTTATCGCCCAGATTATCAATGATGCTACTTAGGACTGTGATTGGTTCGCGTGATATCGTATGACTCATGACTTTGCAAAAGGGGGCCTAGCACCACTTCAGTCAACGTTGAACTTAAGGTCGTGGGCATTTGCAACAAAGCCACCGCCGCATTGGTGCGCGTCGACGGTAGTGCGGTCAAAGCCATTTAACTGGTACATCTTCAGGTCTTTATTAGCTTATAGCTTCCGCGCGTTCATTCAGGCGCACGTTATTGTGCCGGAACGACGGGAGGCGCTGTGTCGTAAAATCGTCGGGCCCCGCCGCGGTTGCATTGCATTTTAGATACCCATACGTATCCAGAGATACCCGTACGGGAATAGCCTGCCCCGTTTCCTCCTGCTTATATTTCTCTTGGTAAACCATACTCTGCCGGAGAAGTACTGATGAAACACAACCATAACCTAATGACCGCCCGTAAGGTCTTCCCTTTGCGCGCCTCTCTCATCGTCGGCAATCTCGCCTTGTCCGCTGCCCGGGAAAATCGCGGAGGAAAAAATAGGAACAATGGAAAAAGCAGGCAGGTAACTCCAGCCGCCTCAGTCGCAGAAGCCGTCAAAAATATAACTTCTGGAAAACAGAAGAATTGCCCCCTAACCTCAGCGTTATCAGCGGCGGAGGCCGAAATAAATCCGTGAACCCGTTCTAACGCAAAACTGCCACAAAAATAAAAATTGCAAAACGCACAAGAAAAGCCCCGCTCACCCAAGCCCCACAAGCAAATCCGCCGAAAAACCTCTGCAAACGCAAAACAGCTCGCTCAGCACCATCCCATAAGGGTTTCCGCCACAAAAACCTATACCAGAAAAAAACTCTCCACAAAACACCAATCGCAGGTTTAGCCTGATCTAATACGACAGATATTGACCACCCTCAATCCACCGCTCAATAACTTTCCTATGAGCCACCCACCCACTAGCCAGCCAACCAATCCCGCAGCCCCCCAGCCAGCCGAACTGGAAATCCTCATCCGCGCGCGTTACCCGCTTCTGTACGTAGTCACGTCGGAAGAGGAACGAGCCATGACGGAGATACACCGCATTGCAGAGTCGCTGGGGAAGAAGCTGTTTGACTGGACCATCAGCAACGGGCTGAGCCGCTACCGGGCGGGGCTGGAGGGGCGGAGCGAGGGGCGCAAGGATACACGTGATCCGATCATCGCACTTCGGGAAATCCTGACCGCCGGCGAACCATCCATTTTTGTTCTGCGCGATTTTCATGAGTTCCTGACCAACAGCGAGATCAAACGCCGCCTGCGCGATCTGGCCACGCTGCTTCGTTCGACTTTATCGACGGTTATTATCGTGTCGCCGCTGTTGCGTCTGCCGGAAGAGCTGGAGAAGGACATTACCATTTATGACTTTCCCCTGCCGAACCGGGACGACATGGCGAAGATGTTGCACCAGATCGCGGACGACATCGCGGACAATCCAAGCCTGACCATCGATCTGTCGGAAGCGTCTCAGGAAGCCATCATCGACGCCGCCATCGGCCTGACCCTGAACGAGGCAGAAAACGTTTTCGCAAAAACGCTGGTGTCGGCCCAGCGCCTCTCGCAGGCAGAGGCGTCGCTGGTCTACTCCGAAAAAAAACAGGTTATCCGCAAATCCGGACTGCTGGAGTATATTGACGTTTCCGACACGCTGGACAACGTCGGCGGGCTGGATCAGCTCAAAGCCTGGATCGGGCGCCGGCGCGCCGCCATGGATCCTAACGCTGCGCGGTTCGGGCTGCCGTCGCCGCGCGGGCTGTTGCTGGTCGGGGTGCAGGGATGCGGGAAAAGCCTGGCGGCAAAGGCCACGGCGAACGAATTGGGTTTTCCGCTGGTGCGGCTGGATATCGGGCGACTGTTTTCCAAAATGGTGGGTGAGACAGAATCAAACGTGCGCCGTGCGCTGGCCGTGGCCGAGTCCCTGGCGCCGGTGGTCCTTTGGATCGACGAACTCGAAAAAGGCCTCAGCGGCACGGGCACCAGCGACAGCACCGACGGCGGAACGACGGCGCGCTTATTCGGGACGATCCTGACCTGGCTGCAGGAAAAAACCGCGCCGGTGTTCGTAGTCGCGACAGCAAACGACATCGAACGCCTTCCGGCGGAAGTTCTTCGCAAGGGGCGGTTCGACGAGATTTTCTTTGTCGATCTACCAACGAAAGCCGAGCGCATGGAAATCTTTCAGATCCATCTTTCCCTGAAAAAACGGGATCCGAAAAAGTTTGATCTCCATGCGCTCGCCGCCGCGACAGAAGGCTATAGCGGCGCGGAAATCGAGCAGACTATTATTGAAGCCATGTTTAGCGTGTATGGCCGCAAAGAGGACATTGAAACCGATGATGTGGTGAAGGCTGCCCGGACACTTGTACCGCTTTCTCGCACCATGCGGAGTTCTATCAACAGCCGGCGCATTTGGGCCATGGGCCGCACCGTGAACGCCGGCAGCAACAGCGACACCCAGGAGGCCCTGGAACGACCAGACGCCACCGACACGGAAAAAGAAGTGGTCTATATGCGCTATCTCGACGCGATGGCGAAGACGGAGCCGGCGACGCTTATGGCGGCGGAAGCGTATCTGGGCGCGTTCCCCGGCAAGCAGGAAGATCTGGAGAAGATGCGGCTCTATGTGAATGATTTCGAGCGATTGTGCCGGCATATTGGCGGCCAGCCCGTCCCTGTTTCTTAACCCAATCCCTGCTATAGCAGAAAGAAAAAGAAAAGCAGGAAAAGCAAAGCCCCTCGCGTGTTGTAGTGTATTGAGTTTAAGAATTCCCCCGAGGCAGAAAGTCCGAAATCCATGTTTGAAAGTTTAAGCGAGCGGCTTGAAGGCGCGTTCAAAAACCTGCGCGGGCAGGGCCAGCTAACCGAAGGCAACGTCAAAGACGTTATGCGCGACGTGAAAATGGCGTTGCTGGAAGCCGATGTTAACTTCAAGGTCGTAAAGGAATTTGTCACCCGCGTTCAGGAAAAGTCCCTGGGCGAAGATGTGCTGCTCGCGGTATCGCCAAGTCAGCAGATGGTGAAGATCATTCATGACGAACTGGTGGAATTTCTTGGTGGTGAAACCGCGCCGTTCGCATTGGAAAAAGGCCGCACCAACGTGATTCTGATGCTGGGCTTGCAGGGGAGCGGCAAAACAACTTTCTGCGGTAAGCTGGCAAAGCGCCTGGCAAAGGACGGCTTTAAGCCCCTCCTGGTGGCGTGTGATATTTATCGACCAGCGGCTATCGATCAACTTCACGTCGTCGGACAATCGGCCGGCGTGCCGGTCTACAGCGAAGGCGCGGACAAACCCGCGCCGGACATCGCCCGGCGCGGCGTAGAAAAGGGACAGGCGGACGGCAACGACGTCATAATTGTCGATACGGCGGGACGTCTGCATATCAACGACGTGCTGATGGACGAGCTGGTTGAAATCAAGTCCAACATAAAACCAATTTACTCTTTCCTTGTGGCGGACGCCATGACGGGTCAGGACGCCGTTGTCAGCGCGTCCACGTTTAATGACAAGATCGGAATTGACGGAGTCTGTCTGACAAAGATGGACGGTGACGCCCGGGGCGGAGCAGCGCTATCGATCAAGTGGATCACCAACAAGCCGGTAAAGTTTATTGGTACAGGCGAGCGGCTGGAAGACCTTCAGGAGTTCTTTCCTGAACGTATGGCGGGCCGGATCCTTGGCATGGGCGACGTGGTCAGCCTGGTGGAAAAGGCCCAGGAGCATTTTGACGAGAAGATGGCCGAAGACATGGAGCGCAAAATGCGCAAAGCCAGCTTCACCCTCCAGGATTTCCTCTCGCAAATGCAGCAGCTTAAAAAAATGGGACCGTTGCGCGGTTTACTTGAACTGCTTCCCGGTATCGGCAGCCAGTTAAAAGATATCGAACTACCCGAAAAGGAAATGAAGCGCACCGAGGCTATTATCCAGAGCATGACGCCTCACGAGCGGGATAACCCATCGGTGCTGACGGGGCCGCGCCGCGCCCGCATCGCAAAGGGTAGCGCCACAACGCCACAAGATGTGAACGCGCTGATCAAGCAGTTCGAGATGGCCCGCAAAATGATGCAGGGCGTGATGCAACTGAAAGATCGGGCGGACGCCGGAGGCATGAATCCGGACGGAACGCTGAAGGGAAGCATAACCGGCGGCGGAATGAGCGCGGCAGATCGTGATAAACGGCTGAGTCGGAAGGCGTTTGAGAAAAAGAACCGTCAGAAGTTAGCGAAAAAGGCCCGTCAGAAAAAGAAGTAGCTTCTTGCGGCGGCGATAAAACGTTGGCTCTGGAATTGCTGAGACTCTAATGTCATGAGGATACCACGATGACGAAGAATCTGAAAAAGGGCGACAAAGTGGAGTGGGCAACGTCTCAAGGAAAGACTCAGGGCAAGGTCGAAAAAAAGCTGACTTCGCCCACACAAATCAAAAGTCATAAGGTCGCGGCTTCAAAGGATAATCCGGAATACCTGGTCAAAAGTGACAAAAGTGGTAAAGTAGCTGCCCATAAACCGGAAGCCCTTAAAAAAGCCACTTCGTAACCCACTTCGGCTTTGTCGATTTACCGTCTGGATCTAAAAAAGTCCCAGAAGCCCCGTTCTTCTTCCGCGTTCTCGTGGTTAATATCTGGTGATTGCTTCTGGAGCATCAACCCTTTATAGTCCATGATATTGTTGTGTTTAAACCCAGCGCTTTTCAACAGGCGTTGTTGTTCCCTTAATGAAGGGTGAGAATTTGTAGTACTTTCATCCAGCAATAGCCCCGGCAGGCAGGCGGTTTCCGTTCCCATATGAACGCTGCGCACTTGCCATAACTGCTTCTCAAGCCCAGGCAAATCTGGACTGAAGCACTGCGGTATAGTTGCATCTACAAGGCCTCTCTCCACCCACTGGCCCCAGTGCTGGTAAGCGGGGTTTTGTCCGCGTGTTTCTTCGTAAACTGGATGGACGTTTACTGACAAAAGGATGCGGCGATCCGCCGCCTCTCCAGCAAGCCGGGCCTGATCGGCCATCAGTTGCACCAGGCTTGTGAGCTTGTCCTCACGAAAAGAAACCCAAGCCATCCATTCGCTATCGTCGTCAAGGTCGGGCTTTAGATTAAGCGGATTAACGCCATACAGGTTTTTGAAGCTCTCACCAACTACAAGATTATAACCTGTATCAACCTGTGGATCATAAGAAACCGAATCCAGATTCAACCCATCTACAGAATAACGGCATATCTCCTGAGTCAGTGCAAGCAGGGAGGTTCTTACTTCGGGCACACCCGGGCTGACCAATCTGGCCGATGACTTCCCTTCAGAGCCCATTTCATCGTCGGCTGTTTCCATCCATCCTGGATGCGCCGCCAGAAGTGGGTGGCTTGGCGCCGATTCTGCGTCAGGGTCCTGCCAACAGAGCACCTGTGCCCATGCGTGAACACGAATGTTGTGCTTATGCGCTTCTGCGATTATGTAACCAAACCAATCGCGATCTGCGGCTTCGGTGCGCTGGGGGAATACGGCGGATGGAAATAGCGTTTCGCCTGAGCGGAAAACGTCTACGTAGAGGTTTGGGATTTTCCACTCGTTCAGGTTGATCATCACCTGAGTGATTGATGTTTCGTCCAGTTCCGGTCGCCACCACACCCCATCGCCGATTTCCGCCGCGGTTAAAGTACCGCTGGTTGTAAACGTGAGGGTATCGCTGGTGGCGACCGCCAATGGATGTTGGGCGATAAGCGGTGTGGCTGCAGTGGCAAGTATGATTGTGAGAGTACAGCCGCGGTGGAGTCTCACCAATAAAGAGACAGCACCATTAACGAGTAAGTTGCTGATGAAAGACATGGTTCTTTTCTTCGAGTATAACGTTACCAAACCAAAAACTAAAAGCAGGCAAACAGCCTGCCGGCCACTATATGATGAAAGTGAAACTTAGCTGGTCTGGTATTGTCAGCTAAACAGATCAGTTACCGGCAAGTGATTATTGCGTAACCAGCGTCGCATTTCGGTTCGGTCGAGGCGGAATTTTTGACCGCCGCTCATTTCCTGCAGGAAGGGCAGTCTATGCATGAACCCGTCCCATTTCCGGCGGTCGGCGGTGGTCCCCCAAATCTGTTCGATTAGGGCTAGCATATCGGCTGAAGGGATAACGGAGCGGAAAAAGTCGAACAGTATTTCGCTCTGCACAATTTCCTCACGAAGACGTCCAAGAAGCCCCTTTAGGATTTGCTCGTGGTCGAATGCCAGGCGCGGGCGCCGCTTTACCGGATGAAAAGCCGCTTCGTCAGCATCGTCTGCGGGCTGTGGCTTTGAGACCTCAGCTGCCACGGCGCCAAAGAAAACTATGGAAATTGAGCGTCCGCGCGGATCACGTCCGACATTACCGACCGCACCAAATTGCTTCAAGCGGGCTCCGCCTAGACCAGTCTCTTCTTTTAACTCACGACCGGCAGATGCATCCATCTCTTCTTCTGCATGAAGAAAGCCGCCGGGAAAGGCCCATAGCCCCTCATGGGGCGGGCGATTTCGGCGAACCAGCAGCACTTTTAACTGCTGATCCTCGAATGTAAACAATACCGTATCTGTGGTAACAAATATGCTTGGGCTGTCATCGGTTTCTACCGTAGCGCCTTTTTTTTCGGAAGCTTTTTTCTCTGGCAAAGTGGTCCCCGTCGATCTTTCTTACGGTGATTTGTGGGTAGAACTGGCAGTAGCCGCGAAAGCGTGTCAAGGTTTGATTACAATACTGTTTTCTTGCTCACAATAGATTTCCACAGCAGGTGCTTAACTAACTCATACCGTTTTAACGCTGGAAAGTTCTATAATGACAACCGAATTACGAATCCTTATGGTTGGCGACGCTGTTGGAAGACCAGGTCGCGAAGCAATTAAAGCCATAATTCCGGATTTTAAACGCAGTGGCCGCGCTCATTTTGTGATAGCAAACGCCGAAAACAGCGCCCATGGCAAGGGCATCACACGCGAGACCGCCAACCAGATGCTAGCAGCTGGAGTAGACGTGCTTACTGCGGGAAATCACACTTGGGACAACAAGGATATTTTCACTTTTATCAGTAAGGAAACACGTCTGATTCGGCCAGCCAACTACACCAATACTCCGGAGGTGCCTGGGCGCGGCTATGGGCTGTTCGAAGTTGCTGGAACCGGCGGTTTAAGAATCGCAGTTTTAAATCTTATTGGGCGGGTGATGATGGCAGCTTCCGATTGCCCCTTCCGAAAAGCGGATGTCATATTAGATGAGGTGATGCGTGAAACTCCTATGGCGTTTTTGGATTTTCACGGAGAAGCGACGAGCGAAAAAGTGGCGATGGGCTGGTATCTGGACGGTCGGTTAAGCGGAGTATGCGGAACCCATACCCATGTGCAAACGGCAGACGAACAGATATTACCAGGCGGAACCGCATATATGACGGATCTGGGCATGACTGGCGGGCACTATGGAGTGATTGGCGTTAAGCAAAAGGAAGTCCTTCACAGGTTTTTGACCGGCCTTCCGGTGCGCCATGAAGTGGCCACAGAAGAAATTTTATTGTGCGGTGCAATGATCACCGTGGAGGCCGATACTGGCAAAGCGGTCGGAATTGAAAGGCTCCGAATTCCGGTGGATTAGGTCCGGTGGCTGGCTTGTGGAGGCCACTTTTCATCTTCTGGATAGCCGTTCTTCGCAATGGCCCAGTGGTTGCTATTATCCTTTATAACGAAACATCGTTATAAAAATATTACAGGGTTGCCATCTAAGAAACCCAGGAGGCTACAAATGTCAAACGTTACAGTTAATAAAGGAACCACGGATTTCAACCGCAAAGACAGCCATGGCTACACGCGTATTGGGCAGAGCGAGCGTATGGTCAGCATGCTCGCCGGCACTACCCTTGCTTCTTCCGCCATGCGCAGCCGCAGCTTGCTTAGTGCGGCGCTAATGCTTGGAGTTTCTGCAGGACTGCTTCATCGTGGAGCCACTGGTAAATGTGGATTTTCGAAGATTATGGGTCAGGCTAATAATATGCTGAACAACGGCTGTGAACAGATTTCCCAGCGGACTGGGAACTCCGACGACTCAAAGGGGTCTGGGAATTCAGGTCGGTCTGACAACCGCAGCAATTCCAGCGGTTCAAGCCAGAATAAACGTATTGATGAAGTCAAACAGGCCGGTAAAGATTCGTTTCCTGCATCCGATCCGCCATCATTTACGCCAGTCACCGGTGAAGCTGGCCGTGCCGGCTCTCACATGAACAAATAATTTAAGCTTTTAAATTGGTAGTTTTTACAGGTCCGGCGTGTTAGTGTGTCAGCGCGCCGGACCTTTCATTTTTACCATGTTGTTTAACGGGTGACGTTTTTGAGGTATATACGAAACTTATCCGGATCATATCTCTTAACAACTTCTCTTATGACTAATTGCGCGAGCAAGAATCGATTACTACTAACGTTTTGGCTTAAAAATCCAAGTTAATCGTTTGCCCGGCCCCAGCTTTTATCGTTATTGGCCGACCTTCCCGATCCTCCAGACTGACTGTATAGTCGCCTGGCTCCAGCTGAACGGAATAGGCGCCGTCATCGGCAACCTTTATCATTTTAGATTCCATTCCATCCCCGGTTCCGCTGAACAGTACAGAGAGAGATTCGCCACTTCCCCGCTCGGGGAGCTTTCCGTTTAGCCGCACTTTGCCCTGAACCGAAACTAACGATTCGAAGTTTACATCCTGCGTTACCTGCTCTTCCTCTATCGAAACCAAGAGAGATTTCCGGGTAATATTTTCACCTGCACCAATCGGTGCCTCCACCGTGAGAGCGTATGAACTAGCGGGAAACCCTTCCATCTTATAGGTTCCTGCTTCATCCGTTACAGCCGTAGCTACAGGGGAATGATCGCCTCCAGCCTTGGACAGTATTATTAAGGCGCCTTCCACCAGGTTACTACCACCTACGGTTACGCGACCTTCCAGCGTGGATGTAATGGCGCTTAACTCTATATTTAATGACTCGCCAGGCACAAAATTAATATTCCGCTCGAGATCAGGGTAACCCGCTGCTATTACCAGAGCATGAAGCTGACCGGATCCTACGTTATAAAGCTCAAACACACCCCCTTCGCCTGTCGTTACGTTCTGCTGGGCCCGCTCCGTGACTATCTGACTATCCACTGCAGGGCGAATAGTGAGGTTCGCACCGGCAACGCCTTCTCCTGTTTGCTTATCAATTACGGTCCCAGTTAGATGATTCCCCTGGGGCAACGATAGTTCCAAGTTTTGAATTCCACCGCCGGCTTCCATACGAACTACTTTAGATTCCGCGTAAGCCCCGGAATCTGCAAATGCGACCTTGTACCAACCTGGGGGCAGATTTGGAAAAGAAGCTTTGCCTGCAACTACGGGCGCGCGGGCCGTCTGGTCAAATCCCTGTTCCGGCGCGGCACTTCCGGTGGACCCGCTGAGGGGAGCATACAGCAGGAAAATCTCAACAGGTACGCCAGGCACAGGTCCGGTGCCTCGGACAGCGGCAACGATCGAACCACGTTTTTTCAGGCTTACTTTAAAGTCTTTTTGTGGCAGGCTGATAGGTGCTTCGCTTTCGAACGGCGCATACGCCGCATGGTTTACCACAAGCTTATCGAGACGATCCGCCGGCAGAGCACCAACAGACGCTCGCCCGTAGCTATCTGAAACAACCCTCACCCGCTGTCCGTCCAGACCGTCCTGATAATCCAGTTGTACTTCAGCGCCGCTTAAGGTTTGTCCGGTTTCATCGGTTACTGTGACAGCAAACTCGCCGCCTGCAGGAAATTTTAAGACAAGGCCAGAGCTTGTTCCTAACGCGATGCCGGTCGGGTCCAAGGGCAGATGAACTGGCTGGACGTACGACGGATGAGAGGCACGCAAGATAAGCGGTTCTCCACGCAGGCCGGAAAGCAAAAACTTACCTTGTTTATCGGTTTTTGAGTATTCATAATTCTCCCTGCCAGGAATGGGCTGTTCTTCAGGCTCAAGACCGTTAGCAGGCCAAGCGATTACGACAGCGCCAGTCACAATAGCGTCGTGAGAGTCCGTTACAAGTCCTTCCAATTGAGCGGCCTTATCCATACGCAACTCGACGGATGGAACTGGCGCAGTCGTATACGCTTCGACGATCTCCACCTGCGAAACCAGGGCGTCCTGTTGTGCCCACACTTTATAGCGGCCAGACGGGTATACCCCAGCGCGGAAATCTCCCGTGCTGTTTGAAGCTGTGGCAAACGTAAGGAGACCGGGCCCGCTCTTGGAAGGGGTTGACGTTTGCGCATCCAGGGACTGAAGACGAATTTCCACATCCGCAGCGACCTGGCCGGCGGCGTCACGCACCTTCCCTTTGACCTCGAAGCGTCGATGCAGTGGAATGGTAAGGGTTGTCAGGTCGAAATTTGTGTCGCCTGAATTGCTGATATCGAAGTAATCGCGGTACCCACCACCTGGTAAAAGATGGACAAATTTGATCGGATCAAAGCGTATAATTACATCCTGAAGAGAATCCAAGTTGTCAAAAAGGAATGCGCCATCAGGATCTGTCAGCACAGCTTTTGCGCCGGAGCCAGCGTATCCGGCTAGCGTTATGTTTATCCCGCCGAGTCCTTGCGATGTCTTCATGTCGATTGCGCGGCCTGCCAGCATCACGCCTTGATTGAGTACAAGTGGCAGATCGACAACCTGGTCCGCCTTTTCAATATCTATTATCTTCGACCGAGACTGAGTGCCGCTGACAGGGCCTCCCCCCGCCGGACGTATGGTCCAGGTCCCGGGAGGGATGTTATTGAACGTATATGCGCCTCGTAGATCTGTGCGGACAGATAAAAGCAGGCTGTTTCCCGTCGCTTCGATGGCAATACCCGGCTTTGGCGTTTTATCTTTTGATCCTATAACGCTGCCACTGATCGTTGCACCGCCAGTTTCCAGAGAAACTTTCAGTTCAGAGGTCGCTTCATCAAAAACGGCCAGTCTCGGGGTGTGACCGGGGGCTGAAAACTGAATAGCCAGGCTTTCCGGCGGGAGACTACTAAAGTGAAATGCCCCGGATGCGTCTGTCTGAACGACTTGCCGTGGCAAAAGTTGCCGCAGCGAGAGATTAGCATCACTGTTTCCTGAACCGGGCGTGAAACTTAGGGGGCCCGCCAGAGCGCCGGGTATAGGGTGGCCATCCGGAGATAAGACCTTCCCCGATACAGTTCGCTCAGAACGCATCTTAATGTTCCGCGGCGCGGGCTTTCCGGCATCTAACGCTACGGCCTCGAGTCCTGGTTTTCTAAGCACCAGGTGAGTTCCGCCTACTTCCCGGGGCGGCGGCGAGAACACGCCAGAGGCGTCGGTGGTAGTGGCTGTGGTTTCTTTAAGATTTTCCGGCAAAAGCATCTCTGGTCGTGGCTGACTCATCACCGCTACTCCGCTTATCGGCTTACCCGTCGTATCGGTAACCGTAACGTTCCCCGGAGACGCAGAGGCGGCGTTTAGCGCGGGCTGGCCTGCAGGGCCAATAGCGGCAGAAGAGGGTGTGCACATTAGAAACAGGGCAAACGTCAATAGTGAAATAATTGAGAGGTGGACGACTCGGCGAGTCGTCCCTACTGCCGGTGTAACGGCCGCTAACGATAGATTACTCAGTCTGAAAATCACAATACCTCCGGGTTTGCAACATTGGACGGCCGTCAGTATCGCCTCTCAGCGGGAAAGGCGGCTTCGGGACATTCGCGTTATCGATTGACTATTTAGATTTAAGCGACATCACTTATTATGGGGTTACTTCCGCCCCCCCGGCGGCGGCTCCAGTAGCTCCGTATCCCTGGGCGTCAGGTGGTATTGTGCCCGGCATGACCTGTGGGCCACTGCCTTCCGTCGGAGGCGTCATTCCTACAAGCTCCCAATCCTTGGGAAGAAATAGCGGATTGGGATTGGGGGGGACAATAACGTCTCCGCCGCCATCGCTCAGGTGCAATTCAAAGCCCTTCAGCATCCATCCAGCAGTCTCGTCGGCCAGATTTCCGGCAAGCTGTGGATCGGGGCGTCCGCTGTATTGAGAAATGGCCATGTACCATGCTTCGCTTTCGCTGACGCCGCTCGCAAGGGCGTCGTCATAATAACTGCGCACGAGAGCAGCCGCGGCCTCAATGTTTGTCGCCTGATCGTACAGCACATCCTCTTTGCTTTTCCCAATAAGCGACGCCGCCTCGCCCAGCGTGTCCACCATGTTATTCTCGCGAAGGTTCATAACCCCGTAGCCGGCTTCCATTGAATGATCTCCATCGCGATGGGTGCCACCGGTTTCCACATACATCATTGCCGCCAGCAGGTTATCTGGTATGTTATACTTTTCGCTGACGGTGCTTAGCACGGGCGTAAGCTCAGTTGGCTTAATCTTTTTTGGATCGTTTTCCCGGTACTTGAATTGATTGGCCATGGCCTCCTCGTACCGCTTACGATCGCGAGTTTCGGCTTCGGTCTCAATAGGTAGTACCTCGCTCGTTACGGAATCCACAATTGACGCCAAATCTCTGTCGCTGTCGCTGTCTGCTCCTGAGGCGTTTTTGTTAGCGGTTTTCTTATCAGTGCCTTTTCCGCTGGACGCAGAGTCACCTCGACCTCCCGTGCCCAGATTAAGCCTGTTTTGTCGTATATCGGCATCGGCCTGTTCCGAACTGTCGCCGCCGGCTGTAGTGTGCTTGTCGTCGGCCACCCGGTTCAGAGCATAAGACCCGGCAAGAACCGCCGCTACAACTGCGGCTGCGAGCGTGAGTTTCGTTTGTTGAGGGGTCATTTTACAAATCTCCTTTTTGCAATGGCAATGTACTGGATGTGGTTTCAGAATTTGAGTGATCGCGCGGCGTCGCAGTCCCTGGGGATGGACAGGTTTGACAGATTTGTTCCACCTCGCCCAAACGCCGTTTTGTTATTTCACCATCGTCTCCGGCGTACCTGATTACAAATGCCTCAGCGGCAGGTGCACCTACCGGTGTTGCCGTATAAGTTATAAGACAATCTCCGGGACTGGTTGGATCATCATCGCTGTATGAAAAATCCACCGCCGCCACAACATGGACTTTGTTATCATGCTTGGCCATGAAATCGCCAATCCCCTTGTCAATGGCATGGCGCTTCAATGCGTCGGTATCAAATTGCAAAAGTTTAGGCCAGCGTCGAAAAGCTGGTACGGATGAGTACGAGTCATCGTTAGTAAGCAGGGGCGCCGGTCCTTTTACCAGCATTTCTGATGTGCTGGTCTCAAAGCCCGTGTCGAAGCTTATTCTCCACTCGGGCGCGCGACCAATGTCTTCGTAAGAGGTCGCTCCACTAGCGTCGCTCATAAGCTGAACTGGGGCAATTCTCAACAATCGAATACCCGATGAAAGCCGGTCGCCGGCCGTCGAGAGCGCCTCAAGAGCGGTGATATCGGTGCTGCGAGGCGCGTCCGTCAGCTTAAAATTAATACGCGAAAGCACCGCCTTCCTTACCTGACGCTCAACGTTCGGGGCGCGCTCTTGCATTTGAATGTTCAATAAATCATCCCGGTGATCTTCAAAGCGAGGCTCAGGCGCTCCAGTGCGTCGATATTCGGCAATGTTTTTCTGAAATGTCGCCCTTAATTGCTCATCTGTTGGCGACGGCGCCAGCTGTTCAGAAATATCCATCGCCACTTTGCCAGCCAGATGCTGCAAGTCATAGTAATACAGTGCTTTGCGCGTTTCCTCCCTGTCCATGTAACCATGGACTTTTGCCCACTGGGCCATCATATACGGAAGAACAAATCCCTTAAGCCGTGTCGGCATCATCCCGGCGACGGGCCCCGCTGGCCCACGCACGTTGCCGTTTAGCTCAGTAAATTCCTGACGGTATATTTTAAGGGCTCCCACGGTGGCAAGCAGGTCATCCGGCTTGGTGTTGGACGCGCTAAACAACGCTTCATCTACCTCAACACCCAGTTCCTTCTGAATCTGATCAATCAACTCCGGAAGCAGCACCCCGCTCTCGGCTTCGCGCAGTCGCTCTTCCACTCGCTCCGCAACCTCGTAAAGACTCTGTTGCCGTCCTGCTGTTTTTCGTTCATTTTTTACGATAAAATGAAATCCGCCAACTTCCATCGGGCCGGTGGTTTGGCCTTCGTCAATAGCCAGAGCTGCATTAATGACTTCATCTGGTGGCGGGATTGTGGTCCGTTCCTGCGTAGACGGAAACGGTCCTACCAGCTGGCCTCGATACCTGGGGCTTACCTGCGAAAATTCCATTTCCACCTTCAGGAAGTCGCTGCCGGACTCCAGAGCGACGGCGGCACTGGAAATTTTGTTTAAATCCCGGGTGCGGATGACCCGCATGGTGGCAGTCGGGCTTAACCAGTAATCCGCCAGGTTCGTCTTGTATTGCTGCCGCTGTTTCTCAGGCGATATATCCATCACATTAGTGAGCTTATCGCGCATAACCAGATAACACAGGTATTCCTGTATGAAATAATCTCGAGCCCGGAGATAGCCGGGGTTCTGGTGAAGCCCCATCTGGAGCGCCTGGCTGGTCAGGGTTACTGACTGTGCAAGTTCGCCGCAGATAAAACGCCGCCAGTCTCCCGCTCCGTTTGCGAATGGAATGCGTTGAGATATCGGCATTTCACGGGCAAATTCTTCAAGTAGATCCAGCGATATTGAGCCACCATCGTAGGTGGCAAGGAGAGGATTGTCCGTTTCAGCAGCCGCGAGCGGAAGTGCTTGTGACAGTGTGATGGTGAGTCCTGCAACAAGGGTGACTTGTAAACCAAAGCCGTTGATCATGGACCAGAAAGTCCGGCCGCGGAGGCTAATAGGCATTCATCCATACTCCCTGCATAACGGTTCAAACGCAATGGCGGTTGAAGCCAAAAAGCGATCCAACCCTTGGTTCAGCCTGTCACCAAACACGATCAGGAGCAGATAGAGGCCCATCGTTTGTGACTGCTGGATGACTAATGTTATATTAGAGACATTCGTTCGCAGGCACTTGTATTGGAAGTCAAAGAGAATAGTGAGAATGTTCGACAGCGTGGAAGAATGTGTGAGATTATTGCGACTCGACTTCTCGCCTGGTCTTAATTTCTCTTGTGACTTATCGAGAAGCTGCAATACGTGATCTAAACAATCGATTTATCAGGAGGGCGTTTTTCCGTGAGCGATACCTGGCAGATACCGTGTCCCTGTTGCGACACCATACTTATTGTCGAGCGCAAATCCGGCAAAGTTCTGGAAGAACGCAGACCCATCCTTGATCAGTCCTCGGGCGACCGCTACGAAGATGCTCTGAAAAAGGTGCGGGAGAGGCCCGGTCATGCTGAAGAGAAGTTTTCGCGTTTTCAGGAGGAGCAGGACGCGAAGAAGGCTCGTTTGAATGCTTTGTTCGATGAGCGGATAAAAGAGAGCAACGCAAGCGGAGAAGAAGTGGAAAAAGTAAACCCGCTGGAGATGGACTGAACACTGAACCATTAGGATTTTCTGCAAGGTCCTGGGCTTGATAATCGCTTTAACAATTCTCTTGCATGCCCATAGAGAAAGTATAAAAAAGCAACTCGTTAGGCCTTTCACATAATATGTCTCTGAAGAACTCCCGAGGAATAATGATTAAACGCCGGTTAGCATTTAAGCCCGCTGGCCGTGGACTATCCGCTTGAGTTGGAGTCGATCGCTGTATGTGGGTTGGAGCCAATCCAGCTATAAGGCTTTTAAAATCGCATCGATGTATTTCGTGCTGGGCGCAACATGGATAATCGCATCGGACTTGGAAGTTTTCTCTTCTTCGCCTACTGCATCCGGCGAGCAAATGACCAGATGGCAAATTAATAAAGGATTGTTTTTTGTAGGTGCGACCACCCTTGTGTTGTTCTGGCTCGCCCGGCGCCTTCTGGTACGCATTGAATTGACAAGCAGGGCGCTGACGGACAGCGAGCAGCGCATGCGCACGGCCCTGGACAACATTCCAAGCACGTTTGTCATCTATGACGCGCAGTTGCGCTTTAGATTTGTCAACGACATAGCGGTTAAAGTGGCCGGTCTTGCCCGGGAGCAGATGCTGGGTAGGCGGGACGATGAGCTTTTTCCTGAGGATTCGACTCGTGAATACCTGGCGCTGCTCAAGCGCGCATCCGAAACCCGCGCCGCCCAATCCGCCGAATGCGCTGTTCTGCTGCCTGACGGGGCGACGGCGATTGCTATCGTTAATTATGTGCCGCTGCTGGATGAGCGCGGAGAAATAGATCAGATCATCGGGGCGACGCACAATGTGACGGAACGAAAGCATGCGGAGGATTCTCTGCGTAGCAGCGAGGAACAGTTTCGGCGTCTGGCGGACAACCTGCCCGGGATGGTCTACACCTGTCTGAACGACGAAGACTTTACCATGTTGTACGTGAGCAGCGGTACCGAGCGCGTTATTGGATTTTCTCCAGAAGCTTTGATAAACGGAAAAGTTGCCTTTTCTTCCCGGATCCACCCCGACGATCTGCACCAGGTGCACGAAAAGGTAGAACAGGCCGTCAACGTCCGCAGGCGTTATCATCTGGAATTCCGATTCCAAAACAAGAATGGGGACTGGTGCTGGCTTGAGGAACACGGCTCAGGCAATTACAAAGACGGACATCTAGAAAGTTTGCAGGGTTTTATCCGAGACGTTACTCGGGAGCGTCATGAACAGCAACACCAGGCGGTTCTGGCGCAACTGGGGCACGAACTCGCGGCGGCTGACACAATGGAGAAATTAGGTGAGGGGATTGTGGCGGCCGCTTCAGACCTGTGGACGTGGGACGCCCTGTCGCTCTATGTTCGCCAGTCCGGCCAGGGTCGCTTCCGGACAGTTGTAGAAGTCGACACTGTAAATGGAGAGAAACAATATTTCTGGGATTTGCGAAGCGACGCCATTTTATCCGTAGGAAAGAACCTTAGCACGCCGCTGCTTCTTAATCGAGAAGCAAAGCAGGCACTGGATTCCTTCAACCGCTTCGGCAATGAATCCGTACCGTCCGCAAGTCTTATGTATGCCCCACTTCAGATTAACGGCCGGAAGGTGGGCGTTTTGTCTGTTCAATCCTATACAGAAAATATGTTTTCTGAGAAAGATCTGGACTTACTGCAACAGATCGCCAACGTGGCCGCGCCGGCCATGAAAAGATGCAAAGCGGAGGAGAGGAACCGGGGTTTCTCTCGTTTGGGAGAGCAACTCAGCGGCACCACATCGCCCCATGACGCCGCAATTATTATCTCTTCCGTGGCCGATGACATGATCGGATGGGACTCCTGTTCTCTCCATCTATGTTATCCGGAGCAAGATAGAGTGGATCAGCTTATCGCATACGACGAAGTCAATGGTGAGCGTACGTTGTTTGGACGCCAAAGTGAACTGAAGCCCAGTGGTCTGGTCAAGCGGGCGTTAACAGAGGGACAGCTATTAATCCTACGGGAACCATCTGACATGACGACCGCGGACATTCGCCGCTTTGGAAATACGGAGCGACTGTCGGCATCGCTTATGTGGGTTCCTGTTCGTGGCCCCTCCGGCACGTCCGGCGTGTTCTCCATCCAAAGCTATACGTATCAGGCATATGACGAGGATGATCTCCAGCTCTTCCAAACGCTGGCTAATCATTGCAGCAGTACTCTGGAACGAGCCCGCGCGGAACAATCACTGCGTATACGAGAACAGCACTATCGACAGGCCATCTCGTCCGCCGGCGCGGTGCCTTATCAATTGGACTATCTGAACGACCGGTACGAGTTTGTGGGTGATGGAATTGAAACTATTACTGGCTGGAGCCCTGAAGAATTTACCACGACCATTTGGACTCAAATGGTTTTAGAAACTGTGGCACATGGAGCGACCGACGAGAAGGACGCCAAGGTGATAGGCCGAGAAATTCGGGACGGCAAGCGCACAAACTGGAAGGCGGATATCCATATTCGCACGCGCCTGGGAGAAGAACGCTGGGTGGCCGACACGTCGGTAGCCATGACCGATGAAAATGGCCGTCCCATCGGCTGTCTTGGGATTTTACAGGACATTACGGAACGCAAAGAATTTGAGCGGCAACTCGTTCACACCTCCCTTCATGATTCTCTAACCGGCCTCGCGAACCGGGCGCTGCTTCTTGACCATATTCAACAGGCGCTCCACCGCGCCAACCGTCGGGAAAATTATCATTTCGCTGTCTTGTTTTTGGATTTAGACAGGTTTAAAAATATTAACGACAGTCTTGGCCACCTCATGGGAGATAGTTTGCTGGTGACTGTCGGCCGGCGCCTTGCGACGACCGTACGTCTTGGCGACACAGTAGCTCGCTTCGCTGGCGATGAATTTGTTGTGCTTCTCGACGACATCAGTCATCCGGACGACGTGATCCCAGTCGCCGAAAAAATATTAAAGAACCTTGCCGAACCTGTATTGCTGGACGATCGGGAGGTTTTTATTACTGCCAGCCTTGGCATTGCCTTCGACTCTCCTGGATACACAGAGCCGGAAGCAATCCTGCGGGATGCGGATAATGCGCTTTATCGAGCAAAGGCCCGTGGGAAAGCCTGTTATGAAGTCTTTAATCCGCAAATGCATGAAAATGCTCTTTCTACCCTGGAAATGGAAAATGACCTGCGAAGGGCGCTTCAACGTAATGAACTGCGGCTTCATTATCAGCCAATAATTGATATGTCGTCCGGTTCTATTGGCGGGTTTGAAGCATTACTGCGATGGGAACATCCGACCCGCGGCCTGGTGCCGCCCGGGGATTTTATCTCAATAGCCGAGGAGACAAGACTAATAATTCCTATTGGCTACTGGGTGATCGCGGAAGCGGCCCGCCAGCTCCGCAAGTGGCGTAACGAATTTTCGATTTCCTGTGAGACTCTTACGATATCGGTCAACCTTTCCGTGAGACAATTTGCCGTGCCGGATCTGGATCAGCGGATTATCAGCGCTGTTAGCGATTTCGATTTGGAACCTGATTGCATTAAACTGGAAATTACCGAGAGCATCTTAATGGAACGGCACGACACGATAATCGGCATGCTAAACCGCCTGAAACATGCCGGCTTTGGTCTTTCCCTTGACGACTTCGGCACTGGCTACTCTTCGCTCAGCTACCTGCACCAGTTTCCCATTGATACGGTGAAAATCGATCGATCCTTTATCAGTCGCATTGAACAGGCCGGATCTGAACGGGAAATCGTGCGGTCTATTATCCAAATGGCCGGCAATCTGGACATGGCCGTTATTGCAGAAGGGGTGGAGACAGAGAACCAAATGGCTATTCTTAAAGAGCTGAGTTGTCAACAGGTTCAGGGTTTCCTGCTCTCAAGACCCTTGCCGCCTGATGAAGCGGCAAAGTTGCTGGCCGACAATTTTCATTGGGAAACCTGATTGCGCAGTCTTTGAATTAAATATGGCCGGACCGGAGAAATTAAGTATTCCTCCGTCTTGCAATTGACCCATACTATCACCCAGACCCATTTTGAGGAGCCGTCTACCGTTGAAATTTTTCCGCCCGCAAATTACTGTAAGTCTTGCCCATCGCGCCATGAAAGCAACAGCGTTCGCGATGCTGATTTTAGCGAACGGAGCGCCTTCAGACGTCAGCGCTCTTCCCTTGTTGAGAACCATTGACAACCCCTTGCCGTCCATAGCCGACAACTTTGGGCGAAACTTCATGATAACCAACAGCGGTTTGATTTTGACGGGAGCCCACGCGGATGTCGGGGAGGTTCCAAACGCTGGGATTGTTTACCTTATAAATCCAGACACGGGCGCGGTGGTATTCTCCATGCCAAATCCGGAGCCGGAAACGAATGTTGGCTACAGTCCGTTCTCGTGTGCCGGAGATTCTACAATAATTGCGTCTGCCTTTTTAAAACCCAACGGCACTGCGATCGATTCCGGGCGAGTATATGTGTTCAGTCTCTCTAACGGTCAGCACATCCAGACTCTGCAAAATCCGACGCCGGAGTCTAATGACCAGTTTGGATATGGGGTAGGCATGATGGGGGAAACGGCCATTGTAAGTTCCCGCGCGGACAACGCATCAGGGCCCGGAACCGGATCTGTTTACCTATTTAACACGCTGACTGGCGCATTGCTTCGCACGATTTCCTGTCCTGACCCAACCGGTCAGGACAACTTTGGATATTCTGTAGCGGGAATTGGCACTGATAAAGTATTGGTGGGTTGCACCGGACACGACATTGGGGCGGCGGACGCGGGGGCTGCCTATTTGCTGAACGCGAACACAGGCGCGGTTATCCACAAGATTGTTAATCCGGATCCGACACCTGGTGCGTACTTTGGCTTTCAGGTGCGCGCCCACGGAGAAGACCTTCTCATCGGAGCTCCTGGTAATAATAAGGCTTATTTATACGATGGCGAAACCGGCGCCCTCATTCACCGTTTTGAAAATCCAGATCCCAAACCCGGCTCGGTTTTTGGCTCTTCTATTTCTTCATCCGGCAGATATATACTTATTGGAAATCCTCACGAACCCTTTACCGAAACAAAGGTGGGACGCGCCTATTTGTATAGCGCGAGTGGAGGGCACCTCCTGCAGATTATTGAAAATCCAACGCCTATGAAAGAAGACCGGTTTGGGGTTTCGGTCGGAGGGGCGAATGGGAAAGTCGTTGTAAGCGCGGATCAGAATACGGCAAATAATGTGCCCCTTACCGGCTCAATCCACGTGTTCCAAGAGCCGCCGGCTGCGGTTTGCGGAGACTGGAATTTGTATTACTAGTACGACATGAAGTCTGGATGGGTTGCGGACATTCAATCTTCGGTGTCCGCAACTCCTTGATATTGCGACCAGCGGAGACGACGGCTTAAATGCCCTCTCCGTCTCGATAATACTTCCCTTTCTTTTTCCAAAAACCGGAAGTTAAAATAGCCGTTGCCACACCGGCGACCACTATTCCGATGGCGACGTGCTCATAATTGACCACCCGCGGTGGAACATCCACCACCCCGCCGCCGTCCGAAATGGCAGGCTGATCGACGTACCTCCCAGTGTGTGGAACCGCCAGTTCGTAAAAATGGGCCGCCAACCGATCCAGTCCCCGGCGCAGATGCACGCCGCGCATAGGCTTGCCGTGTCCCGTTGCCGCGACTTGGATGTACAATCGGTTCAACTCCACCACAGACGCGTAGGCCAGCTCCCAGTTCGGCGTAAAATACTGGGGTGGGCCATTCATCTCCTGGGGTTGCAAAACAGCGGAAAACAGCGATGCCTGTCGGGTCGTTATAAAGGCATCCCCGGCGATTAACGTCGCGTCGGCGGCGCGATAAAAAGAGACATGGCCCGGCGTGTGCCCCGGCGTATGAATCCAGCGCCAGCCTCTCATGCCAGGCACGGATTTATTGGCGGGCAGAAGATGCAGCCGCGGACCCAGGTTAATTGGACCGCGCGGCATTAGGGGTGAAATCAGTGCAAGGGCTCCTCCACCAACGGAAGGATCCGGCGGCGGATATTCGGATCCGCCATCCAGATAGGGCATCTCAAGGCGGTGGGCATACACCGGGACATCCCATGCTTCCGCCAGTTCTTCCGCGGCACCGCTGTGGTCGAAATGGCCATGGGTCAAAATAATGGCCGCGGGACGCGAATTGGCACCGAAAAGCTCCGCCGCCGCCCGAAATATCTTATCCGCTGATGTGGGTAACCCCGCATCAACAAGCACCCAATGGCCGGACCGCGCGCCGGGGCGGCCTACAATATAGGCGTTTACTATAGACAATCGAACGCGAAAAACGTCTGGCGCCACCTGGGTTGATTCGCGGGGAATCCGGCCAATGCGCTCGCGCCGGGCATTCTTATTTCGCATAGTTGAAGCTGGTATCATGGCAAGTCTCCGAGTGGATATAGAAGTCAGGCAGATATGAAGCATAATTCAGGCCGCGGCGGGGAACGCTCGAGTGCAACTCGGCGCTGCGTTGAAGATTTGGAACAATCATCGGTTAGACGTGCAATACAGAATCAACTCTATCTACACACCCACAACGGAGCAACAAAATGACAACGCCAGACGCAGCAACCGATAACTCTGCAACAGATAATCTATCAACTCAAAGCGGTGCCACCGAGACATTTGAGTTTCAGACCGAGGCGCGTCAGCTTCTCGACCTGATGATTCACTCCGTCTATTCTCACAAAGACATCTTTCTGCGCGAGCTGATCTCCAACTCCAGCGACGCCATCGACAAGTTGCGCTATGAGGCGCTGACAAACAGCGAATTTAATCAATACGCTTCCAATCCTGAAATCCGCCTGACCACTGACTCCGACGCCCGCACCCTTACTGTGAGCGACAACGGCGTGGGCATGAGCCGCGACGAAGTCATTCGGTTCATCGGCACGATCGCCAAATCCGGCACCAAAGAGTTTGCTCAAATCGTAAAAGAAGCGCGGGCAACGGGCAAAGAAGTGCCAGCGGAACTGATCGGCCAGTTTGGTATTGGATTCTACTCCGCGTTTATGGCCGCAGATAAGCTCAGCCTGGTCACTCGGCGCGCTGGTGAAGACAAGGCGACCACCTGGGAAAGCATCGGTGACGGCCAATACACCTTGGGCGAGGGAACGCGGGCGACGCCGGGAACTTCGGTGACACTTCACCTGAAGCCGGCCGACGAAGAAAATGGATTGCACGATTACACGGACGAGTGGGCAGTGAAGGATATCGTGAAGCGCTACTCGGACTTCGTGGCTTATCCAATCCGCATGAGCACCGAACGGACGGAAATCGAACGCGACGCCGAAGGCAAAGCGATCGAGGGCGCCGAGCCCAAGACGGTCGTGGAAGACATTACGCTGAACTCCATGAAAGCCATCTGGACGCGTCCTGAGAAAGACGTAACCGACGAAGAGTATAACGAATTCTACAAGCACATCAGTCACGACTGGAACGAGCCACTGACTCGGATCAGCGTGCGCGCCGAAGGCACGAGCGAGTTCCGCGCGCTGCTGTATATCCCAAGCAAGGCGCCATCGAACCTGTTCTCCCGGGAGCTTGAGCCCGGCCTTCATCTTTACATCCGCCGCGTATTTATCATGAGCGACGCGAAAGACCTGATCCCGGAATACCTGCGGTTTATTAAGGGCGTGGTCGACAGTGAAGACCTGTCGCTAAACGTATCGCGTGAGATTCTGCAAAAGGATCGCCAGATCCCGATCATCCGCAAGGCGCTGGTAAAGAAGATTCTCGATACGCTGAAATCCATGCGCTCCGGCGACCCGGAAAAGTGGACGGTTGTTCGCAAAGAGTTTAGCCGGGTGCTGCGCGAGGGGCTGTTTCAAGACGATGGCAATCGCGCCACGCTGTTTGACATTTGCGAATTCGCCAGCGTAGCGGGCGAAGAAAAGCGTGACGCGACAACCATGGGCGAATACGTAAGCCGCATGAAGCCGGAGCAGGACGTCATCTACTTCCTGACGGGACCGACATCGGAGGCGGTAGAGTCGTCGCCACATCTGGAGGCGTTCAAAAACAAGGGTATTGAAGTGCTGATCCTGACTGATCCGGTGGACGAGGTCTGGACACAGTACGTGCATGAATACGAGGGAAAACGCCTGCAAAGCGCCGCGAAGGGTGCGGCCATGCTGGGCACCGAAGAAGAACGCAAGCAGGAGCAGGAAGACCTGAAGGACAAGCAGGAAAGCTATTCCAGCCTAATGGACGCCATGAAAGGGAAGCTGAGCAATCAGGTGAAAGAAGTACGCCTGAGCAACCGGCTGACCAGCAGTCCCGCCTGCCTGGTGGGCGACACAAGCGACATGAGTCCGCAGCTTATGGAGCTGATGCGATCAATGGGCCAGGACGTGCCGACACAAAAGCGCATTCTCGAACTGAACCCCAGCCACCCGCTGATGGAAAAGTTACAGGGTATTTTTGCGGCGAATCCCGACGACCCGCGCCTTGGCAATTATGCCGAGCTCCTATACGGCCAGTCAGTGCTGGCGGAGGGCGGCAAATTGGACGATCCCGGCGCATTTAGCAAGAAAGTCGCAGAACTGATGGCGGAAGCTATCCGGTAGACCCCGTCGCAGGCTTGCAAGGTGTAAGCGTTGCTTTCAAGCAATGCTGAATTTACGGTGCGTCGAGGGGCGCTTGCTTTTTTAAGCTGCGCCCCTTGACACGCCTGTTCTCAGGCGCGTTGTTGCTTCTGGTGAACACGATTACAACAATTTCGGAACGCGGCTGTCCATGGAGTCTATGGGCAGGGCGATGCCTCTCAGTAGCTTTTACTTTGATGTTTGTGTGCCTGGTGTTCGACCGGGACGCCGATAAGTTGCTGAAGGCGCTGAGCTGGATCACGCTGTTAATAGCTGCCGTTTCGGACGGCCAGGGGCCGCGCCGGCGCCGGCTTCTGCCCGTTCTCGGGGCCTGGGTCACGACGCTGGCGGCGGCAGGATTGGCCGCGTGGTTTGCCGGAGACTTTCCCGCGGCGGTCCATGCGTTTGTAAAATATCAGATAGCGATCGTTTGGTTTGTCGTTTTATGGCTGGCGGCGCCGGTCTTAATTCCTTCTCTTCGCCGAGACGGGCACGGAATTGACACTTGTGGAGAACTAAGACCATGGCCGGCCATGCTGGTTGCAGTGCTTATCCTCTTAGCGCTTCAAGCAACCATAAGCGCCGGAGCATCCATGTTTCCAAAGCAGAGCATGGAACTGCTTGGTGCGGAAATCCTGCCTTACGTGGGGCTGTTCATCATTTTAGTACGTTCGGCTTTCTGTGCCGAAACGTCATGGTGGCGTATGGGCGCTCGTGGCGTTTGGATCCTGCTTGTGGCCGTCTGCATTGGCATGGGGTTGATCGCTGTAGTCGCGCTCACTTCTCCGGGACTGACGAACAGCCTGGTGCAGCAGGGCTATTTCCGCATTGACAGCCACGCGCCCGATACTCCGCGGCTTCAGTTTCTTTTTCATCATCACAACCGGGCCGGATTTTTTGCGGCCTGCGCCATATTCCTTTGTCTGGCCGGGGCGTGGGGTGGCACGGTACGACGGATTGCCGGCATCAGCGGGGCGGCGGCGGCTGCCCTGGCACTACCTTTTACGCTCACCCGGGGCGCTTTAGTTGCGGCCGGGATCGGTATGGCGCTGTTCGCTGCGGCCGGGCTTATGCGCTACCGCCGCGGACGACTGGCGCTATTAATTGGAGCGGTGGTGGTCTTGCCGTTATCGTGGGTCATGCTGCCCAGCTCTTATCAGGGGCACATATTGAAAATTACAAACCCTGCAAATTATCACGAAAATGCGGAGGGAAGCATCGGAGCGCGGCTGCTTATATGGGATACGACCTTTAAAATGATCACGAGCCGTCCAGTCCTCGGATTTGGATATGGGTTCGAAAATTTCGAAAGTGCCGCTCAGATCGATCACCCTACTGTGCCAGACTATTTCGCCGGAGCTGTTCACGCCCACAACATCTGGCTGGAAACCGCTGCCGAGACTGGATGGCCTGGGTTTGCACTGCTCTTTCTGTTTACGGTGTTGCGGATAGGAGGTCTTGCGAAAGCTTGGTGGAGTGCCATGCGCGGAGATTACCCACTTGCCTGGATCCTACTCCTATGGCTGTGCCTTGAGTGCGTGATTCAGCTTTACGAATTAACCAATTACACTCTTCGCCGCAACTTAGGTATATTAACCTACTGTATCTGGGCTGGATCGGTCGTGCTGGTGATTATTGTGGGACGACACAAAGATGTCGCCCGTAAGTCGCGCTGGGAGACTCCCAAGCTAGACTAGAAACGTTTTTTTGCGTCGAGGTAACATAATATTATTAAAAGGGGCACAACGATGACAGATGTTAAAACCACTCTTCAGGAGCGCAACGGACGCACTTGCGTATCGACAGGATCTGCCTGGGAACCTAAATTGGGATATTCTCGAGCTATCAGAGCAGGCAACCATATAATGGTCACTGGAACTGTGGGGGCTAATGCAGATGGGTCATATTCGCCGGATATGGCGGTCCAGGCAAAGCGGTCGCTCGAAATCATCCAGGCTGCACTGGAAGCGCTCGGATCTCGACTAACTCACGTCGTTCGAACGCGCATGTATGTGACAGATATTTCTCAATGGCAGGAAGTTGCGAAGGCACACGGGGACCTGTTCGCCGACATCAGACCCGCCACGACCATCGTAGAAGTCGCGCGTTTGATTGATGATGAAGCGCTTATCGAAATTGAACTAGACGCTATTATTCCGTAACAGAAATATGTTTAATCTGTCCGGCACAGTCGGTACGTTTATGCTACTTCTTCGCTTTGCCTTTAAGTTCAATGATGGCTCCCGCAACCCCTGCTGTCTTTTCTATCGGCAGAGACCAGTTGTGACGCTGAGGCACGCACACTGACGCGTTACCTTCCGTACACCAAGCGAAGCTCCAGCGGATGGTTAAGGTGCCAGAAGTTGGGATGCTGGCGCTATCAAGGTCCACGCTTACCGGCAGGCGATCCGTTTTTAAAGTCTGCTGCGCCAGTATTTCTTCACCGTTCAGCACGCGAATTTGCATCGGTGCTTCTGCCGAAGGATGCGCGTTGGTCGGAAGTTCCGCATCCAGGGTCAGCGTGACAGTGGGCGCTTTGTCGGAGATTATAACTTTTGACGCGTCCACGGCGTCTACGGGTCTTGCCGCCGCTTTCGGCGCCGACAGACCCGAGATCATAACTTCGTTCCACGCGCCGGTTATTAGGTCTACTGCGACAATGCGGTGGTTGTTAGTGTCAGCCACAAAGAGCCAGTCGCCAGCGATATCCAAGCCTCCCGGCTCAAAGAAAGCAGGTTTGCCGTCGGTGCTTTTTGTCCCGGTTTTCCCGGTTCCAAAAAGCGTGGTAACCTGCCGGGAAGACGGATCAATCCGCTTGATTCTATGATTGTACGTGTCGGCGATCAACAGGTTGTCGTTCCACGCGGTTATGCCTAAAGCATGTTGAAGACGAACATCCTCACCCTGACCATCTACATCACCAAATATAAAAAGTCCGCTTCCGACGACGGTACCCACCGCGCCGGTTTTTGGGTCCACTTCGCGAATACCGCTAACTTCGCTGTCGGCCACGTAAAGTTTTTCGTTCAAATAAGCCAGGCCGCTTGGCTGCGCGAAATTGGCTTCTTCGGCGCTGCCGTCGACAATATTTTCGGCCCCGTTGCCGGAAAAGTTTTTTATAATTTCAGAATCCAGATCCATCACCCAAATCTGATGAATGCCCGCCATGCCGATGAACAATTGATTGTTGCCCACAAGTTCCAGCGCCCATGGGCTGCTCAGGGGTTGCGCTGCCCCTTTAGCGCCGCCTCTGCGGTCATAGCCCTGCGAGCCTGTTCCGGCAATAGTACGAACAGTGCTGGTTTCCAGATTAGCCTCGCGGATAAGATGATTGTCGGTGTCAGCAATATAAAGCAGGTCGCCGCGAAGGGCCATGCCCTGGGGATTCTGAAAGGACGCGTCGGTAAATGTTCCGTCGGCTTTGCCCTCTTTTCCGCCGCCGATGACTGAGACCAGCTGGGAGTGGCCAGAGGAATCCGGCAGCGTGGTTACGACTAATCTATTATGATTACTGTCCGCGATAAAAAGGCGATTGGATTCCGCATCGGCAAGCACCTTGCCGGGAAAGGCAAGGACGCCGGTCGGGGCAAGGAAGCCGGTGGAGTTGATTTTCAGGGGAGCGCTAGCCAGGGTGTCTTTGGCCCGGCCCTCAGACAGTAGACGCTCAATGGCCGCATCCAGTTCATCCCGATGGCCCTCGCCGCTGGTCATTCCGACCACCCGCCCGGTTGAATCGACCAGCACAAATGTGGGCCAACCCTTGGCCGTGTAGCGGCTCCAGATACCCATATCATCGTCTATAACAACTGGGTGCTTAATCTTGTAGCGCTGGGTAGCGGCTCGAATAGTTTCGCGGTTCGCCTCGTTTTCAAACTTGGCTGAATGGACGCCAATAACCGCAAAGGGTTGATCCGCGTATTTTTCCTCCAGGAATTCGAGATCCGGCAGAATATGGATGCAGTTGATGCAGCAGTAGGTCCAAAAATCGAGAAGTACTACCTGCCCTTTGAGTTCATGGCTGAAGCGAAGGGGGCGGTCCGTGTTCAGCCAGCCCAGATTCGGCTGCAGTTCTGGAGCGCGTACGGCGGGAAGGTTTTCCACGGGAATCTCCAGTTGGGCGCAGACTGGTGTACAGACGGCAAGAATGCCTGCGATATATACTGCGACAGAATTTCGGAGTTTCAACATCGGCACTGCCTTTCATCCGCCCTCGGCACGGCGCGTTTGCGGGCCGGGAAGAAATTAAAACCCGGCCCGCATATTATTAACGTGCCCACAAAAAGCTACAGCATTCGTTTTACGCTGTCGTTTGGACCTTCTGCTCTTTGCGAGCATTGATCGCAAGCTGACGTAATACATACTGCAGAATGCCGCCATTGCGATAGTACTCGACTTCATTCGGAGTGTCAATACGCGCCAAGACGCGGAATTCCTTCACATTGCCATCTGAAGAAGTCGCTGTGACTTTCAGTGTCATACCAGGCTTAATGCCGCTTTCAATTCCGGTGATGTCATATACCTCGTGACCGGATAATTCAAGGGTGTTGCGGCTTTCTCCGTCGCTGAACTGAAGCGGGAGTACGCCCATTCCCACGAGGTTGCTGCGATGGATGCGTTCATAACTCTCGGCTATCACAGCGCGCACACCCTGTAGAGCCGGGCCTTTGGCTGCCCAGTCGCGGCTTGATCCGCTGCCGTATTCCTTACCGGCGAGAATTATGCTCGGTGTCTCGTCGGCAACATATCTCATAGCTGCGTCATAGATGCTCATCTGGTCCTGGCTTGGCTGGTGCAGTGTTACGCCACCCTCAGTGCCGGGGGCCAGCAGGTTGCGCAACCGGATATTGGCGAAGGTGCCACGCATCATGACTTCATGATTGCCGCGCCGCGAGCCATAGCTATTGAAATCCTTTGGCTCCACGCCGCGTTCCATCAGATAAATACCCGCCGGGCTACCCTGGGCTATGCTGCCAGCCGGAGAGATGTGATCGGTGGTGACTGAGTCTCCAAGAACTGCCAAAGCCCGGGCACCGGTGATGTTGAGTGGTTCGGTGGTGGTTTCCGATAGACCTTCAAAAAATGGTGGCTCTTTAATGTAGGTGCTGGCGTCATCCCACTGGAAAAGATTCCCTTTTGGAACAGGCAGTGTACGCCAGGTTTCGTCGCCATGGAACACCTCTCCATAGCTTTTACGAAACATTTCGCTCTTTACGCTCGACTGAATGACGGCGTTAATTTCCTCAGTAGTTGGCCATATCTCGCTAAGCAATACTGGCTGACCTGAATCATCCAGTCCAAGGGAGTCGGTCGTTAAATTAATGTCCATTTTTCCCGCAATGGCATACGCGACGACCAGCGGTGGCGAGGCCAGGTAATTCGCGCGCACAAGCGGGTTGATTCTGCCTTCAAAGTTTCGATTTCCCGACAATACGGCGGCGCCCACAAGGTCGGCCCTGGTAACGGCTTTCGCAACATCTTCAGGCAAAGGACCTGAGTTGCCGATACAAGTCGTGCAGCCATAACCGACCACATGGAAGCCTAACTTTTCAAGCTCGGGCAAAAGTCCCGCCTCGGTCAGGTATTCTGTAACAACTTTAGATCCCGGCGCCAGGCTGGTTTTCACCCACGGCTTCGTCTTCAGTCCCCGTGCCGCCGCCTTTTTGGCCAGGAGACCCGCGGCAATGAGAACACTCGGGTTGCTTGTGTTGGTGCAACTGGTGATGGCCGCGATAACCACTGCGCCGTGGCCAATGGTAAAGGTTTTGTCCGGTTGTTCAATAGTAGCAGTGTCGCTGATGCGGCCGAGGCCTTCCACTGCATTAATGTCGTTCAGCCAGAAATCTTTTGCTTCTGCGGGAAGTGTCTCCCTCATTTCAAGAAGCTCAACCAGGCTCTGTCTCCACGCTCTACGTGATTTACTCAGCGAAATGCGGTCTTGCGGCCGACGGGGGCCGGCGATGCTTGGCTCCACCGTCGACAAGTCAAGTTCCACAGTATCTGAAAACGATGGATCGAGAGATGTGGCGTCGCGAAACATTCCCTGCTTGCGACAATAGGCTTCGACCAGATTGATCTGATCATCATTGCGCCCGGTAAAGCGGAGGTAATCGAGGGTCTTGGAGTCCACTGGAAAAAATCCAATGGTCGCGCCGTACTCCGGAGCCATATTCGAAATAGTGGCCCTGTCAGCAACTGTCAATTCGGCAAGGCCGTCGCCGTAAAATTCTACAAAACGACCAACTACACCCTTTTTGCGAAGGATTTGTGTGACCGTTAAAACCAAGTCAGTGGCGGTTGTGCCGGCGGGTAGCTTACCCGTAAGTTTCATTCCGACAACCTGAGGGATAAGCATGGAGATCGGCTGACCCAGCATCGCAGCCTCTGCCTCAATACCGCCGACTCCCCATCCAACCACGCCCAGGGCATTAACCATTGGGGTGTGGCTGTCTGTGCCGACAAGAGTGTCGGGATAGGCGAACATTTTGCCGTCGATTTCTTTGGTGAAAATAACGCTGGCGAGAAACTCCAGATTGATCTGGTGAACGATACCCATATCCGGAGGTACGACACTGAAATTATCAAAGGATTCCGCGCCCCAGCGCAGGAAGGTGTAGCGTTCTTGATTTCTCTCATATTCCAGCTGAGAATTCTCTTCTAAAGCTTCCGGGCTGCCAAAATAATCGACTTGGACGCTATGATCAATAACCAGATCTACTTTTTCCAGAGGGTTAATCTTGTTTGGGTCAATGCCCATGGCTACGGCAGCGTTGCGCATTGCGGCAAGGTCAACTACGCAAGGTACTCCGGTAAAATCCTGAAGCAGAGTGCGGGCCGGAGCAAAAGCAATTTCATTTTCAGGCGCGGCTTTCGGCTTCCAGTCAATCACCGCTTCGATGCTGCGTTTATCATAGTCATCGCCGTCGTCGTGGCGGAGCAGATTTTCCAGCAAAATCTTTAGGCTGATTGGCAGGCGGGAAACTTTTTCCTCGCGACCTTCCCCGGTGAGAACCCCTAGATCAAAATACTCGAAGTTCTTCCCGATGGCAGTTAACGTTCTTAGGGTTTTAAAAGTGTCCGCATGATGTTCACTCATTGCTCCAGATGACCTCCGGCCGGCCTGTGACCGGCATTTACATTATTTTATGATAGCCACGCGCGGAATTCCGCAAACAGGCGACAAGAAAGTTGTCTATTATTTAACATACTGCTCGCTAGTAGAAATTCACTAGGTGCTTGCGAAGTCACAAGGCTAACTATTTTCAGAGTCCGAGTTTAAGCTAAAGCAGGTACTCCGAAACGGAGTCCGCCTGTAACTGCCCCTCCTGCGTAAGGCTCAGATGAGATTTTGTCAGGGTTATCCAGTTGCGGGCTTCTAACTCCGCCAGTTTCGAGCCCCGGGTCAGGCGAATATCCTGCCCCAGGCGGTCCGTAAGCCAGTTAAGGTTTACACCCTTTGTTAACCGCAGCGCCATTTGAAGGTTCTCTATCAGCGTAATATCCGGATCGAGACTGTCGTGGGGGCGGGCGAAAAGTCTTCCCGCCTTGATCGCCCGGGCGTAATCGTCAGCGCTTCGAGGATTTTCGAAGCGGTGGCCTCCAATATAGGAATGGGCTCCCGCACCCAAACCGATGAAATTCGACAACGTCCAGTAGATTCGGTTGTGCAGGGATTCATTGCCGGGCCGAGCGTAGTTGCTGATTTCGTAATGGATGTAGCCTACTTCAGTCAGGCGGGCGCGGGTGTACTGAAACATTTCCGCGCGGATGGCGTCATCGGCTTCTGAAATTACTCCCCGTTTCCATTGGCGGTAATACTGGGTTCCTGCATGAAATGTCATCTCGTATACGCTCATGTGATCCGGGGTAAAACTTATTGCACGCTGCAGATCATCCTGCCACTCCGCAATCGTTTGTCCCGGCAGGGCGCATATCATGTCGAGAGATACGGCTGCGCCGGAATCCGTTGCCCGGCGAAGAGTCTCCTCCGCGTCGGTTACCGTGTGGCGGCGGGCGGTGGGCATAAGTAGCCGCTCGTTAAACGTCTGGACACCGATGCTGAACCTGTTGATGCCCGCTTGGGTCATTGCGTAGTAATCGGCCGGCGACAGCGTGGCCGGTTGAGTCTCCAAGGTTACTTCCGCGGCGGCGGAAACAGGAAACTCAGCCTTTAGCGCGCCAATAAATTGCGCAAACCGGTCCGGGGGCAGCAGGCTGGGGGTGCCTCCGCCAAAAAACATAGTTTCGACAGGCCGACCAACAAGTCGCGGGTAGCGCCGCATCCAAAGGCGCAGTTCGGCCAGGCAGAGATCGAGCCATTGGTCGAACAGAGGGTGGACGCGCTTTGGGTCGGTGACGGTGAAGAAGTCGCAATAAGCACATTTTTGCTCGCAAAAAGGGACATGAATGTATAGGCCAACGGAGTCGAAGTTAGAGTCACACGGGTCGAAGTTGTCAGCCTGTTCTGATGCGTTGATCACTTTATCGGATTTTCGCTGACTTTGTAGATGCTGGTATTGCCATGAGAGAAGACCCTTTCAGCCAGCGTCTTAAACTTTTCCTCATCCAGAGTCGGATACTGTTCCCGCTCTTGATTCCCCACGATCACATACTGGATGTCCTCGTTGCGAATCATCTGCAGCGCCTTTGATGGATCTTCCTCATTGTAAATCTTTGCTACCACGTCCAGCCGGCGCGCGTGTTCATTATTTGGATTGTTCGGATCGCCAAAGGCGCTGCCACGCCAGTTGGACGCATGGCCGATAAGGCCAGCAAAGCTTGGCCGTCCGGTAATAGTGCCGAAGCGCCCGGCATAGGTATATTGGGCGCCTGCGGCTTCCAGCAGCACAGCGTTAGTGGGTAGGTTTGCCCGCGCCCACATCAGGGCGGCGTAATCCGGCGGATGCACGAATGACAGATAGCGCAGGCCGTCTAGCGCCTCTGTCAGGTTCTTCGCCCGCGCCTCCGGGCGCAGCAGCGCCGCAGGCGGCTCGGTGTCCGGGCTGTCCGTTGGCGGAGTCCAGTGACCCAACCGCGTAGAGCTTTCGATGCGATGCATTGTGCCGAGTATCATGTAAGGCGAACCCGCAATGACAAGGGGCGCAATCAGCCACAACGCCCGCCGTCTCCGGTTGGGAGTCAGCCGGATCAGAATGCGCAGACTCATCACGGTCGCCACAGCCATCATGGGCCAAAGGCCGTAATAAACTTTAAAAACCGTGTTAATGCGCTCAATTGTTCCAACGTAAACATCGTCCACATAGAACAGTTCACAGAACCAGGTCATGACGCAAAACATCAGCAGTAAACCGCTCATCCATCGCGTCATCGGAGGCAGATGAAGCATCACCAGCAGGCAGCCGATCAGCACCGCGAAGGCGGCCATGGCGATGGAAACCCATCCCTGCCAAAGAGGCAAAAGCACCGCGGCAACCGCTCCGGCGACCAGTAGCAGCGCAATCGATTTTATCGGGTTGGCAGATGGAACGTCAGATCGTTGGACCAACGGCCTGCGTCGCCAGATGAGAATCAGCAAGGCCGCAGGATAAACTGCCAGCAAAGCCCAGTGGGCAACGAACTCAAAGCTGCTGCTGCGGTTCGACGGCAACACCAATTTAATTAGACTACCGGGCTCCATTACCGATTTCGTAACGCCATTGGCGACTTTCTCAACGGCTTCCAGCGGCGGAGCAGGGGCTGTAAAATTCCAAAGGAACGGGAGGAACAGAATCGCCACGCCAAAGACAGTGACAATCGCTGCCACCATCAGCGCTTCAACGGCTCGCCCGGCGCGGTTTGCCATCGCCACGGCAGGAGCCTCGTAAGCGTAAGGGTCGCGTCTGCCCGTGCCGCCGCTCCACAGGGCAAGGGCGATCACGCCGGCAAAAAGCGGCACGTCCCAACTATTTGTCGCGCTGAGCGCCCCGCAGATGAGCGCCGCCAGAAACAGCTCGTCCCACACGTGAACCTCGTAACGCCACAAAGACCTGTAACGCCGTGCGCTTCGGTGCATCTGCAATGCGACATTCCAGCCGCACAGATTAATGATCAGCGCGGACAGGTGGGCATGGAGATCGCCCAAGATGAAGCTGAACGCGGGAAACTCGTTAATGGTATTTTCAATGGCGCGGCTGCTCCGCCAAAAGTCGTAATTTCGCCACCAGGGCCTGTCGCCAAAATACCAGGCGTTGTCGCCCCCCGAATCGAGAAGCGCGGTTTTTACCGCGCCGACAAGCTGGAGGAAGCCGTCGAGGTTGCTGGACAGGACAATAAGAAAAAGCATCAGGAACCCCCACCGCAGGCGGCGGGTCAGGTTGTAGCCGAGAGAAAACGACAGCGCCGCGGCCAGGGCAAAGGCCGAAGCAAGGGCCAGATTAAATCCTATTTCTGGCCTGATGCTGCTGAACTTTATGAGTGTGGCCCAGAGCATGTGGCCGAAGTAGTAGTAATTGAGAGTGAGGCCGCTGACCCAGGCATCATGAGGAGGAAAAGCGCTGGAGGTGAGCAGGCTGTTTAGGACGCCGAAATCAGTAAACTTTTCCGCCGCGTGATCGATCACGGACCCGGGCATTGGGTTTGGAACATAGAAACTGATATGAGGCACGGCGGCGCGGAGCCCGGTCATGAGAACGAAGGCCACGAGAAGGATCGCTTCGAGGGTCAATATAAAGCGCAACTCCCGGCGAAGAAATCGACTGATCTCATGCCAATGACGGGCAATGCTTATCAATGAAAGTGTTAATACGGCAACCCAGGCAAACGAAACGGTGGCAAAGGAAAATCCAAGGGCCGGCACTCTGCCCGCCAGATGGGCCAGTGCCCAGGTGATAAAGGTGATCAGCACGAGACCAAGCCCCTTGCTAAGTCCATAGCCGCGATCGTACAGTCGATTACAAATCGAGAAAGTCAGGGGCCAAGCCGCTAAAGCAAAGAGCTGCAAGGCCAAATACCAAGTGAATGCTAATAACATGAGTGGGATTTAGTGGATTGGTTTTTTCAAACGCAACAGGTTATGGTAGACTTGTATTGATAGTCAAACAGATCCGATTTGTCGGACTACATAAAGCGGGACGCCTATGCTACTTCAAAATTACACAGGCGAACGATTAGGCTACTTTAATAATGCTTGATGATAAGCGTGGCTGGTTAACTCGTGGCGACGGGCTTCCGTAAATCCATTCAGGATTTTTTTCCTGGCTGCGGCGCCCATGGTTTTGCATTTTTCAGGAGACGTTAGCAGGTCGGTTAGACACTTCGACAACGCTTTTACGTCTCCCTCCTCGACAAGAAAGCCATCTACGCCGTGGGTTATGGAGTCGCGCAGGGCACCCTTGTCTACGGCGATTACCGGTTTTCCACAAGCCATGGCCTCTAAAGCGGCGCGGGCGCTACCTTCACTACCCAGGCCTAGTAGCATTGCGAAATCCATGGCCGCGTAGGTTTGGACGAGATCATGGCTGCGGTATCCTGCCATGGCCAGCCTACCATCGTACTGAGGTTCCCGGCTGGCCTGGCGAAGCTCTTTTTTCATTTCCCCTTTTCCTACAATCCAAACGACTCCTTTTGGCGCCTGCAATAACGCCTCCGGCGCCGCCTGTAGAAGCCAGCGGTGGCCCCGGTTATAGCCCAGGTGAGCCACGATCCCGCCTACTACGGCGTCTGGTTCGGCTCCCAATTCTAAGCGTATTTCCCGGCCTCCGTCGGCATCATCATGGTATTTATCCGGGTTCACGCCGCCATATATTGTTTCGACGCCGGCTCGAGCGCGGGGATATGCCTGACGGATCAGATTAGTCTGTTCCTTAGAAACGGCAATGAGAAGGTCCGTGGCTTTTGCAAACAACCAGTGGTGCCAGGGGTCGCGGCGCATGGGTTCGTGGCGGTGGACAGTTCGAACCAGCAGGGGGCGATCTGATTTGCCCAAACTTTTAACCGCTAGTGCTGCCAGCCAATGCTCATGCAACTGGTGACAATGGACAACCTGGACCCTGTGTTGCTTTATAAACCTTTTCAGGTCCCCCACATCGGCGAGGGTGGCCAGAGGATTAATTCGCCGGGGGATCTTTAATTCTTCGGCCAGCGGCAGCTTCAACTCCCGGAGTCTCTCTTCCATACTGCGGCCCCAGATGCAGGCTATCCATACGGTCCAGCCATCCGCCTGCTGATGCGTTGCCAGGCTGGCCGCTGGCTCTCCGACGCCGGTCCAGCGGGAGTTACTTACGAGGTGCAGTACTCTCAATTGATTTTCCATTGCGAACATCCCCTCCAGATACCTGTTCCAAAATAGCGGAAATCAAGCAAAGTTGTGGTCGGCAACGGGAGGACAGTTACCGAATGAGGCTGTATCGCCGCACGAGATGGAATATTGTCACAAAAGTTGGGGCTTTACTGCTCTTTAGCGCATTTAGCTGCCAATCTGCGTGGGCGGTTTTAGAGTCTGCCGATTTTGAGTGGTATCGTGAGGCTGCCAGAGACGCCATGCGGCAGCAGACATTGCCGCCGGCGGAGGTAACGTCAGTCAGCGTCCATGAGAATCATTTAACCGCTCAAATTAATGTACGTCCGGAGTTTACCGGGAACTCCATCGACCTGACTTTGGCAGCGCCTGCCGGTGAAATTACTTCTGCCGCATTAACGGGTTATGAAAGTGCCAGAGGCGAATCGGAGACTAAAAGCGGCATCACGACTGGGACTGTTGCAGTCGCAGATTATGAAAGCGCGCAGCGGGTGGTGGCAAAGCATCTGGGGTTCATCCGCGGTCATCGGCTGGTCAAGGTGCAGATATCGGCTATCTTACCGGGTGCCGCCGGGGCGCGTTTGAAATCAGGAACATTAACAATTTCTTACAAAGAACCCATAGCTGATACGGTTGACGGCTCAGACAATGGGGTTTCTTTGCTAAATCCGCTGGATGAAATGGTCGCGCAACTGGTGGCGAATCCGGAAGATATAGGAAAATTCGCTCTTCCGCTAGAGCAGGCCCCCGACCCGACGGAGGATGAGGGCAGCCCGCCGCTGGGAATCCACGGCACATCGGTGGCGCGTTTTGAAACGACTGGCGAAGGTTTTGTGCGGTTTACGGGGGCGGACCTGGCTGGCGTCGGAGTTAATCTGACAAAGACGGATGTAAGCCGGGTGACCGTGTGGAGCAACGGCGAACAGCAGTGGTTGCTGTATGAAACCGACGAGTCGCGCCCGGTAAAACCGGAGGATGAATTTACCCTTTATTCTCAGGAGAACCAGAGTACTTATACAGCCAGCCGTGTGTATTGGATACGCACCGATCTAACAGCTCTGGAATCCAGTCTGGATATGCACCCAGTGGCAGAATCGTCTGCTCCGGTAGCGAAAACGCAACATTTCATGGCGCACAGAACGGTTCAGCAGGATACGCCACCGGTATTAACAACTAACGATCAGTTTCTTACCATTCTTGGTTATCGTTGGGTATGGTGGACGTGGACTCCGACCGGGAGCGGAAGCGGACTTCCGCAGCCTAGAAGTTACGATCAACCCGGGGAAATTGGTTTCGATCTGCCGGGTCTTTCTGATGCCAAGGCTTCGACGACTCTAACCTTTAACTTTTATGTCCATCTCTGGGGAAAAGAAAGCGTCCCGGTGCCATTCGATTTACAGGTAAACGGCAAACCCCTTGGGCAGATTGAGGTTTCGGAGACATCCGGGCTGGAGCAAAAAGTTTCTGTCCCTTCGGATTTGCTGAATGCTGGCTCGAACCAGATAACGCTCACACCTAGGGTGACTACAGACACCAAAAGCCTGCCTGAACTCTGTTTCGACAGGCTGGAGGTCACTTATCCACGGGCTTACATATTCAGCAGCGAGAGGGATCGCTCAGCGGGTCCTTCGCACCCGATGACCAGCAGAACGCTGGAATTTACGCCGCCATCGGACGTCGGCGGGGTTATTACTGTGAGCGTAGACAATCAGTCCTCAACGGTTTTAGTAGCGGACGTTTCGACTACAAATCCGCAAATCCATCGACTGCCGGTTGTTAACAGCAAACTGATCATCACAACTCAAGGCCCGATATCGCGCCGGTATGTGGCCGCTATCCCCGCTGGTGTCAATCATGTAACGCTTAACAAGGTTGAGCAGAAGAACGATCTTCGAAGTCCAGATAACCGCGCGGATGTTGTTGTAATTGCGGCCCCGGAATTCATTAAAGATCTGGAGCCTTGGGTGGAACGAAAAGTTTCCAAAGGTTATGCGGTTAAGGTGGTGGACGTACACGATATCTACGATCAGTTTGGCTTCGGACATCTATCGCCCCACGCGATTCGGGCGTTTCTGCGCTATGCGGCCATTCATTGGCAAGGCAGCGACGCGGGCTCGGCGGCATCGGTGGTTTTGCTGGTTGGTGATTCCACCAGCGCTTATCGAAATGAGTTTCGAAACGACGTTATCAATTACGTACCGACTATGCGCACGTCTGCTGGCAGCGATATCTTTGCCTCGGATCAGTGGTATGTTTCGCTGTTTGGAAATGATGCGTTCGCGGATGCCATAGTGGGAAGATTCTCCGTAAATTCCACAGAAGATCTGCGTAATCTGCTGAGTAAACAATTGGACTACGAATCGGCGTCCGCGCCAGGCTCGTGGCAGAACACGCTGGGTTTTATCGCCGATCATTCCGAGTTTGAGGAGTCGGTTGATCGAATCATGAAACAGGTGGTTCCGCCGCGTTTTTTTCTGGATCGAATCATGATGTCTGAACTGCCGTGGATTGACAACTACTACTTTCCTGAAGAGGTGGCCGAAGCCCAGAAGGCCAAAGTGAGCCCAGTCGCGACGGGACGAATCCGGGATATGTTTAACAAGGGCGCCGCGGTAGTTACTTATTTTGGCCACGGCTCGCCAAACATCTGGAGCACTGAGCGCATGTGGTTTGGCGGGGACAGCCCTAACAGCGATAACCTGCTGCTGACTAATCGGGATCGGCTCTCTATCGTTATTAATATGACTTGTAACAGCGGAGCAATCGACTACCCTCAGCCGCGCTGGGACGTGAACATAAGCGAAGATTTCATGCGGGTGCCAAATGGCGGCGCGGTGGCCTGTTTTGTGCCCAGCGGGCCTGGCCTGACGGTGCAGCACGAGAGGCTGATGATGGAGGTGGGCCGGGAGCTTTTTGGAGAGGATATGAGGCCGCTGGGGCAGAGCCTGCAACTGGCGCTGTGGCGCTATTTGGCGGCCGGAAATCCGGAAGATTTGGCTCGTATGTATATCCTCCTTGGTGATCCGCTGCTTATCCCGCGCATCTCGAAGCCGGCGAGTCCCAGGGGGGCAGCCGATAAGCAGGTGACTCAATGGCCGGGAACTATCATTTTGCCTCCTGATACTACAGGGATTGATGGGGGCGGTTCGTTCCAGATGCACCACTATGGCGCTCATATCGACTCGAAACGAATCCAAGCGTACACCAGCGCCACTGTTGCGCTACCATTGCCGGAGTTTTTGCCCGATCTCGCCCAGGCGCTGTCGCTTTCCTTGCGGGATACGCGCACGACCGCCGCCCGCTCCGTTTCTACATTTGTTCCAGTAGTGATTCTGCCTGCATTAAAGGTGCTGCAATGGGACCGGGTTGACAACGCTGTCGACGGCGACGCAACAGCGACCTTGAAAGTTCGGCTGAGGAACAACTCTCCGATTCCATTGCGAGGCATCCATTTGCGGCTCCTCTCGGAAGTGACTGGAGAAGTCGCTGCTGTTTCCTCCCCGACGGATTTTCTACCCTTGGCAGACGGCGACATTATGTTAGATGTTCCTACAGTGCCGGGACTAACTCCTTTACGTGTTGAGGTTTCTGACGGAACCGCTCACCGCGCCGTGGAGACCGCTGTGCCTGTCGCAGTTGCCGGGATTCGTCCGGAAAACATGCGCGATAAACTCGCCCCGGCCGTGGTGGATGGCCGTTCGGTAGTTATCAGCAACCGTGGGACTACGGCGCACGTGACGGCTGCCATAACTGCACATGTGTATATGATTGCGCAGGAACCGCTAAGCAATCTGCGGGTAGGGCTGGAGAATGCTGCAGGAGTAGTTGCACAGGATTCCATTGCTAACGTGCCGCCTACGGGGCCCGGAGAGCGAGCTCGAATATCGGTTGCCGCGAGTCTGCAATCCGGCGCAACATCAGAAACTTTCCATTTACGATTTGATCCTGCGGGATTTTACCCTGAGTTCGCGCGGCATCCCGCGTACCCCATAATTCTTGGGTCTGGTACATTTCCTGATTTGGCGGTCATGTCAGTTGTGCCGTCCAATAATTCTCCCACTGACGGGGAGACGGTCTTTTTTGACGTAACAGTTGAAAATAAAGGAGCCGCCCAGGCGGATGGAATAAGAGTGGAAGGTTTCCGAAATCTTGGGGGAGATAACAGGGAAAAGCTTGATTCGCAGGCGACACTTCCAAATCCGCTGCTGAATCTGGAACCCGGTTCCAGCGAAACGATGCGGCTTCGGTGGGACCCATTTCGCAATGCGGGAAAAAATGAACTGATCTTTACTGCGGCATCTACATCTGAAATACCAGATCGCCAACTAGATAATAATGAGAAAGTCCTGACTGTTACAGCCCGCACAAAGGCAAACCTCCACACGGTAAGGGCTGGGGTTTTGCCGCTAAGCCGGCAAGACGCCGCTACCACCCAGGTCCGAATGCTGGCTCGCCTTCGCAATGATGGTCAGACTGACGCCCACGGACTTCGCGTGCTGTTCTACTCGTCGCCAAGTAAATTACCGGAGACCTATCTGGGCGAAACGGAACTCACTACGGTGCCTGCAGGAAAAACGACGGATGCGATCTTCGTGTATAAGTTGAAGCCTGACGAGCTAAAAAAACCTTTTAACGTGACGTTTGATGTCATGTACAAGGGGTCGCGCCAGAGGCTGCCTTTAAATTAGGCTTGTCAGGGCTCCACGCCTGCTTCAAATAAGTCCTCCGGCGGATATGTCAAATGGGAATTTACGACTTTAGCAAAGGACATGGGTTTGTGTGGCGACGCCAGTTTCTCTGTCATTATATGACGCACTTCCCAGTCATGAAGCAGCACTGCTGCATCTGCAATCAGATTTCTGTGACAGCGCCAGGGAACCGCTTCGGCACACATAACGGTCAAAGGCTCTTTCTTAGCCAGCACGAGGAGATCTCTCAGTGAATCTTGAAATTCCTCCGTCTCCATGTAATCTGCATAGCCGCGAAAGGCGGGATGGCGCCATCCAGTATTTACTGAGTCAGCTGTGGCTTTTCGTCGTCCGCCGAGGCCTTTCCATGGATGATAAGTAATGCCCGCCTCTGGCAGTTCAATGGCCAGAGCATCAGCGTTAAAATGGGGTAATTTTCGACTGCCCGGCATGCTGCGCACATCTGCAAGCGCTTTGATTTTGTGAGCCTGCAACATTAATATAAAGGTTTGCAGGTCTCGGTTAGAGTGTCCGATAGTATATAGTACCAAAGGGAGTGTAGTTGGGTTACTCATGAATTAGATTAGGGGTAAACGGCAAAGTTAATTGTCGAAGGTCAAATTAGTTGACAAAGAGATGACCGGCGCGGTAGTTGCTCGGTCACGTTTTGGAGGTATGATTAATTGCGTATTGTAAATATTTTAGTGGGCGCGTGCCTCGCGGTGACAGTGTCTTTGTCCGCCAATATAAAAGAAGGTCTTAATCGGCCGGACATTGAAATTTGGTTGAGTGAAGGCGTGGGCCGATACGGTGACCGTGAGTTTCAGGTTCGCGGTGGCTCACAGAAGAATCCCAGCCCCACGGGGGCCTTTACCGTAGAGTGGAAATCTCGCAAGTGGCATAGCAGGCAGTATGATGCGGCCATGCCGTATGCCATGTTTTATCATAAAGGAGCGGCTCTGCACCAAGGAGTGATGCGTGGACACAGCCATGGGTGCATACGCCTAAGCGAAACTGATGCAAAGTTTCTGTATTATGCAACCAAGGAAAAAGAAACGCGGGTTTTTGTTTATCCGTAATGAACGGCTTCTGCTTATAGCTTTTATGAAATAGAAAAGGGCGTCCCTGGATGGGACGCCCTTTTTTTTGTCGTGTGGTTGATTTCAGCTGCGTAGTTCTTAGCGGTTCATGGCTTCAAGGAATTCCGCGTTGCTGCGGGTTTTGCTGAGGCGCTCCTGCAGGAACTCCATGGCCTCGACTGGGCTCATTTCGTTCAGCACCTTGCGAAGGAGCCAGATACGACTGAGGGTCTTCTCGGCCAGCAGCAGTTCCTCTTTGCGGGTGCCACTCTTGAGTAGATCGATTGCCGGGAATATACGACGATCGGCCAGTTTCCGGTCAAGGTTCACTTCGCAGTTGCCGGTGCCCTTGAACTCTTCAAAGATTACTTCATCCATTTTGCTGCCGGTGTCGATAAGCGCCGTGGCGATGATGGTCAGGCTACCACCCTCTTCAATGTTGCGTGCCGCGCCGAAGAATCGTTTTGGACGGTGAAGCGCGTTACTGTCCACACCGCCGGTCAGGATTTTGCCGCTGGCCGGTACGATGGTGTTGTAAGCCCGAGCTAGGCGCGTGATGGAATCGAGTAGAATTACGACGTCTTTGCCGAACTCGACCAAACGCTTGGCTTTTTCGATGACCATCTCCGCTACCTGCACGTGGCGATCGGCCGGCTCGTCAAAGGTTGAACTGACGACTTCACCCTTTACGCTTCGTTCCATGTCCGTCACTTCTTCCGGGCGCTCATCGATGAGAAGTACCAGTAGAACGACTTCCGGCTGGTTAGTCGTGATGGCGTTGGCGATGTGCTGCATGAGAACAGTTTTACCGGTGCGGGGCGGGGCGACGATCAATGCGCGCTGGCCTTTGCCGATGGGCACCATAAGATCCATGATACGCGTGGTGTAGCGACGTGGGTCGGTCTCGAGTTTCAGGCGCTGCTGGGGATAAAGCGGGGTGAGGTTGTCGAAAATGGTTTTTTCACGTGCAACTTCAGGTGGCTCTTCGTTAATAAAGTCGACCTTGACCAATGCGAAGTAGCGCTCGTTTTCTTTTGGACGACGGATGACGCCCTGAACCTTATCGCCCTTGCGCAGGTTGTTACGGCGAATTTGCGACGGAGAAACATAGATGTCGTCCGGGCCTGGCAGGTAATTATAATCGGCGGAGCGGAGAAAGCCAAATCCGTCTGGAAGTGTTTCAAGAACGCCTTCACCGTAGAGTTCCCCAAGGCGTTTTGCGTCGGCCTGCAGGATTGCGAATATCAGGTCCTGCTTGCGCAGGTTGCTGTAGTTTTCAATGCCTAGGTCTTTAGCGATGGTGGAAAGTTCTGGAATGCCGTTTTTCTTAAGTTCTTCAATGTCAATTTTAGGCTGCACTGGCGCTGGAGGGGGAGCGGGAGGCGATGAAGGCTGAGCTTCGCCTTTAGCCTGCGTCTCTGGAGCCAAAGTTGTTTCGGTTGTCTGCTGGTCCTTCGTTGTATTATCCGGGACGGGAGCAGAGAAGGATACATCGGCAGTGGCCGGTGCCGCGTCAACGGCCTCTGCGCCAGGTGTAACGTTTTCAGCTGGCGGCTCGGAAGGCTTAGAGGCGTCTCGGACATTGTCCAATACGCTTGACCCGTCTGAATTGGTTTCCGTGGGTGATGAGCCTTCATTGCCCACGGCTGCGTCTGCCGCCGCTTTGCCGCGGCGGCGATCGGTCGTGGCCCGTCCGCGACCCCGGGGCGTGCGGCTGGTTGCCCGCTTTGGCTTATCGGTTACTTCTCCCGATGCCCCCTCGGCTGGAGAATTTTCTGTCAGGGTCTGCTCACCTGTTGTTTCCTTGTTATCTTCTATCATTTCATTTGCCTGTATCAGAGTATCACGAAGCGAAAAAACCGTAGTGACATTTCCCGCCCCGAAGTTGGAAATGCCCGGCAAACTATCCTAATGCGGCTGCTTTGTCAACAGCCCCCATTGTTCCAACAGCGCCAGCACCTGTGCTTGAGTTTCAGCAAGAGGGCCACTATTATCGATCACGAAATCCGCGCGATCTTCCTTTTCCTTTTGCGGCATTTGCGCAGCCAGGCGCTTTTGCACTTCCTTTGGCGTCAGACCATTTCGTATTTTCAGCCGGCGTAGTCGCTGTTCTTCCGACACTGACACCACCAGTACTTTGTCGCACATTGCATCTGTACCTGTTTCAAACAGCAGCGGCACTATCAACAAAACCAGCGGATGGTTCTTGATCTGAGCCATCACCCTGGCCACCTCTTCCCACACCAGCGGATGTATGATTCCGTTCAGCGTTTGAAGCTGAGCATCATCGTTAAATACAATATCCGCCAATTTTCCACGGTTCAGTCCGCCATCGACGCCGATAATATCTGACCCGAAAGACGAAACGATTTCAGTAAAACCCTGTTTGCCTGGTTTCTGGAGCTCGTGGGTAATTTGATCCGTATCAATTCCATGAGCACCGCCAAACGATTGTAGCATGGACGCGACCGTGGACTTGCCGCTGCCAAAAGAGCCGGTGAGGCCGAGTATCATATGAGTTTATCCGAGTGAGAAAAAAATCCGGAAAGATTGAAGCGTGGAAACCGGGACCCCGGCGGGAAAATCAATGTGCTATCGATTTCGTGTGTGTATTACTGCTGCACGGGGAATTTCATTCGCATGACGAAAGGCGTCCACGTATTGTCGCGCAAACTTTTCGTTCTGAGCCACTGCCGGATAATATATTCTTGCATAGATATGCCATGTTTTAAATACTACTAGATGAATTTAAGACAGGAAGGCATTATCTCGTCCGTCATGACCACACAAGCTGAGTTGAACCGCCCCATAATGAACAGAAGAGAAATGGTTGATGTCGTTCGCGACCGCACGACGCCATGGGACATTGTGATAATCGGCGGAGGATCTACAGGTCTCGGCGCGGCTGTGGAGGCGGCGTCTCGCGGGTACAGCACGCTTTTGTTGGAACAATGCGATTTTGCAAAGGGCACTTCCAGCCGCAGCACAAAGCTTGTTCATGGCGGTGTCCGATATCTGCAACAAGGTAATGTGAAACTGGTGTTAGAAGCGTTGCGGGAGCGAGGGCTAATGCGGAAAAATGCGCCGCACCTGGTTCATGATTTAAGTTTTATTATTCCGGCCTTCAGTCTTTTTCAGAAAGTCTTTTATGGGGTAGGTATGAAAACCTATGACCTTCTAGCTGGAAAGCAGGGTTTTGGCAAGTCCCGAGTGTTGAGCCGCAAGCAGGCTGTCGATTTGATTCCTAATCTTGATCCCACCGGGTTAAAGGGCGGCGTGCTTTATCACGATGGTCAATTTGACGATTCGCGCCTGGCGCTCAATTTGGCCCAGACGGCTGCCGAGCAAGGCGCGGTGTTGATTAACTACACCGTGGTTCGTGAGCTGATAAAGAGCGAGGATAAAGTAACAGGGGTCGTTATTGAAGATAAGGAAACTGGAAATCGACATGACATAATAGCAAAAGTGGTGATTAATGCCACCGGTCCCTTCGCGGATTCTATTCGTCACATGGATAACCCCGATTCCGGCAAAACAATCAGCGCCAGCCAAGGTATTCATTTGGTGCTTAACAGGTCTTTTCTTGCCGGTGAGGCGGCCATTATGGTTCCAAAAACAGACGATGGCCGAGTATTGTTTGCGATTCCGTGGCATGACCATGTAGTTGTGGGCACAACCGACACGCCTATTCCGGACATAAGCCTAGAGCCGAAACCCTTGGCGGAAGAAATAGAATTTGTTTTAAGTCACGCCCAGCGCTATATGGCGCGAGAGCCCACGGCAGCGGATGTGCTTAGTGTTTTTGTGGGGATTCGTCCCTTGGTTTCGAATCCGGACGCGAGCACGACTGCTGCTATTTCCCGCGACCATTCGCTGTTTATATCGAAAGGCAATCTAGTCACCATCTGCGGTGGAAAGTGGACTACTTATCGCCGCATGGGCGAAGATACCATTGATAAGGCGGCTGACTTAGCGGGTCTGGCGAAACGCAAATCCGTGACGCAAAATCTGCGAGTTCATGGATATACGGAAAACAATCTGACTGATCATCGCCTTGCCGTATATGGCAGTGATGCATCTGAAATCCAGAAATTGGAATTGGATGATCCATCAATGGCACAGTTATTACATCCGGATCTGCCGGTTACGCGGGCGCAGGTGGTGTGGGCTGTGCGTCATGAAATGGCGATTACTGTGGAGGATGTTCTTGCTCGGCGTACGCGCGCGTTGCTGCTGGGCGCTAGGGCCAGCGCTGAAATAGCGCCGGCGGTGGCGGAGATCATGGCGCAGGAAAATGGTCGTGATGAAGCCTGGCAACTTGCACAGGTGACCGAATATCGGGCGTTGGCTGAGAATTATCAGCTACCTGGAAACACCTCGTTTTAGAATGTTGATTCTAAGACTGCCGTTAGCGCTGATGATGGTCCGGCGACCTCCGGTGTGTCCCCGACCTAGCCGATTTGGTCTGCGCACAATCCTTTCATGCTAACAAAGGCCGAGAAAAAATTCGTCCAAAGCCTGAGCCAGAAAAAAATCCGCGATGAGCACGGCGTATTCGTGGCGGAGGGACCAAAAGTTGTAGATGAGCTTATGCGCGCTCCAAACATACAGGCGCAGGATATTTTCGCGACGGCAGAATGGCTGTTTTGTCATGGGGCAAAGGTGGAAGCGTCCGGCAGTACGGTCACAGAAATTAGCGCTCAGGGTCTGAATCAAATCTCGTCTCGTTCCACGCCAAACCAAGTGGTGGGAATCTTCAGCAAACCTGTATTTGAACAGGCTGTCCAAGTCCAAGGACAGCTTTCCTTGCTGCTGGATGACGTGCAGGATCCCGGCAACCTGGGAACTATTATCCGCTGTGCCGACTGGTTTAACGTGCCAACCATTATTTGCGGACCCTCTTGCGCAGATGCGTTTGGCTCGAAGGTGGTGCAGTCGACAATGGGCAGTTTGGGACGGGTGCGGGTTCTCGTTGACGATCTGACGTCAGTGATTGAAAGGTATAAAGCGATCCCTGTTTACGCAGCGGCTTTGGACGGCACGAGCATTTATCAAGCGCCTCCGGTCGCTGAAGGATTCTTATTAATCGGCAACGAGTCTCGGGGCGTAAGCGACGAGCTCCTGAAACGGGCGACACACCGAATTACCATCCCGCGACTGGGCCAGGCGGAATCTCTGAACGCTGCGGTGGCGACCGGCATTTTGCTCTCTCATTTTAAACGAGTGGCATGAGTTAGACAAATTTCGAAATTTTGGCACAAGTAGTGCATCGATCTGATCTTACGGAGAAGCCTTATGAAGCAGGTCGTAGTTGAAAAGTTCGGCGGCGTAGAAGTGCTGGAAGTGCGGGAAAACGCAATGCCAAAGCTTCGGACCGGAGAAGTGCGGGTCGCCCTGACCAGCATCGGCATGAACCACGCTGAACTGATGGCGAGAAACGGTGACTACAAGCTGTCTTCTGGCGAGCCCCCGTTTACCCCCGGCCTTGAAGGCGGAGGAATAGTTGACGCAGTGGGTCCCGACGTAGAACCCAAACTGCTGGGGAAGCGGGTTATTTTATCGGCGGACGCGCCGCGGCCAAGCGCGGGAGGCGTCGGAGGAACCTACAGGTCACATTATATCGTTAAGCCTGATAAGTTATTGCCGGCCCCGGATAACCTGCCAGATGATCAGCTTGGCACATTGTGGCTGCCGTATCTGACGGCGTGGGGGTGTCTGGCTTGGAAGCAGAAACTTCGCCCGGGACAGTTCGTGGCGTTGCCCGCCGCCAGTAGCAGCGTTGGCATAGCCGCCGCGCAAATCGTGAAACATCTGGGCGGTATTTCTATAGGTATGACCACAAGCGAAGAAAAGGCGCAACTTTTAAAAAAAATGCCAGAAAGCGATTTTGATCATGTTGTGGTGACTCATAATCAGGATCGCACAATGCGGCGCTGGGACAAGGAACTGCAAACGATCACTGACGGCAACGGCGTGGACGTGTTCTTTGATCCGGTCGCCTCGGGCGCTTATCTCAATAAGGAGATTCGTACTTTGGCCATGCGCGGAACGATTTGGGTGTACGGTTTACTGGGGTCTCCGGATACAGTGCATGTGAGCCCATTAATATACAAACATGGCGCGATCCGAGGCTGGGTTCTAAGCGAGCTCTACGGCCAGAATCCGTCCCAGCGCGAGGATTCGGGTGGCTCGCCCAGCAGGCCAACCCGAAGCGCGGCGGCACAGGAAGGCTATGATGAAATACTGTCTGGCGTGGCGGAGGGCAGATACCGGATGCACATCGGCGGACGGTTTAAGCTGGACGACGTGCAACATGCCCACGCGGAAATGGAAAAAGGTCGCCACGTCGGCAAGCTTGTTCTGGTACCATAATAACCAATCACAACGTCTTCTGAGGACGGGAATGACCGAATGATCAACTTCTGGACTTCGTGGCAAGCGTTTGCTATCGGATCGGCGTTCTTTGCTGCGCTGACCGCGGTGTTCGGAAAAATTGGAGTGTCCGGCCTCAATTCCAACTTTGCTACTTTTATCAGGACGATTGTTATTTTAGTAATGACCGGAACTATTGTTTGGGGCCGACACGAGTGGCAGCGAATCGAAGATATTTCGAAGACGGCGTTTATATTTCTCGTGCTGTCAGGCGTAGCAACAGGATTTTCGTGGCTATGTTATTACCGCGCGCTACAACTGGGGCCGGCATCAATGGTCGCGCCTGTTGACAAGTTGAGCGTGATTTTTGTGATACTGTTAAGTGTGCTGTTGTTAGGTGAGCCGTTTACGTTGAAGGTGGCACTGGGCGGAGCACTCATTTTTGTCGGCACGCTTGTTTTAATTTTCTAAATGACATTTTCCGCCGGCAAACAGTAGCATAGGTAACCCACCTGTGTACATTTTACCTTCTGATTTGCACCTGCAACAATTCTCGCCCCAAAATATCCGTTGATTCGTCCACTGCGCTTCTGTCTCGCTACCATCATGCCCTTATCTCCCGAAATAAAAAAGCTGGCGCATCAGGCCCTTGTAATTAAAAATTCTCAGGTGCCCGTCCATCGCGTGATTGATGTGCTCGCCACCGCCGATGGCGACATCAGCAAGGCGGTCAGCCGTTATCGCGACATTAACGACTCCGACCTTCGCCGGGCGCTGCATTATTGCGCCGAACTGCTGCGCGCGATTGAGCACGAGGCGGGGCTGACTCCGGTATGGGAGGCGGGTCTTCGCGGCTCAGAATTACCTAATTCTCGAGTGCAACCCGCATCTTCTTCTTCGTCGTCATCAAAGTCCAAGCCGGCAAAAACAAAATTTTCGGCGGATGATTTAATGCCGTTCATGGATGAAAATGCGCGCGGACAGGTCCGTGTGGCCAAGGCATATGTGGATGGCGCAAGCAAAGGTAACCCGGGGGAGTCAGGCATCGGCGTAGCGCTGTTTTCCATGGATGGCAAAAAAATCGCGCAGCAGGCAAAGGCGATCGGCATCGCCACAAATAACATCGCAGAATATACGGCCCTGATTGAAGCCATGAAAATGGCGACTGAAATGGGCATTAAAATCCTGAATGTCATTGGCGACAGCGAGCTGATGGTGCGTCAGGTTTCAGGCGTCTACAAAATCAAGAACGTTGATATCCTGAAAAAAGTGAAAGAGGTAATGGAGCTGAAACGGGGCTTTGATAAGTTTACCATTAGTTATGTGGGCCGGGAACACAACACGCTGGCAGATGCCTTGTCGACGTCATTGCTTAAAAAGAAGGGCGGATCTGGCGAGACTGCGGGAAATGGGGAGTATAAAGATTTTCTCGGCGCTATAGATCCGGACGCCGATGAAGGTGCTACGGAATAATGGGAGTAAAAAAGGGCGGTTTTGGCAGTCCTGATAAGGACTCCTTGAAACGAAAGACGGAAAACCCCGGAGAGCTTGGCGCGCAGATGATAGATCAGCTGACCGACACGGGATCCATTCCAGAAGTTGCTAGCCATTCACTTTGGTATTTTGTACGGCGTCGACTTCGCCGGAACAAGACCGCCATGGTTGGCGGCGTCATACTAGCCGGACTTATTGTCTTTGCGTTATTTGGCTATTTCTATGCCGCAGACCTTTATAATGTACAGACGCGGGATGTTCGACTGGGGCCTTCGGTAGAACATTGGTTCGGGACGGATAACCTGGGTCGGGATATTTTGCACCGGATCCTGTATGGCGCTCACCTCACTATGGGCAGCGGCTTGTGTATCGTTTTGCTGGCCGGGCTGCTTGGCGTGCCACTGGGGTTATCGTCGGCCTGGTTCGGTGGCAAATTCGACGCGTGGGCCATGCGTGCCATGGATATGATTCTGGCATTCCCTTCTATCCTGCTGGCCATGGCGGTTATGGCCGCCTTGGGGTTTAACATGAGAAATATCATCATCGCCATCGCACTGGTTTATGTGCCAAAGTTCGCACGGGTGGTGCGGGCGCCAGCGTTGGTGGAGAAATCGTCTGAGTATGCCCAGGCTGCGGAAGCTCTTGGATGCAGTCGCTCGCGCATAATGCTGCTCCATCTGTTGCCGAATTGCGTGGCGCCGGTTTTGGTGCTCGCCACGCTCAGCCTTGGCAGTGCCATCCTTGAGGCGGCAGCATTATCTTTTTTGAATCTGGGTGTTCAGCCGCCTTTGCCGGAGTGGGGCCGTATGTTGAATGACGGCCGAAGTTCTTTTCAAACAAGTTCTCATATAATGCTGTTTCCCGGTATCGCTATCGCCGCTACTGTGCTGGCTATCAACCTGCTTGGCGACGGTTTGCGGGATGCGTTCGACGTGCGCCTGGGCAAGTAAGTGATTGATTCGTCAGGACTCCTTTTTCTGTGATGCCGCCTTTTTACCCTGCATTTCGAGTATGAAAATCAGGATGAAAAAAAGTACCACCTGAGTCAATGCGATCACAGCGCCGCCGGCGGACAGCCAGCGAAGGTTGACGGCGGCCAGACCGACAGTGAGAGTAACAGCCCAGATAAATATAACGGCGCGGACCCGGCTGAATCCCAACGCTACGAGGCGGTGGGAAAAATGGTTCTGATCCCCCTGCATGATGGGCCGGCCGGCGCGCCAGCGGATCCACATGACCGACAGGGTATCGAACAGCGGCACACCAAGAACTACCAGGGGCGCGACTACGGGGAGCTGCGTCGGCACACCCACATCATAATAAGTGACCATAATGCTGAGTGCGGCGAACATATACCCGATAAACAGCGAGCCGCTATCGCCCATGAACAGCCGGGCGCGGGGGAAATTGTAGGGGAGAAAACCGGCAATGCTTCCGGCCAGAGCGGCGAACATAGCCATCATGAAATACTCTCCGCCGGCGCGGGAGATAAGATAAAAACTGAGAGCACAGACAACCGCCACGCCGCCGGAGAGGCCGTTCATGTTATCCAGCAGGTTGAAGGCGTTGCTGATGAGAACCACCCACATAATAGTAAGGACTGCGCCGGGAATGGGACCCGGGATAAACATTTTTATGGTCACGCCGCCGAAAACGAGGATGAGGCCAGCGAGGATCTGGAAGGCCAGCTTAACAATGGGTCGGAGGTTCTTTCTGTCATCGATGAGGCCGACACCAAACAGAAGTAGCGCACCGGACATAACGACGGCGAGGCGGGGCAGCACGGCGGGAATATTTGGGATGTGATTGCGGAGGTTATCGGGGAGCATTCGGTTTGGGAGGCCGAAATGAAAGAGAGCGAGGCCAGTGAACAATGTGAGACAGAAGGCGGCGGCGATACCCGCGCCGCCGCAGCGGACCATGGGTTCGTGATGAATTTTGTCCGGGTGCACGGGGTCGACAAAGCCGAATCGTGCGCCAAGCATTTTGGCGATGGGCACGAGAACCAGGGAGAGGGCAAAGGCGGCGAGGGCGACCAGCGAATTGGCGATGTCGATGGCGGGAGTCATGGCTGGGGGACAGACAGGAATGTCCGCCCTACTCTCAATGCTCTGTTTTGAAAATTAAAACTCATTCCATCCCCTTGGATATCAGGTCGAGAAACTCGTCTTCAGTGAGGACTGGGACGCCAAGGGCCAGGGCTTTGTCGAGTTTGCTTCCGGCTTCTTCGCCGGCCACCACGTAGCTGGTTTTTTTGCTGACGCTGCCGGTTGCCTTGCCGCCGGCGGCCTCCGCTTTTTCTTTGGCTTCATCCCTGGTCATTCGGACGAGGGTGCCGGTAAAGACGAGGGTCTTTCCTGTTAGCGGTCCGTCTGCCGCAGGGGCGGTTGATGCAGCCTTGAACTCTGAATTGGGCAGGGTCAGCCCCAGGTCTCGGAGTTCTTTGATCTGTTTTTGATTTTCTTCGTTGGCGAAAAAGTCGATGATGCTCTCTGCCATAATGGCACCCACTCCATCGATGGCGGTCAGGTTTTCTGCCGGTGCAGCGAGAAGATCATCTATGGTCGGAAAATTTCGGGCCAGCAGCCGTGCCGCCGTCGAACCGACATGGGGAATCCCCAGGCCGAACAGGAAATTGTGTAGTGGGCGCGCTTTGCTTCTTTCCAGTTCGTCCAAAACATTTTGTGCACTCTTTGTCGCCATGCGCTCGAGGCTGGCCAGATCGGCCAGTTTCAGCTGATACAAATCTGAGACGGTGCTGACAAGGTTGTGTTGTCTAAGCTGGGCCACGAGCACGTCGCCTACGCCTTCAATATCCATGGCTCCACGGCCGGCAAAATGGAGCAGCCGCTCATGGATCTGTGCCGGGCAGACTATGTTTTCGCAGCGAATGGCCACCTCTAACTCGCTCCGGACCAGCGGGGAATCGCAGGCTGGACATTTCTCTGGAAACAGATATGGCCGTTCCGCTCCGGTGCGCAGTTCCGTCTGGACCCGCAACACTTTCGGGATGATGTCGCCGGCTTTTTCCACTACTACCTGATCGCCGATCATCACGCCCAGACGTTCCAGTTCGTCGGCGTTATGGAGGGTAGCGCGGGCGACGGTTGATCCGGCCAGGAAAACCGGTTTCAGGTGCGCCACCGGGGTGACCGTTCCCAGCCGCCCCACCTGGCAGGAGATGTCTTCCAGAGTCGTCACCGCCTGCTCTGCACTGAACTTGTAGGCCGTCATATAACGGGGGCTTTTGCTGGTGGCACCAAGGGCCGGCCACCAGTCGCGGCGGTTGACTTTGATCACCAGGCCGTCCGTCTGATAGGGGAGCGCCTGACGGCGGCCTTCCCAGCTTTCAATGGCCTGCTGCACATCCTCGATGGAGCTGGCGACAATGCGGTTTGGATTCACCTGAAAGCCGAATTCTGTCAGCCACTCCAAGAATCGAGCGTGGGTGGGTGGAGCTTCAAGGGTGCTGGCACCCAGGCCATAGCAGAACATCCGCAGCGGGCGGCTGCCTGTCACCTTCGAGTCCTTCTGTTTCAGGCTGCCTGCGGTCAGGTTTCGAGGGTTGGCGAACCGTTCCTCTTCTGGCAGGTTTTCATTCAGTTGCTTAAAATCTGCTGATTCCATATACACCTCGCCACGAACTTCCAGCACGCTGCCTGACGGAGCCAATTGGGCGGGAAGGCGGGCGGGGATGTCGGTGATCGTCGCCAGGTTCGGCGTGATAACCTCGCCCACTTCACCATTGCCACGGGTCAGGCCGTAGGCCAGGCGGCCGTCCTCATAGCGCAGGCTGACGGCAACGCCGTCGATCTTCAGTTCCACCACATACTCAATGCCGCCAGAATGATCCAGCAGTCGCCGGACGCGGCCATCAAAGTCTCGCACATCCGCCGGGTCATAACTGTTGGAAATAGACATCATTGGCACGGCGTGGGCCACTTGGTCAAACAAGGCCGGACCTTCAGTGGTCAGGCTGCTGCCTACTCGGCGGGACGGGCTGTCCGGGGTTACAAGTTCCGGAAAACGTTCTTCCAGTTGTTCCAGTTCCGTCAACAGCAAATCGTACTCGCGATCGCTGATCTCCGGCGTGCTCATCTCATAATAAAGCGCATTATGGCGCACGATTTCCCGTCGGAGTTCGGCGACACGGGCAGCGGCTTTAGAATGATCAGTCATGGGAGGAATTGCAACCCCCGGCGCGGCGGCATGGCAACAAAGAAAGCGATGACGGGGCGGCAATCCCACTGTCGGACGGCTATAGGGTTAGATATTGCCACAACGACCCGAAAGGGTGTATTTCGCACTCCCAATAGCAAAACCAATTTGCTGCAGCTGCAACCCCCCATCTTTTAAAAAATGTGGCGGCCCAGAAGCAGACCGCCACTATAAACTAAGTGCAGAAGCTACTCCAGGGTGAAACCTGATAGGCTAACAGGTACCTGCGAGTTACCAGCAACCGAGAAGTCGGAGAACCCGCTCATGCCTGTCCGAACCACAACAGCGCCAGAATTCGTTCCAGGAGTTCCATCAATCGTCCAAGCGCCGGGTCCGGCAGTCGTACGCTTTACTATCCGCAGGCCGCTTGCGTCCGTGATATCAGCAAACCCTGAAGCGTTTAACAATGCAGTATAGGTGCCTCCTGCCAAACCATCCGCAGCAGTCACCGTCCAGAAACCATCGCTGGCAACTGTAGTGAGGTTAATGTCGTCTGACAAAGGCATTCCGCTGTCGCCCGGATCAGAGGCGATAAAGCTGGCCGTAAGCGAGCCTCCTGCGGTTGGTGCAGTGGTAAAGTCAATGACTGCAGCACGGTCTGCCGTGACAGTTCCAATCGGAAAAGGCCAAGCGCTAATATTCGGACCCATCCACCGCTTAAACTGACCAACTACATGCCCTGCGGTCTGAGTGTAAGTGCCAACGTTGCCAACACCTGTACCAAGTTCCAGCACATTTGCACCATTAAGTATGTTTCCTGCTGAGAGGTTGATTTTAAGCACCGATCCAACCCTCAACCCGCCGGTCATGTTGACGTCGCCGCCTGATGTTACGATATCGATTTTCGCAAGGAGCAGGTCAGAAAAATTAATGGTCTGAGTCGTGGTGCCAGCAATTCGATAAAGGCGATCGGCGCTGTGATTAGGCGTGAAGTTTGTTGGATTAGCGCTAATGTCGATATTGCCGGTGAAGGTGAAGTCACTTGGAACGGGCGCCACTCCGTTATCGACAAACGAGCCGACGTTGGTGCCACTTTCAATAAATAAACCCGCAACAGTGGCTGACGTTCCTGTACCAAAAGTAAGTGTTCCTGCTGTGGCAAGTCCGGAAGCACCAAGAGTCAAAGTGTCGGTTATTACCATCGCCATGGCTCCAGAATCCGTTGCGTTAAAGCCACTGCGCCACACATAGTTTCCAAATGTGCGACCAGTTACATCAAGTAGGACGCTTGCAGTACTTCCCCAATTTATAAAGTTGCTGCCGGGTTCGAAGGTGGCAATGCCGGCTCCGCCTGACGTAGAGAACGGAGACGATCCCGTTCCGCCGGATCGCACGCCTGCCTTCGTGGCAGATTGGTTCCATGTGGAACCAGATTCAAATTTAACTGAGCCAACAGGTGAATCTGCGACTGCTCCGAAACCCGTCCCGCCTCCAGTGCTGGAAGGAGCCATTGAGCATGATGCCCCAGACCTAAATATAAGTCCAGCAAGGGACCTTACAAATATTCTGTGACCTGCACTTGCTGCAGTGGAAGCAAATAGAATATCTCCGTTAATTTCCCCCGTGGCGGCATTGGGGGCAGAAGAGGTCAATTCGGTTATGATAGGAGTTCCGCCAGTGTAAGTTACTGAGGAGTTGAGATCAACTACCAAATCTCCCGCAGGACCATTGTTCCCGTCCAATACAGCCAGACGATGATTGATTGCAGAGGCTGTATAAAACTGGCGCAAAGTCAAAGCGGTTGCATTACTGATCTGCAAGCCGCTAATGTGCTGATCCCGAACTAAAATGGTAACCGGGCCTCCGGAATTAACCTGCAAAATGTCCGTCGCTTTTGGTGTTGTCCTAGGATTAGCTCCGTCTGACCAATTTGAGGCAACACTCATGTCTCCAGTTGCGCCGCCTACCCAGGAATAGATTGCAAAGGCATTAGGCTGATCAGATCCAGGATAGTAATTACCTGTAACCCCGCGGGATTCGCCATCAATGTCATTGGCAGAATTAGCAGATGTGTTAGCCACAGTGGATTTTAGCAAATTTGTAGGTGCGTCAAGGAAGTGGAGGTCACCCATTTGGTTTAGATTGGGAGATGCCCATGCTCCGCCAGTTGTAGTGGTTGGGTCTATATTTTGTCCATTAATGTCGTACCCCGCACCTTGCCACGCCGGAAAGGTATTATAAGTGACACCTGCTATCGACCCGAAATGATTAGAGCCGGCCGTAACAATATTGTTTCCGTCAATGGTAAGGTTTGGACTGGATGCTGCAAACACAGCAGCAGGATTTCCAGTTGTTTGTAAAAAGCGGATGATGTTGTTTTTTACGCTTAAAACAGCAGGAGTTGCCGTCGCATTAGTGCGTGAAATCGCGGCAACACGCCCGGCCGTTACTCCAGTCGCCCGGGGCGTGTTTGGCATGCTAATAGAATTGTGCTCAATATTTACAATCATAGAGCTGGTGCCGCCAACTCGAATGGCTTGATAATTCTGGTCCACAGAAGTAGCTCCGGTGAAGTTAAAGCCGGCAATGCTATTGTTTGTAATATGGTAAGTACCAGCCCCAGAACCGGGGCCTACAATCATGACTGCCGTACCAAAATCACCCGGGCTGACGTTTGGGCTGGTTATAACATCAAAAACGTTTTTATCAATGGTCCATGTCCACCCGGTTGCGCCGTTTGTGCTGTTATGTAAAATACAGCTATCCTGGTTAGCAGCCCCAAGAGTTTGCCGGAAGGTATTCCCGGATATATTGCCGCCAGCCGAGGTTAGAAAAATTGCCCGGGAGCCATGGACAAATGTATTGTTGGTGATAGACCAACCGCTCATTGCAGTTCCTGAAGGAACTGTTCCCCGTACAGCTGTGCCGTTAATGCCCTGTCCAGAGGCTGACGATATCTGCTGGAGCAAACAATTGTCTACTATCCAGTTATCGGGACAGTAGTTTCCGCTGGCACCAGTGTCAGAAAAGGAAGGCCTGAAAGCGATACAGGACGCATTCGCTGCTGTGCTTAATCCCTGAATTGAAAGATTACGAGCTATGAAGGAATCGCTATTTCCAGCTACTGTAACAAAATATCCAGAAGTTGTTTCGGCGGCTGCTCCTACAAAAAACATATCGCGTGTGGAGCCGCCAGGGGTGTTGCTGCCGTCAAAGGTGATATTGTCTGTTTTCTTAACTGTTGCAGTTGCGGTAGAGCCGCCGACAACGATACGTCCGCTAATCCCTGCGCTATCAGCAAGTAACGGCCATGTTACAGTAACCTGCTTCCCGCTCTGGGGCCTAAACGTGATGCCGCCTGCAGGATTAACAGTACACATCAAAGAGGAGTTAGCGGTTTCGGTCACATTTCCTGTTATTAGGAATGTCCATTCGCTGGCGTCTCGCGAGCCCGCAGCCGTCACAGCCGCGCAGGCTGCTGATATAGTAGCGTAATTTCCGCCTGCTCCGATAGTTGAGCTACCGCTGCCTGTGGAACTGTAAGGTGCCGCGCTTCCCAGAGAAGCGACCCCTGCAATAACAACGCACAGAGTTGGCTGCCTCAGCATTACCCGCTCTAAAATAAAACTAAACATCCTAAAAAGTTCCTTTCCGGAACAGGGAGATCAGCGGGAGCGAAAGAAATTAAACCTTTCGTAGCGTCTGCATTTTACAACTCTTTTATATGCCATCTGGACGACCTAGTCAAGCACGAGTCCGCGCATTTGCTCAGATTGCGAATAATATATTGTATTTAAAGAGCAAATGGGCTCAGGCCATTGTCGTAAGACGGGTCCCTCACCCTGTTTATTATTGCTATATCATGAAATCGTATTATTTGTAGAGTCGTTCTTTGGAGAGTAAAACTATGGAAACCCCTTGTATCAAAAATATCTGCATGGCTGTAAGTCTGTGTTTTATAATCCTCATTTGCGGCTGCGGAGTAGAATCCAGCACAAAAACATCAAACGCACCTGACGGTGAGCTTACTCAAAACACTTCTAACGACTCCGGCAAAGACCAGGAGACGCCGTCGATTGCTGTTCAACCAGCACCAGACCTGCCAGTCTCTTCAGAATCTGAAAAATCCCCAGCAACGGATCTCCAGGCAAATACCCCATCTAGCCCGAGAGCGGAAGACTCAGAAATCACGATAACGACACCCGTCCTGGAAGCAGCCACCACTGGCTCTGCGACTTCAGCGCCAGCCGTGGCCCCCGCGGTTGAAGTTTCCGCTCCGGCAGAAAGCATAAGCATTCAACCGGCGACGATACCCCAGAATGAGGATACCTCAATTACGATTACTGGCAAAAATCTTTCCGGGGCAAGAGTCGAGTTTCGCAGGAACAAGGAAGAAACCACATTCCCGGAAATTATTGAAGAGGGCGGAAACGCTCTGACAATCATGCGTACCCTAAACGAAGCGCCGTTGGTTGGAAAATGGGACGTCGTTGTGATTCATCCAGATGGAACAACGGCCGAACTGCCAGACGGGCTCGAGATAATCGAACCAGGCACCGAAGCGCCTGCTGTAGTTACTCCCCCTGGAAGCGCCGGTAACCCTGCCGGCCTAAACCCAGGCTGAGCCACGCTCCCCCTTAAGAGCCTATCGATTCCGTTTATACCAGATTATCCCGCCGTTGTTGGTGACCCCGAGGCTAACGCCGGATACCCCGTCCAGTATGTGGGCGGAACATAGAAGATGGACGCTCCAGGGGGGGGTGACGGTATTTTTTTTGCGGCGTAAATGATTTGATTTCAAAGAACTGGATAATTAAATAATACTCCCCCCTCTCTTACTTTTTTCAGGTGGGCTGGCTGGATTTGCGGGGGCGTCCGGGGGGGCGTTTTGGTTGATTGGCGGATTTTGCTTTCTGTTTGGATTGGTCGTGTTCGCGGGTGACGTAGTACATTTTCGAGAGGGCGACGGCGAGTTCCTTGTAGAGGCGGATCATTTTGGCGTCGGGTTCGTAACCGATGGCGACGCGCATGCGGGCGACCATGACGGAACCGACTTCGACCATATCCTGGGCCATGCCGGCGAGAACTTCGTGGGCCTTGGCGTCGGGCGGGTGGGCGTGCATTGGTATACCGGGCGGGGAGTCGGGCTCAAGTTCGGGGTTGGCGACGGGATCAAAGGAGTCGGGCAGCATAAGGGTCCCGTAGGTGCGGGGCAGGGGCAGGCCGGTTTCTTCTTCGTCGGCCAGGGCGCGGCGGAACGGCTGGCCGTTTGCTACTTTCATATTGCGGTAAAGGTGTTCGGGGACGTCGATGTAGTCGGTGGGTCTTGTTTCGTTAACGAGGTTGCCGGTCCATTGGTAGTAGGGGGTTTTGAATCCGTTGGGGGATTGGTGCATGTATTGGATTTCTTCGGTATCGTCTTCGGGTTGTTCGTCGGGGGATTTGGGGATTGCGCTGCCTGGGGTGTTGTTTGGGTCTTGCATTGCTTTGCTCCTTTTCTGGATGTGATTGAGAAGGATTAGAGCATGGGAAATTGCGGATGGGAATTCCCGCATGGGTGCGTATGGGTGTCTGTGGGCACAGTTTTTTTTAATTACGAATTACAAATTACGAATTACGAATTGTGGTGCGGCTTTGCCGCGAGGAATTGGAGGGAGGAAAGTTTTGATGACGAGGATGGCGAGGGTAAGCGCGGAGCGGGTGGTGGGGGCTGCATGGGATGGTAGTGGGGTTGGCGAAGTTTGACACAAAGACTCAAAGGCACAAAGGAAAAGCAAAAGCAAGAAAAGCAAAAGCTAAGGCCAAGGCGTGGAAGGGTTTTGCTAATCAGGTTTCGGATTCTTGTATTTCAGGTCATTTTAAGAAACGTTGATAGCCTATATTTTGACTGATCTCATCATAGGGATAGCTGATGGCCTCTAGTCTGTCAATTAATCCGGATGGGTTAAGTTTGGCATCGGTCGCCTCCAGGCCAACCAGTACGCGGCCTTCGGCGGCGCCGTGATTCCTGTAATGAAACAGGGTGATGTTATAGGCAGGGCCCAAGCGCTCCAGGAATGTCAATAGTGCGCCGGGACGCTCTGGGAATTCTACGCGAAACAAACGTTCATTTTCAATGGTGGCCCGTCCGCCTACCAGGTAGCGAATGTGCAACTTCGCAACTTCATCATCAGACAAATCATCAACGTCATATTTCGCACTTAAAAGATCGTGGATTTCGTGGCGCTCAGCTTCGCCTCCCTTTAAGCTGATCCCGACAAAGACCTGGGCTTTGTCGTCGCTGCTGGCGCGGTAATTAAATTCTGTAATGTTGCGGCCCTGAAGGGTGCGGCAAAAGTTGAGGAATGAACCTTTTTCTTCTGGAATGGCGACGGCAAAGATGGCTTCCCGGCGTTCGCCGATTTCTGTTCTCTCTGCGATGTAGCGCAAGCGGTCGAAGTTCATATTTGCACCACACACTATTGATACCATGTTTCTGTTTTGGACCTTGTGCTGTTCTACGTATTTTTTAATTCCCGCGAGGGCCATCGCGCCTGATGGTTCTACTATGCTGCGACATTCATCGAAGGTGTCTTTAATCGCTGCACAGATCTCGTCTGTGGTTACTAGCACGACTTCGCGTTCCACGATTGGTCCGGAGTCGTCGGACTTAGGCAGCTGGATAATCTCAAATGGTATTTTGCCGATTTGCGCTACGGCGGTTCCGTCGGCGAACAGGCCGACATGGGGAAGGGAAACGCGGGTGTTCTGCTCGAACGCGGCTTTGAGACAAGCGGACTCTTCGTACTCGACAGGGATGACCTTTACGTGGGGAGCGACATATCCGAGGTAGGCGGCTACGCCTGCAATTAAGCCGCCACCGCCTACGGCAACGAACACGTATTCGACATCCCGCCACTGACGCAAAATTTCATCAGCGATGGTGCCTTGTCCTGCAATGACCATCTCATCGTCATACGGCGGAATGAAAGTTAAGCCTTCGTCTTGCGCACGCTGCATGGCGTGTTCATTGGCAACATCAAACGAGTCGCCATGCAAAACGACTTCGCCACCCAGGCGAATCACAGCCTGAATCTTAATTTCGGGAGTGGTCTGTGGCATAACAATTATGGCGCGAATGCCAAGCTTCTGGGCAGACAATGCCACACCCTGGGCATGGTTGCCTGCTGATGCTGTTATCACCCCGAGTTTCATTTGAGAGGACGATAGCTGGCTGATGCGGTTATACGCACCGCGTAGTTTGAAGGAAAAAACGGGCTGTAAATCTTCCCGCTTTATTCGGATGTTGTTGTTTAAGCGTTCGCTAATTCGGGGCGCTGGTTCGAGGGGAGTTTCTACGGCAACGTCATAGACTGTGGCTTGAAGGATTTGTCGAACGATGCGAGACAGCATTTTAGATTCTTTTCCATCTGACGGTTAATGTGCGGCCTGGATATGGGATCCTGCGCCTGTGCTATATACATTTTTGATCCAGAACAAATTAGTCAGTCTAAAGATCGGTCTGGACATCGAATAGATAACCGACTCCAACGACGGTTTCAGATCGAAGAGTATGCCAGGAGTAACGCCAGCACTCTGATCGGGCCAGAAGGTCGCGGATGCTGTGCGACCATTCTTAATGAAGCGTTTGAGACATCCCATCAGGTGGATATTGGGCTGAGCAACCTGCTACACAACTAGCGAAGAGTGAAAAACAGTAGGCGCCGTACGTGTCGTTTAATCAACGCTTGCTGATTTGGTTATAATGCAGTACGTGAACATCTGCTCTGCCTGCCAGGGAGTCTGGTGGGCCACAGTGCTAGACGCCAAGAGCTTCCACTCTGGGCCAAAGTCGGCAAGAAGTGATTCGGCACTATAGCGAGTCACATCAAGCCCACTGCAGCGATTTGGGCCGTTCAGGGCGAAGGTGGCTATCACGACGTAG
>JBBSQY010000007.1:0-97444 GCA_038243585.1 Candidatus Sumerlaeales bacterium | reverse complement strand
TGGGGGTATTCTGCACGCTCGCTACGCCTTTTACACCGAAGCCTGGATCATAAACCTTCGTTGACCCCTTCATAAAAGTCCATTGGCTAGAGACATCCTGAGCGTTGACGTCCGTCGAGGCTATTGAAAATCCAACGATAACAATAAGGCTGATCCGTGACAACAGGCGCAATTGAGAATTAAGGTTTGGCAATGAAGGCTCCATTTAAAGAGAGACATAATTTGAAAGCGTTGGGGAAAAATATTTGTAGAGGTTTTTATTTGGGCTAGCCAATCATGGCAAATCAAACACAATATGATGAGAAACTGCAGGTTTTTTTGACCATGCTGAGAGCATGGAGCTACACAGGGAGGTCATCCAAACTAATACGCTGAGGCCGTGTTGGCTTATCTTTCAGAGATTCAACTTTTCGTTTGTCGATAGCTAGTAACGCGAGCCCACTCATCTCACTCAACTTATAAACAGGAGCCTTATTATGAATCGTCGTTCGTTCTTGAAATCCTTAAGCATTGCGGGCGGAGCAGCCGCTGTGTTGCCATCCGACACCTGGGCAACCATTACAGCGACCATGAAGCCTGATCGCCCCGTCCATAATAAGATCCTTGTCGCCCATCGCGGAGCATCATCCTACGCGCCAGAAAACACCATACCCGCCTACATGCTGGCCATTAAACAAGGCGCTGATCTGGTCGAGCAGGATCTGAACATCACCAAGGACGGCATCCTGGTTTGTATACACGACGTCTCTCTCGAAGCCACCACCAACATCGAAGACGTGTTTCCTGACCGGTTTGAAGAAAAAACAGTCGGCGGCAAAATGGTAAAAACCTGGCCAATTCATAAGTTTACCATGGCAGAGATAAAGCAACTCAAAGCCGGTTCACGAACGGACGGCCAGTTTCCCGCAACCACCATCCCCACCTGGCAAGAGGCCATCGACGCCATTCGAGGCAAAGCTGGACTCTGCCCGGAAATCAAAAGCCTCCCCGAATACAAGAAGCTGGGCTTTGACATGGAGAAAATGGTAGCCGACACGCTCCGCAAAAATGGACTGGATAAGCGCGGCGCCGACCCAAACACCCCAATAGTCATGCAATGCTTTCACCACGACCGCATGCTCGCTTTGCGTAAAAACGGTATAGACCTGCCAGAGCTCTGGCTGCGATCCAAGCGCGTGAAGGATGTAATGGGCGACATTAAGACTGCAAAAAAACTGAAGTTCGAGTGGATTGGCCCATACAAAACCGATGCCACCAAAGAGTTCGTAGACGCCGCCCACGCCGCTGGCATCAAGGTCATGCCTTACACCTTTCGACCAGCAGACAAGGCCGAAGGCTTTACCGATCTGCGCGCCGAGATGGCCCATTATCTCTACGATAACGGTATTGACGCGCTCTTTACCGACAACCCAGATATGTTCCCGCGAAGATAGATTCGGCAACGGCGCACCTGGTTGGACTATGAAAAGGGATTAATCACCGGCTAAAATCAAAAAGCGCCTTGGCATTTTCTGCACCCGAGGTACAACAAAAACATTGATGCGTTGTCTGTGTGTTCGCTCTCACATTTCTCACTTTGATCCGGCTGCCAGAGGCAACATATGTTTTTCACCCGTTTAGCTGTGCTTCTTTTCGTTCAGCTGTTGATTATAATGATCTTTTCCATGTCACGCTATGCCGTTTACCTAGGCCATCGCGACAGGTTTTCTCATGCTGCACCCGGCGCGCTTCGGCGCGCTTTTTTTATCGGCTTGCGGGTCGACTGGATCGTATCCGGCTATCTGCTGTTTCCGATGCTGTTCATTGTGTGCGGTTTGCCTGATGCCCTGTTCGACAGCACGCCTGTTGTCATTGGCCTGCTCGTCTGGCTTGGCATAATCTTTACCACCCTGGTATTTGGCAGCGTGGCCGAGTTTTATTATTACAACGAATACGGTGCGAAGTTTAACCAGATAGCTATCGAGTACATGCGCCCCGGCAAGGGCGAAATCACTGGTATGATCTGGCATGATTACCCTGTTGTACGCGCTGGTCTCGGTGTCGCTGCGGCGGTGGCGGCGCTGCTGTTTACATCGTGGGGTTTACTGCGGTGGGCTGCAGATTTTGATAACCCCTGGTGGGCGTTAATACTGCAAAGCGTGCTGGGACTGGCGTGGATCGTCGCGGGTTGCCGCGGTCTGAAGCATCGCCCCATCGGCATTAACTTTATTGAATTCACCAACTCCAAGATCATCAATCAACTGGCGGCTAACGGCTATTATCAGCTCATCCGCATTTTCTATGATGAGTGGCATCGCGGCGGGCGCGTGGGTACGCTGTTTAAAAAACAGGATATCGACAAGACGAGAGAACGCCTGCGCTCGATATTGAAAACGGACACAATCGAATTCTCCCCCGATCCACGAAATGCACTGGATCGAATAGATCATCGCCCCGGTGTCCAAGCGCGACCTAATGTAATTATGGTGCTGATGGAAAGCCACGCCGCAGCACACATCGGGTCGCTTGGTTCACCGCGAGGGGTATCGCCACACTTCGACAGACTGGCCGAAGATGGGCTGCTGTTTACTCGCATGTATGCCAATGGCGATCGCACCGCCCGCGGCATAGAAGCCGTTTTGTGCGGCCTTCCTCCCTTGCCTGGTGTCAGCACAATCAAGCGCCAGCGCAGCCACGGACACACCTTTACGGCTGCCAGGTTTTTCAAACAGCGCGGTTACGATACGAAGTTCTATTACGGTGGGGATGCATCGTTTGACAACATGAGCGGTTTCATGCTATCAAACGGTTTCGATTCCACCTTTGAACAGCACGACGTCAAAGACCCGGTATGGACCACCAACTGGGGCCACTCGGATGAAAACCTGTACGATGCAGTGCTTGCAGATCTTGCCACCCGTACTCCTGACAACCCGTTGTTTGGCTTCTTTCTGACCATATCAAACCACCGGCCATACACCTGGCCACCGGACAAAATCGACCCCATCTATCCAAAAAGTGACATCGAGAGCACCTTCCAGTATGCCGATTTTGCCATGGGGCAGTTCATCGAAAAAGCACGGCAATTGCCTCAGTGGGAGAACACCGTATTCGTATTTGTGGCTGATCACGGCAGCGCGGTACACGGTCGAGGACTGGTGCCGGTAGAGCGGTTTCATATCCCGTTACTCATCCTGGCACCCGGGCTAGAGGGTTTTGAGCCACGCCGAATAGACACGCTGGGCTCACAGCTTGATGTGCTTCCCACGCTAGCGGCCCTGCTGGGTGGTGACAGCCGCTATATGGGTTTTGGCCGCGATCTGCTAAGCATACGCGCTGATGAGGGTGCCGCCCTGATGCATTATTACGGCGCCTATGCTTATGTGCGCGGAGATAAGGCGCTCATGCTCCGCCCTCAGCAAAAGCCGAAGCTGTTCAATTTTGACCAGACGGTAACCGGCGGCGAGGTGGGCGAAGAGTCCCATCAAGACACGCGCAACATCACGAACGAAGCATTATCTTACCTGACCGTGGCCGAGGATGTGTACCTGGCGGGCAGATACTATTAATACCTATCCTATAAACCGACGTTAACCGTCAAAGTAAGATTCCAGGTTGGGCGGGTTAAGTTGATTGAGCTTCACTCTTTAGTCCTTGCGTCAGCCGTAATTTATCAGAATGCTCATGGTAGTGGTAACTTATATGCCTATGCCTCATAAAATAAAGCGAACTGGTCCCCTGTCGCAATTTGCGTCGGCCTGCTGTCACCGCCTGCGGCGAGCGACCCTGTTGTCTCCCCGCCCGCTCTCGTTGACAGCTGTTTCCAGGTGAGCCATTCGACTTCCAATTTACACGGTCTGGCAGAACGCCTTATTGAGTTTGATGCCATCGAAAACAAAAATAATGATGACCGCACGTCTTGCTTTTTCGCCTGTGAGAGGCTACGCTCGCCGCTGACACATCTGATGGGAGCGGCAGGATTTCATGCACTGCTTGCGCGTTCACAGGTTTTGGCCAAGGAGGAAGCTGGCTGGCTTCAGACGATACGTTTAAATCCGGATGGATCTTTTGAGGGTTTAGATGAAGCTCTTCTTCAACAAACGCCGGATGAGCAGGCTGATGGGAAAGTCGCAATGCTCACCCAGTTGCTGGGACTGCTGGTCGCTTTTATTGGAGTGACTTTAACGATGAATCTCGTGAGCCAGATCTGGCCAAACTTTCCACTCGATGCTTCGAGTTTTGAGGACACAGAAAAACAATGAAAAAACAAGACAAATCGGCTGACGGCAAGCCGGCCCATGCTGCGGACCGTCTGCCGTCTAAAGTTATTATTAAAAAGATTCCATCCGGAGTACGGGGTCTTGACGATATCCTGGGCGGCGGAATTCCGGAATTTTCTTTTAACATTATTGCCGGCACGCCCGGTTGCGGTAAGACGACGATGGCGCATCAAATCATTTTTGCCAACGCGACAGAAAAGAAACCGGCTCTTTATTTTACCGTACTCGGTGAGCCCGCCATCAAGATGCTGCGGTATCAGCAGCAGTTCTCTTTTTTCGACGAGTCGAAGCTAGGCACGGCCATCCATTTCAGAAACCTGAGCGAAGTGGTCATGAAACAGGATCTCGGCGCTGTGTTACAGTCGATCATTCAGCAGGTTACCGAGGCCAATCCGAGTGTCGTAGTCGTGGATTCGTTTCGCACAGTGATGCGCCGGGCGGTAGCCGGCGCAAGCGAAGTGGAGATGCAGACGTTTATCCAGGGCCTGGCGCAATTTCTTACCAGCTGGGAAGCGACGACTTTTCTGGTGGGCGAGTATGAACGGGACGAGATTCGGGATAACCCCCTGTTCACTATCGTCGACGGCATTTACTGGCTTTCGCAGGTAGTGGAGAGAAATTCCGTTGTCCGCAAGCTACAGATCTTGAAGCTGCGCGGGCAGGGATCGGTGCCGGGGCTGCATACCATCCGGATAGGCGACGACGGATTACAGGCGTTTTCGCGGACGTTGGGTCTGGTGGGGAAAAAAACGAAACCATTGCGCGGGCGAAAGCTTTCCATTGGCATACCCGACCTCGACGAAATGATGGGCGGGGGGATTCGGGAAGGCGACAGCCTTTTGATCGCAGGACCTTCTGGCACGGGTAAGTCTGCGCTGGCTACGCAATTTATTGCTGAAGGTTTGCGTAACGGCGAATCCGGGATTATGGCAATCTTCGAAGAACGCCCGCCAGGATATACGAATCGCGCGGACAATTTTGGGCTGGATCTTAAAACGCCGCAGGAAAAGGGAACTCTCGAAATCCTGTATCTTCGCCCGCTCGACCTGTCAGTCGATGAAACGATGCAGGAGATATTGGACGCTGTTGAACGAGTGGGGGCGAAACGTCTGGTCATCGATTCGCTGGTCGGATTTGAAATGGCGCTGGCGCCGGGATTTCGCACCGACTTCCGCGAATCCCTCTACCGGATGATCGGAGCGCTGACGGGCGCCGGCGTGACAATTATCAGCACGGTCGAGGTGGAAGATACTTTTACCGCGCTGCCGTTTAGCAATTATACGATTTCGTTTCTCACTGACGACATTTTACGAATGCGTTATGTGGAGATCGACGGTCAGCTGCGAAAGATTATGATGGTGATTAAAATGCGCGGGGGAAACCACAGCAAGGACATCCGCGAGTATGTGATCACAGACAAGGGCGTCGTGGTCATTCATCCGCGACGGACGGATTACGTCGGTCTGATTACGGGTATACCCCGGCGCGCAGGTCCGCGGGAGTTTCAAGAAGATGAACCAGCGCCCGAACCCAAAGCGAAACTCGTAGCTAAATGAAAACAAACCCGCCACCCATAGCGGGAAATCTGCCGGCAGATTTTCCCGACCTGTGCCTTGCAATTAACGATCATGCTCCGCTATCCATTGTCACGGTAGAAGGGGACTCTCACCTGGTCCGTTACGCCAATCCGGCCTTTTGCTGCCTGGTGGATATGCCGCTTGCGGAAGTCATTGGAAAGCCTTTCGACGAGTTGATGCCGGAAAAAGATGCGTGCTTTAAGATGATTGATCGCGTATTGCAAACGGACAGACCGGAAAGCTACACAGAGCATGACCCCGCCCACCCTCATAAGTTATTCTGGTCGTATACCGTATGGCCGGTGCTGGCAACAGCCGGTGTCGCCAACATATTGATTCAGATCGCCGAGAGCGTGAAGGCTCACAAAAATACCATAGCCATGAACGAGGCGCTGATGCTGGGGTCGGTGCGCCAGCATGAGCTGACCGAAGCGGCGGAGAAGCTGAACGGCCAACTGCGTGAGGAAATGGACGTGCGGAGGCGGGCAGAAGAACGATTAGCCGAGCACGAACAGCGATACCGCGCTTTGTTTACCTCGTCACCCATGGGCGTTTTCGTGTGTGACCAAGAGGGCGTGATCCAACAATATAACCCGCGAGCGGTGGAACTTTGGGGGAAAGAACCAGAAACGTGGACCAAGACCCCTTGCGGCTCGGTAAAAATGTGGCTGCCGGACGGCGCTATGGTGCCCGACGCTGAGCACCCCGTCCTTAAAGTGATGCAAACGGGAATTCCAAAGCGTGACGTGGAAATGTATATGGAACGGCCGGATGGTTCTCGGCTGCCGATTCTGGTCAATTTTTCCGTGTTGAAGGACGGACAGGGGCAAGTGACCGGCGCGATTACCTCTTTCATGGATATTACCGAACGGAAAGAGACGGAAGCCTTGCGCGAACAATTGCTGGTGAGCGAGAGGGCTGCGCGAGCGGAAGTCGAGCAGGCGGGTCGCGCGAAGGATGAGTTTCTCGCGCTGCTAGCTCATGAACTTCGCACTCCTTTGAATGCGATTCTGGGGTGGGCGCAGCTTCTCAGGGAAGATTCCCGGGAGGCATCTGACCTGGAAAAGGGTCTCCTCACCATCGAACGAAGTGCGAGGGCCCAGGCGGAGCTTATTGAGGATCTGCTGGACATTAGCCGGATTGTTTCGGGCAAATTCCGCCTGGACGCGGAAACAATTAGTCTGACTGAGGTTCTGGATATCGCACTGGAGACGGTTCGGCCTTCGGCGGCGGCCAAGGGAATCCGCATTACTATTGAGACAGAACCGTCCGTTAAAAGAATGACCGGCGACCCCGCTCGCCTCAAACAGGTTTTCTGGAATCTTTTCTCCAACGCCGTAAAGTTTACGCCGTCTGGAGGGGCGGTGAACTTGACGGCAAATCGCATCGACGATTTTATTGAAATCCGCATTTCTGATACAGGTCTCGGCATCAGTGCCTCGTTTCTGCCCTTAATGTTCGAAAGGTATACTCAGGCGGATGGTTCAACCACGCGAAGGTCCGGCGGCCTGGGGCTTGGCCTTTCCATCTGCAAGAACATCGTTGAACTGCACGGAGGGGAAATTTCTGTCGAAAGTCCGGGCGAAGGACAGGGAGCAACTTTTATTGTGCGGCTTCCATGGGTTGATAACGCGCAGGCGGCGGTTCCGGGCGGGCAGACCGACAGCGATTCTGAAGCGGCAAACTTTATGGATTTGCAGGTGCTGGTTGTGGACGACGATCCTGTTGTATGTGACTTGTTTAGACGAATGTTTGAAAAACAAGCGGCGTCCGTGAAGGTGGCCCAGTCTGTCGCGGATGCAATTTTATTGATCCAAGAAAACTATTTTGACCTGCTGATAAGCGACATCGGAATGCCGGACAGAGACGGCTATGATTTCATCCGCGAGGTGCGCCAGTCACAATTCAGCAGCCGGACCTCGCCTGCAATAGCGGTGACGGTGTTTGCCCGCCCCGAAGACCGCGATCGAGCGTTGAAGGCCGGATATGACCTGCATGTGGCCAAGCCGGTCAATGGCAATGAATTTATGACAAGCGTGGTAAAGCTTCTCCGGGAAAGGTCGGCTTAACTTCGGCTTGATTACGGGCCGCATCTTCGTTTTAAACATGATATGTGACTTCAAAGCTTGACGCATGGTCGGGATTTGCAGGAAGAACGACAAAAGCTAATATAGCACGTTGGCAAAAAAGAGAGCAGACAGTTATGAGCGAAGTTGTGGAAATTACAGTAAACAATAATGGATCGATCAGGATATCCGGCGGCGAATTCGTCATCAAGGACGGCAGCGGCAACAGCTATGACCTGGGTGGACGTAAAGCTATTGGGCTATGCCGATGCGGAAAGTCGAATAACAAACCATTTTGTGATGGGGCTCATAAGCAGTGTGAGTTTGACTCTGTAGTCGTGGCAACAACTTTGCCCCCACCAAAGACAGCCTGACGTTTGTAAAAAATATACTGGCGCGGGGACTGCCCGCGCCAGTCTTAAAGTCCGCCGCGCGACTACTGGTTGTCAACGCGTCAGTAGGAAGCTTCCATCTTTACGTCGCCTGCGGCGTTTTTCAATAGTATGTAGTCATTGCCTTTTTCCGCGATCTCTGCCCCGGTGACGATCACATCTTTTAGAAGCGTTTCATCCGGATGGCGAAGGACGATTTTGATGCCGCCGGGAGGTGCTTCTTCCGGAGCCGATAGAGTCACCTGGATTTTCTGGCTGTCGATTTGAGAGGTTATCCGGTAAGAGACTGTTCCCCATCGTGTTCCGGCATTCTTTACTTCCACGCTCTCTCCCTGTTTCAGCCAGTGGCGGGCTATGCCTGAACCCAGCACTACCACATCCCCAACTTCATCAACAAGCAGGTTTCGCACGAGCCGGATCTGTTCAAGATTGGAGTAGTTGTGAGGGAGAGTCGGAAAGTTCTTTCCGTCTTTGGCAAACGTCACTTCAACCGATGCAAAGGTGTCTTGAGACATGCCGTAGGCCATGGATGCGTAGAGGCCAAGAAGCGCCTTTTCCGGTTCACCGTGGCGCAGACGATTGGCCCAGTAGCCGGCGGTGTAGGCATGATCGATGCCGCCCCAGAACTTTGAAACGCCCATTAGAAGGCCGCCGCGTTGCTCCAGAGATTCCACTATGTTTTGTGCGTAACGAGAGTCATGAGGAAGTATGTCGCCGCCGGATTCCAGAAGGGACGTGACGCAGAGGCTGTAGTAATCGCTGGCCATCCAGCCGGTCGCGCGCAGCAATTCCTTTGTTTCGGGGAAAAGGGGCAATAGTTCCATATTGTCCACGGTAAACACGGACTTTTTGATGATATCGCGCAGGTCGGCGGCATAGGCTTCGCCTTCGGCGGCAATCCATTTTGCATCGTCCTCCATACCGATGCCAGCCAGTGCCCTCGCAACATTTTGCAGACCCGTGGCCAGTAGGACGTCTGAGATGAGATAGAATCCGGGATCGGGATGATCGCAATAGGGCCGGGCCTTTATCATGCCGTAAGCAGGGCTTGTCGTTGGGGTTTCCGCCTTGGCCTGAACGCGGGCGTTGCGTGACCATTGGCTCATTTTCAGAAGGGATGGAGCAACCTTCTTCAGCCATTCCTTATCCCTGGAATAGCGGTAATGGTGGACCACCGCATTCATTAAAGAGCCCTGGTCCGGCAGTCCGAAATTAATGACATGCAATCCATCCTTGTCGCCCATGGACAGCATAGCCTCCAGCCACGCGCGGGCCGCGGAGGGTCTGTTGATCTGGTCGGCCATTTCCGCGGCGCGGGCGGCGCTGAATCCGTAAACCAGTTCGTAAAATCCACCGCCGCCGTCGTGGAATTCCAGCTGGCCGTTGACCTTGTCAACATCGCTGAGCATCCAAACCTGCCATGCGCGCCAGGCATTCATGATGCGCTCTTCGGGTACGGAAATCTGCATCCCTTCACCGATCAATTTTGTCCAGGCATCAGAAACTTCGGACGTCTTTTTGTCGTAAGTACCCTGGTCAATTTTTCTGCCGGTTATGGGTTTGTCGCTGCCATTGGGAAAGTCAATCTCCAGCCATACGGTCTGTTCGCCGCCAGCGGGAATGGTCATCTTCTCCCACACTGCGATATCTTTTTTCTCGTGCTCCGCAAAGAATGCAAGGCGGGAGCTGGCCGACTGCTTCTGCTCGTTTCGAACGGTCATTCGCACCAGTCCGATCAGGGGCGTGTCCGCGCTCATTCCCTCTGACCAGGCAGCTATAGTTTGCTCATACTTGAGTCCGTCGTGGTCGTACCCACATGTCAGAATGGGCAGCCAGCCAGCCGCCAGTTTCCGCGTAACAGTGGTTTCGCCACCGAATCGGTGGCCCTCGTCTCCAAGGACAAACCATGCCCGGCGGGCGTCGTGGTTTTTAGGATAAAGCAGGTGATTCGGCCATGCGCCAATGACGCCGTTAGGGAGAATGGAAAACTCTTCGGGATGATTCGCCACCCCAATAGCATCTCGCGGATAGAGCAGGGGCGGCCAGTGACTGGCTACAGATTCAAACGTCGGATCGCCGGGCTTAGCCAGTTCTCGCTCGCCGTAGACGTCGCGGAAGTATTCACCGGGCACAGCGGCCTGTTTCAAGTCGGCTGCGGACACTGGTTCAATGGTTAAGTCAGTAATCTGCACATCTACCATGGGACCGGGATCGCTGTAGTCATTATCAAGGTCCGCCGCCGGATGTGTTCCGGCCTCATAATAGCCCTTGCCCACAATTAACTTTGCGGGCGTACCTGCCATTCCACTGTTGCGGTCAACGGTGCGCACGGTATTCCAGACTGCACCGTCGTCGCTGACCTGAAAATGGATAACGTCGTCCGTCAACACTATCGCCATGTAATGAGGTCGGCTGTCTGCCGAAGCTTTGTCGAGTCCGCCATGGTCCGTGTTATACGTCCAGTCGCTGCTGGAGGTAGTCGTCAGGCGATAGCTGATTGGGGAAGCACCTTCACGGGATATGACACCGTAGACGCCGGGACCGTTCACGTGATAAGTGTCGTGGGCGCTCAAATAACCGATGCGAAGCCAGGTGCCGGGCTGCCAGTAGAGAAACAGGGATGGTGCCCAATCTGCCACTTCCGGGGATCTGATAGCGGCGGAAACCCGAACCGGCGTCGCATGATTGAAGTCGCGCTCAATATGGGCATGGACATTGTTGGGAGACGTTATAGAAACCGCATGATCTGACGCCATGGTGATGGTGGCGCTGGGGTGGGCGTCGGCGGTCCAGCCGGCGGGCAGGGTCGCCCGGGCTCCTGACGAAATAAGAAACGAGCTCGCCAGAACCGATGCTTTAAGATGGCTTTTTATCATACAAATATCCTTATTTTTCGGGGTGTTGTTTTTGGATTATCCCAGAAACATTTAATGGGAAATTCCTCTGATTGTACCTGAAGCATTGATAGCTTGAAATTTGTTTCATCCGACTTCGGAAACGCAATAACGTTTTGGAAACCAGACCAGGAGTGGTGGCAGACAAGTGAGAATCCAAATGAAGAACCTGTGGCTTTTATATACGGCGGCATCTGCGCTGGTTTTTGCCTCCGCGCCTCAGCAGGGCTCCGCTGCGGCCGAACGCCCAAATATCATTGTCATCATGAGCGACGACGTTGGCTTCTCTGATGTCGGAAGCTATGGCGGCGAAATTGAAACGCCCAACCTCGACAAGCTGGCCGGCGAAGGCGTGCGCTTTACGCAGTTTTATAACGTAGCCCGTTGCTGCCCTTCCCGGGCCTCACTCCTCACCGGGCTTTATCCTCACCAGGCGGGGATAGGGCATATGCTTACTCAAACAGGCAATCCCGGATACACGGATCGCTTATCGACGGACAGCATGACCATGGCAGAAGTATTAAAACAGTCAGGCTACAGCACCTATATGGTCGGCAAATGGCATGTCGCCCGAGCCATATCTCCCAACGGCTCTAAAGTTTCGTGGCCAATGCAGCGCGGCTTTCAAAAATATTACGGTATCATCACCGGCGCCAGCAGCTATTACGATCCCGCCACGCTCTGCCGCGGAAATAAATTTATAACCGTTGAAAACGATCCTGAGTACAAACCGGATAATTACTATTTCACTGACGCCATCACCGATAACGCCATCAAATTTGTAGACGAGCACCAGAAGGAAGCCCCGGACAAGCCGTTCTTTATGTACATGGCCTATACGGCCGCCCACTGGCCCCTGCACGCGCCCGCGGAGGAAATCGCAAAGCAGAAAGGCAAGTACGACGCGGGTTATGAATCCGTACGCCAGGCGCGATTCGAAAAAATGAAGAAGCTGGGCATTGTTTCGCAGGATCTGCAATGGTCGCCGACGGTCGGCGATTGGTCCGCAGTGGAAAACAAACCCTGGGAAGCGCGTACCATGGAAACCTATGCGGCCATGATTACCCGCATGGATACCGGAATCGGGCGGGTTGTCGAAAAGTTGAAGGCCGATGACCTACTGTCGAACACTTTGATCATGTATATGCAGGACAACGGCGGATGCGCGGAAACCATTGGCCGGGAAAACCGCGACGACTATCCTAACGATCTGAAACCCATGGGACCGGACGACCTGCAAAAGAAAATATGGCCGCCCATGCAGACTCGCGACGGGCGCCCTGTGAAGACAGGAACGGACGTGATGGCCGGCGCAGCGGATACCTATAATTCTTATGGGGAAAACTGGGCCAACGTTTCTGACACCCCATTCAGGCAATACAAACATTACACCCACGAGGGCGGCATCGCGACGCCCCTGATCGTCCACTGGCCCGGTGGGGTGCCGGATAAACTGGACAACAGCCTTGTCCGTGAGCCCGGCCATCTGATCGACGTTATGGCGACGGTGGTTGACGCCGCTGGCACGAGCTATCCGCAAACCTACAATGGCAATCGGATCGCGCCTCTTGCCGGCGTAAGCCTACTTCCGCTTCTGCAGGCGGATAAGTTTGATCGTGGCGCGCCTATCTTCTGGGAGCATGAGAGCAACCGCGCCGTGCGCGACGGCAAATGGAAAATTGTGACCCTGGGCATGGGCCCATGGGAGCTTTATGACATGGATAAAGATCGCGCGGAGATGAACAACCTCGCCGAGCAGCACCCCGACATCGTAAAGACCATGGCGTCCCAATGGGACGAATGGGCTAAGAAGAACGACGTGCTTCCCCTGGGCACCTGGGAAAAAGACAGGGACGGTGGCCATGCCGAGGATGAGGACGAGGACGTGACGACGACGACGGTTTTTCAATTAAAGGCGGGCGATACGCTGGAGGGAAGTGAACGCCCTCCGCTGGCTGGTCGCGAAATCCGCGTGGTGGCCAAAGTCGACGAGTGGGGCGATCAGGGCGTTATTATCAGCCAGGGTGGCAGCCTGTTCGGCTATGCGCTTTATAGCATAGATGGAAAGCCGGCGTTCGCGTTTCGCAATGAAGGAAAACTCTACAGCATCCAGTCGGAAACGGCCTTAGAGACAGGCGTGAAAGCGCGGATCTCCGCGGAATTAAAAATGGACGGCACGATGAGTCTGCGAATCGCCAAGACGAAAGGCAAAGACCGACTCAGTAACGTTCCGGGTGGTATCTCGCAAACGCCGCAAGAAGGCCTGACCGTCGGAAACGACCCTGCGGGCCAAGTAGGCGAGTACGCGGATGATTTTAAATTTAACGGGAAAATTCGGGGCGTAGTTGTTCGTGTGTCGGATCAGGACAAGCCCTTTCCTCCGCCTTTTAAGAAATAACGAATGCGGGGGGCACCATGAGCCGGTGTCCCCTGCCTACCAGTCTTATGTGCGCAGCTCACATTCCCGCAGGCGATTACGCAGGAACGCCCGTTCTGAACTGACTTCTGTAAACTCAATCGCCTTGTGAAGATGGCCAATAGCGACTGCGAAATTGCCTCGTTGGGTCTCGAATTCGGCAAGCACCGCGTAGTGCAGATAGTATGTTTCCAGAGGACGCGTGCTCTTGATGGCGGCCACGGCCTCAACGCCCTTATCCGGTCCATGAACGTTGGCTACCGCAACAGCGCGATTCAGAGCGATTATCGGCGAATCGTTTATTGTCATCCAGAGATCATACAGCGACAGAATTCTCCGCCAGTTGGTCGATTCATAATCGGCGGCCATGCAGTGACAGGCGGCTATCCCCGCCTGAAGGTGATACTCGCTTAGCTCATCACCCGTAGTCGACTGACCCAAATGGATGAGTCCACGCCCGATCATATTGCTATTCCAGTGAGTCCGATCCTGTTCCCGCAGGCGAAGCAAATGACCCGCCGCATCGATCCGCGAAGCGAGTCGCCCGCCATTTAACAGCATCAGCGCAAGCAGCGCATGAACATGGGGCTGATTACCGATCGGATGCTGCGCGAGGAGAGTCGTAAGACGAATGGCTTCAAAGCACAAATCTTCCCTGAGCAGGTTCTCTCCGCTGGATGCTTTATATCCCTCATTAAAGAGCAGGTAAAGTGTTTGCAACACGCCGTTGAGGCGCTCCGCGATATCCTGACCCGCTGGAATCTCAAACGGAATATTCAACTCACGAATCGTGTGCTTTGCCCGCGTCAGCCTCTTGGCGATTGCCGCTTCCGTTGTTAAAAAAGCTTTTGCTATTTCGGCCACGCTGAATCCGCAAAGGGTTTTCAATGCCAGCGCCGTCTGCGTCTCCTGGGCGATAAGAGGATGGCAGCACGCAAACATCAGCCGCAGCGTATTATCGCTGATTTCCTTTTCAAGGCGTACAGAATCGCCGGCCACTGCCCCCTGAGACCATGCCTCCAGCGACGCTGCAATATCCTGCTCCTTGCTGCGAAAAACCTTGTCGCGCCGCATTGCGTCCAAGGCCATATTTTTTGCCGTTAATGTGAGCCAGCCGGCGGGATTGGCAGGGACTCCATGGTAGGGCCATGTCTGCATGGCGCGCGCAAGCGCTTCCTGCACCACGTCTTCCGCAAGCTGTAGCCGATCAATGCCGAAGATGCGCGTGAGCACAGAAACCAGCTTGCCGTATTCCTCACGAAAAAGATGCTCCGCCAGGCCGGCAACTTGCCCGGCGGGCGGAGCATCTTTTTTTGTATTCGTTACGCTCACTGGTTCAGGCCGTTGCGCCTGCCGCCAGCTCGTTCAGGTGTTCCATTATCGGGCAAATCTCTGCCAGAGGCCGCACCTCTACAGTCAGCCCGTATCTCAACGTCGGACACTCCCGCGCAACTTCCAGCGCTTCCTCCAGGCTGACTCCGCTTAGCAGGAAGTAGCCGCCGATGGCCTCTTTTGATTCCGCGAACGGACCATCGGACACGGAACCGTCCGCCTTGCCGGTCACAACTCGACCTTCGCTGCGCAGCGGCTGACCACCCTTTACGACGCCTTTATCTGTCCAGCGCTCAAACCAGGCCATCCACTGACCCATGACATCCTGCAGTTCCTGCGGAGACATGCTATCTTTCCAGTCTCCGCCTTTGAACAGCAGCAAATACTCCGAGCTTTTGTCCTGCTTATCCATATCAATCTTCCCTCTGGGTTGATCTGGTGATCAACAAATTGGTCGTTCAATAAGACAACGAAAAACGCAGGACAAATTGGACACAACGCCTTTACATCTTTGTGATTATGCGCAGAATTACAATTCCAGCACAGCCTTTAGCTCGCGCAACCTGGCCGTAAGGGCTGCCGGGTCCACATCCTGCACGGCTACGTCGTTCTTTGCCGCCATAGTCGCGGCGACGCCGGCTGCCTGGCCGAGTATCATGTACTGCGGCTCCATGCGCACAGTGCTGTAGGCAACGTGGCTGGCGGACATTGTTACCGGCGCGAGCAGGTTCTGAATCTCTGCTTTCTTTGGAACCATGATCCGATACGGGATTTGGTAAGGCTTCACACTGACCTGCATGTCGCCTTCGTTTTCCGCAAAACCCTCTGCATTTTCAAAGCGCTGCACGTTGTGGCTGTCGCTGTTATAGCTGCCCATGCCGATCACGTCATTCTTGGTCCGCGACGTTTGGATGTCCCGCTGCGCCATCACAAAATCGCTGACCATGCGCCGACCTTCACGCACATATAGCTGACGCGGCCAGTGGTTTGTGTCCAAAAACTCATCTTTGGCCAGACCCCAGGTGTTCATCTCATCGCGCAGCACCTGCGGAACCCGCTCGTCGTTCGCCAGGAAGTACATGAACCCAGCCTGGTAGTCGTAATGATCCTGCCAGATCTCGTCACGCTCCGCGTAGGTTGCGTCCGGGTAAGTCCAGCTGCCGCCGATGTGATCCGTTGAAAAAGCCTTGTTGTTGTTCGTGTCCGTTTTAAAATTTGAAATTCTGCCCGGATCCATCAGCTCATTCACTTTCGGCGGAGCGCCTTTTTCCTTTTCCCATGCTTCGATCATCTTCGCAAGCAGTTCAAACCGGGCCGGATCATAATTCTCAGGTTTTGGAAACGGAACCTTGTTGGCCGTTGCGGTTGTCATGCACATACGGAAATTATACGCCTGGACCTTCTTATCCGCCTGACCCGCCTGACCCTTTGGGCCGGCCTGGATTTGCGGCAGCAGTTTACCGTTTTCATCCCGCGCCTTCACTTTTACAGTGAACTGATGATGAGGGGTCCGCTCGCGTACCCCAGCCAGCGGCTCATCATACTGATCGTCGCTCTCGCGGCCATAGGTATAGCTTACGCCGGATTTTGCCATGAGGTCGCCTTCATAGCTGCAATCCGCGAACACCTTGCCGCTAAATACCGCACCGTTTTCCATCGTGATGGATTTAATGCGTCCTGGTTCCGTCGTCACGCCGTTGTTCTCCAGCAACCGGTGCTCGAAAAACACAGGAACGTTCGCCTCTTTCAACATCGCCGTCAGCGTTTCTTCCGCCACGTGAGGTTCTGGATACCACTCGATCGATCTGTTGTAATGCTTGCCGATGCGCTGGTAAAACTCCAGGGCCATGCCACCGATGCACTTTTTGTTGCCGAAATCCGTCCGTCCAAGTCCGCCGGTCACCATGCCGCCGATGTGTTTCGTCGGCTCCAGCAGCGCGACACTGCTGCCTTCCCGCGCGGCCGCAATGGCCGCAGCCACGCCGCCCCCGGTGCCGCCGTAAACGATTACGTCGTATTGTTTCGTGCTGCCTGTTTCTGTACCAGTAGTCGTCTGAGCCACCGCTCCGGCCGTCGCCAACGCCAGCATGGCAGTTATTATGATTGGCTTACGCATCTTAAATCCTCCGATAACAAATTGGGGTAATGCCGACGGAGGACAGACGCGGTGTCAAGGTGAAGTAGCATAGGCGTCTCGCCTGTGTCATTTCAGCTTGAAGTAGCATAGGCGTCCCGCCTGTGTCGTACCAGCATTGGTTTTTAGACAAGCCCTTGGGCGTGTTCGTCCGCCAAAGTCAAACTACACAGGCGGGACGCCTATGCTACTTCATACGTCGGCCCTACACAGGCGGGACGCCTATGCTACTTCTGTCTGTTGGGCAATTTCGCGACGTTGACGCTGTCTCATCTGCGATGATAGTTTCTCCTGATTTTGGCCAACCCGTCCCTGTTTTTCTTTTCGGGGCCACTTCCATTGTTGGATACAATATTTTCCTGCGTTTCCGCGCCGGCGTCACCTGCATCGTCACGTCCCGCTCTCGCAATCCCGCTGTAGCCGACTGGCCCCGGCTGGCTTTGCACGACCCGCAGGAACTCGCCGCCTTCTGCGCCACGCTTCCTCCCGCGTCCGTCATCATTTACTGCGACGCCGTCTGCGACGTAAGCAAATGCGAGCAAAACCCGGAATGGGCTCGGGAGATCAATGTCGGGAATCTGCGACGCGTGCTGGACGCTCTGCCTGATGATACGCGCCTTGTTTACGTTTCGTCGGACCACGTGTTCGGGGACGACGGCGCTTATGACGAAATGAGCGTGACTTGCCCCGTAAGCCGCTACGGCGCCATCCGCACCGAGGCGGAACAGCTGGCGCTTACGCGAATTGCGGCCGTCGATCGGCCGGGGACGCTTCTCATCCGCGCGGGCCTGCCCATCGGTGCATCCCTCGACGGAAAAAGCGGCCACGTAGACTGGCTGCGCTACCGCCTGACTGCCGGGTTGCCCGTGACGATTATCCAGGACGAATCTCGCTCCGCCGTCCCGGCGTCGCTCCTGGCCGACCGCATCATCGACCTCGCCCGATCACCCATCACAGGCATCCGCCACGTTACCTCGACCCGGCTGATCTCCCGCCCTGAGCTCGCCGTCGCGCTAAAGAAGCAGCACAGTTTTCCCGGCGAACTCAGCTACTCAAACCGCTGCCATCAGCCCGCCCCGCATCTCGGACGCATCCATCTCACCACGAGACACAACGATCCTCTTGCCCAACCGCTGCCGTGTCCTATTGACGTTGTAGTAACCCCATAATACGAAGGTTTATGGACTTTTAGCTTAGATGGCATTGTATTTCATGCAAGTGTTAAAATGAATATTTTCAGGTCCGAAAAGATTGGAGGCAAAAATATGAATATTCTTCATGGTTTAGTCGGCCTTTTTCTTTTACAACCATTGCTACCAACCGCCGCAATGGCCGCGGAGCCGTTGCCTGGTTCCGGTATGCCGAGGGTGGCGGTAGATTGGAGTCCTCCCGTGATTCTGGACCAGGGTCCGGCGGACGTACAAAGTGTTACGGTTGACAGCGACACCAACGGAACGATGGTGGCCGTGTGGGTTTACTTAGTTAATGTTCCAGAGAATCACTCGCATTACTATACGTCTTACTTCGCGCAATCTTTCGACCGCGGAGCGAGTTGGAGCGAGCCAAGTGAGCTTTTACCTGCCTTAAGCAGAGACAACGTCGATCGGCGTGGCGCGAGAATTGCCGCTGGAGAAAATGGAATTTGGATGACATCGATTGTCGTGGGGGAACACAACCTGCCTTATGTGCCCCAACATGGCGTTGTAATTTCCCACGACTCCGGTCAAACCTGGCCTGCAATAGTCGACCTAAGTGAGAAATTTCCTGTTACGGCAGAGGACCCGGCTTACTCCGCTCAGTTGCTTGTTGCTTACTGCGGAAACTCCTGCTGGATTGTTATGCAGAGTACAGGAAGAGTTGTTCGCTACGTCCGCTCCACGGATGACGGCGTAACATGGGGATCAACGATAATATTACAGAATCAAAATCCCATGCATTATAAAGCGGATATTCAGTCAGACCCGCTGTCAGAAGCCGTACTCATTAATTACTATGAGTATGATCTCCCGATTGTTCTTGGTAGGCCAACTTCCGGCAAACGGGTTTCCAGGTTTAGTTATGACAACGGGGCCACGTTCGGTTTACCTATTGTCTCAACAGTCGGCGGCACAGACGGCACCGACAACTGGATTCTGGCGGATGAATGGGTCTACGGGGCGGATAGCCTTCGCATACGGCATTCGAACAATAACGGGCACTCATTCAGGGACATTCCTGGGCCGCCGGATCTGCTTGACGAGATACCTAATCTTCAACAGATCGTCCCTGAAAAGATTGTCTATAGTGAAAATGGCGAAATTGTTGTAATGGCCACGGCACGCTATGCCGTTACCATCTCTTTGAGACTTCAGGTGCCTGGCCTGGTTACCCGCACAAGCGATCTAGGGCAAACCTGGACCCCGTGGGCGCGCCTGCAGGATGAAACGGGTAACGTGCCGCAGCAGGCTTTGACCGCAGGGGCCAACGGTTTCGTGTCGGTAATGTTTGGTCAGCCGGGGGCGCCGGAGACGAAGGCCGTTTACTCGCGCCGACTACAGCCGGGGCCGGTTTCCGCTGCACGGGATTGGCAGCTTTATCAGTGATGTTGCAGAGGGCGCAAGGCGCATAATGAACGCGGCGACAAGTCGCTGCACTCCAAGGCGTTCAGTTGGGCTGCGATACGGAGGGACCTTTGAGCGAGTTGTAAATGATAAACGCGGAGCCGGATAGAGGCATCCGGCTCCGCGTTATTTTGCCGTTTTATTTATCGCAGGTCGAGGGTGAAGGGCATTACCGTCAGAACGTTTTCTTTGTTGAACATCTTTGAAATGCTGGTGGCTTGTTTAAGGACGGCGGTCAGCCCTTCGGGCACCGGCAATGCGCTCAGCAGTAGATTCAGTCCCGGCGAGTCTCCAACGTTTACCGCTGTTGAGCTTGCGCCGAAAGCCTTTTGAAGCATATCCACAATGCTTTTTTCTTTCGGGTAAGAGATCAGGCGAACTTTATCGTCCGGCGTCAGACCGATCAGCGCCTTGGTTTCAACGATGGCCCTGTCCATGCCGCCCAGCTCATCCACGAGTCCTACCTTCTTCGCGTCCGTGCCGACCCACACGCGCCCCTGGGCCACTTCGTGGACCTGGTCATAAGTGCGGTTGCGACCCTGGGCCGCCTTGTTCACGAACTCGTCGTAAGTGCGCTTCATCATGGACTCGATAACCTTGTGTTCTTCCGACGAAAAGTCTGTGGTCTCGGAAAACAAGCCAGCGTATTTTCCTTTGGAGATGGTGGTTTTGTTTACGCCCAGCTTCTCATACAGGCCTTTGAGGTTTGGCTTTCCGCCTACAACGCCAATGCTGCCGGTGACGGTGCCGGGTTGAGCAATGATCTTAGTAGCACCCATGGAAATATAGTACCCGCCGGACGCGGCCACATCGCCCATGCTGGCGATGACCGGCTTTTTCTTTTTAAGCTCTTCCACTTTTTTCCAGATGAGATCTGACGCGAAAGCGCTCCCGCCGGGGCTGTTGACTCGCAGGATGACCGCCTTGATCTTGTCGTCCTCTTTCAGCTTTTCCAGCTCATCAATCATATCCTGAGACGCGATTTCTGTGCTGGAGCCGAAGCCGGATCCACCGCTGCCGCCCAGGGTGATAGGTCCAACCGCATATAGAACGGCCACTCGCGGCAGGTCTTTATTGGTCGAATCCTCTGAGGAGTCGGATTTGTTTATCAAGCTCAGCAGACTGAGCAGGCTGACTTCCGAGGAAGTATCGGTCTTTGTGGAACTGTTATAATCTTCTGCTTTTACAATTTCGAAAGACTTCTTTTCAAGGCCCTGCAGCACTTCATCTGCATAAGCGATCCGATCCACAAGACCCAGCTCTTTTGCCTTTTCTGCGCCGATAGGTCCTGCGTTAATGACTTCTTCGGCTTTGTCCGGCGTCATGTTGCGGCTTTCGGCCACCATTGCTGTGACCTGGCTGTAGACCCCGTCCACGATCTCCTGGATGTTCTGGCGCGCCGGAGAGGTGAAGTCGTCCTGGGTATAGGTTTCACCATAACTCTTATACTGGCCGATGTGGATGATTTGAACCTTCACGCCCACCTTGGCCAGAAGGTTTTTCAGAAAGTAGGAATCAGCGCTCACCCCATGAAGCATCAGATCGTTGCTGGGCGGCATAACGACTTCGTTCGCTGCCGCAGCCACCAGGTAGCTGGCCTGGCTGTTGTCTTCCATAATGGCGATGACGTTTTTGTTTTTCTTCTTCAGCTCGCTGATAGCTTCGCGGAGCTCCTGTCCGGTGGCCATGCCCAGGCTGTTGGGCCCCACGCGTAGCACGACAGTTTTCACTTCATTATCCAGCCGCGCCTTGCGCAGAATATCTACATACTTTTTTAGGCTTTCGGGCTGTTCACCGAAGAGCACCATTTCCTGGGCGCGCTCCTGGATGTTACCCTGGATGGGGAGAACAAGCACCTTTTTGCCGTTGGCGGTTTTCGTTTTGCTGTCAGAGCTTTTTATTAATTTTGAAAGGCTGCTCTTGGCGTCGTTCTTCGATGTGGACTTTTTGTCACTATTCTCGCCGTCTTTTTCACTCGCTGTGCCAGAAGTTGCATCAGAGCCTTCTGCCATCTGCTCGGCGGCGTCAGCCAGGCGGCTGATAAAGCTGCTGTCGTCCGGCTCGTCATTATCGCTGGCAGCCCCCGCAGGCGCTGCCAGGGCAAGGCTAAGCGCCAGCGCCGCTGTGATTTTAAGTCCCTTGATCATTCCCAGTTACTCCCCTTGATTATCAAAATCCCTTAAAGCTTTCAGCGAAGGTTATACCAGCGCCTCACGGGGTCGGCATGCCCGCCCTGCGTCCCACATAATGCATCATGGCGACCTCGTGACAATCCGGAAATTTATGACACTTGATGCACTCCCCCCAGACCTTGTGAGGAAGCGTATTACGGTCGACGATCTGAAAACGAAATTTCGCGAAAAAAGCCGGTTGGTAGGTCAATGTAAACACCCGCCTAAGTTGCAGCTCCCGTGCCTCGGCCAGGCACTTATCTACGACCACCCGCCCAAGGCCGTGACCCTGCCAGTTTTCACCCACGGCGACGCATTTTAGTTCCGCAAGGTCATCCCACGTGACATGAAGAGCGCTGCACGCCACGACCTCGTCGCCAATTGATACAACACTGAAGTCGCGGATTGTCTCATACAACTCATTCAGGCTGCGGTGCAGCATCTCGTTTCGCGAGGCAAACACGCTGATCAGTTTTTGCAGGCGCTCGACATCATCCACGGTCGCTTTTCGAGCGATCGCCGTCCCGGAGGAGATGGATGGCTGGATGGCAACTTCAATAGTCATGGCATGGTCAATTCAGGATATAGCAGCCGTGAGCTCGCGCCCCGTGCTAGTGACCATAAGGTAACAATGAGGCGGGGATGCCTGTTCAAAGATGAAATGGAAAGTTTTGTGCACGATGTTAAAAGAAAAATCAGATGCTTCGAATCCAACCCTGATCAGCGTATCTGCCGGCTGCCAGCTCTTCCGTGCGGTCAGCAGGCCACGCCGTCAGGCCAACGTCGGCTCCCCACTCGCGCCGGATTTCCTGTTTCAGGCATTCAGCTTCCACGGCAAGATTGGTGACGAAACTGTCATGCTCACGCTCTTCGCGATAGTCTGGCATCTTTTCCGGGGTGCCCAGGCAGGTGGCGAGCAGGTCGAGGTCGAAGTTGTAAAGAATAGTCCCATGGAAAAGGATGAACCGCTTGCGGCGACGCTGAGCATTGCCTGAAAACTTGAGACCGCCAATTGTTAAATCGCTGTAGCCTTGAACCGCCACGGATCCGCCGCCACAGACCTCGATGGCGCGTGCTATACTCTTTAGAATAGTACAACTTGTCGATGCGATTGTGGCCAGATCCTCACGTTTGTCTTTGTCCAGCACCAGGGTGTAGTTCAGGCATCCGGGGCCCTGGATTACGGTGCCTCCGCCGCTGCACCGGCGCAACACTGGAATCTGTCTGTCGGCGCAGGCGGCCAGATTCACATCTGTCTCAAGCGGGCTTCCCGCCCCCAACACCACAAAATGCGTCGGGCTTTCCCACAAGCGCAGACATTCGCCTCCGCCGGCTTCCGCCCATTCCAGCAGGGCTTCTTCAAGGGCGAGGTTCGCTTCAGGCGAAAGGAGGTTGAGATCAAGAAATTTCATTGAATTACAGACACCGCATTCCTTAAGAGGCTTCATGCATAATAGTGCATAAGATCAATTTTGGCGAGGGTATCCGGTTATGCTATTTTTACAGACTTCTCAGATTATGCCATACTTGCCAGCATGAAACTGGGCGTATTCGATTCCGGCATTGGCGGCGAAGCCGTTGCGCTCGCCCTCGCCCATACATTTCCTGACGCATCAATCATTGCCGTGAACGACCACGAGAATGTTCCCTATGGCGATAAAACTCCCGACAGCGTTATTTCCCTTACGGACGCGGCCATCCAACCGCTGCTAAAAGATCACTGTGATATCATTATTCTCGCTTGCAACACCGCCACCGCAATTGCCATCGAAACCCTGCGTGCCCGCTATCCGGATCAAAAATTTATCGGTATAGAACCAATGATTAAAACCGCGGCAATGCTCACCAAAACAAAAACCATTGCTGTCTGCGCCACTCCTGTCACCCTTGCGAGCGATCGATATCATACACTGCTTGGCAAGTACGCCGCACAGATTAAAGTCCTCGAACCCAATTGCCGCAACTGGGCTTATATGATCGAAAACAACAAGATCAACCGCCAGGAAATAGAGGCCGTCATTAATGAGGCCTGTGAAAAAGGCGCCGACGTTATCGTGCTCGGATGCACGCACTATCACTGGATAGAAGAACTGATTGTCGAAATTGCCGCAGGGCGGGCGAAGGTAATCGAACCGTCCGAGGCGATAGGTCGACGCGTAATCAGTTTAATCTCCAGTTCTCAAAATCCCACCCGGCAATCCCTTGAAATAAAACTGCCAGAGTGATTTAGACCCCTATTGACGCGCGCCGCCCTCGGTGTGCCTGAAACATAGAGCCTGGAGTTAATGACTACACTGGATATGCCCACTCAATCGACAGATGAACTGCAAAATAACACCGGTGCCCTTGGCGATGCCAACGGCCATCTTGACGACGCGGAAACCCGCGAGTGGATTGAGGCGCTGGAATATGTGCTTGCCGAGCAGGGGCCGGAACGCGCCCGCATGCTGCTGGAAGACATTATTGAAGCAGCCCGCATCTCAGGCGTTCAGGTGCCGTTTACCGCCAACACTCCTTATGTGAACACCATTGCCGCCCACCTGGAGCCTGAGTATCCCGGCGACCGCGAAATGGAACGCCGCATCAAAAGCGTTGTTCGCTGGAATGCCATGGCAATGGTCGTTAAGGCTAACACTCAGAAGGATGAAGATGGCAACCCCATCGAAGGCATCGGCGGGCATATCTCCACTTATGCCAGCGCGGCCACTCTATACGAAGTCGGCTACAACCACTTTTTCCGTGGCCGTACAGAAGATTTCCCTGGTGATCAGATTTTCTTTCAGGGGCATGCTTCCCCCGGAATGTATTCCAGGGCTTATGTTGAAGGTCGCCTCCCAGCCAACAAACTTCATAACTTTCGGCGCGAACTCGCCGAAGGCGGCGGGCTGAGCAGCTATCCGCACCCCTGGCTTATGCCGGATTTCTGGCAGTTCCCCACCGTAAGCATGGGCCTCGGCCCTATTAACTCAATTTACCAGGCGCGGTTTAACCGCTACCTGATTGATCGCGGCATCAAGGAAGACAAGGGCGTTCGCGTCTGGGCGTTTCTCGGCGACGGTGAAGTGGACGAGCCGGAAAGCCTGGGCGCAATTACCCTGGCCAGCCGCGAATGTCTGGATAATCTGACCTGGGTCATCAACTGTAACCTTCAGCGCCTTGACGGCCCTGTGCGCGGCAACGGCAAAATCATTCAGGAACTGGAAGCCATCTTTAAGGGCGCCGGCTGGAATGTGATTAAGGTCGTATGGGGTAGCAACTGGGATCCCCTGCTGGCCAAAGACAAAAAGGGCCTGTTGCGCAAGCGGATGATGGAAGTCGTGGACGGTCAGTATCAGAAGTTTTCCGTGGAAGGCGGCGCTTATAACCGCGAGCATTTCTTCGGCGCCTATCCTGAACTCAAAAAAATGGTTGAGGACCTGACGGACGACGAAATCCGCAGCCTTAAGCGCGGCGGTCTTGATCCGCAAAAAGTTTACTCTGCCTATAAGGCCGCTATCGAAACCAACGGCCGGCCAACGGTTATTCTTGCCAAGACGGTCAAAGGCTACGGTCTCGGCGAAATGGGCGAAGGCCGCAACATCGCCCATAACCAGAAAGGCGACAAGTTTCAGGAAGAGGAACTGGCTGCTTTCCGCGATCGCTTCCATATCCCCGTTTCTGACGCCGAAATGAAGGACCTGCCGTTCTATCGTTTCCCGAAGAACAGCCCCGAGCAGAATTACATCGAAGCGCGCCGGAACGAGTTGGGCGGCCATGTTCCCGCCAGAGTTGCCGACGCCGCAGCTATTGAAACTCCCGGCCTCGAATTCTTTAAACCAGCTATCGATAAAATGACTGGAAACATCGCGTCGACCACCGGCACATTTGCCGGTGCCATTCTTCCTGCGCTTTTAAAAAATAAGGAATTTGGCAAGTATATAGTCCCAATCATCCCGGATGAAGCACGCACCTTCGGCATGGACAGCCTGTTCTCGCAGTACGGCATCTATAGCCACGTTGGTCAGCTTTACGAACCGGTTGATCGCAAGATGACAGCCTACTATAAGGAAGCTGTCAACGGCCAGATCCTTGAAGAAGGCATCAACGAAGCAGGGGCTATGTCCAGCTTCATCGCAGCCGGAACCGCTTACGCGACCCAGGGCAAGCAGATGATGCCATTCTACACTTATTACTCCATGTTTGGTTTCCAGAGAGTCGGCGATTTGTGCTGGCTTGCCGGCGACATTCGCGCGCGCGGCTTCCTAATGGGCGGCACCGCCGGACGGACCACACTCAATGGTGAAGGTCTCCAGCATCAGGATGGTCACAGCCCGATCCTTGCAAACACCATCCCTAACTGCCTGGTATATCAGCCGGCCTATGGGTTTGAAATCGCAACGATCATCCAGGACGGCATGCGCCGCATGTTCCAGGATCAGGAAGACATTTTCTACTACATTACCCTCGGTAATGAAAACTACGAACAGCTTCCCATGCCGGAAGGCTGCCATGACGGCATCCTTAAGGGCCTGTATAAGCTGCGCGCGGGCGGCGGCAACGGCAAATTAAAGGCTCACATCTTCGGCGATTTCTCCGCCGTTAACGCGGCCCTGAAAGCCCAGCAGATACTGGCGACAGACTATGGCGTTGATGCAGACGTATGGAGCGCGACCAGCTATAAATCGCTCCGCTATGACTGTATGGAATGTGACCGCTGGAACGCTCTGCACCCCACGGCAAAGCAGAAAAAGACCAGCTACCTGGAAAATCTTCTGAAAAACGAAACGGGCGTGTTTATCGCCGTAAGCGATCAGATGCGCCTGGTGGCCGATCAGATCGAGAAATGGGTTCCAGGCGGTCTGCACACCCTCGGCTGCGACGGATATGGCCGCAGCGAGAGCCGGAAAAATCTACGCCGCTTTTACGAAACTGATGCAGAACACACCGTAGTCGCAGTGCTGACAAGGCTCGCCCAGGAAGGCCAGATTAAACCGGCTGTCGTGGAAAAAGCCATCAAAGCCCTGGACATTGACCCCGAACAAGAATTTTCGCTGCATCGGTAAGAGTCTTTATTCTAAGTAACACAAAGCGACACGATACAATTTAAGCCCCGCATATTAACTAAGTAAACAGGATGGCAATGGCTACTGAGGTAAAACTTCCGGAACTGGCAGAAGGCGTCGATAAAGGCGAAATCGTTGGCATCATGGTTAACGTCGGAGACGTTATTAATGAAGACACCACCCTGGTTGAGGTCGAATCGGGAAAAGCGACACTTCCGATTCCCGCGAACATCAGGGGAAAGGTCACAAAGATTTTGGTTAAGCCAGGCCAGACTGTGGCTGTGGGTGAGGCAATTCTGGAAATTGATGCCGAAGGCGCGGGTGGCGAAGCTGCGCCCGCCGACGCGAAATCCGAATCCAAGCCTGCCGCAGAATCCAAACCTGCGAGCGCAGGCAGCGGCGATCAGCCCGCAGGCGCACCTGAGCTGGATACAAGCGAAGCCGAAGATACAAAACAGGACATTAAAGAGAGCGCTAAAGCTCCCGAAGGCGGAAAGACCGATAAGCAGGACGGACAGCGTCCCGTTCCGGCCAGCCATCTTCGCGAGCCGGGCGAGCCTATCCCAGCCGGTCCCACTGTTCGCCGCATCGCCCGCGAGCTGGGCGTGGATCTTGGCATTGTTCACGGCTCCGGTCGCAATGGTCGCATCGTCGTGGAAGATCTTGATCCTTATATTAAAGGCTATATCGCCAAACGTGGCGGTGGATCAACGGGCGGTAGCGGCATAGCCGTGGCAGCCATCGAATTGCCGGATTTTTCAAAGTTTGGTCCTATCCGTAAGGAAAAAGCCGACAGTCTGCGCCGCAAAATTGCGGAGAAGATGAACCAAAGCTGGAGTACGGTCCCTCACGTTCATCAATATGCAGATGCAGATATAACCGATCTGCTTGCCTTGCTGAAGCGCTATAAAGATCGCGTAAAAGAACAGGGCGGATCCCTTACTCTAACCGTTTTCGCCCTCAAGGCGGCTGCGCTGGCGTTGAAGGAGTTCCCCCAGCTTAACTGCACCTATGACGCCGCCAATCAGGAAATTATTTACAAGGATTACATCCATGTCGGCGTTGCCGTGGATACTCCCGGCGGCCTCATCGTGCCGGTCATCCGCGACGTGGACAAGAAGCCGCTTCTTGAGCTGTCAAAAGAACTGAACGAGCTCGCCCAGAAAACCCGCGACCGCAAGGTCAGCATGGACGATCTCCGCGGCGGAACCTTTACCATCAGCAATTTGGGCGGTATCGGCGGCACGTATTTCTCCCCGATTATCAACACCCCCGAAGTCGCCATCATGGGAATCGGACGGTCGCAGCGCAAGCCACGCTTCGATAAAGACAACAACGTCGTCGGACGCGACATCTGTCCCCTCTGCATCGCCTATGATCACCGTGTAGTCGACGGTGCCGCAGGCGCCCGCTTCACCGCCCGCCTCGTCGAAATTCTCGAAAACTTCGAAGGCGCTTTTCTCGGCTTCTAAGTATCTAGTTTCCCGGGAGGAAGCTGCATGCACCTCCCTCCCGGGAAACTGAATTTTCCAAACACCCCACGCTAAATAATCACCTATGAATCGCTGGCTGTTGATAGCGCTAAATGTCGCTTTACTTGGTCTTATACTGGCTGCTATCCCCATGGTCCTCAACAGTCGGGAACCCTACGAGGCCAACACTCGCGGCGTGGAGGCCCTGAAGGCAAAACGTTATGATGAGGCAATCACGTATCTGCGCGGTGCCGTAGACCGTCGCCCGAAGAACAAAGACTTCCGCCATAATCTTCTGGCGGCGTATAACAGCAAAGCACTACACATGAGCACGACCGGCGACACAGACGAAGCTCTGGACGCTTATGAAGAAGCTCTCAGCCTTTCTCCTGAAGATCAGGTTCTTCTGAAGAATTACGTGTCGACGCTAAACAATCTTGGCGTGGACCAATCCAATGAGCGGGCCTTTGTTGAAGCTCAAGGATACTTTGAGAGAGCCAGCAGGGCCCTGCCCAAGCTTGGCGATGCGAAGGCGCGCACCAGCATTCGCGAAAACTACTCCGCCCTGCTCACCTTATGGGGCACCGAACTGATGAAGCGCAACCAGATCTCCGACGCCCGCAAATCGCTGGATCAGGCCGTTCGCCTAGACAGCAAAAACGGTGTGGCCCATGTCTCTCTTGGCGATCTCGCCTATGAATCCAACGATTATGCCGGTGCCGCCCGCAGCTATTCCGCCGCCTTACCCGTTAGCCAGGAAAACAAAGATTACCTGGAAAACCGCCTTCAAATGATTCAGGATGAATCCGGCCTGGAATCCCGCTTCCACCGGGTTATTGACGATGAAAAACGTTTCGTTCTCCAGTATGCCGACTATAACGGTGGCACCTCTATATCCGAGGTGCTTGCCATGCTGAACGACGCCTATACCGTGATCGGGCGGGACCTGGGAGTTTACCCTGCTCGCGCAGTCAACGTGAAGGTGTACACGCAGGAAGATTTTTACAAAGTGGCGAAGCTGCCTGAATGGGCCATCGGCATTTTTGACGGCAAGATGCGCCTGCGGACGGATGAACTTCTTAGCGCGCCAGAACTTGTGCGCGACCTCCTTTTTCACGAGTACACCCACGCGGTTCTGGCCATGAATGTGAAGCAGGAAGTGCCTGCCTGGTTTCACGAGGGAATTGCCCAGCTGATGGAACCTCAGTTTCGGGAAAACAACCGGGAACAGGAACAGGTGCGAATTGCTCTTACGCGACACCAGATCAGCTTCGAGCAACTCGAAGAGTCCTTTAAGGGAATCGAGAATAAGGGGACGGCGGAAACTGCCTATCTGCTTTCGAAATATTTTTTGACCCATCTCAACCGTAAGTACGGCCATGAGAAATTGCGCGAATGGGTGACGCGTCTTACAAAAGAAGAAAAATTTGCCGAGGCTTTTAAAAACACCTACCGTATAGACCTGCCTAAAGCGCAGGAAAGCTGGATTAAAATCCAGGTCAAAGACTCCTAAGCAGAGGCAGACAGAAGGCTATTGCGGAGAACGTGACGCAATTGCGGTAAACGCTCGAAAAATGCCCACACAGGCTGGACGCCTATGCTACTTCATTAGGGGTCAGGCGCAATTGAAAAGAAAGTTTTCGCAGACGCCAAACCTTTTACTCGTTATGGTGGTCAGTATGGGGGAATCATTAAATAACCGCTTCCCTTTACAATTACACCCAACCCCATAGGAGCCTTCCGCTGATGAAACATCTGCTTTGCGCCGTTTGTATATCCGTTGCCACGTTAACAATCCAGGCAAAGCCAGAACGGGCGGTTGGCTATGGTGCGCCTGGCTCGCCTCCTGCGGTTCTTCAAGCGGATGCCGACGCTCCCGTTCATGTGGTCGCGACGCCACCCAATTCTGGCACTTTGGAAACCGCTCGCTTCTACTTTGAAGAAAAATCGTGGAAGCTCGCCGTCGATACTGCGGATGAATCCGATACCGCTACCTTGACCGCAGATGAGAATCGCGAGCTGCAATATATCAAGGGACAGGCGCTGCTGCATCTCCATAACAATCCCCAGGCCGCAGCCGTATTCGAGGCCCTTATTGCAGAGAATCCTTCCGATGTCTGGGCCGGGCGAGCGCTCTGGCGATCACAGGATGGACTCGACCAAAACCGATGGCTGGATGTTTCCACCACCAATCCATTAAAGAATCTCCGCGCCGCTGATCGCATTCTCACGGATCTAAAGCCGGCTGACCTTGCTGATTTCTACATGGATGTGATCAAAAGCCAGCTGCCGACGCTGCGTTATCCGGAGGAATCCGATCGCGCTTACATTCTCTCGTTTTTTGACAAAGTCATTCCTCTTCTGGAAGGGCAGGAGGAGGTAATTGCAGACGTGCAGCTCCGCCGCCAGGGAGCCTTGACCGCTCAAACGCCAGATCGTCCTGTCGATAACAAGTTAGCGGGATGGCGCGGCATCGTCGCAGAGTTTCCGCGCACCCGCGCCGCCGCCACCGCGCAATGGCAAGTGGCCCAACATTATATCTCCCTCCAGCAATTCGAACCTGCCCTCTACGAATTAGCGATGCTGGTCAGCCAGTTCGCCGGCGCTGAAGAAGCCGGCATGGCGGCGGAGGAAATCGTAAAGATAAAGCGCTCAGAAGCAATCTTTTCCCTGTCGGGCCAGTTCCTGCCAGGGGAAAAAATAACCTTTAACCTGACCGCCAGAAACACCAGTCGCGTACGGTTCACCGCCACACCTTTTAACGTAATGAAGGAACTTCAACGGCAAAAAACTACTGACCTCGATCTGAAATCGGTGACGGGCAAGCCGACGTTTACTGAAAACGTCTCCGTAGAAGACAACGGCGATTTTCATTCGACCACCCGCACCGTAACGCTTAACATTAAAAAGGCCGGCGTTTACGTTCTGCGCGCGGAAGTAGACGGTAAAATCACCTGCAATGCGATGCTGGTAATTAGCGATCTGGTGCTGGTGGGCAACACCGGCCCCCAGGGATATGAGTTCTGGACCGTTGACGCCAAAACCGGTCGCCCGCGCGCGAGCGCCGCGATCACCGTCGCCCACAACCAGAAAAACGATAATCATTGGCTGACAGGAAAGAGCTTTCAGTATTTTTCAGAATTCGACAATTTAGAAAGCGGCAGTGATGGGTTCGCCGAGTTTAAAGGTGAAAGCGTCAACGGCCAGCTTTTCGCCGTTGCTGCGAGCGGTGACAACATTGCGCTCCTTGATAACTTTCACTGGTCCCGGTTTAATCACGGTCGTGAACAGGAACAGCCTCACACATACCTCTATACGGATCGTCCAGTATATCGGCCTGAGCAAAAAGTCTACTGGCGCGCCATTTTACGCAACCAGGCTGGCGGCGAGTACCGGGTGCCCACGGGAATGACATACCAGGTGAAGGTCCGAGATCCGAAGGGACAGGACGTGCTTGATCAAAAGGATATGAAGCTGTCTGAATTCGGAACCCTGGAAGGCGAAATCGATTTGATCGCGGGAGCGCCTCTCGGACAGTATCAAATTCAAATTCTGGACCAGCGGCAGAATCATTTTGGAAACAGCCAGTTTCGCGTAGAAGAATACAAAAAGCCGGAATTTGAAGTGTCGGTGGAGTCGGCAGACGATTTCGCTCGCGTTGGCCAGCCGGTCAAGGCGCGGGTCGAAGCGAAGTATCTCTTCGGATCGCCAGTGACAGACGGCACAGTGAAATACACGGTTCGCCGTAGCCCCCGCTTTCGCACGATGTGGGACAATATGAGCTGGAATCTGGACGACCGCGATTTAGGCTGGTTTGAGGAAGCACCGGAGCGCCCTCCCGTAATGCACGGCAGCGGCGGCGTCATCGTTTCTCAAGGGGAAGGCAAGCTGGATGCCGATGGCAATTTCACCCTCACCTTTGATTCCACTGTGCCCGATAACGAGTTGCAACCGACCGAAAATTCTCTTCACGGCGGCGACGGCGCCAGCCGCCGCATGTTCTGGCCGCCGTCCCCTTCCACCTGGGATTTTCAGGTCGAGGTCACCGTCACAGATGCCAGCCGGCGCAACATCGACGCCAGCCAGGTAATCCCCGTCGGCCTCAAAGCGTTGAATCTCGCCGCCAAAACCCAGCGGACAATCGTCACGCCGGGCGATAATGCGCGGGTAGAACTGAAGTCGTTAAATCTGGCCGACAAGCCCGTCCCCAGCAGCGGCACGCTCTACATAGAAAAGCTGATGTGGAACGAAAAGGCCGAAGAGGATGACGTCACCACTGTGTCCAGCCAGGCGGTTTCTATTGAGGCGAGTGGTTCCCTGGTGCTGGATTGGCGCGTGGCAGAGGACCTTCACGGGCGGCTGCGGTTCGCCTATATTGCGGCCGATCCCTTCGGCGGCGAGTCTGTCGCCTATGCCAGTTTTTACTCAGCATCGCCCGACGACACGGATATCGCCACCCGCTACCAGGGCGTGGAAATCATCACAGATAAAACCCTCTACACCGTAGGCGAGACCGCCCGCATCATGATCCTCAGTGAGTTCAAAGATGCCGTAGCGTGGTATTGGATCGACACCGGCAGCGGCAATCTTCACAAGCAGGTCCTGCCCCTTCTCCACCGGACAAACTTTGTTTCAATACCCATTACTGAAGCGTTTGTGCCCAACAGCATGATACACATCGTGGCGGTGCGCGACAAGACGATTATTACCGACGAAGTCGAACTGATCGTCCCGCCCACGTCGCGGGTGATCAACGTGGAAGTCGTGCCGGCAAAGTCCACCGTTGAGCCCGGCGAAACAGGCCAGGTGTCCATCCGCGCAACGGACGAGGCCGGCGCGCCTGTAGCGGCGGAACTGTCCCTCTCGATTTTTGACCAGGCCATCACATACATCGCGCCGGACACCCGGCCCGACATTCGCCGCATGTTCTACGGCATGAAGCGCCCGCTGCGCAGCGATGTTCGTGCGTCCATAAATAGTTCTGGCTCCTACGGAAGGTTTCTTATTCCGGCGTCGGGATACCTGAACATGGCAGGCGACGGCGAAAACAACTTGTTCCGCTTTGAAGTACCCGGACAAGAAATGGCGTTTCGAGACAAGTCTCTTAGTAAAAGCAGCCGCACCGCAGGGGTGCCGGCCATGGCCATGGCGGAAGCGGCGCCAGCGGCAAAGGCTGCGCCCGTGATAAGTGGCCTGCCGGATATCATGGTGGGCGACTTTGACAATTCTGCTGAGGCTAAAGCAGAACTGGGAATTGAAACGCCCGCCATCCGCGCAGACTTCCGCGACAGCATGTTCTGGTCGCCCACCATCCGCACGGACGCCGCTGGCAGTGCGACGGTCGACATAAAATATCCGGACTCCCTCACCACATGGCGCATGGTTGCCGTCGGCCTGACCGCCGATACCCGCGTTGGAAACGTAACCACAGATACCGTCGCCAGAAAGAAAGTGCTGGCGCGGCTTCAGGCGCCGCGGTTCTTCCGCGAACGCGACAGCGTTACCATCTCCGGTAATCTGCACAACTATACAAACGCCGATCTAAGCATGGAAGCGACCCTGCGCACGCAGGGCGTCGCCCTCGACGGCGCGACGACCATGCCTCTGCCCGGCGGCGGCAACGAGAATTTCATGGGCAACACCCAGACCGTCACCGTCCCAGCCGGCGGCGAAAAGCGGGTCGACTGGACCGTTAACGTCAAATCAGCCCAACCCGGCGAAGCCATCCTGAATCTCATGGCGCTGTCGCCCGGCGGCAGCGACGCCATGCAGACAACCGTGCCGCTGATGCCCCACGGCATTGATAAATTCGTAGCCTGGAACGGCACGTCCCGCGACGAAGCTACAACAGGCGTCACCGTCGAAACCTCCGGCACGGCCCGCATCATAACGCAAACGGTCTCCCTCCCTGTGGAGCGCATAAAGGAAACCACCCGACTCGACATCATCGTGAATCCCTCCCTCGCCTCCTCCATCCGCGAAGCTATCCCCTACATGATTGACTACCCCTACGGATGCGTCGAGCAGACCATGAGCCGGTTTATGCCCGCCGCCGTCGCCGCCCGCGCGTTCCAGGTGCTCGGCTACCCTCTGGATCAATCCATGCAGGAACGCCTGCCGAAAGTAACAGCGGAAAGCCTCAAGCGCCTGAGCGACATGCAGCTTCCATCCGGCGGTTGGGGCTGGTGGGCGGAGGACGCGGAGAATCTCTACATGACCAGCTACGTCATGTACGGTCTCACCCTCGCCCGCGACGCCGAAGTGACCGTGGAACCCGCCATGATGGACAGTGGACTGCGCCGCCTATCCGAGCTACGCGACGACACGACCAGCAAAAGCCTTGGCGATGAACGAGATACCTACTGGTATCCCAACAATCTCCACAACCTGATGTTTGCGGAGTACGTGCTTACCCTGAACAACCAGTCGTCATCGCGCACGGTGGAACTTCTGTGGTCACGTCGCGACAAGCTGAGCGCCCACGGCCTCGCTATGCTTGCCCGCACCCTTGGCAAGCTCGGCCGCACGCCCGACGCGGAAGTCGTGCTGCGCAACATGGTGAACATGGCCGTCTTTTCCCCTGAAAACAACACCCTCCGCTGGGGCCGCATCGACGGCGGCTGGCGCTGGTACGACGACCCCGTCGAAGCCACCGCCGTTGGCCTGATGGCCTACCTCGACCTGAAGCCGGACGACCCTGTCGTTGACCAGGCCATGAAGTGGCTGGTGCTGAACCGTCAGGGCGGCCGCTGGAAAAGCACCCGTGACACCGCCCAATCCGTGCTGGCCCTCACCCAGTATATGCTCCAGCGCAAAGAAGCCGCAAAGCCGGTCAAAATCCAGGTTCGCGCTGGCGGAGAACTGATCAAGACGCTGGAAGTAACTCCTGAGAATTTTTGGGATTTTGACGGCCGCATCACTCTGCGAGGCGACGCCATTCCCGACGGCGACTTCCCCCTCAGCTTCACCGTCGAGGGCGAAGGAAACGTTTACTACTCCATCTACGCCGAGTATTTTACCCTGGAAGAGGACATCAAAAAAGCGGGCAATGAAATCTACGTCACCCGTGCCTATGAGATCCTCGATCGCGAACAAACCACGGAAACCGTCAACGGTAAAGCCTCGGTCATCTACCGCGACAAGTGGCTTCCCCTGAAAGAGGGCGACCCGCTGAAGAGCGGCGACGAACTGCGCGTGACCCTGAAGATCAAGTCTCTCAACGATTACGAATACCTCGTCTTTGAAGATCCCAAGCCCGCCGGGATGGAAGCGGTCGATCTACAAAGCGGGTCAAAATACGGCAACGGCCTGGTGTCGAACATGGAACTGCGCGACGCCTGGACCGCGTTCTTCATAACAACTCTGCGCCAGGGCGAACACACCCTGACCTACAACATCCGCGCAGAAATCCCCGGGACATTTCACGCCATGCCCACCACCGGCTACGCCATGTATTTCCCACCGCTCCGCGCCAACGCAGACGAAACAGTGCTAAAAGTGGTCGATTAGACGCAAAAAGGCAGCCTTGCTAATAGCATAGCAGGGCTGCCGTAGTTTTAAATGCTGCAAAACTCACAAAAGCTCTTTATTAATACCCGTAGGAATAGCCGGTGGTGTAGCTCGTTGTTGGATAGGTATAGCCATAATTCTGCGGATAGGCATAGCCACTAGATACCGGCTGCACATAGGTGGCGGCGGGCTGTTGATAAACAACAGGCTGCTGGTATGCCACGGGTTGTTGATAAACGACCGGCTGCTGGTATACATAGGGCTGCTGGTAAACATACGGCTGTTGATAAACTGGCGTTGAATAAGCATAGCCATGGTTTATAATGATTATCATGGTGGTCGTTATGGCTTTGGTGCTGCATGCTGTTATTAATTGCAGCACCTACAAGGCCAACAGCGAGCAGACCTCCTAAAACATTGGCTGTGTCGCCAGCTTGCGCTGGAACGCTTCCAAAAGCAAGCGTAGCGACTAAAAAGCCGCCCAGGATGCGCTTCATTGATGTTCTCCTAAATTTAAATTATGTGGATTCATGCTGCGAAGTAGCAATACTCTCATATCAAACCAGTACGAGGCGAGACTGTATAATCAATTATACCAGTCGACATGATTGCCGTGCTGGTGCCCATGGCCCATTGGGTACTGCGGATAATATGGATATGGCTGATATGCGGCCACAGGATAATACGGCTGCTGAATTACTGGTGGTGCCACAACCTGCGGATACACCGGGTAATCAGGAACCCAGCGCGAGCTGCAACTTTGCACGTAACGTGCTTCGGCGCTGCTTACTGCAAATACTGTTGCGGCAAGAACCGCAACTACCGCGACCTTTTTAAACATGATTTCTCCTTAAGAAATAATATTTCATCATGCAAGCGAAGGCAGCTTCATATTGCAACAAAAAATAGGCATTTCTAAAAAATAATTGCTTAAAACTTGAGCGAGTAATTCGTCTCTCTATTTATGAAGGGGACAACACTATACTCAAAGCTGAAATTTGATTAACCGCTAAAGTTTATGTTGCCCGCACACATGGTAGCCGAAACGAAAAGCATGACAGTGAAAGTCATCAAAGGAGATGCGTAGGGGCACATCGCCGTTTTTCTTTTGCTTCTCCTTTCCTCCAGTTTTTCTGTGTCAAATCCCCCCCGCCCGCTCCAAAGCCCTTGACGCCACGCTTTCATGAATCAAACTTCACTTCGGCTTTTTAACACGTGACAAACCCCACTATCCCTAAAAGTTCTAACTTATGAAAAATCAAAATCTTATCTGGGCTCTCATAGCCCTGGCGCTTTTGCTGGGCCTCAACGCGATTTTCACCCCCGGTTTTTTCAACCTCGAAGTCCGTGACGGTCATTTATACGGCAGCCTTATTGACATCCTGGATCGCGCCGCGCCGGTCACTTTGTTAGCCCTCGGCATGACTCTCGTCATTGCCACTGGCGGCATCGATCTCAGCGTCGGTTCTGTGATGGCCATATCTGGCGCCGTCGCCGCCCTCGCTGTAAACGACGGCTGGAGCGGCCCCGCAGCCATGGCAATGGCGTTGGCGGCGGGCCTGCTGGCCGGCCTTATCAACGGCGGACTGGTCGCGTTTATCGGTATTCAACCTATTGTTGCCACCCTCATCCTGATGGTCAGCGGGCGCGGCGTCGCTCAGCTTTTAACGGACGGTCAGCCGGAAACCTTCAGCAACGGTTTCCTGGAGCGCTTCGGAAGCGGCTTTTTCCTGCGGTTGCCGTTCAGCGTAACCCTCATTGTCATTACCATTACGATCCTGGGCCTCCTTGTCCGTAAAACAGCTTTGGGGCTATACATTGAAGCCGTAGGCAACAGCCCGAAAGCCAGCCGCCTCAGCGGCTTGCCAGTCCCCGGCACGCTGCTGTTCGCCTATGCCACCGCCGGTATATGCGCCGCCCTCGCCGGCATCGTAGCCGCAGCAGACATTGGAACGGCAGACTCAAACACCGCAGGACTCTACGCGGAGCTCGACGCCATCCTCGCCGTCGTAATCGGCGGCACGGCTCTGACCGGCGGACGCTTTCTTCTCCTCGGATCCGTCATAGGCGCGTTGCTCATGCAGGCCCTCACCACGACGATCCTCGCCCGCGGCATTCAGATGGAATGGACGCAGGTCGTAAAGGCCTCCGTCATCCTTATCGTATGTATCCTGCAATCCAGCACCGTCCGCGAAAAATTGTTTGGCGGGTTCAGAAAACGGCGCGGGGCGCAGTCATGAAACTTTCCCTGTCCGCCTCATCCATCCCCCGTTTCGCCACCGTACTCGTATGCCTGGCGCTCTATCTGGCTTCCGCGTTCCGATTCGAAAACTTCGCAACGCTCCAGGTGTTCGTCAATTTTTTGTCTGACAACGCCGTCCTCGGCATCGTCGCCGTCGGAATGACCTTTGTCATCCTGTCCGGCGGTATTGATTTATCCGTCGGGTCCGTTATTGCCCTGGTCAGCATCGGCATGGTCGTCCTCATCGAACAGAAGGGATGGCACCCGGTATCCGCAGGCCTAATCATGGTCGCCGCCGGCACCCTTTTTGGAGCCATCATGGGCGGCATCATTCAGGTGTTCAAGCTGCCGGCGTTCCTGGTTACGCTGGCCGGAATGTTCATGGGCCGCGGCCTGGCCCTCGTCATCAGCCTGGAATCCATTCCCATCGTTCATCCGTGGTACGGGAGCCTCCTGGGTTTCTCCATTAGCCTGGGTGAAAACACCGCTATGGGCGCCGTGCCCATCGTATACGGAGTCATCGTCATATTGGGCATCCTCGTGGCACGATACACCACCTTTGGGCGCAACGTGTACGCCATCGGCGGGAACGAAGACGCCTCGCTGCTGATGGGCATACCTGTCGGCCTGACCCGTGTGAGCGTTTACGCCGTCAGCGGTCTCTGCTCCGCCCTCGCTGGCATCGTTTATACCATGTACAGTTTCAGCGGAAACGCGACCACAGGCGTGGCCCTTGAGCTGGATGCCATCGCCGCAGTGGTCATCGGCGGCACCCTCCTCACCGGCGGCATCGGCGGCGTCTTCGGAACGTTCATAGGTGTGCTCATCTTCGGCATCATCCAGACGTCAATAGCCTTCGAAGGAAGCCTCAATTCCTGGTGGACGAAGATTGGAATCGCAGCCCTGCTGCTGCTCTTCATAGTAATGCAACGGCTGATCGAAGGCAGAAAACAACACGACTAACTCAACACCGAAGACGAACCGACACGAATGTCTATCTTTTCGCCTGCGCCGCCGATAATTACACACAATGCGCGACTCCCACCGCTTAAACCCGCCTCATCCCGGTAGAACCAAACCGCCCCACAAATTAACCAAGGAATCCCGGAAATGCCCAAGCTCTCCATCGGCGTCATCGGCGTCGGCGCCGTAGGCGCCTATCATCTGAAAGGCTACGCCGCCGCCCCAAAGACCGTTCAGATCACCGCCATCTGCGACATTAACAAAACCCGCCTGGACGAAATGGGCGAGACCTTTGGCGTCGCTCCTGAGAAGCGGTATCGCGACTACAAAAAAATGCTGGCCAACGAAAGCCTCGACGCCGTCTCCGTCTGCGTTCCAAATAAATTTCATTTTGAAATCGCCTCTGACGTCATTCAGGCCGATATCAATATTTTGCTGGAAAAACCCATAACCCTGACTCTCGCGGAATCGCGGAAGCTACAGCAGAATTTGCAAGAGCATCCCGTCAAATTCATGGTCGCTTTTTCCCACCGCTTCTTTATGGCAAACGCCGCCGCAAAAAAACTGATCGACAAAAACGCCATCGGCAAGCCATACATGATGCGCGTGCGCTATGCCCACACAGGCCCCTATCCGGGATGGGCGCAAAGTGATTGGTTCTACAAAAAGAACATCGCCGGCGGCGGCGCAATGCTTGATATGGGCATCCACGCCATAGACATCTGCCAGTACTTCATCGGCCCCATCGAAACCGTCCAGGCGGAAGTAAAAACCCTCCGCAAAAAAATCCAGGTGGACGATAACGCCATAGCGCTCTTCGACTTCGGCAAACAGGCCCAGTGTCTGGGCTACATGGAAGTTGGCTGGACCAGCTCCTCCGGATTCACGGGCATAGAAGTTTTCGGAGACAAAGGCAGCCTTCGCCTGCCCATGGGTCAGGAGGGCGTGTTGACCACCGGCATTACCAAACCCGACGGCTCCACAACGCAGAAGGAGACCACCATCGCCGGCTTCAACGGCTTCGACAACTGGCCGCTGCAGATGGAATCGTTCATCAAGTTTTGTCTTGGTAAGAAAACAGTTACAGACATACCAGGCATAGATGCGGGCCACAGCAGCCTGGCCGTCGCCCTGGCCGCATTTGAAAGCGCAGCCACCGGCAAAAGGATAAAAGTTAAACGCTAACTAAAGTAGCAGAGGCGTCTCGCCTGTGCCAACGAGCAAGGGGTGATTGCCCGCCCCGCCCCGCTTAAAGTTTAGGCGGTGGCGGGCCGCCGCCGTCTTCGCAGGCTTTTAAAATTCCACCACAAACCTTGGCTCTGATCGGTAAAGCTCCAGCCGGTCTGCGGCGTGCTCCCTAAGGTAGGGTGCGTTATCCATGAAGTCAATAATTGTAGCTCCGGTCTTCCCCGGCGCCGTCCGCAGGGCGCGCCCTATCCGTTGCAGCGCCCGCGTTTCGCTGCGCCCGGCCCCGGCCAAAATAACGCAGTCCAGACTAGGCAGATCCAGCCCTTCATCCGCAAGAGTTGTCGCAATCAAGATCAGTTTTGACTTATCTGCCAGCGCCGAAAACGCCCTCTGCCGATGCTCTGCCGGGTCTGTCCCCTGGACCAGTTGAGCATCTCCTATGAGCGACTTTAACGCATTTCCGTGGCGCACATGACTGACCAGGATCAACACAGATTTCCCTTCCGCTGCCAGTGCCTTCGCAGCCTCGACAATCATCCGGTTGCGCGCCTTGTTTTCCACAATGTAGATAGTGTAAACGTCCTGGTAATCATATTTCCCGGAACAAGCGGCGGCCGGCTGCACATGAAGGAATTTAATTTTTGGAGCCACAAGAAAACCCAGGTCGATCAGGAGAGATGCCCGGGCGCAAAAAAACTTTGGCCCCAGCGCCGCCTCCATCAAAATCTCCTGCCGATCCGCCCGATACGGCGTTGCGCTCAGCCCGTACCGCCATGCCGCTCCCTCCATTTCCATCGCCAGGCCATAAGCCGTTTCCGCCGGCAGATGATGACACTCGTCAAAAAACACCACGGGCACAGTCCTGATCAACTGGGTTAGCTCGTCCGTGCCTCCCGTCGATGCCGTATGTTCCGTTTCGAGCAGTTCATCGTCGTCCGGCGACTGATCCAGTTTAATGTCCAGCGCCCGCGCACAGGTCTGCACAGTGCCCACCGTTACGGGCTGAATGTCCAGCTTCCCGTCTCCCGCGCAGCCGATCGGCATCCCCAGTTCCCGTTCCAGCACCCGGATGGTCTGATACAGCAGATCCCGGGTATGCACCAGGAACAGAGCAGGTCGATCGATGTGGCGAATGATATGCGCGGCGATTAAAGTTTTGCCGCCGCCTGTCGCAATCTCAATAATTCCGCGACGCTTCGCCAGTGCAATTCCCACGCATTCCGTTTGATAATCTCGTAGAGCGGTAGGGCGGCAGGGCGACGGACCTTTCCCGTTCGGGTCTGCCTGCACTTCCCTAGCCGAATAACTACCCATAGAAAGATTGAGCCGACACGAATCGGGTTCCTCCGGCAGGCAAATGTCACAGTCTACCCCCGCCTCGCCCACGATCCGCGAGACCCTCGAAACCAAACCGCTCGGAAAAGTCTGTCCCGCCGCCTTAAACAAATGGCGTTTCCCATCCCAGGCCCCCTTTTTAAAACGCGTCATAAATCGGTAGCCGGGTACATGAAACGCCGTGGCACGGTCGATTTTTTCCAGCGGAAGACTTACCCCCGACAGCACCGCATGGCAGTTTCCGACAGAAATGCGCGCCCGCCCATGGCGGATGCGGTACATCTGGTAGCACCGGAGGATGTTGCGATCCAAATCGGCCATCTGAAGGCCGAAAATATCCAGCAGGTCATGGAGGTGGCAAATGCTAACCTCCCACCGCTTCTTCTCCGGATCCCATTTTCTGTCTGACAGTGAACGCAGGCGACTGATTATATCATCGTTATAGGGAAATGTAACTGCAATACGTTTATTTTCAAGCAACTCGAGGGAGAATGCGCGAGGAATATCCATGATGGGGTGCGTGGCCGATAAAAACTAAGATGAATGACTGATAATGTATGACAAACGGGTAAAATAGGAACGTGCAATTATCAATTGCACATAACGAGGCGGATGGCAGTCAAACAATTGAAATTCAGAATAATCATGCGCATAGTACTAACACCCGTCTCTGGCAGCGCCGGGATAATATCTGACTTGAACAAGTCGGCGTCAGGCTACGGGCGTCCTATTATCAGCTTCTTCTGGCATAGCTTTTCAATCCGGGGTTATTAAACATTATGGCAGAAACCAGGCACCAAAAAGCGACCATTGTCATTGTTGACGATGAGGAAAACATGGGCGTTATCCTGTCGCGCATTTTGCGGATGGAGGATTACCACGTTACCCCATTCAGCGATCCCGCGAAAGCTCTCGATTACATTAAGGCGACGCCACCCAATCTTGTGATTACGGATATGCGGATGCCGGGGGTCAGCGGCATGGACATCCTTCGTGCGGGGCGCGAAGCGGGGCCGGGAACCAATGTAATTGTCATGACCGCCTACGCCACCATCGAAAAGGCTGTCGAATGTATGCGCGAGGGGGCCTTCGACTACATCACGAAGCCGTTCAAGACGGACGAGCTGCTGATGACGGTAAACAAAGCGGTGGCTCACACGCGCCTGGTTCTGGAGAACGAATCGCTGTCGGACACCCTGAACCGTCAGGCAGGGATGGACGTAAATATGGTCGGCACCAGCGCCGAAATGAAGCACATCGACGACATGCTGGCGAGGGTGGCGCCGACAGATTCGGCCGTACTGATCCGCGGCGAGAGCGGCACCGGCAAGGAGCTGGTGGCGAAAGCGCTGCACCAGCTTGGGAAGCGCCGAAAAAAACGATTTGTCGCGATCAACTGCGCCAGTATCCCCGAAAACCTGCTGGAAAGCGAACTGTTCGGCCATGAGAAGGGATCGTTTACTGGCGCGGATCGCACCAAGATGGGACTGATGGAACTGGCCCACGAGGGGACGCTGTTCCTGGACGAAATCGGCGAGCTGCCGCTGTCCTTGCAATCCAAATTACTGCGGGTTTTGCAGGAGCGGGAGATCCAGCGGGTGGGCGGGGTGCATACGATACCGGTGGACATCCGGCTGGTTGCGGCCACGAACCGAAGCCTGCGCGCGGCCATAGCTGCGAAGGAGTTTCGCGAAGATCTCTACTACCGCCTGAACGTCATTGAAATAAAGCTGCCCGCTCTGCGAGATCGCACGGGCGATGTGGCCGTGCTGGCCGAGCATTTCCTTGGAAAAATATGCAAGCGTATGAAGCGCACCTGCCTGACCATAAGCGCGGAAGCCATCGAGGCATTGGAAAAGTATGCTTTTCCCGGCAACGTTCGCGAACTGGAAAACGTCATTGAGCGGTGCATCGTGCTGAGCGAGGGCCCCGAGATTGAACTGGAAGACATCCCCCAGGACATTCGCCGGGCAGTGGAATACGGTCTGGATGTGGCGACGGCACAGTCGGGCGGGTATCCGGCCATCACGGCAGACATGGAAAAAAATCGGGCGGAGCGCGCGCCGCAGGAATTTAGAGACGCACGCGACAATTTCGAGCGCGATTTTCTTAACAAGGCGCTCACAGCAGCAAAGGGCAACGTAAGCGAAGCCAGCAGAACGACAGGCCTGTCGCGCCGGCATTTTTACGAGAAGATGGACAAGCTCGGAATGCGGGATGAGAAGTGAAAAGGGAGAAAGCAGCTTGAAGGCTGCTTTGCACATCCCAGACGGCTTATTTCGTCGTGTGCAACTTCATGCTATTGAGAGAAATGAGAGCTTTGAAGATACAGTAACGTATTTGCTGGAAAGAGGATTCAACGTTATAAAGAAGACGGGCGCAAGAAATCAGGCAGGAAAATAGCATTGCGTGAAGCAGGGATTTATCTGGGTTTTCTTTTCAAAGAATCGCTGAGTTGGCAAAAGTATATGGCTACCACAATTATGGGATGTAGAAGAGCAAACATTAAAAGACCGTTTAAAAAACCCGGCAGCCAAATGCGGGTGTCAGAAATGTCGGCCTTAAACTTATATATAGTAAAAGCGCTTTCCATTATTAATACAAATAAATACGGGATAGCTATCTTCCAATAGTTCCGCTTTGCAGCAGCGAATGCAGAGGCGGCCGAAGCAAACTCGGATATTTCTTCAGTCTGCTCCATCTTTTATCCTCCGCAATTGCCTTGGCAATTTTCTGAGCCATCTCATAATAGATACTCGCTTTGGATGCAGCATAGTTTAAGCGTTCTGATACGCTTGTAAAATACCAGGTTGTGATTTGTGTTCTAACAACAAGTTTGATGAACCCTGACCAAAATCCACCATCAGAATTTATCTACCCTGGAAACTGCCCATGACCGCGCCTACGATCCGCCTTGTTAACCTGTTCAGCCATGCCTATGACAACTTCGTGGCGACGGCGCGGACTTGTTATTCGGCCAAGGGCATTGTGACCCATGAAGATGTGTCTGGGCCAGCAGGCGCGGAGCCGAGCCTGCTGGAGCAGAAGCGGGAACGGAAATTCGCGCTGGCGCAGTCGCTGTTTAAGGCGGGGCATCATACGACGCTCCAGCATGCCCACGCGCAGTTCGCCATGGACGGCATTTCGCGGCATTTTATCTGGAGCTTTCTGCACTCGCACCCGTTTTACAATTCGGAGCAGGTGAGCCAGCGTTACGTTTCGGTGAAGGAAGAGAATTTCCATGTCCCGGACGGGCTTTCAGCGCCAGGACAGGCGGCGTTTCGGTCGTGCGTGCAGCGACAGATGGAGGCATACCGCGAGCTGACGGAGATGCTGAAGCCTGTCGTCGCTGAGCAGTATTACGCGCGCTTTCGGGGACGATACGATACGAAACGAGCCGAGACGGACATCAAGAAGCGCGCGCAGGAAGTGGGGCGCTATGCGCTGCCCCTGGCGACGCATGCCTATCTGTATCACACGGTGAGCGTAGTGACATTGCTGCGGTACTACCGCCTGTGTGGTCAATTCGATACCCCGGCGGAGCAGCGGCAGGTGGTGGGTGCTATGGTGGCCGAGCTGCTGCGAGCAGAACCAGATTTTGAGTCGATCCTGCGCGAGCCGATGCCGCTGGAAGAGACGCCTGAATACCGGGCGTTTCAGCAGTTTGGTCTGCAGGAAGTGGATCGCGCGGGGGCGAAACGGTTTACCACCGAATTTGACACGGAACTGGGCGGCAAGTACAGCGTGTTGACAGACTGGGGCGCGCGTAACGAGCAAAGCGTTGCTTCCGGCGTGCGCGAGGTATTGGGACTGGCAACGGCGGACCTGCCGGACGTGGACGCCCTGCGGCTGGTGCTTGACCCTGCACAGAACAACCTGATGGGTGAGAACCTGAACCTGACCAGCGTCTCGAAGCTTTCCCGCGCCATGTATCACGCGCACTATGTCTTCAAGAAGGTGCTCAGCCACGCCGGCGATAGCCAGGATCAGCGACACCGGATGGTTCCCGCATCGCGGCCCGTGCTGATGCGTCATTTCACTGGCGAGCCGGATTTCATTGTCCCCGAACCGGTGAAGGTAAACGAAGCCGTTAAGCGCCGCTACGAGGATGCTATGGCAGAATCATGGACCGCGGTTAACGGACTGCTGGACGCAGGCGAATCGCCAGAGTTCGCGGCCTACCTGCTGCCTAACGCCGTCAAGGTGCGGTTCACAGAAAGCGGCGATCTTCTCAATCTGCACCACAAAATGGCTATGCGCCTCTGCTATAACGCCCAGGAAGAAATCTGGCGAGCCAGCCTGGACGAGGCGCTTGCAGTGACGAAGGTAAACCCAGAGATCGGGCGCTGGCTTCTGCCCCCCTGTGGCCTCCGAAAACACGCAGGCGCAAAGCCAATCTGCCCGGAAGGTGACCGGTATTGCGGTATCCCCGTCTGGCGAATTGAGCGTGAAGAATACGTGCGGGTGATCTAAAGCAGATATTTTTCGTTTGACCATCGGGTACCGTGCATTGCATGGTTTGTAAGAAATAAAATGAACTTTGCACCGTGATGGAACGGACAGATAATGCAAACGGATATCGTGCAAACGCTGACAACTACTTTTGAAGGTCATGCCCAAAAGACAGAAGGCGGAGTCGAATTCTGGCTGGCCCGCGACCTGCAACAACTGCTGGGGTATACGGAATGGCGAAATTTTACGGCTGTTGTTATGAAAGCGAAAACCGCCTGTGAGGTGTCCGGGCATCAATGCTCCGATCATTTTGTTGACGTCAACAAAACGATAGCGATGCCGAAAGGCGCGGAAAAACAAGTTGCCGATATTATGCTAACTCGCTACGCTTGTTATCTGATCGCGCAGAACGGGGATCCCAAAAAGAAAGAAATTGCGTTCGCGCAAACCTACTTCGCCTACCAGACCCGCCGCGCCGAACTTATTGAGCAGCGGCTGCTGGACGCCGAGCGGGTGTCAGTGCGACGGAAGCTTTCAGATACAGAAAAGGAACTGTCACTGGTCATCTATGAGCAGACCGGCGGCAACGATAATTTCGCGATTATCCGGAGCAAGGGCGACGAGGCTCTTTTCGGAAAGACGACAAAGGCGATGAAGTCCCAGTGGAACGTGCCAGATACACGCCCTCTCGCGGATTTCGCTCCCACGATCATCCTCAAAGCTAAAGATTTTGCCGCGGAAATCACAATCTTTAATTCGCGGCAAAATCAGTACACCAGCGAATCGGCCATATCCAGCGAACATGTCACGAACAACCAGGCGGTACGTGCTACTTTAATAGATCGAGGGATACGCCCTGAGACTCTATTGCCGGACGAAGACGTGAAGAAAGTCGAACGCCGGATAACATCGGAAGGCAAGAAGTCTCTCAAAAACCCAGAAGTCTTAAAGTCGTAAAAGGATGTCTGAACCTGATTGCCGTTCGCCTGAACTCCCTGACAAAAGAAGGCAAATTGTGTTCCGGTGCATCATCTAAAGTTTTATGCATGGACGAACGATTGGAAGAAAAAGCATTTCCCGGAACCGGCATAACTATTTTGCGCCAATTGTTTTTGCTCTTTATCTCCGCGTGTCTGCTTTCCGGGTGCGGTTCATCTAAGGTGGACCTGACCCAGGAAATTGGTGCTCGCCAGATACTGGTGGTGACGACATCTGACTGGTCGGCGACTGACGGTGTTCTGGTGGCTCATGAGAAGGTCGGCGGGCGGTGGCGGCGGGCACTTGAGCCCATCGCTGTGCAAATTGGTCGGGCAGGAATGGCCTGGGGGCCTGGCTTGCACCGTGCAAAATTGAACCAGCCGCCGGTGAAAATCGAAGGAGACGGAAAAACCCCCGCCGGTATTTTTCCGCTGGATAGCATTTACGGTTATGAAGACCTTTCCGCCAAAATGGACTATCTCAAAGTGGACACTAACACGTTCTGCGTGGACGACCCTAAGTCGAAATATTATAATCAGATCGTGCGGGGAGACGAGGTCGACAAGGATTGGGACTCAGCAGAGACCATGCGCATGGAGTCCGATGCCTACAAGTACGGAATAGTTGTGGGATATAACACAAACCCGCCGGTGGCGGGTCATGGCTCCTGCATTTTCTACCATATCGGTCAGCCGGGGGGCACAACGGCCGGCTGCACTGCCATGACGGAAGCTAATATTTTAAAGCTGATTCAGTTCCTGGATAAGCGAAAAACACCAATTATTGTCCAGGCGCCACAGGCGGTATATCGCTCGCTGGCCCAGATTTATGAGTTGCCATAGGGCCCCCCACGCGTGGTGTTCTTAATCGTGGCTGGTTAAGCCTGGTAAACCAGTTGCCCGTCGCGAATTGTGGCGACCACATGTTGGTCATCACGCAACACCACAAAGTCCGCCCGTTTATCTTTGTCGATGCTTCCGATCTGATCGAAGCGGTTGATTGAGCGCGCCGGATTTTCCGTGCACATTAACAGCGCGTCTTCAAAAGGAATATCGGACATATGCTGGAGCCGGTTAAATATATCAATCATTAGCGCTGCGCTGCCAACAAGGACGTTGTCGTTGGTCCGCCGAACGCCGCTGTCTGCGCCGACGCGAGCCTGGCCGCTGAAAGCTTCAAACACACGTCCGACCGGAGCGCCGGCGGAGCTCGCTCCATCAGTTATGGCGATAAGTCTCTTTGCACCGGTAAGGCGATGGAGCAGTTGCATGACGGGAGGCGAAACATGGAGCCCGTCGCCAATGATTTCCAGGCTGACACGCGGATCCATTAGAGCGGCAGTAATGAGATTAGCCTGACGGTGATGAAGACCGGTCATGGCGTTAAAAACATGAGTAATCTGGCGGGAACGAGGGTTTTCGAAAACCTTCATTCCCAGTGCGAAATCCGCCGTGGTGTGTCCCAGGCTGACTTCCACGGGGGCCTCGCTGCTGGTAAATAAATCGATGAGGTCTTCACCACCAGGCAGTTCGGGCGCCAGCGTTACCTTCAGGAGAAGATCGCCGCATATCTCCATCACCTTTTCCGCAATTTTCAGGTCCGGGGGGCGAAGAAAGCGGTCCGTGAAAGCGCCGCGACGTTCAGGATTTAAAAACGGCCCTTCGAGATGAATGCCTACCACTCGGGTGCCGGGCAGCGTGGACACTGTTTTATCGCCGGAACCCCGATCATAACCCATGCCACCAGCCGAGCGCAAAATACGAACAAACTCGGCAAACTTTTCAAGATCGTGGTCCTCGCCGGCGAGAGTGGTGGTTGCCACCATGGTGGTGGCTCCGCCCTGAGCGGCAATGCGTGAGATCAGCCGCATCCCTTCGAGATCAGCATTGAGAAAATCAATACCGCCGCCTCCATGCACATGGACATCGACTAAGCCTGGGACTACCGTTATTTCTTCGTCGCGAGCGTTAAATACTCCCGGAGGAAGCGCAACGGAGTTAAAGTCTCCCATGATCGCGATCCGCGGACCATCGAACTCTACGTAAACGTTGTCGAGTATGTGTTTCGGCGTGCGAAGACGCCGGCAGGCAATGCCTGATAGCTGGAGAGGTTGTGAATTCATAACATTGAAATTACAAAAGGGACAAACACGGGTTACATTCAGGAAAAACTTGTCTAACTGGCTCCTGGCCGAGCTTCACACGCGTAACGTGTGAATGCTTCGGCCCCCGATTGCTCTCACAACCCGCCACTGGTTCATAACCGCCAGCACGAACTTCGTCGAACTGTTAATTCTCTCCCGGTATCATTTCAACAGCTTTGGGCTCAAGAGGGGCAATCGTTCCAACGTCAGAGCCAGGCATAAAACCTTTGGCACCCGCATAGGCGACAGCCTCATCCTGATCAACGCTATCACCACTAACGCCTATTCCGCCCACGAGTATTCCATCTTTGTAGAGAGGAAGGCCGCCAGGGAATGTGATAATTCCATTCCGTTTGACTTGCCCAGTAAAGCCCGCATCGGAAGTGGCTTGGTTCGAATGGCCAATGCCCCACAGCCCACCAGCGGGCCCTGTGCCGTCGGCACCGTGAGACTGAGAAAGCATACCGATGTGGCGACTGGTGAAGGCATTCTCATTGCTGGAAAAGAAAGCGGCGGTGCGGGCTTTCGAAAGTGCGATATCCAATGATCCTGTCCAGGCGTCGGGCATAGAACGACCGCCCAGTGTTTTTCCGTTACGGTCTACAATAAAAATATGAAATTTACCAGGACGCTTTTTGCCGCCAGTAGAGCGGATTCCCTCGAGACTGGCGGTTTTGTTTGCGCTGCTTTCCGCCTGATCAAGCATGAGCTTAATGTCTTCTTGCGACAATTTCGCGTTGGACGCTGCGGTGGCGGAAGTTGTAGAAGCGGCTGCCATGTTGGTGTTGGCAGACTCCTGCGCGCTAACCGGCGAAATCATAAGAGCGCCAACAGCTACCAGTGTGGAGCTGCGTAAGAAAGAAAAACTTCTTGTCATTTGTAATACCTCTTCATGTGTTTGTAGCAAAATACAAGCCGACAGAATACAGAAATGCGAATCATAAGTGCGAAGCGTCGGATTTAGCCATGTGGCCCAGAAGTTACATACCATTTTTCTTCTGCGTGCCGGACGATTATACTATTCCCGTACCTGCGAGAGTGGTTGGCTTTTTAACGGCCCGGCGAGCAATTAGAACCGTGGCCATGACGAGAACCAAAGCCAGCCAGGTATCCCAGGTAATGAGCTCGTTTAACGTGACGGCCGCAATGACGACGGTCATGAAAGGCTGAAGGAGCTGGAGCTGGCTGACCCGGGCAACGCCCACGTTAGCCATGGCTTTATACCAGCCAAAAAAAGCGATGAACTGATTGAAAACTCCCATAAAAAGCAGAACGACAATGGTGAGAGCGGACGCATGGAAACCGTTATACGCCAGGCTGATGGCCAGCACAACGAGGACAATAGGAAGGTTCAGCGCCATGACCCAGGAGATGACCTGCCAGCCGCCCATCTCCCGCGCCAGCCAGCCGCCCTCCGCATAGGCGACGCCGCTGCATATCACAGCGATAATCAGCGCGATGTCTGCTCCGTGCATCCCTCCTCCGCCATGGAATAGCGCGTAAGCTATCACAATCAGACTGCCGGCAACAGCGGCAATCCAAAAGCGGAGACCGGGACGCTCATATCCGAGCAACGCAGCAGCCGCGGCCGTCGCCAGGGGCAGTAGACCGACAACGATGCTGCCATGGCTGGATGGAATATACTTCATTGCCCAGGCGACAAAAATTGGGTAGACGTAGACAATGCCTACGCTGCAGGCCGCCAGCCCTTTATATTGCCGGCGGCTAGGCCAGGGTTGTTTAGAAACAAAAAGCATAATCGCGGCAAGCGATCCGGCCAGGGCGCAACGCACCAACCCCGTAGTAATGGGATCGACCTCGCGCACCACAAAACGGGACATGGGAAGCGTCATGGCAAAAAAGAATACCGCGAACAGGCCTTCCAGCAAACCAATCAGCTCGCGCCGCGCGTGATGCGCATGGTGCTCCGCAGACAATACAGGATCGCCGGCCGCGGAAGGGGGCGCATGGTGATCAGGTTGCAAAGGTACGGCTTTTAAGGATGGTATACTTGATGGACGAAATGGGCCTTATTATTGACAAAATAGATATCATTGACATGGCAGGCGCATAACCGAATTACGACCGCCGAGGAGTTCTGGGCAATTCTGCCCAGAACCCTGATTGCCCTGTTTATACCAGATCTTCCGGCAAATCGTCGTCGTCGTCGACCACCGGCGGTCCTTCAAGCATGTCTGGATTGATTTTTTCTTTTATCAGCTTTTCAATACGATCCGCCACTTCGGGGTGATCCCTAAGGAACTGCTTGCTGTTCTCGCGTCCCTGACCGATGCGTTCCCCATTAAAGGAAAACCATGAGCCGCTCTTCTCAACAACCTGTGCAGTAACGCCAAGATCGACGAGATCGCCCTGGCGGGAGATACCTTCGCCAAACATGATATCGAATTCCGCTTCACGAAACGGCGGAGCCAGCTTGTTTTTTACAATCTTCACGCGGCAACGGTTGCCCACGTTATCTGTGCCTTCTTTAATCGCGCCAATGCGTCGGATGTCGATGCGGATAGACGAGTAAAACTTCAGCGCACGACCACCAGTCGTGGTTTCCGGGCTTCCAAACATCACACCAATTTTTTCGCGGATCTGGTTGATGAAGATCACACAGGTTTTTGAGCGGCTGATAGAAGCGGTCAGCTTGCGCAACGCCTGACTCATAAGGCGTGCCTGCAGGCCCATGAAAGAGTCGCCCATCTCGCCTTCGATTTCCGCCTTCGGCACCAGGGCCGCCACGGAATCGATTACAATAACGTCAACGGCGTTTGAGCGCACCAGCGTTTCCGTAATGTCCAGAGCCTGCTCGCCCGTGTCCGGCTGAGAAATCAGAAGCTCGTCCACGTTAATGCCGAGGTTACGACAATACTTTGGATCCATGGCGTGTTCAGCGTCGATATACGCCGCCACACCGCCCAGCCGCTGGGCGTTTGCTACCACGTGCAGCGCCAGCGTGGTTTTTCCGCTGGATTCCGGACCATAAATTTCCACAACCCGGCCTCTGGGGAAGCCCCAGATGCCTAGCGCGCAATCAATAGAGATGGAACCCGTGGTGATCACCTGCTGGGTTTCGTCGACGGATTTTTCCCCATAGCGCATGATGGAGCCCTTGCCGTGGTTACGCTCGATCTGGGTCAACGCGAGATCAAGAGCCTTTGTGCGGTTTGATTCGGCTTTACTGGTGTTGGCGGATTCTGCGGTGTCCTGGGCAACTTTTGCCACGGTGTAGGCTCCTCGAAAGCAGTTGATGTTGTGAAAGTTATGCAGTGGTATTCGCGAACGAACGAAAGAATCAATAGAAATTTTGTTCTATAGAAGATTTTTCTGGTTTGCAGATTTCAATTATGCAGACCAGTATTTCTTATCGTGTTATATCCTTGGCGAACGGTCCCCCTATATGAACTTTAAAAATATTACTTCCATTCTCTTTGCTTTACTGCCCGCCGGCCTTCTAGCGGCTTCTCCCGTCGATACTGTCGTACTGTCGGATTTTGAAGGAGCACTGCCGACTATCGCCAGGGCCACGGGGGCGAATTCCTCCGCCTCCGGCGACTCTTCCAGCGCATTTTCCGTGGCGTCCGAAGGCGGCAGTCAGCGCCTCCAGATGACCGACCCCGGCGGAAACGTCAACGGCGTCGTGGTCACCATTCCGAACGCCTTCTCCGAAGCCGGATTTTACATGGTTACCTCCGACGTGAAAGTCAACAACACCGCCGCGGGACCCATTGCCACCTTCGGCATGGCTGCGAAGGTCGGCTCGCCTAGTAATGCCCGCGTCAGCGATGTAAACGCGGGATACATCCTGAACCTGCCGGACAGACCCACAAACGCTGCGACATTCGGCTACCAGACCATCGGTGCTGGAGTACAGGTTTCCGCAGGCGGCACTTTTCCAAAGGATCTTACCCTTTATTTCAGCACAGACCCCAGTACAGACCCTATCGGCACTCCCGGCGAGCCTCACGCGGATTTTGCGGGCCCTCACCGCGGATCCGCGTCGACATGGCCAGTCGCCACTAACACCAGCGCCGTTTACATCGACAATATCAAACGCATCGGTCCCGGCAGTTTCGGCGAAGAGCGCCATTGCTGGATTTCCATCGGAGACGGCTTGACCAGCCTGGCCAATATCGAAACCTACATAACCCAGGCAAAAGCCAACGGATTTAACTGCATCGACATCCTCGTTCGCTACCGGGCCAATCATTATTACATTAAAAATCGCAACTTCAACACTTACCAGCACAATGAACCCTTTGGGAACGGTGCAAACGCTGGCAATGATCCGGTTCAGTATGCCATTGATCGCGGACATGAACTCGGGATGCGTGTCTATGGGGCATTCTCCTGCTTCCTCGTTACAGACGGCAACAATAATTACCCGTCCGCCATGCCGGCGGGCAGCGTCACCTACGTGTACCGCGGGCCTGGTACGGCACCTACTCCACAAACCGCGGGTACTGGTGGTGATGATAAGTCGGGTCTATGGGCTGACCCAGGTCGTGCAGATGTGCGCGCCCACACGATCAACGTCCTGAAAGACCTGGTTCAAAACTACGATCTTGACGGCATCATCTTCGACCGCATCCGCTACCAAGGCAACAATTTCGGCTATAATCCTCAGGCCCTAATTGAAATGGGTTACAATCCTGCTTCCCCTCCCGACCCGCAGAGCGTTGCCTTTGAGAAAAAACGGCAGGAAGTAATTACGACATTCCTCCATGACGCCTATGTCGCGGTGACGGATATGAAGCCATGGATGATTGTGGGAACCGTTCCCATTGCCTATGTGACCAGCTTCAATGATACCTATAACCGGGTATTTCAAAGCTGGCCAAAGTGGAGCGCCATACCTACGGCAAACCGTACCATCACTTTTGGTGCCGAGGATCTAATCCAGCCGCAGTTTTATCGCCAGTGGAACAGTGGCGGACCTGGTGGCAGTTATAATGCACCGGGGGCCAACCGTGTTCTAATGACAAAAGCCCTGTACGGCGATCAGGTTTCCGACCCCATGGATTATGGTCTTATGCCCGGATCAAACACCAATGTGGCTCCTCTGTTCGCTACGCTTGAGATAGACGATGCAACGGACGCGGCAAACACAGCCCAGGCCCTCGCCGACAACATCTGCGACACTCAGTCAGCCGGGTATCCGCTCAACGGCAGCGGGATTTTCAGCGCCGAGAGCCTGTTGATACCATCTCAGGCATTTGGCACGAGCATGATTTCCCGGATCCGCAGTGCGACTACTGCTTGTGGTCCGGACGTCATGTCGTCCGCCGCGCCGCTGCCGGATTACCTGATGAAAGATGGCTATGACAATACGCCGCCTCTTGCCATATTTGGCGGGACCGCAACCAGCCAGCAGTATTATGCTACCATAACCTGGAACACGCCGGCGGCTGCCACTGACGGTGAAGTACCAGTCCATTATTTAATCTATCGTTCGACTTCATCATCGGTCCGGGAATTATACTCGAACCAGGTCGGCGTCTCGCAGACAATCACAGGCAACAGCTTCACCGATGGCCCGTTTCCGACTGCGGGAAACTACTACTATAAAATAGTGCCGGTCGATGACTACAACAACAAGGGCACGGCGACCCTGGTCGGTCCGGTGAGCGTAGTCAGCGCCGATGTAATCGTCGAGAGCCGCCTGAGCAACGGCAACGTGACTCCGTCCCCTACCTATGTGGAAAGCGGGGGCATGTTTCCCACCACCAGCAAAAGTTCCGCTCCCGGATTGACTGGAAGCGGAGCGCGTTATGGCACCACGATCAATCAGACAGCGACTTTCCGTCCAAACCTGCCCGTGCCTGGGGGCTATAACATCTATGTGACGATGGGTCCTGGCAACAACAACGATGCCCTGACGGAATATACGATTACAGGTTCTGGACCTCTCATAACCGGGCAGAAGCGGCTGGTATTTACAGATGCAAATTTGGTAAATCAGTGGGCGTTACTTTCTGCAAACGTGCAGTTTGCTGCCGGGACGAACGGCACACTACGATTTAAGAATCTTGACGGAAATGGATCTTCGCCTGGTAACCGGTTCGTAATGGACGCCGTCCGATTCGAATTGGTAAGCTCCGGCGTTGACGACTGGCAGTTGTACTAAGACTGCCAGTCAACCGCAGTGAAATCTGATACCGCTCCTCCGGAGCTGATCATGTGGTGGGTTGTGCACCTGCTGGTCATATGCTCAATGGCAGTATTTGGTTATTACCTGGGCGTGTGGCTGGTAGCGATATTGCAGGAACCCGCCTCAACAGATATGGAGTCAGGGTGGTGGTGGCAGGTGTTTCAGAAGTTCGCGGCCACGGTCATCGGCGGAATTTTTGCGGGAGTGTTCATCGGATACATCCTGCTCATCCGACCGCAGCGGTAACATTTATAAGTGCGACACGCCCGCGGATCGCGAATGACAAAAATCAGACCGCCGGCGCGACCACTTAGTCCGCGTCTTTTGTCAGTTCCAGGAAGAGTTGTTCCAGGCTATCGTCGCTTCCGAGCCGCTCGCGCAGGTCGCCCATGGTTCCGAGGAAAATCACTTTGCCGTGGTTGAAGATGGCAATGCGGTCCGCCAGTTCCTCCGCCACGCTCAGCACGTGGGTGCATAGAAATATGGTGCGTCCCATTTCCGCCTGTTGGCGAAAAAGCCGCTTCACCGTTCGGGCGCTTTTCGGATCGAGGCCGACCATCGGCTCATCCACCACCACCACTTCTGGATCGTGCATCAGGCTGGCGCTGATCACCAGCTTTTGCCTCATGCCGTGGCTGTAGCCTTCGATAAGCTTGTCCGCCACGCCTTTAATTTCAAACAAGTCCATGAAGTAGTTCAGTTTTTCTTCCTGCAAATCACGCGGGACAGAAAACAGATCTCCCACAAAATGAAAGAATTCCCGGCCGCTCAGTTTTTCATAAAGGTACGGCTGATCCGGAACATAACCAATGCGGCGCTTTGCCTCTACCGGTTGCTTGAGGACATCGTAGCCCGCCACCATCACCCGCCCGCTGGTGGGGCGAATGAGCCCGGTCAGCATCTTGATGGTCGTTGTTTTTCCGGCACCGTTGGGTCCCAGGCAGCAGAGAAATTCCCCCCGTGGCACGACCAGGTTCAGGTCGTCCACAGCCGTCAGATCCTCATAGGTTTTCGTGAGATGTTCAATAAGAACGCCAGGCGCATTAGCCGGATCGTCATTTTGCATACCCGCCACGCCGGTGACAGAGTTATCAATAACAGTGGTCATGAAAAGTCAGCGTCCCCGGAACAGGTTTAAAATGATGCTCAATACCACGCTAATGATGATGCACGTAACGACGGGAAAGTAAAAGGACCCGCTTTTGCCTTCTATTCGGATGTCGCCGGGCAACCTGCCAATCCACGGCAGGCGCGGTCCGCCCCATACGAAAAGCCCCGCCAGAATCATCATGACGCCGCCGATGATAAGCATCTTACCGAGAGGCGGCACGACGGCCTTCCACGGCTGGGCTCATTCGCCGGTTACCTGCGACAACCGCACCAGGAATTCCTCTGGCGTCTCGAATTCATAAAGAGATAAATCCGGCAGATAGGTCCCCTGCGCGTTTATAAACGATACGGTTGGCAACGACGGACTGTTGTACTTCTTCTGAAGTGCGGCGTTTTCCGGCGTCTCTTCTGTGCAGTCGATGCGTACTTTCACGTAGCCGGCCAGAACTTTTTCAACGGCGGGATCCGCAAAAGTTTTGTGTTCCAGCTCCTGACAGGCGGCGCACCACTCTGCCCCGAAATCCACTATTACCGGCCAGCCATACTCCTTACCCATGGCGAGAGCTGCAGGCTCGTCAGTCAGCCATGCCGCGGGCGGCGCTTCCAGCGTGCCTGACGTACGTCCGTCCATCAAACCGGGGATACCGGAATTCTGTTCGTTTACCTTTGCTTCCTGTGCCAACAATGCCGGCACAGCCGCAAAGGCCGCGTAGAAAGCCAATCCTACCAGGATCAAACCTGCTGCGCGCCACGCCCACAACAGCTTCGGCCAAGGGTGCCGCTCGCGGCTTTTAATGGCGATAATCACCGCGAACATCAGGCAGGTGGCGATCAACATTCCCCACACAAGCATCTTTGGCAACGCCAGGCCCAGATAGTAAAATGACGCGATGATCAACACCAGACCCAACATCTTTTTGACGTCTTCCATCCATACGCCGGATTTTGGAACTTTACTTAAAAATGCTGGGAACGTGCCTAGTACCAGGAACAACATTCCGATGCCCAGCGCATAGGTAAACAGCATTATGGCACCCAGGGATGGCTGGCCGCCCGCTCCGGCCAAGGCAAGAATGCCCACCAGCACCGGACTGCCACAGGGGGACGCGACCACACCGGTAGTAATGCCTAGCAGAAACGCGCCAAGGAACCCGCCGCGATTTCCGCTGCCTTGCAGCTTTGACGTGAAGGCGGGGGGCAATTGCAGATTAAACAGGCCCAGCATGCTCAATCCCATGACAATAAACAAAACCGAAAGAACGATCAGAAACGCTTTGCTCTGAAGCAGAAAACCTATGGTTCCGCCGCTAAGTGCGACAATCAAGCCCAACACCGTATAGATGGTGGCGATGCCCAGAACGAACACGAGAGATCGCAGGAATCCAACAATCGGTTTCGATTCCGCGCTGCGCGCGCCGATGATACTTAACGTAATGGGGATCATCGGATAAACACATGGGGTCATGCTGACGAGCATTCCGCCGAAGAAAATGCCGGCGAGGGTAAGAAGTAGCCCCTGTGCTTCAATATTAGCCTGCACGTTAGTGGCCGCGAAAGCGTTGGCGGCGAAGGTGCTTAGCAGGGCGACGAGTATTAGAGGGACAAATCGAGTCATCTGATTACATACCTTTTTTCCATTTTAAAATCGTTCCCCCCCGGATACAACAAGTAAAAAGGGTACACTGTTCGGGCGGAAATGCTTATTAAATCGGGACAGACGTTGTGTGGTGTCGATTGTTCTATTTGGTCAGACGAACACGTACAGCAGAACGGGATCGAACAGTTTTTCGGCCCCATCATTTATCAACCGCAGTATTATCAATATTCTAACTTCAGAGATGATGTGGCACAACCATTGCGCATCATTCTTAATCGTTGACCATCTTAATACTAAGGAATGACCCTTCATGAACAGATTGAACCTCACCGCTTTTTTTGCAGTAATGAGCATGGCCGCAGGCGTGGCAATGGCACAGCCGCCTACGACCGGCCCTGCCGTTATGGGCTCCGCCCCTATGAATGCCCCGCATACTCCTCCCGAAGGCCCGAATCGGGAAATGGGACACCATCAGGCTGGTCCTTTCGCCAAAATCCAGGTCGCCAAAAACCTGCCGACGCTTTCGACGGAACAGAAGCAGGCGCTGAACGATTTTCTGGAGCAGCATAAAACCGAAGCTGATACGGTGCGTGAAGAAATGCGCACAGCGATGAAGCAGGCGCGACAGGCAACGGATCGCGAAGCCCGCCAGGCAATAATGCAACCTCTGCGTCAAAAGATGGAAACGGCACAGCAGGAAGCAGACGCGTTTCTGCAAGCCAATTTAACGCCGGAACAGTTGACGGAAGTTAACACAAAAACCGCTGATTTAATGAAAACCGCCGGTCGCGACCGCATGAGCAGCAACGACAACAAGTCAACGCGCTCAAAAGCAGACAGACCCGACAAAGGACGCAAGCCAGGTAAAAAAGGCGAAAAGGGAAAGAAGGGCGAAAAAGGGAAAAAAACCGGCAAAGACAACAAGCGTTTTGACCGTGAAACCAAGCCGGCCACTGACGATACCGTCACGACGGACAGCACAGCCGCAAACCCTTTTGCCGATCAATAAACGCAAAGCACTTTACCAATATATATAGCCAACATACCTCGCGGCGGATTACCTGTCGCGAGGTTTTTTAATGCCGCAGATTCAAGTAGCATAGGCGTCCCACCTGTGTAACTCGTATATATCAAAACACGACCGACTTCGCCGCGTTCCTATACCCACCGCTTCGCGGCATTGACGGCACACCACGTTTCAGCCTGCCGAATAACGAGGATAGGCTTCCGTAACCTTATTTGACTTTCTCCACTACCGGAAAAAAGGGGTTTAACATGGCCGCGAATATGGAAACGCACATTACAGACCGCAAACTTGGTCACGAGTGGTATGGCTGGGACGGAAACGTCGAAGCGCACGAAGGCTTTATTGAGGAACCCAAACGGTTGTTCCTGGGGATTGTGGCGTTTACTTTTATCTTATTCTTTTCGCTGGCCTCCTTTCTCGTGTGGGGATTCTATCTACGGCTTCAGTCTATTCATCCCGCTGTGGCCACCGGGAGCATCGTGCTGCTGGGCGTTTTTGCCGCAGCCTTTGCTGTATGGCTGGGTTCTATAACCTTAGTCTTGATAACCCATAAGCCAAACCGCCTCGCTGACGCGGCGTGTATGCAGTCTATTAAATTGTTTGATTTTTTCTCTTCGATCTCAAAACACTGCGGCATTTCCAAAGACCGCCTCGGCTACTCGCTGCTGGAGATACATAATGAGCTGACCCGCCTGCGCATGGGTATGCCCAGCAAAGGTCGCCTGCTGGTATTGTCGCCCCGCTGCATTGATCGCGATACTGCGGATCAGATTCGGTCGCTGAGCGCGGAATATGATTGCGATTTCTACATGGCACCCACAGGCGCTCAGGCACGCCAGAAGGTTGTGCAGACCAAACCAGCGGCCATTATCGGCATTGCGTGTGAGCGGGATTTGATCTCCGGCATCCGGGACGTGGGCAAGTATTTCCCTGTTCTTGGAGTAACGAACAAGCGCCCCATGGGTCCTTGCAAAGGCGCTTTTATTGACATGAACGAACTCCGCTCCGGCATTGATGTGTTTCGTAACCGCTATAAGATCGGCAACGACGACACTGACAGTGATCTATCAGCGGACGAGCAGGAACTGAAGTCGGCGGCTATCGCCTAAACGTTAATCAGCACCGACGCAGTGACCTAATACCTTTAGATGCGCAGGAGGATACCATGCAGATTAGACTCGTTTACCATGATATCGTGCAGAGCTTTACCGGCAAACAGGTTGAGCTTTTGAACCTGGACGAATCCGCGACAGTCGCCAGTTTGCTTTCGCGGCTGGGCGCCGCCCACCCTGAGTCTCTTGGCCAGCTTAGCAGCTTTCAATTGTGCCGCGGAGGCCAGGCCATTACCGCTGATGCGTTTTTGGCAGACGGAGACATTATTGACATCTCTTTGGCCAATACCGCTATAGCCTAGGTCGCCCAGGATGATGAATAGCAGGTGCGTCATCCAGTAATCGTAGTGCCGTTCGTATGGGGATATAGCTCAGCTGGGAGAGCGTCGCGTTCGCAATGCGAAGGTCAGGGGTTCGATCCCCCTTATCTCCACCACTTTCCTGGCGGCTTGATATACTTGGGGATGCGGGGCTTCTGGTAGATTTGCTCCAGAATTTGCTCCAGAAATGCCTGTGGGTTGCTGGCAAAAGATCCAGTCTTTCAGCGTCTTGGCCTCGCTGCTACTGAGGTTAAGCTGCATTTTGTTAGGAATTTCCGCGGCTGCATTTGCTCCAGTTTTGCCATAAAGCTCAGCCAATTTGGAAATCGTCTGGCGCTGCTTTTCCTGATCAATTTTCAGGTAATGTCGTTCGGCAACTTCCCTGGTATGCCCCGTAACGCACACGGCCAGATCGAGCGAGACGCCGGCGGCGACAAGGTTGCTGTCTACTGCACTCCGGAGATTATGAATCCCGCGCGGCTTCACCGAGGCTGCTTTAAGCAGACGCACCCAGGCGTGAGAACTTCCGCGCTTATCTACATGCAGATCGAACGTATTAGGTGACATCCGGTTTCCACTTTTTAACGGAAATAGTGGCGCCTCAGGGGCTTTTCCGCGTGAGGAACTACGAAGCACCTGGTACAACTCATTGGGCAGAGCGTAATCGTGCCGCTTATCATGCTTGGCAATATGCGGCGGTACTACCAGGCGCCTTTCAACATGCTCAAGGTCCCGGACCTTCAGGTTAATCAGAACGCTGCGACGGGCTCCCGTAAGTGACGCAGTATAGACGCACGGATAGAACCAAGGAAATTTTTCTTTTGCGGTGGCTAAAATAGTCTGCACTTCAACCGGGGAGAAAGGGTCGTTTTCTCGAACCGGCTTCGGCTTCGGTGGCTTGACAATCTTAAAGGGGTTGCGGTCCAATTCTCCTATATCGGCTGCCCATTGAAAGACGCGCCGGATCAAGGCCAATCGCAGCGTCACTGTCTTGGCAGCCAAGCCTTTTTTCAGCAGCATCCAGTTCCGATATTGTTCTGCGGTTTGCACCGTTACGTCTCTGACATTACCGTCGGAACCGAAGAACTCTCTTTGGCCTTTGAACCAGTTATCATATTGCTTAATAGTTAAAGAGTCCCATTCGTGCTCCCGCCCCCGGCGGTAAGCCGTAATCAAATCCTCGTGGGTCATGATGACATGTTTTGCCACAGGCCTCGAAAATGAGATTACCTCTACCGGCGATCTTTGTGGATTAACTGCCTGCGCGTAAAAAACGGCCGCGTGATTTAAAGCGGTCTTGCGCGGAGCACTTTGCTCCAGCAGGGTGCCGTCCGGAGCCATTATCCTTTTCCAGACCTTCTTCCCATTGTCCACCCACCAGACATACCAGACTTTGCTTTTTCCGCGCTGAACAATATGATATGGGACAGTGGCCATGGAACACCTCGATCGGATCAATTTCACCAAAACCCGACAGTGGCCTCAAGCAGTGATTCAGGGTTAATTCAGAAATGAAATACTAATGATGATACGGTTCCAGCAACGACTGCAGCAAAGTCTACAGCTCTTCGAAGGCGTGCCCTATGAAACATTGGCTGGCTCGTTTAGTGATTCGCCCCGTCTGCTGCCCATAGACTTTCTCCAGATGTTCGACAATAGGTGCCTGCCGGTTGATCCGTTGTTTTAGATAGTGCTGTTTCGCCACTTCGACCGACTGGCCGGTAACTGCAGTTACCTCTTCGATCGTAAACCTGCCATGGTTGACGAGATTTGTGACAAAGGCTGTGCGGAGTTTATGGACACCGCGCAACTCCAGACCAGCCGCTATCAGGAGTTTACGCCAGACCCGTGGTGAATCGCGGCCTTCCTTACACGTCAGGTCAAAATCCTTGGAGCGAAGCGGCTTTCCAGACGGCTTAACGAATAGCTGTTCTTGCGGAGACCGCCCTTTCACGCAATCATCCAGTGCAGCCTTGACGAACTGCGGAAGACCCACGTCGTTTGCCTCACGGGTTTTTGTAATTTCGCCGGGGAAGTGTAAAATCCCCGGTATCGGATCATAATTTCCAACACGAAGAGCGCAGATCTCTGACCGCCGTGCACCCGCCGCCACAGCGACTGCGATTGCAGGATAAAACCACCGGAACTGCGTATAGGCCACGGCGAGAAGTTTCTTTACCTCATCTTCGGAGAACGGGGCTGCCGTTCGTAGTGGCACAACTTGGGGTGGTGGTATAAGAGCAAACGGGTTCCCAAGTATCCAACCGAGATCCCGGGCGTAATTAAAAACACCTCTGCAGAACCAATAGAACCTCTCAGCGGTGCCAGACGCCCAGCCAGTTGAACCTGCAACGTTGACTAATAAGTCCTCCGCTTCTTCCACTGTAAATTCGTCAATTCTGAGAGCAGGATCCAGGTGCAAGTCAACTTGTTCCAGGTATGAAACGTATCGTTTCATAGTACCATCAGACCAGCCTTTGCTGCGCCTCTCTACGTAGCGGAGGGTTAGTTCTCCGATGGTTTTGTTATCTTCAGTAATATCCGTAACCTCTCGGCGCCGGTCGTTGAAGATTCGCCACGCGTTTGTTGCAATTTCGTGCTGCGGCGCTCCTGGACTGATGGGCCTTCCGTTTTCATCCTTGATCCTGACGAAGGCTTTCTTCCCGCTGCCGTCTGCAAAGACGGCGTACAGGACTGGCTCTTTTCCTCTACTAACGATTTTTGGTCCGCTTGCATGCCTGCCCATGGTAAGGCCTCCAGGTGTCTTAGCCAGCGCGCGGGGTTAAAACGGAGAGTGCCATCGGGGTAGCAGAGCAGGACATCAGGAGGAAACGGAGAGCTTCCAGTCTTGATCAGTTGCAATAGTTTTTTTGCACTGAGACCGGTTGCAGCACGTACTTGGGGATAGTGAAGAGGCATAAAGGCATCTTCAAATTCCCCGGTTCCTTCCCGAACTTTGTCTGACTCCATCTGTCGCCACCCTCGGCTACTTCCGCATCAACGCCTGTCTAGCCGGCAGTATCTGCTTATTGGAACATGCTAGGGTAGCACCTTACGATTTCTAAACGAGCACGGTGCCGAGCAGAGCTTGGGACAAGGGAAGGGCCGTTTAGGCATTGATGCACGTGACGGGATTCTAACGGATGGCAACCAAGGGGTACGGTCTTTTGAAATTTGAAAATGACTACCCTAAGTTATGCCGAGACCAAGTTGTGACCCCAAAAATCAGGTGGGGTACAATGAGCTCTCATATAACTCAAAGGAGCTCATTTAAATGAACGAAACATCAAGAAAAGTAACGGAGCCTCGTAAAAAGAAAGCCGCCAACCAGACCCAGGGGCGCGAAGTAGTCTTGGCGAAAATTGAAGCAGAGACTTCAATTGCGTACCTGAATGGTTTAGGTTTCTACGAATCTCTGGCCGGTTGGGAAAACCCGGTGGGCATGAAGCTCCCAAAAGATTTTGTTGTCCGTAATAAGGACGGCGTTGTTTCCTCAACCATTGAAGGAAATATCGTCTCTGGTTACGCCTTGATCAACTGGCTGGTGCTCAACTCCCTGTCAAAAGGCATTCATCTGGTAATGACTGGCGCCCTGGTCATTAACGGTATTCTTCCACTAACAATTTACACCGAGTTGGAAAATTACATGGAAAATGACTTTAAGAGCGGCCCGTTTAAACTAATGGAAGTCGTCAAGAAGGCCTGTAAGGCGTTTGCTGACAATCCGCATGTGGCTTTAAAGGCGGTTGGAACTGAGCAAGCTACTCTCCCCCCCGAACCAACCGCCAATGATGTTGCGATTCATAATAAGACCCCTGATAATAACAATGACGAAAGTCTGCCGGCGACATCCGGAGAATCAGACTTGGTGTCGGATACCGCCATCGTCTTCGGTATTTACGATTCCCAACAGGACTTAGAGAGCACCATTATAACAGAAGAACCGCATTCATCCGACGAAGGAGATGTTGATGCGCCCGATGCTACCAATTATAATAGTTCTGATGATATCGATGAAATGGAAATACCGGCTCTTTTGAAGGCATTCAACGGCGGAGTCATGAGTGAAAGAAGCTGTCTGAAACGTGGGCGACGCAACCTTTCAGATCAGTTCTGCTATGAGATCCAGCTTGGAAGACTGCTTCTTAAAAAGAAACAGGATTTGAAAAGCCCTAGATTATATTTTGTCTGGAAGGAGGAGAACTTTCCCGAGGACCAGTGGGGCAAAGCATTTCTAAGTCGCTGCTTCCGCTACGGTGTTTTTGAGCAGAGGATGAAAAGTAAGCGCGGCTTACTTTTACAAGAGATCGACGTTAAAAACTGCAAGAAGAAGGCAATGTTGCTGATCGGCGGCTACAAAAAGAAGAACGCCGATAAACTTGTCGATAAAATTTGTGCTCTGTTGGACAATGGCAAAGTGGTGAACGAAGAGGTCGCGAGTAAACTTGTGAACAAATCTCGTAAACAACTGGAAAAGCCAAAAGACGATGAATCGACGCCACCCGCGTTGCCAGCGACCGTTCAGGAACTATTTGATCTGCCGAAGAAGTGCTTGTCGTCTTATGGGAAAAAGCACCTTGCGGAGTTCCATGAATTGCTTCATGCCATTGAACAGGTGATCAAAAGCTCGCCTGAAGAGACGGCCCTTGTAATGCCACTTGTAAGAATGTTTACTGTATTCTAACCATACGGGCGGCGGCCTCTCTCAGTCCGCCGCTCGTTTTTTCTTTCTCTCATAAAAGGGTTGAACACAGCGTTTCCTATTGTCAGCGTGTCCCGTCATGGTGACAAAAAGGTGCGTGGTCGGTATCTGCCTTAAGATGTGAGACAAGCCAATCCCGCCAGCATCAACCACCGCTAAATCTATCGAATCTTGGAAATGGGACGCCGCCTGTTCTATCGGGGGCGCGAGTTTTGACAGGGCCAAAACCGTGTAGGAAAGCTTCGGGGACAGACAGGTAACGGCAACGAAAGTGCTGGCGGAGTTGTTGTCTGCAATATGAAAAAACAAAACTCACAAGCGATAGCAGACCGAAAAAATCTGGATGGCTGAAGCTATCTTATACTGTCAAACCGACAGATGATAATATCCCCAAAGTTGGCGTGGAGAGCGGCAAAATCCGGGAGACATTTGCTAGACTCACCAACTGGCAATGTAGCACAACCGATTTGTGCGAACGGCGGACAGTGGTGTGGTTTGCGATTCTATCAGAAGAGGATGACAGTAATAAGGTAGCTGGCACCGATGATGCGTTGTGTGTTCTGCTGCACAAAGTATAAAGGTCATGAACGGATGTCAGAACACGCAGCAATGTAAAAGCGGGGGCCTTCGATGGGCTGATAAGCTGTGGGTGAAAATTCTCGCCATTTCCGTGCGTTCCATCAGAAAAAATTGTGTGTCATGTTCGACGGCGGGCAATCTAAGTTTGGCACAGAGCTGCTTTTAATAAATTGCGATATTCGTAATTGTTTAATCGTCCAAGAACTTCTTCCAATCTCTTTACCTAACCACTGCAGATTATGGAAGATTCCTATGCGCGCCCATCTGGGAGATTCTGAGAGACCGGAAGCAAAGATGAAACAGGCCGCCAGACAGAAAGCTGCTAAATTCAGCCTACTTCTTTTGCCGGAGATAGCCGGCAACTTTTTCAAGTGCCTCGGGAATCCTACCAGACCGAAGAGCTTCAATAATCTCAAGCTCCTGATCCAGCACCGGTGGTGGATCAACAGCCAGCTGTTCACCTTCGGCGCCGCGCAAAGCAAGCGCATCACATATCCGAAGTATGATATCGTACTGTATACGTACGTCACCGCCTTCCAGGCGGTGAATCGTAGTAGGCCCGACGCCCGCTGCTTCTGCCAACTGCCGAAGACTCCAGCCCTTTGCGTGGCGTGCTGTATTAATCACCTGTCCGATAGATTGAGGCAGAAGATAAGTTGGGCTATTGGAACGCTTTTCTGGTTTCATTATCATTTCCAACAACACGGCGCTCGATTAGAGAATCATGGGTAATGCATTTATTTTTAAGTTATTGTTCCTTTAGCGGAACAATCTCGTGAATAGTGTTCCTTTAAAGGAACTTATACACACATATCGTTCCTTAAGGAGAACACAATGGAAATCATTTCGCAGAACAAAGCAGAACAAGTAACCGAAAAAAAGCCACGGGGTCCTCGCCGTCTGGAATACCTGCCTATGAAGTACCGCGGCATATCCGGGATTGAACACCTGACCACTGCTCGCCAGCTCGAAAATTTGGAAAAGTGGCTGTCTACGCCAGTTGAAAAACGGGCAGTATACGTAAAGTTGGGGTGCAGCGTATCGCACGGCGAAAAGCGGATCAATAACCCGCCGAGAAGCACTTGGGTAGCGCTGGTAAGCAGGCAGGCGCAGATCATTCACTTGGTGATGGATCCTCGTAGTGCCTTTAAATGGGTTAGCTGCAAGGCTCGCCCGTGGAACATTGCTGCGCAGTATGAACCAAAGCCAGAGGTCGCCAGGTACTGGATCGCTGTAATGGAACGGGTAGACGGGTATGTGTTGGAAGCTAACGGCTCCACAATAGCCTCTGTAACTCGTCGTAAATTTCGGCGAGGGCCCTTTCAAGGGAAAATGGAACTGCTGGTCGAAGGCAGGATGGGGTGGTGGGAGCAGGACGGTTTACGAGAGAAGGTTATCAAAGTCAGAGCAGCCTTTGAGGAAATCTATTCTGGCGAAGACGGCAGCGTATGGGTATCTGCCGCCGTAATCAAACCATTTCCCCCCAACACTTTTTCTGACTGGGTTTTAATGGAATCCAACCGCGAAGCTGTGGCAGATGTGGATAATTATATTGAAAACCGCGCGGTCGAAAAGATCTGGGACGAGCTTGATTTCGCTAATGTGGCTAGACCAATACCGGCTTCAGATGAGGAAATCATCCGATCCGTTATTAGAAAAGTCAATTTAAACGAAGTTGCTCCAAACGGTCTGGACGCGCTGGTCCCCTACGTTGCGGATTTGCTGACTGCGGTCGGTGGTAAATGATAAGGCGCCGTGACTCAGCGCCTATCGCGCGTTGCGTTGTCTTCTCGTCGAACGGCTATTCCGGCTCTTTGTACATTAGTACAGGTGTTACCTATTTGGGCGACATCTTATCTGCCGGCGAGCCTCCTGCTGATCTACAGCATCTTTCAGAATGTGGTATTTCGAAAACCCAGCAGACTAAAAAACAGATTCCGGCCGCAAAGGTGGCAGCGCATTTCGACACGCGGACGAGGAACCTATAATGATAAGCAAAGGAGACGATCAAAACCCTAATGAAGACGTTCCGCGAGGTGAGAAGAAATATCTGAAATGGCAATTTGAACAGCTGCTGTCCGATAGCGAATCAAGCTCTCAACGAGTTTACGTGCTAGAGATGATGAGCGTGCTACCGGAAAAGTCCAGGCGAAAACCGGAAAAAGCTAAAACGATTAACTGCCAGTACCATTATTCGATGCTGCCGATTGTGGCACTAGTGGATGAGGTTGCACTTAAGGTCTGGCGGTCTCCGGTAAGTGTGGAAAACGGCATCGAGACAAGGATGCTCGCGATAGTGGCCGACCACGGAAAACTAGAGAATCTTGGGCTAGGTTGCGAAAGCATCTGGCTCCGGGATGTTGAATCAGATGAAGTATTCGAGGCAAAAAATCGCTCACTTCTACTGCAACCGCACCAGATTCGAGTGATTGCTTCTGACTTTGTACTTACGGCACTACAGTCACGCCTACCTCAGAACTACAATGACGCACGTCTTGCTGTTTTGCATGCCGCTGCGGAACTTCTCCTGGCAGATCTGGAAGAGGATATTCATCTAATCCCGAGTCGTTTTTCCGAGGTTGTTGAATCCATCGATGCAGTTCTTTCCGAATCAGATTGGTTTTACCTGACGAAAGCCAAAGTCCTAAGCCTTAGTGGAGAGGTTGTCCGCAGGGTCGGATATTGATAGCCCGAGCTTTGTCCCGGGCTTTCTAGAAAAGTGACAACATCAACCAATGAGTAAAAATCAATCTTTTGGATCGGCGCATGAAACGGCGTAATGGTGCGCGGTTGACAGAAGAGCGGACAACAATAAATAATAATCTTGGAGAGTCTAATGAACGAACTAGTTGTTTTTTGCCCATCTTGTAAGGCCGATATCCGGTTGACGGAATCACTTGCCGCGCCCCTGCTCGAGCAAACCCGAAAGCAGTACGAAACCGCAATCGCCGCCAAAGATATCGAAGTGAACAAGCAGCAGGCAGAGCTGCAAAAACAGAAACTCGAATTGGTGAAAGCGAAGGCGTCCGTTGACGAGCAAGTCACCCTGCGAATGGCTGCTGAAAGAGGAAAAATTGCAGCGGAAGAGTCAAAGAAAGCACGTCTGGCAGTAGCTGCAAACTTTGAAGCTAAGGAACAAAAATTAAATGAGCTAAACAAGATTCTTGAGCAGCAAGACGTAAAGCTGGTGGAAGCACAACAGGCCCAGGTGGAACTGATGCGGAAATCGAGAGAGCTGGATGATGCAAAACGGGAAATGGCGCTAACTATTGAAAAGCGCATCCAGGAATCACTTAATGCTGTGCGGGAACAGGGCCGCAGAGAAGCGGAGGATTCGCTGGGGTTGAAAGTGCTTGAGAAAGAAGTGCTAATTACTAGTATGCAACGTAAGATTGAAGAACTGAAACGAAAGGCAGAGCAGGGCTCTCAGCAGTTGCAGGGAGAAGTACAAGAACTGGACCTGGAAGCATCTTTGCGCGCAGCATTTCCGATGGACAGATTCCTACCAGTAGCGAAAGGAGAGGCTGGCGGTGATATAATTCACCAGGTGATGGGACAAACCGGAAAAACTGCTGGCACTATTCTGTGGGAATGCAAGCGAACGAAAAATTGGAGCGACGCCTGGTTGGCGAAATTACGTCATGACCAGCGAAACGCAAAAGCAGATATAGCTATCGTCGCTTCACAGGCTGTGCCGAAGCATGTTGGAAATTTTGATCTTATCGATGGAGTTTGGATTACCACGTTTCAATGTGCGGTTCCGGTCGCTATTGCATTGCGGTTCTCCATACTTGAAACTAACCTGGTCCGTGCTGCTATGGAAGGACAACACGGAAAAATGGAGCGGATTTACGGGTATCTTACAGGACCGCAGTTCCGGCAAAAAGTACAGGCAATAGTGGAAAAATTTTCCGAAATGAGTGATGATTTGGAAAAGGAGCGACGCACCACGACCCGCATGTGGGCGAAGCGTGAGCAACAGATTCGAACCGTAATTGATTGCACCGCTGGGCTATATGGCGATTTGCAAGGGATTGCCGGACAGTCACTTCAAGAAATTGAAGGATTGAGTCTATTACTGACTGAACCTGAAACTGCCGCTTAACAATGGAACTGAACGGATTGCGTTATGTTCGTTTCGAAGGATATTTTTCGGAACCGAAGGTACGCTATAGGCCGGGTTATGTTGTTTAACATTTTCCAGGAAAACGGAATTGAGCCGGGTTGGCATATGCTGAACCTGATATTAAAATTAGGTGTACTCTTTCGCCCCTGCGTGGCGAGTGTTGTGATGAGTTATCGATGAACCTGAATGCTATTTGCTACCAGGGGCAGATTGTAGCCGCTCTTTCAAACAGCTTATTCCGGCGTGCTTACTTTCCAGCTTGCTTGGATTAGCCGCTGTTCTTAACATCCGAATCTTTTGTTTGGGCGCTGATACGCTTGAGCTAGCTAGCTCCTTAAAGATGGTGCCTGATAGCGGTGGTATCTTGGTCCTAACAACAATATTGTGCAGCAGGTGCCTCCTCCAAGGATCTAGCACCCTGACCAATACTTAACACGCGGCCGGCCTCAAAAAAGCCCCCTGCGCTTAATGGCGAGACAGGGGGCATTTTTTGTGGCTGCTGTAATCCTTTGGTATGCTCCCTGATTACGAGGCTTTATCGTTTAATTTGGTCATCATCTCTTCAAGTTGTTTTTGCAAATTGACTAACTGTTCGTCCCGCTCTTTTTCCCGGAGTTCCTGTTGAGTCAGCCTTGTTGGCTTGCCATCAAGCAGTTCGTCTATCACCTCGCGCAACAGTGTCATATTGGTTTTCCCATAAAGTGCGTTCGATCCAAAATCTGAACTATGAGTCAAATACGTGGTTTTTAGACCGTGCCCAGGTAGATGAGTTTCAACAAAAGTGGCCATTATGTGGCGATGCTGATAACGGGTGTGATCTGTAATTTCACGGCCCTCAGACTTATGTATGAAATGTCGAACTTCGGCTCGCAATGAAGTAAATGCTTTAGCAAATCCATTGTCTTGAAACGGTTCGCCTTTGCTGTTGAGATAAAGCTTTCGCGTACGCTTTTCTTGAACAGCCTTGGCATAAGGCCAACCTTCACGCAGATAATCTGAGAGGGCAGAAACGGCTTCCGGCCTGTGGATCTCAAATTCAAAGCCCTTAACTTCTCCTGTAGCTGAATCAAGATCCAAGCGCTTGGAATTGTTTTTCCCCCATATATTAACCAGATGCTGTTTCATCCAGCGCAGAGGGACAAAGAGAATATAATAGCCCTTGGATTCGAACCAAATCGCAGGTGCGCAGCCAGTACGATCTGGTGAGTTGGCTACCTCCAGTTCATCCAGAGCTCCTGGCCGCAGGCCTGTCAAAAGGCGGAGCCAGCAATCGATCTCGCCAGATTTTCGAAGCAAATAGTGGCCGGCGCCAGAGTGGGTACTTCGTAAGCCGGCTTTTTTAGAAGAAAGTTCCAATGAGCTAGTGGCATACCTCCCCATCGCCTCTGCCTGCTCTACTAATGTCTTGGGATTTCCGTTTCTAAGTGCCTGCTCGCCGCGGGTAGATTCCCAGTCACCGGGAAATTGCACGTTTTCTCTACTCCATGACTCCAAGTCTGCCACATCGTGGCCAAAATAATGCTTTGAAACCATCAGCGAGTGCATGTAGCCGTCTTTATGGCTGTGATGAACTTTGCCCTTAGCCTTTATTTCGGCTTCAAGCCACTCGCGAATTCGTCTTGGTTCGAAAGCGTCTCGTAGCGTAATTGTGCCGCCGTTCTCGCATCCGATTTTGTGTATGATACGGTACAGGTAACGGCGGATTGATCTGAATCTATTTGTGTGCGCGTTCCGGTGGAGCTGCCGTTCGCGTGGACACTTATGACCAGCAGGGTTTGAGGGTGCTTCGGCAGCTAGTAGTTTGTTAAAATAGCCTGGCATTCCCTGCTCTGGATCCAGATGAGTTTTGTCTCCTGGAAGGGAGGGGAAGTACTCCGGCCACAATTGGGTGAGTTCTTCTTCACTGATTGTCATAGCAGGGTTGCGAGGATTCGTACGCACTTCAGCTAGTTCCGAGAGATGCTCTTCTGTAATTCCTGCAAATTGATTATCCTTTACCGCTGCCACAAGATCCCTGAGACTTGAATTCCAGTGACGAACATCTCCTGTAGAATGTGATTTATCTGTGTAGGATCGCAGCGCCTCAGCAATCATCTTCGGGGTAGCGTGGCGAGGATCAAGTACGCCGCGCCCAATCATTTCTCTGCGTATTCTGCCGACGAGCACCGACGCTTTGGAACGCTTTAAGTCTGCTGGAGTTGCTGGCCACTGGCTATCGATCAGAACAGTGGAGCAAGTTGTCAGCCACGTCCTGAAAAAGCGGATCAGGCGGCGAACCGCTTCTGCAACATTATTAGCCGATTTGGCAGTGTTTCTATCAAGGCCAAGCTCCGCGCTGCTTAGCGTATATGCCCGGTGTAAATCATAACCATGGCGCTCATGAAGAAATGCGGCTCTGGCCGCCTTGGCAATGTCCTCAGTATCGTGATCAAATATTGCGACTAGCATTCTGCCGTATCCAGCATTAACAGCTTGCGGCACTGGAACGATATGATCGTTAAATACATTTCCTTTGTCTGCTAAGAAGTCCAAGGCTCTAGGGAGGAACTTCTCAACGCTGGAGTTGTACTGCGGTTGAAAAACGTAAGGATAGGAGCAATGACGATGATCCAGTTTTTCGCTTTGGGTTTTCCAAGCGGCTGCGGCATCAGCGACAGTTAGTTTGGCTATGTCCTCTGTACTTAAAACTCTTCTCATATTAAATCTTCCTTTCGGCAGAAGGAGCACTTGCTGCTCCTATACCGTATATTTTATGGTTTATTACTAGGTTAACGCACCAGCGAGTGTACTTGTTAATTTGCCATAAACTTATTGTGGAGGGGCCCGAGAAGCCCATGGTATCATAGTTTCAGCGACTTTCGGTGGCTTTATGGTTGCCGTCAGGTCCGGACAGAAGGTTATGGCCGGTTCGGGCTCAGCTAAAAGTAACGGCACCAATAGTCTGGATGTCGTAGCGTGTGAGTTTGTAATCCACCGAAAGTCACTGAAACCCTGAGCCAGAGCAGCTAAAGTCGTGACCATAAGAAGCCCGGTGGGGTGGTTTAAAGACGGCTGCTTCATGCCTTTTCTCCGAACGACCTTACTGACTCCATCGCTACGTACAGGCGACCGTCGATCCGGTGCGTCTTAATGAGTCCTTTCGCAGCTAGTCGTTCGCAGCATTTCCTGGCCGCCGTGGCTTTTGAAGTAGAATACTTAGCCAGCGTCTTCCTTGGAGGCCGGGTGATGGGAAGCCTGTATAACTCGCAAAATTCTTCGCAGGGTATCCATTTGCGAACCGCCTCCAGACCATTGAATCTTGCCGGTGTCTTGCCTGCAACTCTAATGCCTTCGCATGTATCGATCTTTGCCTTTTTCATGGTAGCTCCCTCGCTGTTGTGGCTGGTGTGTCTGGGAGTATTTAGTAGGGCTGCACACAAATCTCAGGCGCCGCTGCCGCGTCAGCGCATTGTGAGCAGGGCTTCTACGGAGAGTAGGGCTCAGTCATACTACGTTTAGCTAATCTGCAGTTGAAGTTCATGGTAACGCTGGGTGCGGCTGCGATGTCTGTAGGGCAATAATTGCTGCGGGAATTAAGCAGATGCTGTCTGCAGGCTGCCAGGGGCTCGGTCGGTTTTGTACTTGTGAGAAAACCCACTATATACGCTCGTCAATTCCATCTCAGAAACAGCATTCTGTCCAGATGACGCCGAGAACGCCTTTCACCCAGTGGAACGCCCTTGGAAGCGATATGGGTGCAGGTATAATAACGGTACCTTTTATGGTTGCAACCAGTTGACATACGGTGCCAGCTGGCCACGACTTAGTGCATGATGCGCAGCCGCAATGGCAGCAGGGATGGAATTATGGAAAACCGCTTTTTCGAACAGCCGATCTTGAACTCGCCTTACGAGTACCCAGCCCGTCATTGGGAACTCGACACCGAAGGCCAGCCTACCCAGCAGATTGTCGAGCGCAGGCGGATTGCTGAGTTCATCACACCAATCCCCAAATCCAGGAAGCGGACTGGCAGTAAGGATCAGGTTGAGCTTAATCTGGATAGTGATGGCGTCTCAACGGAAAAACAGAAGTATGACCCTAATCCTGTCATTAATGCATTGCGGCAAAAAGTCGATTTCTGGCGCAAGCTCCCAAACCCAAACGACTGGCAGGTAACTCCGGAAACAGCGCGTCTCCTTCAACACTGGCGTCAGTATGAATTCAACGGCGTACGACCATTCTTTTGCCAGGTAGAGGCGGCTGAAACCCTGATATGGCTTACGGAGGTCGCGCCGCAAAGCAAAGTGGACAAGGAGTTCCTGGAGCATATCACCAACGCTAACCGCGACGCCAACCCGGAGCTGATGCGTATCGCCCTTAAGCTGGCTACTGGTGCCGGCAAAACTACGGTAATGGCCATGATCATTGCATGGCAGACGGTTAATGCAGTGCGCCGGCCCGGCAGCAACAAGTTCACCCGTGGTTTCCTCATTGTTACACCCGGCATTACCATTAAAGACCGGCTTCGCGTACTGCAGCCAGCTGATCCTGACAGCTACTACAAGTCCCGAGAACTCGTTCCGACAGACATGCTCCCGGATCTCGGCAAAGCCAACATCGTCATTACGAACTATCATTCCTTTAAGCTCCGCGAGACCATGGACATTGCTGCCGGCAATCGCGCGCTGCTGAAGGGACGCACAGGAACCGACATTCAGACCTTGGAAACCGAAGGGAAGATGATCCAGCGGGTGATGCCGTCACTTATGGGCACCAGGAACATTATGGTACTCAACGACGAGGCCCATCATTGTTACAGGGAAAAGCCGGGTGACTCCGATGAAGTGGCCGTCGAAAAGAGTGATTCAGAAGCCAAAGAGAACACTGAGGCGGCCCGGCTGTGGATCTCTGGCATTGAAATCGTAAAGCGGAAGCTCGGCCTAAATGCCGTTGTCGATCTATCAGCCACACCTTTTTTCCTCAGTGGCTCTGGGTATGCCGAGGGAACTCTCTTTCCCTGGACCATGAGCGACTTTTCCCTTATGGATGCCATCGAGAGCGGCATTGTTAAGTTGCCCCGCGTCCCCGTTGCAGATAACCTGCCGGGAACCGAGATGCCGATGTTCCGTGACTTGTGGAAACACCTTAGCAAAGGTAAAGTAAAACTGCCGAAAAGTAGCCGCGCAAAATCGGGATCACTAGATCCTTTGAGTCTGCCAACACTGCTGAAAAGCGCATTGGAGGCGCTGTACGGTCACTACAAGTCCACCTTTGAACTCTGGCAGGAGAGCGGCATTGATGTTCCGCCCTGCTTCATTGTCGTCTGTCAAAACACCGCCATTTCAAAACTTGTATATGAGTACATATCCGGGTTTGAGCAATTGGGCGAAGATGGTCTTGGCCGTCATGTCCGCGGTAGCTTGGAACTTTTCCGCAACTTCGATGAGTATGATAACCCACACCCGCAGCCACGCACCCTTCTTATCGATAGTGCCCAGCTTGAGTCCGGGGAGGCGCTTGACGACAACTTCCGCAAGATAGCCGCCCACGAAATAGAACGATTCCGCCGCGAAATCATCGCCAGAACCGGCACATCTATAGATGCCGATTCAATCCCGGACAATGAGCTGCTTCGAGAGGTCATGAACACCGTAGGCAAAAAAGGTCGGCTGGGTGAAGCCATCCGGTGTGTTGTGTCGGTTTCTATGTTGACGGAGGGTTGGGATGCCAATACCGTTACCCACGTGCTTGGCGTGCGCGCATTTGGAACTCAGCTTTTGTGCGAACAGGTCATTGGCCGCGCATTGCGCCGGCAGTCTTATGATCTCAACGAAGATGGACTTTTTAATGTCGAGTATGCGGACGTCCTTGGCATTCCGTTCGACTTCAACGCCAAACCTGTAGTCGCTAAACCCCAGCCACCCCGCGAGACAATTACCGTCAAAGCCATACGGCCGGATCGCGATGCCCTGGAAATTGTTTTCCCTCGGGTGCAGGGTTACCGCGTTGAATTGCCATCAGAGCGGCTCATCGCGAAATATGATGAAGACTCAGTTCTCGAACTGAATCCGCGCCTCGTCGGTCCGTCTCAGGTTCAAGTCTATGGTATTATCGGTGAGGGGATCGATCTTACGTTAAAGCATTTGGAAGACATGCGTACTTCCACTCTGATCTTTCATCTGGCCAAGCGGCTGGTATATACCAAGTGGCGTAAGCCGGGGGATGATCCCAAGGTTCATCTCATTAATGATATGCGGCGCGTCACCAAGCAGTGGCTGGATACCTGCCTTGTCTGCACTGGCGGCACGTACCCTGCCCAGCTTATGTACCAGGAACTGGCCGACATGGCCTGCGAAAAGATAACAACCGGCATTACCCTGGCCATGGCAGACGTTTCACCTATAATGGCAGTGGTTGATCCATACCGCCCGTCAGGTTCCACAAGTTCAGTTCTCTTCAATACTTCCAGGACGGAACGGTGGAAAACCTCGCCCGATCGCTGTCATGTTAATTGGGTCATCCTCGATAGCGACTGGGAGGCTGAATTTTGCCGGGTCGCGGAAACTCATCCCCGGGTCAAAGCTTATGTGAAAAACCATAGCATGGGCTTTGAAGTGCCATACCGGTTCGGTTCTGAAAACCGCATGTACCGGCCAGACTTTATTGTTCTTGTGGACGATGGCCAAGAGGATCCGCTGCATCTCGTAGTGGAGATCAAAGGGTACCGCGGCGAAGATGCCAAGTTTAAGAAACAGACTATGGACGCCTACTGGATACCCGGCGTTAATCATTTAAAGCAATATGGACGGTGGGCCTTTGCCGAGTTTAAAGAGGTCTTTGCCATGGAAGCCGAGTTCGGTGATAAGGTGGAAGCCGCTTTTAATGAAATGATAGATGCTCAGGTTGAAGAGGTTGTTGTTTAGCCTCTCTTGCGTCAAACGCCTCCCGAGCTGGTAGTCACTAAAATTTTATTAACAGGGAAAATACAACTTTGAACACACCAACTTTGAGACCATCCTTTTCGCCCGAAACCTATGAACGCCTCTCAGGTGGCTCCTCGCATAATCTTTCTATAGGTGTCGGAAAAGTTATTGCGAACCGAAATTTTACTGTATGTGGTTTGTTTAAATTAACACCAAATTTATGTATCCGCCCCTTGAGAGTAGAGGCGCTCACCAATCCGGAGCGTTCCCGAAATCCTGGGGCTTTTTTATTGCCTGATCAGGAGTGTAGCTATGCGGATTAGGCGAATTGCCATTCTTATTGATGGCGCATTCTTTCTTCGGCGGGTATCGAAGATCGTCGGTCATCATAGATGCACGACCCCAAAAGAGGTGGCAGACTGGGCCGTGACTCTTTGTAAAGAGCACGTGCTTAAGCTGGTGGAGGAGTCTGCCCATCCCAGTGATGAACGTTGGCTAGATCACGTGTATCGACTTTTCTACTATGATGCGTTACCATACGACGGAACGGCACACCACCCACTGGAGAACCGTCAGATCCATTTTGACAGAACGCCTGAAGCAATCTTTCGCCACGAGCTATTCCGCGAACTTCGAACAAGGCGAAAGTTTGCTTTGCGACTTGGCAAGGTGGTCCGGGAAGACGGTTGGCATATAGCTAATACAGACACAACAAAGCGGCTACTTCGCCTGCGAGACTGGGTCCATGTGCTGGAAGGCGCTATCGTAAAAGCGGAAACAGGCGAAGAGCCCGTTCCTTTAACGCAGGAGCAAGCTGCCAAGCTCCAAAAGATAGTTACTTCCTGGCAGGCGGTAACTCCCAATGATGTTCGCCTGGGGCTCCGTCAAAAGGGTGTGGATATGCGCATCGGAGTTGATATTTCTACACTGACGCTAAAGAAACAAATTGATACAATAATTCTGGTAACCGGCGACAGCGACTTCGTTCCGGCTGCCAAGGTCGCACGCCGTGAAGGTGTTGAAGTCCTCCTTGACTCTTTGGGACAGAGTATCAATGATGATCTCCATGAGCATGTGGACGGAGTTGTCTCAGTCCTGGAAAAATCGCTACCCAACATCGATACAAAAAAACCAAGTGCTGCCGAAGACGAGAACTAATAATGCCCCCAAAGAGAATCACCTCCACCGCAGCAAAATCTATCGAGACGCTCGTCCATGAGGATGCGACTCGTAAAAACATTCCTACGGCTGAGTATCAGTCTATTGTCGCCAAGGAGCAGCATGACCCTGTTAAGGTGATTTACGGGCGGGGTAGTGAAGGGCTGGAGCAGGAGAAGGAACAGCGCAATGTGGATTTGGATCCGCAGTTGATGTGGCGCGGAAAGGATCAGCAGGATTGGTCAGACCTGGTAGTGCAGGCGCCGCCGCTTTATATCCAGGAGAAGATTCATCCCAAGGTTCTCATTGATGACCTGGTGCGCCAGAGCAAAAAAGCCGCGCCACCAGAGGAAGATGAACAGGTTGATCTGTTTGCGGACTTTAACGGATTGCCGAGTTCCGACGCCAAGACGGAGTTCTACCAGCACGATGCCCATTGGGCAAACCGCATGATCCTGGGCGATAGCCTCCAGGTGATGGCATCTCTGGCCGAGCGCGAGGGGCTGAGAGGCAAGGTACAGTGTATCTACTTTGATCCCCCTTACGGCATTAAGTTTAATAGCAACTTCCAGTGGAGCACCACCAACCGCGACGTGAAGGACGGCAAGGCCGACAACATCACCCGTGAGCCGGAGCAGGTGAGAGCATTTCGCGATACATGGCGAGATGGTATCCACTCATACCTGACTTATTTGCGTGATCGACTAATACTGGCGAGAGATCTACTGACCGACTCTGGATCAGTATTTGTCCAGATTGGAGACGAAAATGTCCACCGTGTCCGAGTAATGATGGATGAGATTTTCGGATCAGACAACTTTATTGTCCTTATCGGATTTCAGAAGACTGGCGGAATTGAAGGCAACTTCATCGAGTCTACCCAAGACTACATAATCTGGTATGGGAAAAACAGAGCCAGTACTAAGTTTCGGCAGCTTTACCTAGAGCGAAAGGAGGGAGAGAAGTCTCTCGAGCGATATGATCAGCATGAGTCTATCCCGTTTAAGAAAGAGGCTGTAAGTAAAGCTACATCTTCTGTCGATTTTCTGAAACGATTGCAAGCAGCTCCTTTGTTTTCGGACGGTGAATCACCAAACGCGAGTCGCGAGCTTCTTTTTCAAGGAAAGATTTACGAGACACGTAGGGGTTCTCACTGGAAAACTACAGAATTGGGATTACGTCGACTTATCAAAAGCGATCGGATAGTAAGTACTGGAAAAACAGTAAGATATAAAAGGTTTGTTGGCGATTTCGCAGTAATTCCCCTAACAGAACGGTGGGATTCGATGCAAATTGGAGTCGGTTTGAATTATGTAGTAGAGACATCCCCTCGAGTTATTGAGCGTTGTATTTTGATGGCGACCGATCCAGGCGATCTCGTCCTTGATCCAACAATGGGATCAGGTACGACCGCATATGTCGCTGAACAATTAGGAAGGCGTTGGATCACCGTAGACACTTCCCGCGTAGCTATGGCCCTTGCGCGGGCGCGCATTATGGGGGCCCGATATCCATATTATTTGCTCGCCGACTCCTCCGAAGGTCAACAGAAGGAAGCTGAGATCACCCGCGCCGAACCTTCATCGGCATCTACTCGAGGCGATATACGCCATGGGTTCGTTTATGAGCGTGTGCCTCACATCACCCTGAAATCCATCGCTAATAATACAGAGATCGATGTGATCTGGGACCAGTTCCAGGAAATCCTTGAACCCATCAGGGAGAAGCTAAACAAGACCTTGGGCAAGTCCTGGGAAGAATGGGAGATACCCCGGGAGGCGGAACCATCCTGGCCTATGGAAGCCCACACTCTTCACAAGGAGTGGTGGGAAAACCGCATCGCCGGCCAGAAAGAGATCGATGCGTCTATCGCCGCCCGCGCCGATACCGAATATCTTTATGACAAACCCTATGAAGATAAAAAGAAAGTCCGCGTGGCCGGACCTTTCACCGTGGAAAGCCTGTCTCCCCACCGGGTGCTTGGTCTGGATGAAAATGACGAATTGATCGACCGGATTGCCGATGGCTCTGGGGCCTATGGTGAAGGACAAACCTTTGTTTCCATGATCCTTGAGAACCTGCGGACATCCGGCGTGCAACAATCGGACAAGAAAGATAAGATCAACTTCACATCGCTAAAACCATGGGCAGGAGACCGTATCTGCGCTGAAGGCCGGTACATGGAAAGCGGCGGCGATGGCAACGGTAAGGAGAAGCGCGCGGCCGTTTTCCTTGGTCCGGAGTTCGGGACTGTATCACGCCCGGACCTGGTAGAGGCCGCGCGCGAAGCTGGCGACGCAGATTTTGATGTGTTGATCAGTTGCGCCTTCGCCTATGATGCCCACAGCACGGAGTTCAGTAAGCTGGGCCGTCTGCCGGTGCTGAAGGCCAGAATGAACGCTGATCTCCACATGGCAACGGACCTGAAAAATACCGGCAAGGGCAACCTTTTCGTGATCTTCGGCGAGCCTGACGTGGAAATCCTGCCGGCCGACAACGACCGAATCCAGGTAAGGGTGAACGGCGTAGACGTCTTTCATCCGGCATCAGGAGAAGTCAGAAGCGACGGCGCCGACGGAATCGCCTGCTGGTTCATCGATACGGACTATAACGAAGAAAGTTTCTTCGTAAGACAGGCGTACTTCCTCGGCGCAAACGACCCATATAAGTCGCTAAAGACAACGCTCAAAGCCGAGATCGACCAAGAAGCCTGGGATACACTAAACAGCGACACCTCCCGCCCGTTCGCCAAACCGGAAACCGGACGAATCGCGGTGAAAGTGATCAACCACCTAGGCGATGAAGTGATGAAAGTGTTTAGGGTTTAAGCGAGACATTTTCTCTTGAATTACACGCCTCTAGCCTTTTAGGTGCAAAAACTATATGGTTTAAGAGAAATTTTCGATTGAGGCAAATTGGTGTTAATAGAACTGCAAATTGAAAATTGGATGTCGTTTCGGGACAAAACCGTATTCTCTACCGCCGCAAGCCGTGAGAGGCAGCATGGAGAAAGACTTCCTCAACTTTCTAAATACAAACTGAAAATTTTGCCAGTAGCGGCGATTTACGGGGCAAACGCGTCGGGGAAAACCGCGTTTTTCAGGGCTATGAGCTTTGTGAAAGATCTTGTTGTTGATGGCACCAGGCCCGATGCCTTTATTTTGGTTGAACCCTTTAAGCTTCAAGCTAAATATAAAGACAGTCCCTCAAAGTTTTCTTTCTCTATTTTGGTTGAGGATCGGATTCATATTTTCAGTTTTTCCGTGACAAGAAAAACTGTACTGGAAGAAAAACTTACAGAGATACAACCTGCTGGCGAGAAGGTGTTATATCACCGAAAGTCCGGCAAATGCAAATTTGATTCTGCATTACCGGATCAGAAATTCTTACAATTTGCTTTTCAAGGCACCCGGGAAAATCAATTATTCCTTACCAATGCAATCTCCCAAAAAGTAGAAACTTTCAGGCCCGTCTTTGACTGGTTCGACGACACTCTGGAACTCGTTTCCCCGGACAGTCAATACGCTAGATTTGATCAATTTTTGGATGAGGAACACTCACTCTATACAATTATGAATGCTATTCTGCCAAAATTGGATACTGGAATCCATAGTATAGGCGGGGAAGAAGTGCCATTTGATTCTATTTTAATTCCAGAGAATTTCAAGACAGAAATTCGTGAAAAGTTAAAGGCTGGAGATGCTGCCCGGATTGAAGTTGGCCGAACTAGTGAAAGAATTATTATTACGAGGCAAGAGGGAGAAATAAGCGCGAAGAAACTCGTCACCTTCCATACGAGTCAGGAGGGCGAAGAAATTAAATTTGATTTGCGCCAAGAGTCCGACGGGTCTCAACGACTTTTAGATTTGCTCCCAGCATTTTTTGCCATTTGTGCTAAAAATAGCAAAAAGGTCTTTGTCATCGATGAACTGGATCGCAGCTTGCACACACTGATGACAAGAAGGCTCGTCCAACTTTTTTTAACGAGTTGCTCACCTAATTCCCGCGCCCAACTGTTTTTGACTACCCACGACGTCATGCTGATGGATCAGGAAATTTTGCGAAGAGACGAAATGTGGATCACCGAAAAATCTAAAAATGGTGCATCCACATTGCATTCTTTTAGCGAGTATAAAGATGTAAGAAGTGACAAAGACATTCAAAAGAGCTACCTTCAGGGGCGTATGGGAGGAATTCCAAAGGTACTTGTTAACACTTGCTTAACAGACATTAAATCAATGTCTGGACAAGATTAGTGGGAATCAGTCGTTTTAAGAGACCAGCTCCTTTCCGCCGTTATCGTCAGTTGTTCATTATAGCTACCGAAGGCATTGAAACCGAGGAGCAGTATTTCGCGTTGTTTAACAGCGATAGTACAATCGTTCGAGTTAAATGTCTTTCTGAAAGAAATCGCACTTCACCCGAATACGTACTGAAGCGGATTAAGAAATACATTCAACAGGAAGGGCTTCGTAAAGGGGACTTTGCCTGGATCGTCATTGATACTGATTCGTGGAAAACTGCGGATATAAAGGAATGTGCATTGTGGGCAGGCACGTCTCCAAAATATGGTCTTGCTGTTAGTAGTCCTAAATTCGAGTACTGGCTACTCCTGCATTTTAGGAATATCGCCGTCCGCAGTTCCAAAGATTGCACTGATAAACTGAAGCATCACATTCCGGATTATGATAAACATATTAATGGTAACCACTTTACCAAGGATAGAATCCGCAATGCCATAACAAATGCAAAGGCCCGAGACGTGAACCGCAAAGAAGCCTGGCCTACAAGTACGGGTACCACAGTCTATCAATTGGTCGAGCAACTGATAAAGAACATCTAGTGAACTTTCGCATCTCCGATACCTTCACTGAAAGTCTTGCTCGCCTCACCAATGAGGAGCAAAAGGCGGTGAAACTTACAGCTTATGATCTTCAGGCAGACCCGTCTCATCCAGGGTTGAAGTTTCACAAGCTGGAGAAGATCAAGGATAAGCGTTTCAATTCCATCTATGTTAACAAGGATATCCGTTTGATCCTCCACAAGACGGAGGCGAGTCTTTTGCTCTGCTACGTCGATCATCACGATAAAGCTTATCAATGGGCGGAACGGCGAAAGCTGGAAGCGCACCCAACGACAGGCGCGGCGCAGTTTGTTGAAATCCGGGAGATGGTGCGGGAGATAGAAATCCCACGGTACGTGCACGTGGACCAGCCGGCGCCACCGAAGCCTTTGCTGTTTGCGCATTTATCCGAGGATGATCTTCTGGGGTATGGCGTGCCCAAGGAGTGGCTGGCAGACGTGTTGGCTGCGAACGAGGATACGCTGTTGGAAGTTGCGGAGCATCTGCCTCATGAGGCCGGGGAGGCATTGCTACAGCTGGCTATGGGCAACAAGCCGGTAGCACCTGAACCTATACCGGCAGGAACTGATCCCTTTGCACACCCGGATGCCCAGCGCCGGTTTCGTGTTATGTCAAATGTGGAGGAACTGGAACAGGCCCTTGATTATCCGTGGGAGAAATGGACCATATTTCTTCACCCGGCACAGAAGCAGATGGTCGAGCGGGATTATAACGGTCCGGCCCGAGTGGCTGGGACGGCCGGCACTGGCAAGACTATTGTGGCCCTGCACCGGGCGGTGTATCTGGCAAAGGCACATCCTAATGCGCGGGTGCTGTTGACGACATTTTCTGATACCCTGGCAAATGCTCTGATGACAAAACTCCGCCGGTTGATCAGTAATACGCCCAGGATGGGTGAGCGACTGGAAGTGGCGTCGATGGGTGAGATCGGGCGCCGCCTGTTTGAAGGCAATGTGGGAAAGACGGAGCTTGCGACGCAGCCCTATATCCGTGCGCTGTTAGCGGAGGCGGCCACGACGGTTAAGGATCATAAATTCTCCCCGCATTTCCTCATGTCTGAATGGTGGGAAGTGGTGGATGCCTGGCAGCTGAACAGCTGGCAAGATTACCGGGATGTGGCGCGGCTGGGCCGGAAGACCAGGCTGCCGGAGAAACAGCGTGTTGTGCTTTGGAGCATCTTCGAAAAAGTGCGGCTGAGGCTGAAGGATAGCGGCATGATCACCGAGGCGGAGATGTTTACACGGCTGGCCGAGGTAATAAGCGGTTCGAAAAATCCACCGTTTGATTTTATCGTGGTCGATGAAGCTCAGGATGTGAGTATCCCGCAGCTCAGGTTTCTGGCAGCTCTGGCGGGGGCTCGGCCGAATGCACTGTTCTTAGCCGGGGATCTGGGGCAGCGGATTTTTCAGCAGCCGTTCTCCTGGAAGTCGTTGGGTGTGGATATCCGCGGAAGATCAAAAACGCTGAAGATCAACTATCGCACCTCTCATCAGATACGCCGCCAGGCGGACCTGCTTCTTGATCCGCAGATTGCTGATGTTGATGGAAATGTGGAGGAGCGCCGGGGCGCGATCTCTGTCTTTAATGGTCCGGCTCCAGAAGTAGCGACGTACGACAATGCGGAAAATGAATCTGTGGCTGTTGGGGAGTGGCTGAAGGACAAGAGTGCCAACGGGGTGACGCCTCATGAAATGGGAATCTTTGTACGGTCGGCGGAGCAGCTGCCTCGTGCCCAAGCTGCGGCTGAAGCTACTGGCTTACCGTATAAGATCCTGGATGAACGAATGGATACCACGAGCGGTCACGTTTCGATCTGCTCGATGCACTTAGCTAAGGGTCTTGAGTTTCGCGCCGTGGCCGTAATGGCCTGTGATGATGAAGTAATACCCTTGGCAAGCCGGATAGAAAACGTTGTGGACGATTCTGACCTGGAAGAAGTTTATAATACTGAGCGTCACTTGCTCTACGTGGCGTGTACCAGGGCACGGGATTTTCTCTTAGTTACGGGTACGAACCCGGCGTCGGAGTTTCTGGATGATTTGAGGCGAAACAACGCTTAAGACCTCTATTGCGCCTTAAGCGCCTGAGCGAGCCTTAATGCTTTGCCAGTCAGCCACGGCACCGGCTTCTCGTTGTGCTTTGCATAAACAATGCACTCAAAGAGCATCATTTCAAAAGATTTTACCAAGGCATGTTCCGGTTCTGAGACTACGATGCCTTCAGTTACTTCGATTACTCTGGGTCCTGGCATCCAGACCCAGCCGTATGACTCCTCGTCTTCCGGCAGAAGTACTATACGTGCACTGGGAGAGGCGTCCTGTTTACCCCATCTGTCTGGTCTCCAACAGGTAGAAAACACAGCGTATACTGCGCTTCTTTCATATGGCTGAAGAGTTTCCATGGCGGCCCTGAATGCGCGTTTTACCTTATGGGGAAGTTGCGTATACTCCGTGATCACCGATGACCGAACTACCAAACGCAGTGGAAAGTCGTCCAGAATGTCAAACTCTTTGTACGATTCTAATGGGATAGTGTAATCACCCCACCAACTACTTGTGGGGTTCTGTCTCTCTAATAGCTCCGGAAAGCTTTCGAAACAGAACATAAGAGTCGCAGCAAGCTCGCCATCATCATCTTCCTCCGAAAACGGATCATTAAGTTCGATTACAGCTTCTGTTTCCAATGTCGAAGTTCCGGTGAGGTCGTCTTTAGGCACGATTTCTATAACCGCCGCAGGGTTGCAGTGAAACTTATCCGTTGTTTCCAACTCACGACTCCAGTCGATCTGCCAACAAAGGAGTATCTGCTTTTGCATCTCAGGCGGCGTCTGTTCCCACGCGCTCTTGATACCTTCAATACTGCGGTTGCGAACAAACTGAACGCGTTTCTTCTCTTTTAGCAGCCGTTCTTCCTGGCTTAAGCCATAGGTGTTCATCCCGCGCGTACATGCAAACGAGTCAATAGCAACAAAGACAGGAGGATTCGTTTTCAGCACCCTTTCGACAATGTGCCTTTGGAGAAAGGGCTTTAGGATTTCGTATTTCTCAAACTTTGAATTGCTCATAATAGTAGGTTTTTTAGGAGCCATAGCTTAAAAAAATGCGGTTCGCCTGTTACTTCTGTCAACCATTCAAAGTCGTAGCGTCTTTTTGTTAATTCAGTATGTCAAAGGAGCCAGTCTCAGGTGCGCGGCTGCATCAGGGTACCGACGCGACTGTGACGCGTGGTCGTCAATCTTACACAATATAATCACCAGGACGCCTTATGATCCTGAAAGGGTTTGCTACTGCTACTGGAACATTAGATTGTAACTTCGCAGCCGCGTTTATTGCTTCAACTATCATGGGATGATTTTCTTTCCATAACGGATGTGCGAGTATCAGCATCTTTGTACATTCCTGTTCCTTGCAGTAGAGAGGGAGCGTGGATCCTGCTTCAGGCGAAGGACTATAATGGATGGCCATAAGGTTCCGACTAATTGACGAATTTTCTCCTGCGGCTAAACCATTCCATGCATCACCCGCTTGTAAAAATAACGAAGGTTCTCCAAAGGCCAGCTTCGCCATATCTACGGCTAGCCTCCAATCAAGAAGGCCATGAAAAGACATATTCCGGAAATCTCTAAGGCAGCGATTACAAGAGGAGTCGCATGGTTCTCTATGGTGCCACGATTTAATCTCCAGCCAGACCTGATGGACAAGTTGCTGCCATACCTCCGGGTCAGCTAATCTTGTGCAGTAACCAGCGCCATTTTCGAGCTTGTCGCAGAGGAAGATCTGGCCGCGCAGCTCTCCGTCGACCGTAGTAGGGTGAATTCCCGCGTCGAGTTCACTAGTGTCAACATCAAGCAAGCGGCAGGCGGCCGCGCGCAGAAGAAATGCAAAAGAATACAGCGCGGCTTTACCTTCCGCAATATTTGGGGAGGCAGAAACGCCTTCGGGCCAATCTGTTATGTCTACGAGAAGTAAGTTTGTCTTTCTCTGAGAAAGTAACGCAACTCGGTGTGGAGTAGCATCAGGTATTGCTCTGAGCTTTCCGTTCGGGGATGTACCATATTTGACGTACGTGCCGGGGCTAGGGGTGTAGCCAGGGGCTCCTTGAGAAAGCTTCATTTCCGCCTCGCAAAACTCAAACCCGCCTTCACCCCCGTTGTCGTTTACGCTTCGAACAACATCATCTAAGGCCCAAATCCTTGTCTTCCCAACCTTCGTCCAGACTGCCGCAGTTGAGTCTATATGAATACTAGGGTAAGTAGCCCGTGGAGCATGTTCAAATACTCCGTCGTAGTCTTGGGGATACAGGTCGGTAACATAGCCAAGCGGCTCTCTTGCATCGACAATTCTCATGCTTTGGTCCGTGCGGCAAACCGGGCACCTAACGTCAGAATCAGTACTCGAGGTAAAATCGGCAATGCGCTTGTCATCGGCCTTCATTTGAACAACCGCCTGGCAAGATCTGCATATTCCCATTAATACGGGATTCCGTTCGGATAGTGGAGGGCGGAATGCTTCAGACGGCTTTGCTGGCCCAACAGGAAACGGAACTGGCGCCGCCACACCTATGACTGTATGTATGGCCTTGTCTTTTACAAGCTCCGACCCAGGTGCGAACTGGCTAATGCTGATTTCTAAATCTCGCTCGATCCGGTCTAAAATAGGCGGCCACGGTTTACCGTTTGGCCATTTAGTGTATAATGATCGAACGCGAGTCGGAAAGCCGAACATGGGCAGCATTCCCCCGTTTGCTAAACGCTCACTTAAGTTTGTCTGTGTGAACTGATTATCATTAACAATATTATCTACTTCTGATACGAGGGTGGACCGAAGCTGCGTAACGATATTTGACACTAAGGCGGGCCCGTGTTTTTCCGATAACACTGTCAAGTGAGCGGTGGCTAATATTAGGCCTCTCAAAACTGGTTCATTTGCAGGCTCATTCAGCCATGTTTGGACTGTAACTTTATTTGTCGCCCATTCATCCACGGTTCCGAATTCCCCATGGACGCTTTCCCTGGATCGCACGGATGCTTCACGTTCAACAGCTACCTCGTCGGACTCCTGGCCACTATCTGGAGTATTCGCTGAACCTCTGTCCGGCCATGCTGCATGCAATACCTCCTTGTTAAGCACACGAAAAAAGATGGGTTCACTGGAAGTATCAACATATGGTGGAGGAGGTGGGTCTCCAGTAATAGCTTCAGGGTGATTAAAATAATACGCATCATGACTTCGTCCTCGACAGAAGGTTACTGCCAGGGATACACCAAGACCTCGGCGACCCGCACGCCCAACCCGCTGCTGGTAGTTAAACCGCCGTGGAGGCATATTGGATAGCATGACAGCGGAAAGGGCACCAATATCAACTCCCGCCTCCATTGTTGTTGTGACGCTGAGAAGATCTACTCCCAGTACGCGCTTATTTTTTGACTCGTCATATTCACCCGCATTTCCTTCGAGGAATATTTCTTGGAACCATCGTTGCCTTTTTGTTCTGTCCTCCGCATCCGTCTGACCAGTTAACTCTTCTACATGGAGCCGGAATGGGTCACCACTACGGTTTGAAAGGTACGCGTAGTAATCACCTTTTTTACTTGGCGTGTCCGTCATGGGTACCATTGGTGTGCAACAATCAGGGCAGTATCCACCGGCATCATGGAGATAAACTGACATGCAGTCGGGGCACTGCCGTCTTTGTTGCCCGTTTGGCAAATCTATTGCAAGGCCGTCTGGCAATAAGCCCAGAGCGGCGTCGCCAGGTTCTGCTGCCTTATGAGCTATCAAAAGTTCCGTAACTTCAGACTTGCTTGCGCCTACTGCTTTTAAGTACTGGTTTGTGTCAAGCGGAAGAGCCGTTTCATTTCCTGCCCACCAGTAATCAGCTCCAGCATATCTCATTCGAGTACAAAGGGATCGAATAACAGAGTCGATAATTTCTCTAGGAATTACCGCATCAGCGTCAGTTACTTTGGAAGTAACTATTCCCAGTCCTAACCCCTCGAACGTACGTGTCTTATGGGGAAATAAGGCATAGACCATTTCCTTTTTAAGCCGGCGTTTGATCTGCTCGGGCAGCCCCGTTATATCAAGGCCCGCTTGTTTAACCGGTGTTGGAACAGTAAAATCAAAAAGATCAGACCAAGCACGTTTTCTCCGAGAGCTGTCTATAAAATTGCTAAGTTCATATGAATTCCCCCCGGGATTATGCCCAAGTTCCAAAATGGAAGCATGTACGAGATCCACAATTAATTTTAGTGGGATAGGACCGCCAAAATTAGAGATAAGGCTGCGATTTTCCTCTCTAATATGAGGCGAATCAGCTGTCATTTCAGCGTCAAACCCGGCCAAGTCGGTAGCGTTTTCCTTAAAAATGCGCCGGAACTTTTGAGCTACGACCTTAAGTTCAGGTTCAATCTGGTCTTCGAGTAGATTTTCGAGCTTTGGGTTTAGAGCTAAAACCCACTCCTGCAGACCATCCGCTCTCCTCACTAAATCGCGTAGAAAAGCGCCAAACATTGGCCAGAACTGGTTTGTATGGGATGTTAGGGCCATCCGGACCATATCTCTGTAATGATCAATTTCAAGACCAGCAGCCAGCTTGGCTGAATCCTGTCTGCTATCCGAAAATAGCACAAGTTTACGTTTTTTAGTTTCTGCAGGCATTTCACGTACAAGAGCCGAGGTAATAACCTGGCAACCCTTGGCGAAGCCCATTCGATGCGTTCGTATAGGAGACGGGTATTTTTTTGCTCGCCGCTTATCTGTATCGCAGCGGGGACAGATTGGTGGTAACGCTGCTGCTTTTTTGTCACTCGGCTTATAATACCAGCCAGTTACCCACCCCGTCGAATCTTTGCCGCTGTAAGCCTTCAACCGCCCGGTGCTGCATTCGATCTGATAACGCGTCCAATGTACTGTGGTCTTTGTGCCGGATTTCTGTGTAAATGATTTCTCATTACCATGGGCCTTCGTGCGCTTGGCATCGGGCCAAAAAATGCCATAAGTGTCATGCTTTAGAGACTGAAGCTCTAATCCGAAATTTGGCAGAGTATCAATGTCTGCTTGTTCAGCCGCCAACAGTTCCAGCGGACCATTTCCCGTTTTAACTTCGTACCGGTGGCCCCCTAGAAATGTTTCACCACATGTTTGGCATATCAATAGATCGAGTACTCTGCTACTGCAATGCGTGCAGGCAAGCCTATGAACCGGCGACAACGCTCCAAGAGGTGAAAAGTACCCGTCAGTGGCTTTATTACTTCCCGGTCTTCCATCACAGTAAGGATTAACGCATGCCCAAAGATTTTCTAAATTTTGAAAGAAAAGGTGACCGCGGACTGGTTGAATCGAACGACCGTTAGCGGTAGCAACAGCAATGGCATATAAAAAGCCACGTAATGCATCAGAACAGAGAGATCCTTCGAGCGGTTGATGGTCAGGGAAGAGAATTTCATCTAACTTTTTTACTGGGGTCGCACGAACTTCCCCCATTGCTTTTTCACAAGCCGAGCGCAAAGCATCTGGAGCATCAACGTCTGGCATTGTAAGAGCTATCCCAAGTTTCTCCCACACGTCTGTTAACGTAGAGGATGTACCGTTGGGTGTTACAGCGCTATGTAATATCTCAGCCGCCGATAAAGCAATCCCTTTGGGCAGGAGCAATTCATCGTGAATGTTGTTGTTCGGGGTCGAATCAGCTGCTATTGCAAACTTTGCGAACGTGTCACCTAGGCTACTAATACGTGCTAGGGAAGTGCCGCTTGGCTTAACTTGTTGTCCAGCAAGAACTTCAAACTGGTCTCGGCCAAAAAAACGCTTTAAAAATTCTCGCCCCTCTTGCCCCTCATCCAAACTTGCAGATGTAGCAATGATACGAAGCTGCGGAGAGTCCGGAGTGAGGCCTAATCTATGAAATAGGACGCGAAGAAGATAAGCGACTTCTGTCCCAGGTGTTCCACGATACGTATGCAGTTCATCGATTACAAGTGTAAATCTGTTCTGTTTATCTGAACGAAGCCACTCTGCTGTGGCTGAGAATATATTATGCTCCACTTCTCTCATTAGCGTGACATTAAGCATGCTATAATTAGTTATAAAAATATCGGGAGGCGCAGCCTGCATGTCCCAGCGAGACCACATCTCTCCTCCGCTAATAGTTGGAAAATGGCTTTGCAGTTGGGTAATATTGTCTGCTGCTTCCACGTTACCGTTCGCCACAGCATCTGCCAGATTTTTTTGAAGAATCTTCTCCTGTGCCGCAAGTTCTTGTAGGTGCTTTTTCAAAGCCACTGTTTTTGAATCGCTTGCAGCTCCATTTTGGGGAGCCTTCCCGGAAACCTTTGTAAAACTTGTGTACCGGCCAAAGGTAATTCGGTTTCCCCTTCGTTGGGGGTCCGAGTCCCACCATGTTAACGATGCTGGTGAGTCTAAAGTGGCGCGCAGTCGACGAAGTTGATCTTCAACTAGGGCATTTAGTGGATACAATATCATTGCGCGGATAGCATGCGGCCGATTCGAATGTTGCCATTGCGGCGTCCACTTGGCAGGTTTATTATCCCACCACGTTCGCTTTGGATCTGGTACATTTGTCGCATGCCATTGAAGTTTAGCCTCGCGAGCAATCTCCGCTAGAATTGGCAGCAAAAAGCATTCTGTTTTCCCCGACCCGGTGCCAGTGGTTACAACTAGGTCTTTTGCTGTAGTGTCACGGGGATATGTTAGGCGCAGTGCATCCCACTGATGCTGATACAAGTCATTGCCCTCAAACAGATTTTTAGCGAGGTCTTGTAACCAGCTATAATCTTCGCCCAGCGCCTCGGTTGCTTGCTGTAAATCAAGTCCGGAGGATGGATAGATAGGTACTGGCTCTATCAGCGGCTTTTGCGAAAGGAAGCCGTCGCCTTTTAAGAGCTCTGCTCTTTCACGTGATAATCCGGGATACCTAAGTGGAAAGGCGCTTTCGATATACATGCGGTAAACAAGGTTCAGTCGTTCATAAGCGCCCAGCAGATCATGCATTGTTAGAATCCTCTATGCACTTCAAGTTTGCTCCTACTTTTGCAGCCAATGCCTTTGCTGTATTTAACGGGATTCCGCCGTATAGCAAGCGTGACGAATTACTATCACGAGCCGGCAGTTTGCCCTTTGCCAAAACTAACGCTCTTTCATACAGCAGTGGCCACCTGCGCGAATATGGAACTACCAAGGTGCCAATGTGCTCTGAATCATGCTCTGGATGCCATGCGACATCATAATTTTCAGATTTATCCATTGTAGCCGCAAGCCACCTGAGGCCGTACCAGTCACCGGTATACAAGGTTGCGGTAGCATTGTCTCCAAAGACATACCTTTCTATGGGGACAGGACCGTTGTTGGTTAGGCGGTAAAACCCTGAGCCCCATTCGCGAAAGTTTGCTGCAGATACTGAACCCACGTGTTTAAAGGATTCGGTGCTGGGATCCCAGCGAGAAGCTGACCACGCCTCAAATGGTTCAATAGCAACAGTTTTAAGGTTACGTTGCCAATCAGTAAGTATGGGTAAAGCTGATACAATGGCTTCGTATCCGTTGGATATTCGACCCCCTGTGTGGGTGAGTTCTTCGTGGTTGTCACAGGCATAGGTCCAATCCAACGTAATTCGCATGGGTCCTTGTCCTTCTTGCTGATGTGATTTTTTTAGAAGGGCAGACTCACTGAAATTCTTTTCCAGCGCTGGCAAAAATTGACCGGCTAAAAAGCCGCGATCGGGTCTGTCTGCGCGTTGTAGCAGTGTTTGCGGAAGCATTGACCACCTTGCTCCGTCAGGAGATAGAGCAGCGTGACCGAGTAGTAATAGGTTACGAAAGGCACGACGAGCCTGTGTCTTCGATGTTGCGAGGCCTAACGTCTCCGCTGCGCGAATAACATAGGACCAGCGTCCGTGGCCTGCAGCTGATAAATACCAGTATAGTCGGTCATGTAAAAACGAGGATTGCTCACAGTTGAAGCTATGGGTGGATATAACTGGTTCCGCCAGGTTGTATGGGTCCTCTGTTTGGTCTGGTTCCACCTGCAGTATTCTATGGACCAGACTATCGACGAGTTCACCTGACAGGAACTCACCAACTTCCCTTGATGGAATTGAACAGTAATGAAAAAAATTGTCCGAATATCCTGGAATAGCAGAAAGAATTTTCTTTGCCTTATCTGCCTTTTCCAAAGTATCAAATGCAATGCCGACAAAATAACTTTTGTCGTGAAAAAACCTGGGATTTGCTAATTGGACTTCACTGTCAACCCTGTGTCTTTGCATAGCGATCTTCATCGCCTTAACTGCTGTTTCGAGTTGGTGGCGTCCCCTTATTTCATACAGGTGAAAATACATTAGACCGGCTCCCGAAGCAGCCATGTACCTTGAGCTACTGAAATGTCGCATTCTCCGGCAGATAGCGAATCCCACTTCAGGATTTTAAAGGATTTTCTCGCAAGAGTCTGCTGCCCCTGTTTAATCTGTAGACTGTAAAGACCTGGATCCAGTTGATGTTCGATGGGATATTTTATCCCTGACTCCACATCATTTAATTCCCACACTGGCATATTATCCTGTATTGAGGTAACCACGAGACGTGCCGAATGGTTAATATTTGTGACAGAAATTTCAGGTTGTGCTGACAACAGCCAGCCAATCCCGGTCGGTTCCTTAAGGCCGCCAGATATGATAATTGCTGGGACATGGGAATGTTTACATGCCGTTACGAGATCATGAAGTTCAGCAGGGCCATCCTTTGCAACCTGTATATCTTCAGATAAAACTGTAAATTTCCAGAAAGCAAACCACTCATTATTTAGCCGAATCTTCTTATCCCAATCTACCTGTCCAAGGTTTCCCCAGTCCTCAACGGCCGGCTCTATGCTAGCGGCGCATATAAGAAGCGCCTCTTCACCCGCGATAAGACTTCCGTCTGCGGTAAATACACCCAGCGATTCTTCCCTTTGTTTTAGAACCCAGAACTGCCGGTTGGGAACGGAAAGCGACTTCCACTCCGAAGTGCCTTCAACATCAAATAATCCATGGTCTCCCAACACCCAACCATTGGCTGGCGCAACTAATGCCCAGTGCAGACCGTTAAAGGGCTGCATTGAGCATTTACTTCCTTTGTAGCTGACATGGAGGTTTTCTGAGAAATCATTTTCGGGGAGTTTTACTCGAACAGCAAAATCAAACCCTTCTATAGGATCAAAAAAACACACAAGCTCCCCTCGAAGAACGTTTGTGGATAATCCGCGTGATAGTGTGGAAGTCCTACCATTCAATAAGTCCCGAAGAAGATCCAAATCCCAATTTATCTCTTGGTAAACGCGGAAAATTGCATCGGAAAGGTCGTTAATTCGATCTTTATCTTTATTAGTCAATATGCGAATGATGTGCGCGCTCAGTCCACACGGGGTACGCTGTGCTTCTGCATATATCACGTCAATAACATCATCCCTATCCCACGCCATTCAGATTCTCTGAGACAAATATCCACCAGCAAAGAACCTTCTGAGCGAATGAGTATCTGCCCCCCGCAGAAGCGTCTGCGAGATCGGATACCTAATGTATCTTGTAGGACCTGCTCCTGGGGTGGCCGTAGGTATATATGCTAGCATTTTAAGCCAGTAGTTCCAGTCTTCCCAAAGACCTTCTTCAGGAGCTAAGGCGGTGGTCTGACTGATCCTCATCCCGGGCGGGCGGGCCTGCTCCTCGCTAGCAGCTTCAAACCCTAAAAGCCGGCGCAGGTTGTTGAAGTATGCGTGGGTCCCCTGCCCTTCTACTTTACCCATTTCAAATGCTGCAAGCACCATGACAGATAGAAATCCCACAGCCAAACAGTTACCTTGCTTTGTTCGGCCTAAACAGTTGCTTAGGTTGACTTTTCTATCAGTTCCTATGCAGCGCTGTCTCACGGCGAAAAGCAGATCCTCTAATGGTGCTGCTTCCAGCTTGTCCTGTAGATAGTTGGCTGCGGTAGAGTTAACGAAATCCTCGTCAACAGAAAGATAAACAGGTTCTCCCGGGACTGATCCCATGAGTAAATTCTTAGTGATTGCCGAGTTCCACTGGATATAAGTCGCCATTTATGGTTCTTCCATATAACTGGGTTGTTGAGCAGAGTCAGGGCGGTAAGCAGGACCTGCGGAACTATCCGCCTTGCAACTAATTATCGTACGTCATACTCCTGCGGTTCTGATTAATGAGTCAACGGAAAAAGTGAGGTTTGCCAAGAAACGATAAGTTTTATACTAAATCCGTTTGTTTTATCTCTACAGCAACAAGCCATTGCGCCTACGTAACGGGATGAGCATCCCTTGCGTGGGAGAAGTAGCGTGAAATGGGAGATTCTTCTACTTTTTAATTGTTTGATCAAACAAGGAAGTTTTGCAGGCTCAACGTCAACGGGTTTAGTGGCATAAGCTTGTTAGCTTATCTACCACCACTTGATATGGGATTTTTTCCTGCTCCAGAAGGATTTGCTTTGATGTTACTCGCTGGTAGGCTTCTTTCTCCTGATTCGTAAGTTCATCACTTCTTTCATAGGTGGCGGGCTTCGCTTTAACGGTGAAGTGAAACCAGGAGTCCAAAGTCGCGTTGTCCATAAATATGCTGCTTACGTGGGAGAAAGTTGCTCGCAGTCTAGCAAGCATATGGAAGCCGTGGGAGTCGATGTCTCCCCAGTAAATCGCGCGACAATCTTGCAGCCAGTGGAGGCAGCTGAGGAGCTCAACTTTATTTCCTTCGCCGTAAATAGCTAAAGTGTTTCGCAGTGGCGGCAGGGTGAGAAAATTCATCTTGTTTTCAACTATCAAAACTGTGATGCCAGCTAACTGTAAATTTGTGAGATGTGACAGGAGAATTGCTATTTGGTCAAAATCGGGACTGTAACGACTTTGCAGTTCCGGATCCAGAAAGCGGATCCTTATCAGGCACTCATCAACCAGGAGTCCGAAACGTGTATTAAAGTTAGCGCTGTCGCAGCCGGTCGTTTCTCCCTGAAAGCAGCCGAGCAACTGGGACAGCAGGGGCTCATTTCTCCCGATGAATTTCGTATCGACAGCGATAGGTAGCTGGCGAGCGTACAGGCCGGGACGCGGGTTTGACTTGAAATAGCAGCAGACTTTAAGCACGTCAGGCCAGATTTGACCGGCTTCGTCCATCAGGTTTGGTCGCAGCGCCAGCAGTGGTTCCAGGGCAGGACACAGTTCACGGGTGAGGTTTAGATTTCTCTTAAACAGTTCCGCTTCCCGGGTTTTATCAATAAGCTCAAGAAACTGACTTTCGCTGTCAATCCAGACGCTTTGCGCTAAGAGCTGTCTGCCAAAGCGTCGCGTATTAACTTCTGCCCGCTCGATGCGATAGAATCGGCTGCCTTCTTCCAGAGCTTTGTTTTCGTTTACCAGCTTACCCCACGTGTCGCTGGGCTTTGATTTTCCGAAGCGTACGGGCAACGGGAAAAAGACCTCCCCGGATATGAGCGCCTTGAGGTAGTCGGAGTATCGGCTTGCGTACCGGTTGCGGATGTCTGTTAAAGTAAGCAAGGGCGCCTACCCGTTCGCGGCGGGTGAGGCCACTTGATCGTGCGCGCTGGTATAGGCGATATCTTCGCTGCTTTTTTCATATTCTTCGCGGGACGCGCGCCGAATACTGGATTTATTGTCCGCGTTGATATCTACCAGGTGGATGCTGTCCACATAGTCTTCCACCAGTCGCCCTTTTGCGTCAAACGGGTTTACGATAAGAAGCTGAAGTCCAAGATTTTTAAACAAATTTAAAGCTTGTTGTGAGTTGGTTTCGTCGGTCCGGGCAAAGGCTTCGTCGATCACGACAAGACGGAAGGTATCCGCCTGGGTTTCTGCTTCGAAAATTCCATATTGCGCGGTAATGGCGGACGCCAGAATAGAGAAAGCCAGCTTTGCTTTTTGCCCCCCGGATTTTCCTGTCGACGCGGAAAAGGTATTTATCTGAGTATCGTCGGCTTTGGCCAGTTCCCGTACGCTGAATTCCGACCAATGGCGCGCATCCGTCACACGCGCTGCGCGTTTTGGGTCCTGGTTCAGGTGGTTGAGCAGTTTCCGGATGCTTTCGAAAATACGCATACGGTCTTCCTGGGTGGGGGAGAGTCCGTAACTCGTGCAGTCTTTCAAATCCAGTTCGAATTCTTTAATTTCTCCATGCCTAGTTTTCTGACTGATGATCTGCACATACGTGGTTTCTGAAAACGGAATTTCCGCGAGGGCGGCGTTGATCATCTTTAGCCGGTCTTTTATTTCGCGGGCATGAACCTCAATTTTCTGGCGCAGCATGCCAATGTTCCCGGTCATCGTTTCAGTTAGGTATTCTTCGAAACGAACGCGATATTTGGGAAGTTCCTCTTTTTCGATTCGTACCTGCAAGGCTACGAAATCCATTGCGAAATCCTTCTGCGCTTTTAGATCCGTGCTGAATTCAGGAAATGTCTGGAGGAAGGTGGCCATAACTGGAAGCATCTCCTGGACAGCCTGATTGATTTGGGCAAACTGAGAATTTACCTGTCTGGTAACGCGACCAGTTATCTGCGTTTCCATCTCCTGGATGTTATCCAGTGTGAGCGGGCGACCTCCGAGCTCTTTAAGCACC
>JBBSQY010000006.1:0-98763 GCA_038243585.1 Candidatus Sumerlaeales bacterium | reverse complement strand
CAGGAGGCTGTATCATATGAAACGGAAATAACCATGACTAATCTGGGTAATCAAGCTTTCGTTAAACCGCGCCGAAGTGGCGGAATGGCAGACGCAGAGGACTCAAAATCCTGCGTGCCGGTTTTGACTACAGCCCGATAATGTTGACCTTCAATGCACTTTCAGCCTCAGTTTTCGAGGGTTCTGCCAGATTGTTGACATCGGCATCCAAAAAGCTCTGAAAAACGTCCACTACTTCCCGCCGCAGATCCGCAACCGTTACCGATTCGTAATGCTCTCCGATCATGTCGCCAGCTGTATGGCCGATGTACTGTTTCAGTATGGGATAATCGGCCTTTGCTCGCCTTGAAAGCGTTACGAACGTCGCACGCAGGTTTCTGGCCTTGAAATCCGCCGGAAGACCGCACGCCGCACGGGCCTCAATCATTGCATAGCGCCATGCACTGAAAAGCCCGTTAGACTTCCACGGGCCGCCGCCTGAGTGCGTGAATAGCTCATCGCCAATAGTCTGGACCTTTGAGTGTGCCAAATGGTCTCTGACTGCCTGGAGCGCCGCCTGGTGAACAGGAATTGCCCTGTGGCTTGGCCGGTTCTTTGGCGTATGCAGAGGGGTTTTATCAACCGTCACAGTTCCATTGGTGAAATCCACGTCGCAGCGGCGCAGGTACGCCGCCTCAAACATGCGTAGACCTGCCAGGCCCATCAGCATGGCCATGGGATAGAGCAAAGGCTTGTTTTCCTTTAGCCATTCCATGAACGCTGTCAGCTCCTTGGCAGTCAGCGCCGTGCCGGTTTTCGATTGTGGCCGGTTCTTTCTTACCGTCCGGACCCTCGACCGCACCAGTTTTGACGCCATCACGTCATCATAGGCCATTTCCTCATGCCAGTAAGTGCTCGCGTACTTAATCGGCACCAGGGCAAGCCGGAACGTGTCGTAGGCCATGCCCTCTTCGTCCATTGCCTTGACCCATGCCAGACACATGGAAGGGCGTATGTCCTGCCATACGGCCACAGTAGGGTATCTGGCCTGTAGGAACTTCAGGAAGCGGTTTACGCCCTGCATTGCTCGCGCTTGGGTGTCAGAGTTTCCGCCCATGGCCTTTAACGCCTCAAGGAGTGAGCTTCGCACGGTTTCCTTTTTCGGAACCTTCGACTTCATGCCGGGAATCTTGCGCTCGTTTCCGATTTCAGCGTTACAGCCGCGCACAATCTTCTTGGCCTCTTCGAGGGTGTCGACTGGCAGGCGGTGTCGGACGTCTTTTCCGGTACCAGGCTCAGTGTAGCGAATCCGGAAAGCGGTTTCTCCATCGTGGAACAGCGACACAAAGCCAGGGATGCGAATCTTTCGCCAGCGGGTTGAAGTAGATGTTTTCATCATGTCACCCCCATTCCGCCATAGGAATGGTTTTGCCGCTGTCGTCATCGTTCTCGTCATCGTCAAAAGCATGGTCAAGAATACGGGTCTCTTTAACCGGGCGCATCAGTCAAGTAGATCCTTGCGGGTTACTGGCCTGAAATCATTCCCCTGCTGTTCGGATGGGCGTCCGCGCTTTCGAACCCGGTCAACATGGGGTTGCGACGCAGGCGTCGCTTTCGGCTTTCTGGCCGCATTCTTCATGGCCTCGAGGATCTCATCACCCATGACGCCATTCTGAAACGTCCGGTTGCGCCCGGTACAGTCCAAGCCAAGGCCCATGAGGAACGTCTTTACCGTCATCACGCCCGCCAGCTGCTTCTCCAGGTGGTCGAACGGGTAGAACACGCCAGGCTTAAACTCCAGCGGGGCGCTCATTTGGCACCCCCATCAGAATCCACACCTGCCCATAAATCTTTGACAGGTTCTTCGAGGTGCTTGCCGAGACAATCAAATCCGCAGAACAGCTTGCCGCCGTCCATTCTTCCCTGACCTGGTGTCAGCTCTCTTTCGCAGGTATGGCACCTTGTGGGAACGTCGTGCACTTCCGGTAGTGCATCTGCTGCACTACTGTCGGGGCGTTTTTGAGGCCGAGTGCCATTATAAGCATTATCATGGCTGTTTACAACAGCTCTTTCACTTCCAGTAATGCTTTTCTCTACACTTCCAGACCCACTTCCAGAACCACTTCCACTATTATTTCCATAGGGTGTTTTGACGTGCGGAACACTAACAGCCCCTAGCGTTTCGCACGTCGGAACGCTATGCGTTTCGTACGTCGAAACACTATGCGTTTCGCACGTCGGAACGCTAGGCTGTGTTTCGCACGTCGAAACACTAGAGCTTTTCCATGGTCTAGGGTTTGGTTTACTTCGTGGTTTTGTGGGTACCCGCTTTATATGAACATGTCGCCGGCCTGAGTTCCACCGGAGATCATTAATCAGATCCTCTGGCCAGTCTACCTGCTTTGCTATGCTGTAGGTGTTGCTGGATTTACCGCTGTTTTTCTTAACAGCAAAGGCACCAGGAAGGCGCTCTTCCAGTTCTGCAATGGCTTCATCCAGTGTTGGCTTACTCCAACCAAAGCGCCTCATCAGGTCTCTATATGGTGGCCACGCGGTACCCGTTTCATTCGAACGCCTACAGGCCAGGTAGTGCCACAAAGCCGTTGCCTCAGCTGACATATTACTGAATTGATCAAGCGCAATGTACGCCCGTTTAACCTTGTCCAGGGCGTTGAATTGCTCGCGTATCTTATCGTCCGATGGTGGTATGCGGTTGGCCATTACCTGCCCCCAGTACGCACCTTGGTGCGTAGCAGGTCAAAGGCCGTCATAAAGTCCCGCAGGTTGCCCTCGAGGCGTCCAAGCGTATAGTCCGCAGCCAGCATTTCAGCGTCTGGGCCGGTAAGGGTAAACTGGCAACGCCTGGGGCCGGTCTGGGTGGTTTCAGTAAGTCGGCAACCGTTTGCAATTAGCGCGGCAGCCACGGAAAGGGAATCTACACTGACCGTTTCAGCATTACGTTTCGTCATAGTATCACATCCAAAAAAAGAATGTCGAATTATGACCACATCAGGTTACACCGTCGCTACATTGCTACATTGCTAAGTTGTGGCAATGATCAACGAAAACAGCCTTTCATGCGGTATTGGCGCACGGTTTCCTTGCTTAACGCAATTCCGTATTTTGCCTTCAAGAGGTTTGCAATTTCCTGATTGCTTTTACCTAAGCACAGACCGGGCGATAATAATGACGACCAGTTTTCTATTAGCCAAGTGCCGCCACTTCCACGACCGCAAGTCCCATTTTTTGTCTTTAGTACATCAGGAATATTGATAGTTGGAATTGGAGCATCGTCTATTAATACTGTTTCAATCCATAGCTTAAGAATCCGTATAGCTTGAATGTCATCGGTGAGTTCATACCACTCCAGAATGTCATCGTGGAGTCGGTAAAGCGCAACTTTTGCGCCCCACTGCTTATATTTGCCAATTAACATCGGCCAGTCTCTGGATTGCATTTCCCCAATCCAAAGTTGGTTGTCGTCTTTGTACTGCATCGGCGTTTCGTTCCTCGTCATCGTCATTAATACTGCCGTTACTCAGCTTGTGGGGTGTTGGTCTGTAAAGAAAAACCCGCCCAGAGGTCTGCCAGGCGGGGTGTGGTTTGCCTATTAGGTCTATTCTGTTCCAAGGTATGCGGCCTTTGCGGCCTCCAGCTCGGCAATAGTTCCGTCAATTTGCTCTATGAACTGCTGAAACCTTTTGGTTTGCTTGCCCGTCTCCCAGTAACGAACAACATCCGTACTTTGTCCGATATAAAAAACGCTGTCGGTGTGGATTAGGCTGTTTGGCATGTTAGGAAAAAAAGACAAATGGTCAACGAAATGTGACAGGAAGAAAAGCGCTGCCCGCCGTTGTTTAAATGGAGTTGCAGGCCACGCCCTGACGTCGTAGATCCAGAAGTTCCTTTTCATCATGTCCGTCACATGGTGATCAAGTTCCCACTCATCAAGAGTAAGGTTTTCGCGATCATGCCCGATTAGCACAAACGATAGTTCCGCAAGGTTGTCAGGCTTTTTATTTTTCTTAGCCAGTGATTGCCAATAATCCACAATCGCGGAGCGCGTGGTCTGTGGTATCAGTTGCCAGGCGTCCCAAAACGCGACGTTAAATTCCTCAATAATACTGCTGTGTCCGGTTTCGTCCGTGACTGTTATATTACCGGCATCGGGAATGACCAGGGTGCGGCTTTTATGGCCAGCATCTTTTATCGGTGAGGCCTTGCTCGTGTTCTTGTTCGTAGACATAAAAAAACCGTCTTTCCATAATATAGGTTGACGGATATGCCGAGCGCCGTAGGGATTGCGCGTAGGTCATTCGGTACTCGCATACCGTCTTTGACTCAGGCCCTGGGGAGCGTTGCAAGCGCTTCCTGGGGCCGTTTATGTTTCTGGCATCGGTTATTGCCCGGCGGGGTGTCAATATAAAAAGCCCGCCATTTCTGACGGGCTTAATTCTGTTATTTGCTCGGATTAGATCGCCAGCGGTCCTGTCGTTCCTGGTAAAGCTCTCTCCGCCTGCGGTTTTTACTATCCCTGGAAAAGCGCTCAAGCTCTCCAGCCGTGCTGTCGTACCTCTCCGGTCCAATCACAGCCCGCACCCGGTTTCTCATTTCCTGCGTAATTCTTTGCATCATAAAGCCTCCACATCACCCTAGCGCTCGGGTTGAAGCCTCGCCATGTCAGGATTCGCAAATGCGTAAATTTATCGAATCGGACGTAAGACAACGCTCGCGCAATGACGGTTGCAAGAAAAAAGGCTATTAGTGGCCGCTTTTGGAAAGTGGCGTTTCGGCCTCCTGCAACATGTCCCGGTGTGCCTCTTCATTGTTGCCCAGGATAATGGTGGTAACAAACGCGACCATGGCGGCCATGTTGGCCACCTTTTCGTTTAGGTCTACCCGTGGTTTCCCTCGCGCAACCTGCCCCTGCAAGTCCTGCAGGAGTTCCTGGTTCGACAGAATCCCTGTGAGTGCCGCGGCTGCCAGGTGGACCTCCGTCGCCACCCGGCGCTTTACCTCTTCATCTATTTCAGCCTGGGTCATTGCCTCGAGCTCCTTAAATTTTTATGCCGCGGTGTTTCAACGTCGCTTCAATCTCGGCCATGATACTTTCCTCGACCGCTGCATGGTCGCTGCTTTGAACTTCAGTAATATGCCTCGGGCTCTCGCTGTTTCTTTTCGCTCCGTCGGTGCCGTGCTTTTTAGCAGTGGCGCTCATTACATCACCCCACTTCGCGTTGCCGCCGCTCATTTGGTTCTTTTTGTATTTTGAAGAGGCCTCCCGGTTGATCTCGATCGCCTTTTTTGCTGAAACCTGCTTCCCGTCTTTGGTCGTTAATCCCCTGAACTTGCCGAGCTGTGCAATCCCATAGACGTTCTTACCATTGACCATTTTCCGCAGGTGAATCGTCAGGCTGTTGAACTTCTTCGAGACTGTCAGCCCCAGGGGCCCGGTCTTTGTCGGTTTCTTTCCCAGGGCTTTTCGTGCTGCCCCAGTGGCATCGAATCGGCCGCTGCCACCATACCGCTTTTTGACAAACTTAGCGTAGGCGTCCGTCGGCGCTGACCAGCTCGACTGACCCTCTTTCCAGTGCCGCTCAAAAACCTTGTGCTGCTGAATGATACGCAGCCCGGCCATCTTCAGGAGCTTCATCAGCTCCTTTTTACTAATCTCTTTCATAGCCTGGTCAATGGCCGCGGAGTTCGCCAGGTCGAAATTCTTCAGTGCCATAGCAGGCCCTTTCTGCTGATAAGTAAAAAAGCCCGCTCCAGGGTGACTAAGCCTGGGGCGGGCTGTATGCAAAGCGGGAACGATAAGGGGAACCCACCCTGCAATCTAGTCTAAGCGGCTTCCTTGGTCACCAGCTTCACAACGCGCTTGGGGTTGTGCCGGAACAGGGTGGTGGCGAAACGGAAATGGGTGTCGATTGTCTGCACCGCAGATCCTGCATGGGACAAAATAATGGTGTCTGGGTCATCAGCCACGTAAACGCCAAACGCACCAGCTCCGACCATGAGGGCCGTCTTGGTATCAGGCGTGGCGGTCACGTCAATCGGCAGGCTGTCACAGAGTACGATGTTGCAGCCGAACACCTGGGCAACAACGAAACGGGTCCAGTCGGCTTCAGGTAGGACCGGGGTCGCGGATCCGCCTGCTGCCATAGTCTTGAAATCCGCGTCCGTCGCCAAATCGGCAAACTGACTGCTATGAACGAACAGGTAAGGCGCGCCAATTTCAGAAGCATGGTCCGCCCACTTCAGCCGGGCCTTTAGAATATCGGAAACCGTCAGCTTCGCAGTGGCGCTGTGTACCAGGTCTGTTCCCTTCGTAGGGTCCACCGCCTGGGCAATCAAGTTTGCCTGGATAACCCGGGCGAACTCTTTGCCGACAATGCTGGAAATATGTGCCAGGGAATCTTCGCTGGAATCCGACAACGCATAGCGGTCGCCGTCCAGGGAAATAACTTTGGCAATCGCCTGCTCATTATAGCTGGTAAGGGTGAGCTTTGACGGTGTAACGCCTGCCCGTGCGCCTCTGACAGCGTTCTGGGTAATTGCGCTTACATCTGTCTCCCAGACGCTGAAATCGATGCTGTCGCCGCCGCCGTCGCTTATCCTGCCTTTGACGTCGATCGCAAGACCTGGGATAGCCAGAAGCGGGGTTGCTGAAAATGCTACGTCTACCGCGCTAGTGCCGACTTGCTGGATGCTGTGCAAGTCTGTGTTTTGGGTAACTGCCATTTTAGAAAATCCTTATATTTTGAGTTGCTTAGAGTGTGCTGCTATTTTGACCCGCGCCGTTTTGGGCGGTGTGCCTGGGTCGGTATGTCGTCAATTAGTGCCAGGTTGGGTTTTGGTGGACCCTCTCCAGCAGTCATTACGCGTGCGCCGCCAAAGGGGGACATTGTCCTTGCTATGGTCGACAACTTCCTTGCCCAATGCTGCCGCTGTTCAATCGTGGGGAGCTGTAACAGATCCTTGCGGTCGGACTCAGGAACCCGCTCGAGGTCAAACATTGCCTGGGTTTTCATGTCCAGGATTTGCGCTTCCAATGCTTCAACCCGTTGCTGTGATTCCGCTTTTACGGTATCAAGGGCAGCTTTTAGCTCGCGCCGGCTCTCGCGCAGATTGAATACGTCCAGCTTCATTCCGTCGTGTTTCTGGCAAAGCTTGTTGTACTCACGCTTTGAAACCATGTCTGCGGCGGGCGGTATTACGGCCTCCGGTTCTACGGTTTCTTCCGGCACTTCTGAATCATCGGTATCAGACTCCGGGCCTGTTTCCGCTTGTTCAGTCTCTTCAGCCACCGGGGCGGCTTCTGTATCAATTTCGGTATCAAGCTCCAGGCTTGTGTCCGGTACTTCTACAACTTCAGCCGCTGGTGCGGCCGCTTCTGGTTCCTGCATGTTGCACCCATTCTTGCCCCATCAAGGGACAGCTTTATACGACTATCTAATGCAGAAGCCGTCAGAGGTCCGAGCGCTTAGCCAGGCGCTCAAAAAGGAGGGGGGGGGTTTTCTAATAAAAGGGGGGGTTTTAGAGGTAAAGGGGGGGTTTTATTTGGCTACCATTCGCCGGAAATGCCCGATGTGTAAGGGTTTGCCCAAGGGGGGGTTTTTCTAAAAAACGGGTTTTTTGCCTCGAGTGTGGCGTATCGAACGGGCGTGTACATTTTGCGCTGTTTTACACTCCCCCCCCTGGTATCGGGCGATCTGTTACCCATTTGGTAGCGGGACCCGCGATAATCAGGCGCTTAACGATCCGGTAGGTTCAAGCTTGAGGAATTAATAAAGCGGCGGCGATACAGCGCGGCCTTCGCCTGTTCGCCCATGAACTCGTGCTGCACGATCTTAGTGAAATAGTTCAGGCCACTTCCCTTGGTAGGGTCAAATCTGTCGAACTTGATCCAGCACATGCAGACAGCTCCAGGCTTTGCAGCGTGCTCATCGAGATCGGGAAATGTTGGGTAGTACTTGCTCCAGTATCCGTCGATCAAGGGCCTAAAGAATCGATCTATCAGCTCAACCATCAGGGCCTCGGTCGGGCGCTCGATGTACTGGCGCCGCAGCTCGAGGAATTCCTGGTTGCTCCAATAGTTGCGCGGCTTGCCCCTCATAGCTGACTCCCCCTATTCCCAAGTTCGCGGACAGAAGCAGTCACTCACAACAATGTCAAGTAATTAATGATAATTGGCGATCAAGAATGCCAACGACAAAGAAAAACCCCCGCCGAAATACATCAGCGGGGGGATGCCAGATTGTTGACATCAAGGTGGCGTTTTCTGCCTGTTTTCTGGCGTTTTCTGCCGTTTTGGGGTGAACGTCTTTGTTTGCTTTAGGATAGTGCAGTTGCCCGGAAATAACCGTCAGTGCTTGAGGTAGTCACAAAATCGCTAGTTTGGGCCGAAGTGGCGGAATGGCAGACGCAGAGGACTCAAAATCCTCCGCTCGCAAGGGTGTGTGGGTTCGAGTCCCACCTTCGGCACCACTTTTTTACTTATCTGTTCGTTTAACAGACGTCTGCGTGTTGAGAAAAACATTGATCAGTCCCTAAATATCTTTGCAGGTATTCCAGAGCTTTTTATTACTTTGGAGATGTGTTTGAAATGAAGTTGTTTAGTATGACTGCGGCTGTTTTGGCGACGGGTTTAAGCTTTTGCTGCTGTAATCTTTTCGCGCAGGAAGACGTTCGCTCTACCACAACTGTTACGAAGGCAACATTAGTATTCGCTATTGGGGGGCTCGGGGACGGATCATACAATGACCAAGCCTGGGCCGGCCTGCAACTGGCGGGTACTGAGTTTGGAGTGGACGTAAATTATCGTTCACCTGGCGATCCGCCTGATCGCGAGGCAGTTTTGACCGAAGTGGCTAATGGCAATTCAGATTTAATCATTGCTACCGGCACGATGTTTAGCGACGTTATAACGGATTTGGCAGAGTCTCATACGACGCAGACCTTTGTCTGTCTGGATTACTCTCACTCGGGCCCGGTTCCGGAGAATCTAGCTGGTATTTCATTTCGTGAGCATGAAGGGGCGTTTCTGGTGGGGATGATTGCGGCTCTCAAGTCTCGGACCGGAAGAATCGGCTTTGTGGGTGCGACTCCTATTCCGTTAATCAAACGTTTTGAGGCGGGATATACTCAGGGAGCAAAATATGCCGTGCCGGCCGTCCATGTAGATCCTGTATATGCCAGCGAGGGGGATGATGGTTTTAATAACCCCTTAAAGGGCGAACAGATGGCGAATTTGCTTATTGATGGCGGCGCCGATGTTATTTTCCATGCTTCGGGATCGACGGGTCTGGGAGTGTTTAAGGCGGCGGAGGATCGCGGTGTAATGGCGATCGGGGTGGATAAAGATCAATCGTCCTCAGCAGAAGAAGGCGTGATCATTACGAGTATGCTCAAAAAGGGTGATGTTTTAGTCCGTAATGTTGTCAGCCAAGTGGTAAACGGCCAATTTTCAGGCGGACGAATTTCGTATGGTCTGGTGGAAGATGTTCTGGGATATGTTTATGACCCTGCTATCATCGATCAAAATATCCGTAACCATGTAGAAGACGCCAAAGCAAAGATTATTAGAGGTGAAATTAGCGTCAGATCACGAGTTCCAGGAGAAACGGCTGCTACTACCTGGTACATATTTGAGTAATTCTGTATTTTTATACCCTATATGAGGCGATAGTCAGCCAGACTAAACTCAAGTGTGAACTGTTGACGCTCGCAGACGCTTTAACTTTAACAAATCGGATGAGTGATAACCGACAAGGTCTTTCCGCAAAGAACTTCGTATTTCGTCCGCGAGATGTTTTTAATTTAATTTGCTTTTTCGTTATCACTGTATGGGTTTCTTGTATGATGCTTCTTTGGAATTTGGGTGAGTGTGGCAAAAAACTTTTATGAAATATTGGGTGTTCCCAGAACAGCCTCTGATTTAGAGATTAAGTCGGCATATCACCGCCTTGCCCGTCGGTACCATCCAGACAAGGCGGAGTCTCCTGAGCAGGCGGTTACCCTAGAGGCAGAATTTTCCAGGATATCGACGGCTTATAACACGTTGAAAGACAAGAGTAAACGAGCTCTTTTCGATAAAACCCTTGCATCTAATAGTAATGGAAATGATGATGGCGGGAAATCGGCCGGATCAGGTGGATCGTCGACTGGATCTGGCAGTTCATCCGGCGGTGAGGGAAAGCCGGTTTTCGGCAACGCAGCCACGGAGCAAAATCGAGCAACTGTAGCAAAACGCGCGTTTGTTCGGGGAACGCAGATGATGACTGCGGGCGATTATGGAAAGGCCTCCGAGCTTTTTGAGATGGCTATTAAAAACGCTGATCAGGAAGCAGTGTATCACGCGCGGCTTGCGCTTTCGCTTTTGCGGGGACACAGAAGTTTCAGCCGGGCGACGGAGGCTGCACAGCGGGCCATTGACCTCGACCCATATAACAGTGATTACCGGATGATTCTTGCGGAACTTTATGAAGGTGCCAAAATTTTCAGCATGGCGATCAGCACCTATCAGGAAATTTTAAAGTGGGATCCAGCTAACGATAAAGCGCGTATGGCTCTCGAATGCCTCTCCCCTAGTAAAAAAAGTTTATTCTCCAAGCTGTTTGGGCGCAAAGGCTAATGACGGAGCGAATTCTCGGTATCGACCTCGGCACCACCAATAGCGTTGTCGCATATCTTGAACAAGGTCAGCCAATCGTTATACAAAATGCTGAAGGTTCTCGAACCACGCCCTCGGTTGTTTTATATAAGAGCCCTGAAGAAATCGTTGTGGGAGAACTGGCAAAACGACAGGCTGTGAGTTTTCCCAAACAGACGATTCGATCTGTAAAGCGTTTTATGGGAGCTCGTTTTTCAGAGATTGAGCGCCTGCGTTATGGGATCACTTATGACCTGGTAGCAGGCCAGGATGAGTCCGTGCTTATCGATGTGGGCTGGACCCAAGTATCGCCGGAGCAAGTCAGCTCAGAAATCCTTAAGAAAATGCGGGCGACCGCGGAAGATTTTTTTGGGGAGCCTGTCAGTCGGGCTGTTGTTACCGTTCCCGCTTATTTTAACGATGACCAGAGAAGCGCCACTAAACGCGCCGGCGAAATGGCTGGTCTGGAGGTCGTTCGAATAATCAACGAACCGACTGCGGCGGCGCTTGCCTATGGCGTTGATAAAAACATACGCCAGAAGATTGCCGTCTTTGACCTTGGGGGTGGAACTTTCGATCTTTCTATCCTTGAAGTCGATAGAGATCTATTTGAAGTGCGCGCGACCCGTGGTGACACTTTCCTTGGTGGAGATAATTTTGACGATAATCTAATGCGTCTGTTGATCTCTCAGTTTAAGGAAAGCAACGGCATTGACCTTTCTGATAATCTACAGGCCTTCCAGAGGGTAAAGGAAGCTGTCGAAACAGCCAAATGTGAATTGTCCTCTGCGCCGGAAACCATGGTCAGTCTTCCTTTTGTGGCAATGAACGAGGCGGGGCCTCAGCATTTGCAAATTACTATTCGGCGGGATGAGTTCGAGGCCCTTGTGGAGCCTTTTGCCGAACAACTTACCCTATGTTGTTCACAGGCCGTGCGCGACTCAGGGTTTGCAGTGTCAGACATTAACAGTGTTATTCTTGTCGGTGGGTCTACCCGGATTCCGTATGTGCAGAACCTGGTACGTGACTTTTTTAATACCGAACCAGTTCGTTCAATAAATCCTGACGAGGCGGTCGCCATAGGTGCAGCTATCCAAGGCGCCATAATGTCAGGCAGTCTCCAGGAAGTTTTACTTCTGGACGTCACTCCCCTGAGTCTTGGAATTGAGACCGCGGGCGGCCTTTTTTCGTCTCTTATCCCGAGAAACAGTTCAATTCCCACGTCTCATACCAGGACGTTTACAACGGTTCAGGATAACCAGGCGAGTGTAAAGATTCATGTTTTACAGGGTGAGCGAAAAATTTCTGCTGAGAACCACAGCCTTGGAGTTTTTCAATTGGCGGGGATTACTCCCGCTCCAAAAGAGATACCCGCCATCCATGTTACTTTTCAGATAGACGCCAACGGCATCTTGCACGTGCAAGCCATGGACGTGACCAGCGGTACCTCAAATGCGATCAGCATAGTTAGCTATTCCGCTTCATCTGTCGAAGTCGCCGAGGAGGCTACTCTGGAATCAGAATCGGCTGCTGAAGAAGACCGTCTGTTTGTTCGCAGGCAATATATGCGCCGGCAAGCGGAACAGTACTTACGTAGCTGCAATGAAGCATTGTCGGATGACGAATACCCATTGCCGCATGAAATTGGCACACAAGTTCGAGAGCACGCTTTTCGACTTGATATTTCACTTTCAAGCGACAAACAGGATGACGCTGAGAAGGCATTTGCGTTTCTTAAAGAATTAAACAGCGAGGTCGAGGGCCACTCAGCAATGATTAAGCTCCGACGCGGCGGTGATGCTGAGAGTTTTGAGTCTGAAGATTTTGATGTGCATCAATGAAATACCGTAGGATCGTCGCAGTCATCACTCCTGAGCGCCTACTTCTTTTCTTGAACAACTAAATAAAGCTTTGTCGCCCGTGCAACCACGTCCCTTACATTGCCTGCTTCACTTTTTTTGTATCTGTCCATAATATCTTTGTAAATCTGTTTGGCTTCCACGTAGCGGCCCTGAATGTCGTACATCCGCGCGATAGAGTATTGTGATCGAGCCACAATAAAGTCATCCTGGTTACTAATCGCCTGGGCTTTTTGATATAAGGTTATGGCCAGTTGATCTTCGTCACTCAGGGACGCACAATCACCTAGTTCCAAATAAGTTCTTGGCACGTATTCGGGATCGTTCGGAAAATTTTTGAGTACGCGCTGGTAGTATTGTGAGACCTTATTCATTTGAACTCGGCGCTTAGCTAATTCAGGCGCAAGCATTTGGCTATTTTGAAACATCCGTGCGAACAGAAACTGCTCTTTTGCAGTTGGGAAATCCGGGATCACCAATTCGGTTTCCGTTTCCTTTTCTTTTCGACCTAACTTGTCCGTGCATCCGCTTATAGCCGCCATTCCGATCACTAAAACACAGATCAAAAGCCCGGTTACGATAATTTGGCGTATCATTTATTACTCCTATGGGGCGCTGGCCAAACCGGGAATTGTAGTTATTCTGACAGTTTAACTAACCGAGTCCAACTTTCAATCTAACTTATTTGGCTCAGCAAGGCGTCAATATTTTCAGCTACAGATTTCCCGTTGAATACCGCGCTGCCTGCGACTAAAATATCAGCACCGGATGCCACAACGAGTCCGGCAGTACTGGCATTTATCCCGCCATCGGCCTGAATTTTAAACTTGTGGTGTTTCTCTTCCCGTATCTTTCGTGCTTCCCTTATTTTGTTTAGGCACGACGGTATCAAACTCTGCCCACCAAAACCAGGTTCGACTGTCATGATCAGAAGCAGATCTATTTCAGCAAAAAATGGCCGAACTGTTTCGAGAGAAGTATCTGGTTTTATGGAAACTCCACATTGCATACCGTTGCTGCGGATTTCCCGTAATACAACTGCCAGATTATCAACGCATGTTTCCTGGTGCACAGTAAGGTTTTGAACGCCAGCAACCGCGAACGGTTCAATAAGTGTTTCCGGGTGTTCTACCATTAAGTGAGCATCAAAAAATGCTTTGGTAGAGACTTTGCGCAGTGTGCTAACTATAGGTGGTCCAAACGTAAGGTTTGGCACAAAGTGGTTATCCATAATATCGAGATGTATCCACGAACAACCGGCTCTGATAACCTCGCGTATCTGCAGCCCAAGTTTTGAAAAGTCTGCGCTAAGAATAGATGGCGCTATTATCGCTTTGGATTTAGGTTTTGTCTTTACCATTACGGTATTAGCCTACGCCCAGACATCGCGATCTATTTGAGACGGGATGCAGCTTCTTTTGATTCCGCAGAATTCTCCGGTGCCAACGCCTTGACTTTTTGCCATGAAGCTTTTGCCAGACTTTTTGCTCCGCGGGCTTCATGCACCAAAGCCAGAAGGCGATGTGTTTGAAGATTATCGCTTGTCTTGGAACCCAGCAGGTTAAGAACATTTTCCGCATCTGCCAGAGCACTATTCTTTTGACTGGCATCTGAACCGCTTAAAGTGCCTAAATAGTACAATGCATTCGCCAAACGCAACTGCAGCGCGGCATCATCTGGAAGTACCTTTAGCGCCTCCCTATACGTTGCCACGGAATCCGACAGTTTGTTGTTTGTGAGATACTTTTCTGCTTCGGTATTTAAAACTGCTGCGAGTTCCACGCGGATCTCGTCTCGGTTTTTTAGAAGTTTGCCGGATTCCAATTGTTTTTTTAGCAGGTCTGCGGCCTGTTGCAAATTGCCTGCCGCAACCAACATTTTTGATTCGCTTATGGCTTCGCTGTTGGTAACTACGTCGCTTAGGTCGAGATTCCCGAGCGACGCGGACTGAACGTGTTGGCCGGGTATTGTTGTAATTGAAGGAAACTTTTTGGAGACATCGAAGCAGGCGTAGGCAAATAGCGCTGCCATGGCAAAATAAACAATACCGAATGTAATTTTTTTCTTATCTGCCTGGCCAACAGCTTCGATAAAACTGTCTATACCTGCAGCCAAAACATCTTCTACATCCGTTTGTCTGGTGCCTGTTTTCTTTCCTGTGGAAGCGCGAGAACTTTTTTTCGATCTCGAACCTGGTTGGGCCAGATGTGTTTCGCTATCAAGAGTGGGATCGTGTTCCTCAGAAAATTCCTGTTCGTTTAAGTTTACCTGTGGCTGCCCTAGGGCTGGGTCCGCTCTGCTCAGGTAGTCTTCAAGTTCTTTTTCCGGGCCAAAAACGCCCGCATGCATGGCTTCGGAAACACGTGCTACAGGATCATTTGCAGGACTTGCCTTAGTGTTGCTGGCAGCAGTTTGGTCGAAATGCTTTACCTGATCTGCCAGAGAACTTTTCCACGTCTGAAGTCCTTGGTGTAAGAGATTGGTCAGACTCCTTGTCGCCTCGCCGGCGCGAGCTGTTTGGCCTGCAGCCGCATCAAAAGCCTTTTTTGCAATTAAACTTATTGTTTCACGGCCCCCACCGTCCGCTTCCGTCGCAAACCGAGGGTATTCCTCGTCGGCCTCCATGTAATCAAAATCTTCGGGATCAGATACTTTAATAGAGGGAGGAAGGGAGCGTGACGTTTTTCGCGTCACAGGGCTGCCTTCCAGTGCAATGGCTAGTCGATTGCGAACATCTTTTCTTAGTGGGGCAACTTCCGCGGCCTTGCGAAGAATACTTACGGCATGGGGGAAATCCCCTGCTTCAATGGCTTCATCCGCTATTTCAAGCAAATCGTTTACGTCTAACGTCGGATGGTTCATCAACCAGGGCCTCAACTTAAAGATTCTTTATTTGTAAAACCGACGAGATGGTCTATATTGCTTGTGCCACCGCTAACGCAATAAAAATATTACTTTATATGGATTATGCCACTTAAGAAGCTTCCGGCTGTGAGGGAAGAATGCATTGACGTATGCGTTTGTTTGGTTTACACACGGTTTGTTTGTATGAATTCATCTTCTTGTGAGGTCTTGTATGAAGGCAACCAACGGACGTCTGCTGTATGAGTTGCTTTTTTGGGGCATAATCGGAGCGGTTGCTTATTTTTACCGAGGTATGTATGATGCTGCCCTGCTTTGGCTTACCCCTCTACTGCAGGCCTATACAACTGTTGGAATGATATTGCTGGGCGTGGGGCTTTTCTTTCTTACCATGTATCTTCGGGAAGCTATTGCGGCTACGGCTATTGGGCTGCTGAACCACGGGACAGGTGGCCATTCGTCGAAGCTTGGAAGTAGCGCCCCGGCAAGTAGCATCCGGCGAACTGCAAGACGATTTGAACGACAAAAGAATTTTCAGGCTGCGGGTGAGGCGTATGAATCCCTTGAACAATGGCAGGATGCGGCCAGGGTTTATGAGCGAGGTAATTTATACGGAAGGGCTGCTAATGCATGGCGGCAGTTGGAGAATGCGGGCAAGGCTATTGAGCTGTATGAAAAAGAAGGCAACTTTGAAGCGGCAGCTGATATTTGTATGGCTGAGGGCTTAAAAGATAGGGCTGTTCGAAACTTTCGCACTGCAGGAAACGAATGCCTCCAAAATAACCAGTTTAAGAGTGCCGCATCGTTTTATGAGCGGGCGGAGGACTTCGACAAGGCAGGTGGCATATTTGAGCAAGCTCACAAGCCTGATTGCGCATTGGCCTGCTACCAGAAAGCAGGAAACAAAGATAAGCTTTTAGAGCTAGTTTTTAAGATGCATCCATCGGAGTATCATACGCGTGGAGCAGAATTTACGCGACTTGTACAAAAGAGTGCTGAAACTTTACTTCTCGCTGGCCACGCAATCGAAGCGGCTCAAATTTTGGAAGATTGTAACGCTGTCACCCGTGCGGCTGAAGTGTATGCATCTTGTAAAGTTTGGGATAAGTCTGCCGAGCTGTACCTAAAAGCTGCTCAGCCACAATTAGCTGAGCAAATGATTTCAAATATAGAAGACAGGACAGTGGCAGCTGAAATTTCAGCTCGTTTAGCCGTAAGCAAGGGTGATTGGAAGGCCGCGGGAGAGCTGTACGAGCAGGCAGGAAAACAAAGTCAGGCCATTGATGCGTTTAAAAAGTCGAAGGATTTTGGCGAAGCTGCCCGGATATATGAATTCATGGGTAGGTTTATAATGGCCGGTGAAATGTACTCTTCATGCAAAAATTTTCCGGCTGCGGCTAACGCTTATGCTAAGGCTTATGACTGGCGCAATGCGGCGGAATGCTTTGAGGAGAGTGGTGATCTGGCACATGCTGTGGAGGCATACGCGAATGCCGGGAGTTATTTAAAAGCCGGAACCATAGCTCTTAAGATGACTGACAATGCAAGGGCCGTGGAATACCTGCAACGTGTTCCACCAGCGTCGCCGGATTTTATTAAAGCTACAGCTTTTTTAGCTGCAGCCTTCTATTACCAGCAGCAGCACGATATGGCTTATGAACTGTTCAACCGAGTGATGGATGATCTACCTATCAGCCGAGACAACTTGCTTGCTTATTATGCCTATGCCCGCAGCCTGGAAACAGACAATCCTAAAAAGAGCCTGGGACTGCTTAGGCAAATTTTGGGGGTTGATGTTCATTATTCCGATGTTGCCGACCGTGTCGTAAAACTGGAAAAAATTGTCACATCCATGTCTGTAGGGGCAAGCGGTAAAACTCCTTCTCCCCCACCAATCTCAATAAAACGTCGGGCTCTTACCCCTTTTAATCCGAGTCATTCTGTAAACCAGTTAAGCTATAACGTGCGTCGGTCCAACGGCATTGCAATCACATCTAATTCAGCAGGCGATTTCCCGATAAAACCACAGCAGCAGTCTGGCGAAACCGGCCAATTGTCGGCTCACTCTCTGGCCAAAGGCACTCTCTGGGAGGCTAGATATCGAATCGAGAGTGAAACAGTGCCATACGGCCGGGTTTCTGACCACATGGCGGTAGATACGGTGTCAGGGGGCCGCGTTACGGTTAGAACTTTTCCTCGTCCGGAAGATGAGACAGCTTATTCTGCAACTATGAATCTGCTTTCCGCAGTCACGCATTTAAGACACAAATCAATAGCTACGGTACTTCAACACGGCGAGGCAGGAAATGTAATTTATACAGTTGCTCCGCTGCCTGACGGAATAAATTTACGGCAATGGATCAAAAACAAAGGTCCAATGTCTGTGACGCAAACCCGTCAGATAATGGGACAACTCCTGGAGGCGTTGGAGTACGCGCATTCTCAGGACATTTGTCATCTTAATCTGAGACCAGAAGTCGTAATGATAAGACAGGACATGGATTCTGAAACAAATTTGTGTTTGTCTGGGTTCGGCGCGCCGGTTCGGCAACCTCAAAATACGGAACCAGTCTATCTGACGATTCCTGATCAAGACCCACAGTACCTGGCGCCGGAGCAGATTATTGGGACAGATGTGGACAGTCGAACGGATGTTTATGCATTCGGACTTCTGTTGTTTTTTGTGCTTACCGGACGGACACCGTTTGATGTTAAACGGGTTAACGACACCCAGGAGATTGCGCGTATGCAGGTGCAAGTCTCTCTCCCGAGGCCATCGGCTATCAGAGCGACCTTGCCTTCCATACTTGATGAAGTTTTTCTACGGTGCGTCAACAAATCACCGCTTTCCCGATACCAATCCGTTTCAGAATTGCTTGCGGATATGCAGGGAGTTCATTCTAACGTTGTTTCTTGAGACCCAAGCTGTTCTTCAGATGGAGAAGAAGGCTTTCGCCGGCGGGCCTCTGGAAATAAAAAAAGCGGTTCCCCTGCTTGGTGCAGGGAAACCGCCGAGTGCTGTTAAAGCTTAATTTCTACTGAAGTTCTACAGTTGCGCCGGTGGCATCAAGCTGCTTTTTGAACTTGTCTGCATCTTCTTTGTTTACGTCAACGACAACTGCTTTAGGAGCTGCTTCTACCAAGTCCTTGGCTTCTTTCAGGCCAAGTCCGGTGATTGCGCGAACCTCTTTAATAACTGCGATTTTCTTGTCGGCAGGTACTTCTTTAAGGAAAACGGTGAACTCGGTTTTCTCTTCAGCCGGTGCAGCAGCAGCGCCAGCAGGTGCGGCAGCGCCGGCAACTGGAGTGGCGCTAACGCCGAACTTTTCTTCGATTTTCTTTACAAGCTCGTTAACTTCGAGCAGGGTCATACCGTCGAGACGTTCGACGATCTGGTCTGTGGTGATATCAGCCATGGTTCTTATTTCCTTCAAATTTTATGTTTGCCCACATGATATTCGGCATCCCAACGGGGGCTTAACATTGGGATGATCCATTCAGGAAACTACTCCTGTTCACCCTTTTGGCGTCCAACAGCATCAACGGCGTAAACCACTTTCGCGACAGTCTGATGGAGACCGTATGCAAGCTTCTGTACAGGACTGGTAAGGCTACCCAGCAACCTGCTCAGCAACTCTTCACGCGAAGGCAGAAGCGCTAGTTCGTTGATCCCTTTAGCGTCAAGGACTTGCTGATCCATCTGGCCGCCAATAATGCGCAGCTTTTCGTTTTCCTTGGCGTACGCAGAAAGCACTTTAGCCGGACTGACAGGGTCTTTCATTCCAAAAGCAATGGTCGTCATGCCTTTTAAATAATCTTCCATGGGATCCATGTCTGATTCTTTAAGAGCAATCTTGGCCAGGCGGTTTTTAACAACCCGTAGTTCAACCCCCTCCTTGCGGAGACGGGTACGCAGGTCGGTCATCTGACCTACGGATAAACCACGGTAGTCAGCCACGACTATCGATTTTGACTGGGAAAGCTTTTCTTTTACTGCAACTACAGTTTCGAGTTTGTGTTTGTTTGGCACTTGTTCACCTCCTTTGCCGTAAGGCTGCAGATTATGTCGGATCGGACAAACTTCGACGCCGATCTCAACACGTCCGCGCCACGTGGCAAAGTGCCAGTGCAACTCGAAACGAGTCTTACACCCACCTCTCGCGAGGCGGATTTGATCCAGGATGCGTCTTGGCAGGGGCAATTTACGAAATTCTTATTAAGAATTACGACCTGCTGTCTTGGACTGTCCCGATTACCGGTAACCTGTTCAGGCGGTGTAGACAGGTTAATTGCTCGATTATTCACTCGCTGCTGCGCTAATGAGTGGTTGAACTTTGTTTAGGCATTCCAGATATTCGTCGGCAGGTTTTGAGTCTGCGGTTATGGCCCCGCCTGCGCCGATTTCGTAACGCCAGGACCCACGTGTGGGAGTGGCTGCGAATGTACGAATAGAGACGTTAAAGTCGAAATCCCCATTTGGAAATATCCAACCACAGGCTCCGGTGTACACACCGCGGCATGACAGTTCGTATTGAGCTATTGACTGAACAACTATGATTTTCGGCATACCGGTGATAGAGGCCGCCGGAAATGTGTTGGCCAGAATGTTTTGCCACGTCATTGAGGTTGATCCTGTGATGAGCGACTCCAAATGCGTCAGACTTCCAAACTTACTTTCGGACTGGTATTCTTCAACATTCACCCAACCGGTGTCGGACACGCGACCGAGGTCATTTCGTGCGAGATCGACAACCATTACGTGCTCGGCGGAAAGCTTTATTTTATCGAGGGCCGACACAGGACCTGATATTGAACCTTTTATGGGCCGTGTCGAAATGCGGGTGCATGCTTTTTTAATAAAGAGCTCGGGCGACACGCCCACTATAGTCTCATCTTTAAAAGTACAAAAGAAGCCTCTGCGTGGCTCAAGTTGAGCAAAAAGTCTGGTAAACAATTCGGACGGGGGAAGACTGCTTTCCAGGCGGAAGCGCTGAGTCAGGTTTAGCTCATAGTAGCGTCCGGACTGGATGTCCTCCAATACCTCAAGAACTTTTGTTTTGTATGTATCTATGGAAATTTCGCCGAAACTGGCAATTTCGTCTATTGTGCGGGCGGTTCCTGGTTGGCTTTTAGTAGAAAGCACTGCTGTATTGTCTTCTACTAGTTTAATGAGAAAGGCTATCGCTTCGGGATCTGCGTGACTTACAGCGCAGATTCGACCGGTTGCAGTAGCATGATTTGCCTCATACCAGCATGGAAGCTGGACGAATCTCCAAGCGTATCCGCGGTCCGGCCGTGGAAGCTGGCCCCATTTGTCAGGTTCGAAGGCAAAACCGGTTTCGTAGCTTATATATCCAGCTAAGGCACCATCCCGAGCATTCAGGGCTGAAAGCTTTGCCTTGATAAGTTCTAGCGGTATTGCGCGGTTGCCAATTTTCCAGGGGATTTCATGCTCAACAAAATTGCCTGCTGCAAAATAATCGACTGGTAGCCCACGCAGATTGTCAGTGCCAGCCCTGTAAAATACCCGGTGCTCGACGTCGGCTGCCGCTGAGATTAAGCGTTCAGTGTTGGCAACGTAGGGAGCGGGGAAAATTTGAAGTGGAGGAGTTTTGTGTTCATCCACGCCTCGAAGCCTTCATCACGCGATCAACCTCTCGCTTTGAATCGCGCTCTTTCATATCTTCCCGCTTATCATAATCTTTTTTACCGCGCGCCATTCCCAGCTCAAGCTTTACACGGCTGCCTTTAAAGTACAGTTTAAGGCCCGCAACAGTGTATCCTTTTCTGGATATCTGTCCCATTATTTTTTCAATTTCCGACTTGTGAAGCAGTAGCTTGCGGGGCCTTTTCTCAGGCATGTTGTATCGATTGCCTTGTTCATACGGGCTGATCTGCAGGTTATAAATAAAAGCTTCGCCTTTAGAAACCGATACGTAACAATCCACCAAACTGGCGCGTCCTGCGCGCAGCGATTTTACTTCCGTTCCACCAAGGACCAAGCCTGCTTCCAGCCTGTCCTCGATGTGATAATCGTGCCAGGCGCGGCGGTTTGTGGCGATAACTTTTATGACTTCTTCTTCTGCCATGGACTAGCTATACCGTGTATTCGGGTAGATCATGCGGTCAGGATTGACTTTGTTACTTTCAACGAAAAGTCAGACTTTCGATGGCGGGCAATCCATTCGTTCATTTTATCGGACACATTTGCTACGGCAACAATTTCGCCGTCAAGCCTCGTGAGAACGACCGCGAAGTCTCGATTATACCAGGGAATTTTGTATTCTATCAAAAGTTTCGACAATGGCTTGGAGTTTATCTTATCCCCTGCTCGGCGGTTTCTGAGTAATAGCGGCTCCGGCTTCGACCATTCTATAACCCATTCCGATCCCTCGAGTGCCTGGATGCGGAGTGGGGAGGATACGGGGGTATCAGGTGATTCCACTAGTTCAGCACTTAAGCCCCCAAACAATTGTGTGTGATACTCTGCGAGCATTTTGTCTGATGGCTGATTGCCTGGATAAATCCACCCATTCTCCTGAGAAAGCACAAGGGTCTTACTTCCGGTCAAAGCAACTAAACCTGTTCCCCGAGAGGCGATAATTCTTGTGGCCTGGGCCGTCTGGCGACTGTCCATTATTGTTGTAGCCGCGGCAAATACGAAATTGCGAATTAGTGCTGAGATATTAGCGCCGTTTGAAGCAGTGCCGGTTAGTTTCAAAACTTTATCGTCATTTAAGGCTGAGAAGTATCGAGGATTTTCAGTGAGGGAATCATCGGGACTGTCCTGATCTGGGAGGTTCGAAATCGAATCGTGCAAATTCGCTGATAATCGTGCAATTGCATCCACGACTGAGGGATTTATCTTTTTTAATTCTGAGATAACATTGTGCCTGATGAGATTCCGACTATATCTCACGTCTTGATTTGAAGTGTCTGTGGTCCATTGCTCACCGGCGCCGGTTAAGGCTGTCTCTATGCGACTCCTGCTGGTTTGCCAGAGAGGTCGAATGATTGGAAGAGCGCCTGCCATTTTAAAAAAATGGAAGACAAGACCATCAACTCCTGTTCCTCTAGTCAGGTGATATAAAAATGTTTCGGCAAGGTCATCGATGGTATGGCCAAGGGCTAGAAAATCGCTTTCTGTATCGGCAAGAATTTCCTCAAATTCAGAATAGCGGGACTGCCTCCAGAATTGTTCGGGACTGCACTTTCCGGGCTTTTCTTTTCCGGTCAGTTTCACAATGCGGCAGTCCACACACAACCGATCGCAAAGGGACTGAACAAAGAATTCTTCTGCTGCTGCCTCCGATCGTAGCCCGTGGTTTATATGGACTGCGGTCAGGGTGATACCGATGGCGGGCTTGATCGCACACATTCCCATAAGCAATGCGACAGAATCTGCTCCGCCGGATACACCTACTAGAACACCCGACCCTTTAGAGACTGTCTTTATAAGCGAGGTACGGTCCAGCAGTTCGACGAATTTATTGCCATACGACTTCACTTGTCACCTCCTCCTTACAGGAGCCTGGCGCGCAAAATCCTGTTAAGGGAGTAAACCGCATCAGTGTCGGTCACGCTGTTATGGGCGTAGATGCGCTCCCCTTCGACACCCCGGGGCAAGACTACTACGCGAGTTTCCTGTTCGCTTTGCTTCAGATAGAGCAGTTCAACTTCCAGCTCATACTCTTGCGCAAAAACGATAAGCTGCTCAATGTCTTCCTTATCAACCGCGGGATTTGATCCCTTATACTGATATTTACTAGGCCCCCGGGATGTTGTAGATCGGGATACGAGTTTAGAAACCTGAGTTTTATATTTTTCGACAATGTCCTCGTCGTGTTTGTTAAATGCCGCTTCGAAACGCCGGAATAACTGACGGGACCGAGTTTCAACTCCAGTCCCACTTACTAGAAAGCCGGTTGAATCAGGCTGTAGCCGGTGGGCCATGGTTGCGGCACGCCCGTCTGTAAGATCTGCCTCAAGAACTTTTTCCACGTAGGATAGAAAGCGAACGGCAGCTATGACGTCCTGCATTTCTATTTCCGTTAGAGCCAGATGGAAGCGATTGTCATGGTTTGCGTGAACTGCGCCGGTTTCCATTTGCGGACTGTGACCATGGCTGCGGAGCTCCTTTGCCACTTTGTTGAGGTCTGTTTCGCTTGCCAGCAACAGGACATTGTCGCCATATCTTTCTTTAATAAACGGCGTAAGCTTGGGATGTCGCCATATCGATTCCAGAACGGTATTGTTTTCCGCAATAATATACCCACTGCTGCTGCCGAGTCTGATTTCTCCGTGCTTGTTGCTGCAATCTTCTATTAATTGTGCGATGCCTGGAGGCATTTCCATTCTGCTCAAGCCGGTCAGAAATTGCAAAATGCTTTCAGTATCAGCGCCGCGATCGAGAACAGGTCGCAAGCTTTCCCGACTCAGTTCTAGGGTGGTCATTACATCGATGTTCTTTACCTTACATAAACGCGCGAGTTGGAAAACCGAGTCTAAACCCAGATCACGCGGCGCCACAATTTCGAGGTTTGGTTGTACGATGATCCATTGTGCTCCTTGCTGAAAACTTCCGACTACGGGATTGTCTTCACTTTCGATATTGAAAGTGAGATTAATTGCATCAGACCCAGCAAGCTTGCGACCCATAGGGGAAAGCTTGAATTGAAAATCCGCGGGCGGCTCGTTTACCGGCTCTTTACCCTTTGCCTTTACAACGGAGCGTGATTTGGCAGCCGCATCATCGTCAGGGTTCGTATTGGCGATGACTGTGACTCCCAGAAAAAACAGGGATTCCCGTATAATAACGCCGACCGCGTCTTTTACGGAGAGAATTCCACCGTAGCCACCGCCGCCGCTGCCTTTGGGAAGTCGCGAATCCAGAAGAGGGACAACTGTTTCCCAAAAATTGGAGTAGCTGACCCATCTGTCTTTTTGAACTTGATGCAAAGCGCTCAGAATTACCTGGCGCAGTTCAACAACGTTTGTCCATAGCTGCGGAGGCCGATCACCTGCTGGCGCAACCCCATCGATAAAAAACTCATTCCAAGTGGTTGTTTTCAACCACCACTGAAAAAGAAAAAGGAACGTCTGCTCGGGACTACTAAGTTGAGCCGGCAGCTTTTCCGATGCCCGCCAGGCCCCTTGAATATCTACAAAGCTATCAGAGTTGATTAGATATGTGGACAAAAAAGTAGAATATCTCGCCTGCTTACTTAAAGGAAAGATCGTGGCCATCTTTTTTAAATCAGCCTTGTTGATACCGCCGGTTGTAAGTTTTTTTGGCTGAAACATATCCATTGTAGCAGCAAAAACAGCCATGTCTCGGAGTATGTCTGCGGAGTTGTCCGAGGGTGGCAGCTTCGGAGCCTCCCGCCGGATGCCTGCCATGGATTCGATGCGTTGGAGGGACCGAGTGTCTGGCTGATAGCGTCGGGTAATAACGTAATATAGATCCCGCGGAACCATTAGCGAGTTCATGTATTTGTTATGGCCTTCAGAGACAGTAAACACTAGTCCCGTTGTTTGAGCCAACTGGTTGATGAACTCGGCTTTGCTATGGTCCACTTTTCTAGCGCCTGTCGCGTCAAGCAGCTCCCGGTAAAGACATTGGCCTTTTCGGCCGAGCAACGCTTCGAAAACTTCTCTTTCCGTTTCGGGCAGCTCTTCAACAGTGTTTCTTAAATTATCTGGCTCTATCAGAAACTTTCTGACGTTGTACCGTAGCTCTAATGGCGAGGGCAACTGGTGATCTTCCAGCTTCAACACCCGCTTCGCAAGTGCTGACAGTTCCTCCGTCCCTAGCAGACGCAGCAAATTGCCTAAAAACCCCTGACAATGTATTGGCAGCTGTAAAAATGTAAGAAAAACTTCTGGAACAAAAAACCACTGTTCGCTAGAGCGACTCATCCCTGGAAGCTCGGTAGCTTCATAAACGAGGCCTTTGTCTATGAGACTGTCTGAAGCTTTGCGAAAAGTTCGCACCGCCCCTTTAAATACGCGCTGGTTCAGTTCTTCTCTGGCCAATACTCCGCCATGAATCCCTAAAAACTTAAGTGCGTCTCGCTCTTCTTCACTTAACCGTTCCCATATCTGCTGAAAGTAAGTTTCGGAGTTCATGCGGGGATACAGGAAATCGGCCAAATGCTCCCCGGAAATCTTTTCCGCGCTACCACTTTTGTCACTTTCCCGGAATCCCCAGTTTCTGCTTATACGGGATAGTTGTTCGTCTGGCAGCTGGCGAAGCAAGGCGCGAAGCTTTAAGGATTCGGAAAGGGCGTATCTGTCTGTCTGCATTCGTCTTTACGTTTCGGTTATTGTTACTAGAGTCGACTCAGTTGTTGTTTCAGCTGCTCGATGCAGAGCTTCCTTTGAATCAAGATCAACGTCAATAACAGGAGTGATGTTAATGTCTTCATCGTTAAGTACCTGAATACAGTACCTATACCCCTGCTCTGTGAGAAACATGGATCGTTTTTTCGCACACTCCTGATCTTTGCTGTCTTTTGTTACCACAGAATAGAACCATGCGCTGCTGCCATCGGCTTTTGGGCGTAGCACCCGTCCCAGCCGCTGTGTCTCTTCCTGCCTTGAACGATATGTGCCGGATACCTGGATCGCTACGTTAGCATCGGGCAAATCAATGGCGAAATTGGCTACTTTTGAGACAATCAGAACTTGGATTTCTCCGGTTTTAAACTTGCCGTAGATCTCGTCCCGCTCATTGTTCGGTGTCTGACCTGTGATTATTGGCGCTTTAATCATTTCCTGTATCGCGGCCAATTGCCCCAGATATTGCCCAATTACAAGCACGCGATCACCTTTGTGCCGATCCAGGAGTTGCTGGACTACGGTAAGTTTTGCAGGGTTTTCCATGCTTAGGCGATATTTTGCCCGAAGGTCCGCAACCGCGTATTGCAATTTCAAATCGTTATCCATGGGGACCCGAATTTCCGTACATATAGCTTCCGCAATCCAGCCCTGGCTCTCTAGTTCTTTCCAGGGCTTGTCGTAGCGCTTGGGGCCGATCAGGGAAAAAACTTCGTCTTCTTTGCCATCTTCGCGCACCAAGGTGGCAGTTAGGCCAAGTCGTCTTTTCGCCTGTATATCCGCGACTGCACGAAATACGGGAGCAGGCAACATATGCACTTCGTCATAGACAATTAGGCCCCAGTTGTGCGCTCCAAAAAGGTCCATGTGAGGAAAACGATCTGTTTTACGGTCTCTATAAGTTAGAATCTGATAGGTAGAGACTGTGACGTCCCGGATGTTTTTATTTTCGCCACTATATTCCCCGACGTTCTTAGCTTCGATTGTCGTTTTGTCTATGATTTCGTTCATCCATTGGCGGAGGGCTGTTACGTTTGTTGTCAGGATGAGGGTTTTTTGCTTCACCAGGGTCATTGCGGCAATGCCAATGACGGTTTTCCCTGCGCCGCATGGCAGCACTAACACACCGCTGCCGCCGGTGGCGCGCCCGCCGCAATAGAACATCTCTGCGGCTTCCTGTTGATAGCCCCGAATCTTAAGCTTTCGACCTTTAAGTGTAACATCTCTGAAATCAACTTCCAGAGCATCTCCTTCAATAAACCCAGCAAGGTCTTCAACTGGATAGCCCTGCTTAATAAGGGCATGTTTAAGACGGCCGCGGGCATCGGGACTAACCAGAATTTCCAAGTCCGATACACGCTTCTCCAAATGCTCCCGGACGGCGGGCGCGGCAAGGACTTCTTCGGCTACCGGCAAATCTCGGCATTTAAGGTAGAGCTGCCCGGTTTCTGAATTTTTTAAAAGCTGAATGCTGCCGAAACGGCCCAGCAGCTCACGAATCTCGGTAAAAACATTGCCCGGCAAATCGTACTTCGCGAACTTTTCAAGTCCAGCCGAAATCACCTCCAATGTAATTCCCGCAGACGCGGCATTCCAAATGGAGAGCGGCGTGATCGTATAGGTGTGCAGATACTCGGGACTTTTCGTCAACTCCGCAAACTGGTTGATGAATGCGCGTGCATCTTCGTAATGTGGGCCCATTGTTTCCAATAGAACCGACATATCTGATTGTACAATCAGAGGGTTTTCCGGGTTATAACCCATACCTAGCTAAGAACAACCTCTCATATATTTCCTGCACCGAATCAGAGATAACAGGTTATGCAGTTTCTATCCACCCTGAACGGTTACTCAGCATGGGAATTTAACGATGGGTTTTCCAAGAGTCCAGAAGAAAATCACACGTTTTAAGAACTCTTATAAAAATGCATTTTCATCTTGATGGTGCAAAAATGCATGATTTCAATTCCTCCCATGCCACGCAAAATTTACGCAGCACTTCTTCATTACCCTGTGATTGACAAACAGGGCATGCTGGTATCGACATCGGTTACCAACCTGGACATTCACGATATAAGCAGGAGTGCCCGCACCTACGGTCTGGATGGATATTTTCTTATTACGCCGGTGGAGGCCCAACATTGGCTCGTATCCAAAATTCTGGAGCATTGGGAAAGCGGTTGGGGATCCAAGTATAATTCTAATCGCAAAGATGCCCTCAGTATCACGCAATGTTTTACCGACGTTGGGAAAATGAGTGACCACGTATTGGCCGAATGCGATCAGGAGCCCCAGTTTATTGTGACATCGGCCCGCACATACGCCAATACTGTCACTTTTAAACAATTAAGAGAAATAATGGCCGATGAAGGTGGGCCAATAGTGCTCCTTTTTGGCACAGGGTGGGGTCTTCACCCCGAGATGATGCTTGAGGCGGATTTCGTGCTGGAGCCAATTACTGGGACTGGTGATTTTAACCATTTATCCGTCAGAGCAGCCGCCGCGATTATTTTTGATCGCTTACTGGCAAACAATCGTTGAGATCAGTCATATTATTAATATCAGGATTGGGCATTGTATTGGATGGGGAAGGACAATGATTATGTTCTCGACGCGAGTGATATGGGGTATGCTTGCCAGCTTAGTGTTTGTTTTTCAGCCGATTAGCGCTATGGCGCAACAACCTGGTGGTGAGCAAACACGGCAAGAACGGATTAGGGAACATCAGGAACGAATTAAAAAAATACTCGAAGAGAGTAAAGCCAGACGGGACGAGCAGCAGAAGGCGTTGCAGGCGAAACAGGGAACCGAGCCACCGGCGGCTCCAGGCGCACCCGCGGCTGTAGTTCCCGGCGCGCCACCCGGAGCGCCGGGTGCCGTCAACCCACAAGGAGCAGCTCCGGTCGCGGGAGTTCCCGGCCAGCCTCTTCCGACAGGGCCTGTCCAAAACGCGCGTATGACTCCACCCATTCAGGCGGCAGATGCAACGCCCGCGGCTCAGTCGCCACAATCTGCCCGCAGCGAATCACGGACGATCTTGTTGTTCCATCCAATGGACAGCATTGTATCGGTTGGGGAGCGATTTAATACGGAAATTCATGCGGAAACAAAAGAGGGGGAAATCGATGAGGTTTCTCTGCTTATTAAGTACCCTCGTCATATTCTGAATCCCCTGGCGTTGGATCACTCAGCCCTCGACCCTTATGTTAAAAACAAAATTGATTATGAGTTCAACCCGGATGAAGGAACAATTTATGTCCGTGCGGCCCTGAAAGAGCCGCGACAATTCGCTCAAAAGGAACTGATCTCGATAGTTTGGGAAGCGTTGGAGCAGACGGACGGAGCAGTAATTTCTTATGAATTTGGCGAAAATCGTCATACCACAGGCCTTTTTTTAAACGACGTCAACTTGCTGGGCACCATGCCCGGGTCATCTGATGGGGTAATAAAATCTATGGTCCAAGTCATAGGACCGCGAACTAAACCTACTTTAACTCGACTGGATGATGGCGTACTGATCGGGTCTCCGACTGCGTCGGCTGGCGACGATCGGCCTGGACTTGATGTGACTTTTGATCTGCGTCCGTCTTCGACTTCGGTACGAGCTGGAGAATCATTTGATGTGGATATTTTTCTAAAAAACCCGGGTGAAAAACGCCTTGATCGCGTCCGCCTTTATTTGCAGTTTGATCCTACTATTCTGCAGGTTGTGGACAGCGATGCAGGAAACGTTGTAACCCGCGGTATAAATATCCGCGATGCGATGGCGAGGAACAATTTTACTTTTGACTATTACCGCTTTAATTTCGCGGATAATACTAAAGGTATTATTGTTTATGAAGTCTCCGCTTCCAATTCGCAAGTCCGCGGATCTGGCAAACTGGCCACCGTCAGCCTTAAGGCGATTGAAGAAATATCAAGGGCTGAACTGGTTCTTGTTCAAAACGCGAAAGGACTATCACCAACTACCGCTGTTAGCTTTCTTGGAGAATCGCTTCTGGAAACTGAAGTTAACGCTGAGGCACGACCTCTTATTGGCACTTCGGTTCGGGTGGCAGGTCAGGCGGTCGCAAGTCAAGAAACGCAGGCCGCTAATGACCAATACAATCCGTTTGTGAGTAATCTGGCCCGAAGAATGCGTAGCCAGAAGTAGTTCCGAAGTTCAATTAGCCACATTACCACCTTAAAGGATCTATAATGGCCACAACTTCTTGCCGCATCGTCGTACTGTTAGTTCTGTCCAGCTTTGCCGGGGCCGCGTCCGCTCAATACTTCAGCCCTCAGTATGAACAGCTTCGCCAAGCCTACGGGGTACGCCATTATTATGGTTATCCGTACCATTATTCGACAGGGGTTCGCTATGACCCCTATTGGTCATACAATAGCAGCTATTTTCCTGAAACGTACCATGGAGACGGATCGTATTATGGCCTGGGCTATAGCTATAACGGCGGTGGACAGTACGGAAGTTACTACTACTGGTAATCAAGTGGCAGAAGCACTGGCTGGGTAATTCCTATCATTGTTTCCTGGTTGGATAACGTGCCGCTCAGGAAATACACAGGCGGGAGGCCTATGCTACTTTTCGATTTATGTCGCTAAATAAATTTCCATCTTGTCAAGAGCCAGCTCGATCCGCTCCAAACTTGATGCGTAGCTTGCGCGTATGAACCCCTCACCGCATGCCCCAAAAGCGGTGCCGGGCACTACCGCGACCTTATGTTCGGCGAGCAGACGCATGCAGAAATCTTCGCTCGACATCCCGGTTCCGGATATATCTGCGAACGCATAAAACGCGCCCTCTGGCACCAATGTCTTTAGGCCCAGGTTATTAAAACCTTGCACTATCAGGTCACGACGCTTCTGATACTCTTCACGCATACCGGAAACTGCGTCGTCGCAATGCTTTAAGGCTTCTATTGCCGCATACTGGCTTAGCGTAGGAGCGCACAGGATTGTATATTGATGTATTTTAACCATTGCTGCAGTAATTTCCGGGGGCGCACAGGTATAACCGAGCCGCCAGCCTGTCATAGCATGACTCTTACTGAAGCCGCTTACAAGAATAACGTAATCCTTCATCCCCGGCAGAGAAGACAATGCCACGTGTTTTTTATCATACGTCAGTTCAGCGTAGATTTCATCACTGATTATCAGCAGGTCATTTTTTTTAACAAACTCTGCTAATTGTTCCAAGTCTTCCCTGTCAAAAGTATTGCCGGCCGGGTTGTTCGGATAATTTACCATGATTGCCTTAGTTCGCGGCGTCACAGCTTTTTGCAGCTCTTCAAGGTTAGCCCGGAACCCATCCTTCTGGAACGTTGGGAACAAAACGGGCACTCCGCCAGCGAGTTCAACCGCCGGACCATAAGAGACATAGCATGGCTGAAGGACAATTACCTCGTCGCCTGGGTTAACAATGGCACGTAGTGCGACGTCCAGACCTTCACTGGCGCCTACCGTGATCAGAATCTCGGATGCCGGGTCATAACTTATGTCATAGGTCCGTTGCAGCCAATCTGAAAGGCCCTCACGCAATTCCATAAGTCCGTAGTTGCTGGTATATGTGGTCCGTCCGGCTTCAATATCTTTAATTGCCTTATCGCGAATACACCGTGGCGTCGCAAAATCCGGCTCCCCCACCCCAAGGCTGATGACATCATCCATGCCAATAACGAGCTCGAAGAAGCGCCGAATACCGCTTGGCGGCATCGCTAACACTTTAGAATTAAGCTTGGACGAGAGGTCGCGCCGAGGTGCGTCAGTGGGCGCTGCGAAAATAGACATTATTACGATATCCCATAGATTATAAATTCGGGCCAATACCGCTCATGAGGCCCCGAGTTGCAAACAACAAAAAAGGTCCTGTTATCAATTAAATCAGTTTTTAAATTCGTCTCATGTTTACTTGGGACTTAAAAACCATTTGTCCTTAAATGGCCAGTATCTAAGCACAGCCTTGCCCCGAAGGTTGTCAAAAGGAAGCGGGCCCCAGTACCGGCTATCAAGGCTGTTGCCAGAGTTGTCGCCTAGCGCCATAAGGTGATTTTCAGGAATATCAAGCTGGTATTCAGACGCCCCTGCGGGCGGGAAATATTGTAATTTTGAAATAATCTCAGGATCGCTAACCAGTTCTCCGTTTACGTACAAATGGTTGTCGTCACCGATCATCAGTTGCTCGCCGCCGAATGCCACAGCTCGTTTCACATACACGCTTTGGTCCCTGTGGTAAGCAGGAACGGAGACATTTTGAGCTTCGTCTAATACCGGGTCTGATCCAAAAGGAACCCTGAAAATAACGACGTCGCCTCTTTCAGGCTTTTTAAACCAGTAGGAAAACTTGTTAACCAGGATTCTATGTTCCTCACGGTGTACCTTGGACTCAAGCAGCACCTGCTGACTTGACGTTAAGGCGAACTTCGACTGCTTTCCCCTGTAAATATAGTGGCTATCAGGCTGCTTTTCGAAAACCTGAACAATGTCCCCCATCGGGTCGCTTATAAGCAGGTACTCATGCCCTTCCCCTTTACGATCTGTCGCAAGGCCCTCTGCAACAAAGTCACCGAGCAATGTTGGACTCATAGATCCGCTGGGTATTTTAAACAGTTCAACCACAAATGTACGGATAAACATGGCCACTACGAAAGCAATGATCAGGGCATCGGCCCACTCTCTCAGGTAACCGAGAAATGTGGTTTCTCTCACCGGAGCAGCAGTTTTGTTAGGTAATGTTGAATCCTGCTCTTGCAGGGTCGGATCTGTCAACGAAGGGTCCAATGGCATTCTAATCTATCTGGAAAAAAATCTTATGATCAGCGGAGCAAGGGATTATGACCGCGCCACGGCAATATTAATCGTTTGTGCTTAGCAAAATACTCATGGATCGGAATTCCACTCTTCGCCGCGACGGCTCTCATCGCTCCGAAAAATAAACGGCACGTATGATTACTCAACTACAAACCTTTTGGCAAGACCTCGTGGAATATGAGTTCTGGAGAAATGCCGTAATAGGCGGCATGATAATTAGCCTTGTCTGCTCGTGGCTTTCTGTCTATGTTGTGTTGCGGCGGATGGCATTCATTGGTCAGGGCATTAGCCACAGCGCGCTGGGCGGGTTTGCCCTGGGAATTCTGTTGTTCGGTGGCGGCGCCGCCACGGCTCTTCATGTGGACTCGGTTGCTCTTCTCTTTTGTCTTGGAGTTGCCGCACTGATTGCTTTCACCAGCAATCATACTAAAATCAGCGAAGACAGCGCTATCGGCATCTTTTTTGTAGCGAGTATGGCGCTAGGAGCCATTTTTTTTCGAATGGCTCCCGGGTATAATCAGGATGTATATTCCTATCTTTTCGGTAGTGTTTTAGCGGTTAGCAGCGAACAGGTCGCGGCAATTGCAGGACTGGGACTGCTTGTCATTGTTCCGTTAATACTTTTCCATAAAGAACTACTCTACTTTACATTTGATGAAGACATGGCACGGGTTTCAGGACTTCCGGTTACCATTCTCCATCTCCTTCTGCTGGGACTGATGTCTGTCACAATCATTATCAGCTCACGAATCATCGGAGTGCTTTTGGTAAGCGCATTTCTCATTCTGCCCGGTGCAACGGCGCAAGTCCTGACACAACGGTTTAGAAACATGATAGTGGTATCTCTTGCGATTGGGTTTAGCACTACGGCCATTGGACTTCTTATCTCTAACGGAACTGACTGGCCCACGGGATCGACTATCGTGTTGACCCAGTTCCTACTTTTTATTGTAATCTTTGCCATACGCAAATTCCAAGGCAAGGCTATCGTCTGATATTCGAAAGGATTTAATCAATGTCGCACAATAACGCCACTCTCGTAATCGTTGCAGTACTGGTTCACATCTGCTGCTCTACGGTCTCGTGGGCACAAGACTTCGTGACATCTTCGAGTGATGCGCTTACAACAACGCTAGTAGCCGGGGAAGAGACGACCGCATCCCAAGAGGTCGATACCCACACGACGCAGAGCACTGTGAGTATAAGCAGCCATAGCATTATTACTGCATCTGCGACATCTTCCGCCGATAGTCCTACTTCTTTAACATTACCAGGCGGAATCTACTACCAGATAATTAAAGCTGGAGCCGGGCCCTTAGCAACTACCACAGGCACCCGTCAAATCCATTACACGCTGTATTTGACCGATGGTCAAAAGCTGGAGAGCTCACGTGAAGCGGAATTTCCGATTCCGTTTTCGTTCAAGCCTGGTGAATCCCAAGCAATCAAAGGCATGGAGGTCGGCACAAACGACATGAATGTTGGCGAAGTCAGAAAACTATATGTGCCGTCGAATCTGGGGTATGGTGATAAAGGTCAGGGAAATGTGCCTCCGAACTCCGATCTTGTGTTTGAAATAGAGTTGGTGGACATAAAATAGGTTCATGCTGCTAACGGGAATCCAAGGTCGCCAGTTTTTATTGAACACCTAAAACCAGCTAATGTAGGCATCAAAACTTAGACTGCATGCGGGAGTAGCTCAGTTGGTAGAGCGCCAGCTTCCCAAGCTGGATGTCGCGAGTTCGAATCTCGTCTCCCGCTCCACTTATATGGTTTTGGCAGTTAGGTGTCTCCGGCATTTGGCGGTGTAACGGTATTTTGTTCCGCGTCTTAATCCGAAGAGATCTCTTATTAAGGTATTACTGAAAGGTTACTCGTGGCCAGTAAGAAATCTCATGTCAAAATTGGACCAAGGGCTCCAATTGACCGTATTTTAAGCCCGTTTCAGGAGTTCCTACATCGCCAGACTTCAGGCGGTATAATTCTCTTTGGTTGTACAGTTCTGGCCCTACTATGGGCGAACTCCCCCTGGTCCTCAGTTTATTTTAATACCTGGCAGTCCAAATTAACAATAGGTATTGGACCCTATGAGCTATCCAAACCGTTGTTACTGTGGATCAATGACGGGCTTATGGCAATTTTCTTTTTCGTTGTGGGCCTTGAAATTAAGCGGGAAATTTTGATCGGTGAGCTTACCTCCGTGCGAAAGGCCACACTTCCCATTGCAGCTGCGATTGGAGGCATGGTGGTGCCGGCGGGGTTATATGCTGTGTTTAACGTCGGTGGAGACGGAAGCCACGGTTGGGGAATTCCCATGGCTACGGATATAGCCTTTTCCCTTGGTGTTTTGCAACTGCTTGGAAAGCGTGCGCCGTTGTCGTTAAAAATATTTCTTACGGCGTTTGCCATTGTCGACGATATCGGGGCCGTACTGGTAATTGCGATTTTTTACACTGCGAAAGTGTCCCTTGGGGCTCTTCTGGTGTCTGGTATCATGCTTGCGGCGGCCATTGCGTTAAATACCATGGGAGTACGCAGGCCGGTCGTTTATGGCTTGGTCGGCGCGGTTCTGTGGATAGCCATCCTTAAGTCAGGAGTTCACGCCACTGTTGCGGGGGTCTTACTGGCTATGGCAATTCCGGCTCGCACGCGAATCGCCGAGGCGCAGTTTCTGGAAAATGGGCGCCAGCTACTTAACGGGTTTGAGGAAGCAGGACCACTGGATATAGAGCGGGGGCTTAACAGTGACCGTCATGGTGTGTTAAATTCCTTGCAGGATCTTACAGAAGGTGTGCAGACACCGCTGAGTCGGCTAGAAGATGAGCTCCATCCGTGGGTTACTTTTACGGTTCTGCCTATTTTTGCTTTTGCAAACGCGGGAGTTAGTCTGGCGGGCGGCGGAGTTGCCGCGCTTGGAAGTTCGGTGAGTCTTGGAATTATAGTCGGTTTGGTGGTGGGTAAACTTATTGGTGTTAGCCTATTTTCATGGTTGGCTATCAGGTTAAACCTTGCGTCTATGCCTGTAGGAGTAACCTGGCGCCATGTGATTGGCGTTGCGTTTCTAGGCGGAATCGGGTTCACAATGAGTCTTTTTGTCGCGAATCTGGCTTTCGGGGAATCTCAGCTGCTTGAGATTTCGAAAATTGGAATATTAGCAGGGTCGCTCATTGCGGGTATTGCAGGTTGGACCATATTACGCACCGCTCCCCCGGGACCTTCCACCAATTAGAGCTGTAGGCTGGCTTATGTTTCTGTGTTAGATGACAGTGCGATTATAGGCTGAGGTTTACAGAATTATATCATTATATTTCGACCTTTAGCTTTTGCACAAAAGCGGGGTCACCACTGCTGGAAAACTTATTCGCGCCGTTGTTACTGGCCATTTCATAATTAATCGTTTGCGAGCCACCCCTGTCGCATGCCGTAATTTCGACTTTTATGACGATCGAGTCACCGGGTGGAACGTCGCGGGGCATGGGATAAAAGGTGGGTGATGTAGACTTATCGTTTACGGAAATTTCGACCAGGAGTCCGTGAGTTCCGCCTTTTCCGCCCTTCCATGTGTCCCACCCATCGTTCCGGATCGCTATCTGGACCGGGTAGGAGTTTCCTGCCTGCATGTCCTGGGGAATAGTGTCGAAAAGGTAGCTGGCCATTTGGTTATTGTCTGAACCTAAATGTACCCGTGCTAAATATGAAAAAACGTCTGGGCTACAGAAGACATAATTCAAATCGGGACGACTACTGCGCAGCAAGTTGTTCAGGGTAGCATAATACGAAACAGGCCGTAGGATGCTTCGGAACATGAGGAATTGCAGGGTGTCTGGTTGCGCGAGAGAGTGAACCGTATCCGCGGCCTCCGGCGCATTGACACTAAGATCAGAATTGTGAACAAACACCGGCATTGTACCTTCCAGGTGAACGTCGCCCTGGTTTACCGCCTCCTGAATAACAATGCCGTTTGGAGAGAAAGCCGTATGAATGCGTTCCGCCTCCGGCCCAATGACTCCAGAAAGGCCATTAATGACAAACCCGGTAAAGTTCATTCCGAACGCCTGGTAAAATTGCCGGCAATGATGCTGCCATGCCTCTACGGCGGAAGGCAAACCAGATGGTCGGCGAGGCGATAGCAACTGAGTGGGATTAACGTACCCTGCTCCTGAATCCCCTGCCATGAAGTGGTCGTGTGCCGTCCGTGTTCTGTAGGCATATTCAAAAAACATGGGAGCGCGTTCGCTCAGATTAGGATTAATCGCCCAGCCCATATTTACAGATCCTCTGTCGCCAGCGTCCCAAAAACCTGGGAGCATGCTTGTAGCCCAAGCCGCCGAGTCATAGTCTCCCACATAATGCAGGATGTATGTCGCAGTTGTCACCAAATTTCGCTGGCTTAACAGCCCCTGTCGCTGGAGCTCTTCTGGCATAGGTGGCACAGGCTGGGAGTATCGCTCGGGCAATGGCATGTGCTGATACAGGGAAGCATTGGCCATTGCGCAAATCCCGATGGCGTCGGCATCGAGGTACGAGTTATAAGCGGATAATATCCGAGCGGTTTCCCATTCGGTTTCCACAGCACCATGGGTGCCTCCCGCCCCGTGAGAGTTTGTATATTTTAGATGCCAAGGCGTAAATCCACCCGTATGACTAAATTTGGCACCCGCCATTGCTTCGTAAGACGAAACGTATATTTCTTTTAAAGTATTTAAGTCGGCTCCAAGGGGCTGATCGGGATCGTCCACGGGGGTCTCATCGGACCAAGGTGACAAGTCCCAGAAGAACCCTTTGTTAGCCACAAAATAGTCGTGATTCGTCAACGTATGAAGCTGAGCGTCGCCACCGGGCTCGCTTATCCAATAGGCATCGAGATAATAACCCAGTTTTTGCGGGTTTGAGCGTTTTGTTTTCAGATAATTTTCAACAGCCCAAATGTAGGCGTCGCATTTCCTGCTTCCACTGGAGGCTCTGGCTGTGTCTGGTATTGTTCCTGTGCCGGTGAACTTTCCCACAAGATTAAGCCGTACAGGGAGTTGTGGGCCGCTGGTGACAAGCCTAGTATAAAAAGATCCTGGGGAGGGATCGTATCTGACTGGAAGCAAGTTGTCTGCGCCGGCTACCGTAGAAGCTATATTGGACGTCGCGTTAACCTCGGGATCCCAAATCACAACTCCATCTATTGAAGATCGAAATCGGTTCACCAACGCCAGAATTTCATCCTCCGGTACCAATGATTTCTTTGCAAGCCATCCTTCAGGCTCTTGCAAACGATTCAGCCAGTAATTATCTACCCCGTCAGGTAAGCGTTTCGCTCTCACGAAATTGACAAATAGCTGTGGCTGGTCGCGATTGACAATACCCTGAAGAACGCTAACCAAATGTGCATGGCCAAAGGCTTCGGGTGCGGGTAACTTTCTGGAATAGCTTAGATCATAGGTAATTATATCCCCTGCTGCTTGGGGAACTGGCTGAATACGAAACGGGACGCTACGGGGGCTCCAGTTTGTCCATCGCTGTTTGGTCTTTACTCGAACATGGGTGTATAGTGTCGAATTGACCGGCAGTTGCGGTACGGCCGTTGTCCATTTGTCATCGCTTTCGACGATGCCGGAATCCCATAAGATTTGACTGGCAGTCGTCTCTTCTGCTGTGACGAGAACCTGATAACTGTCACTGGCGACAGACCGCCACTCAATACGGGGCTGACGGGTGGTCGTAAGCCCAACGGGTACCGCGATAATGGGCGCGTCTAATTTAAAGGGTTCTGCGCATGTGATTGGCGCGGCGCCGAAATAGGACAAGTAGATATTAAAGATCAGATGTGCGAGCATTGGGATGAAGCCTGTTCTACGGTAAAAATAAGTCATTATAAATTTAGCCTGTTTTGTTTCTCGTTTGCAGAGAGGACTCTTATTGCCGATTTTCATTGTCACTGGCAAATCTGTTTAAGACCCTTTTTAAATGAACCGCTTCTTGATAACCTTTAACTTATCTGGCGAAGTTTTTCGCCTTTTTGCAGGCGTTTTTCAAACCAGCACGTTTGCAATTGCGCTCTGCTCATCTCTGATTCCTAATGCCGGCTATGCACAAACAACCGAATCGCTTACAATTCAGGAAGCCGCTGCCGGTTCGCCTGATTGGATAGTTGAGATGGCTGAGGCTGATGACTTCCGCGAGCCAATAGAATCCGCACCGGTACCATCCAGGCCCTATTCTAAAGCCGTAGCAGATCAGTTATTGCTTTCCGGTCCCGCTTATCAACAGCCATCTGGAGCTTTGACAGGTAAAGTGATGTTTGCCATGGCGGGCCACGGGTGGACCTATAATTCAGAGGAAATGTACTACTACACCCAACGCGGCCTGTCTCACGGTATGGTGGAAGATATGGGCAATGCGGACCAAATGCACATTTTTGCCCATATGGCATTTAACGCCGGCGCGACCATTGTTCCGTTTCGACCTATAGATTACCAGCCGAATGAACGTATTCTGGATAATTCCATGCCCCAGGTGGAACTATTTGGAGACTGGCGAAAAGGAGACTCCGACCGTTTCTACGGCGCACGAACGGATGCTGTCCCTTATGCCGTTGCGAAAGCCACCCTTTCGGAGACAGCTATAGCTCGCTATCGGCCCTATATACCTGAATCCGGTTATTATCCGGTTTACGTCTGGGCACGAGATGGGGATGACCGCTCAAAACAGTTATACCGGATTGTTCACTCTGGTGGACACGCAGAAATTCGTGTGAACTGGCGGCAAGTGGGAAAAACATGGGTTTGGTTAGGTACCTATTATTTTAACAAAGGTGACACCGGATACGTAGAAACCACCAATAAAGTATTAGATCCGTACGAAGCCTATAATGGAAACGTGGTCGTGGCCGATGCGGTCCGTTTTGGCAATGGGAAAGGCGACGTGCCCCGTCCGGGCGGTATTTCTGGATTTCTCCGTGAAGATGAAGGCGACAGTTACTGGATCGAAAGAGCTCTCGGTGCAAACACAGACAGGCGGATATTTGATACCGGTAAAGACGGAAATTCGACCATCTCATCCCCTCCTAAAGCGGCGGCGCACGTTAATCGTGAGACAGAGGGTTCATTTTTCGATAGAATACTCATAAGCTTTCATTCCAATGCGAGCACAGGGAAAGCTCGCGGAGCAATTGCATTATTTAACGCCAGTGCCGGACAGCGTCCCACATACCAGGAATCTCTCGCTGAAATTATTGGGCAGGAAATCAACATACAGATGAAAGCCGAGCAGACGCCAGGTGATGCAAAATGGTCTGATCGGGAAAGAAATACTTACAGCGGAATCAATTTCGGAGAACTGCGTCGGGACTATATACAGAATGAAATGAACGCAACTATTGTGGAAACTGCTTTTCACGATAACGCCGAAGATGTGGAATTCCTGTTGAATCCAATATCGCGCATTCATATGGCGCAGGCTACTCTGCGTGGGGTTCTTAAATGGTATTCAGAAGTTGCATCCCCAGGCAGCGCGGTGACAATGCCGCCTGCACGGCCAGTTGCAATCGCCGCGCTAATTGATGATGGCAAAATTAATGTAAAATGGCGGGGTGGCACTGAAAGCGAATTTAGTGGTGATCCGGCGAGGGAATTCAGGGTGTACAGGTCTCCGGACGGTTATGGATTTGACGGCGGAGTTGCCGCAGGTGCGACGGTGGAAGGTTTGACTGTTGACCCCCTCACCAGCGGAGGAGTTACTTTTATTAGAGTAACCGCACTAAACGCAGGTGGCGAGTCATTTCCATCTCAAACCATTGCCGTTGGTTTACCGGGCAAAAAAGGTTCATCAAAGAAAAGCATAATTGTGCCAGTGCACACTTCGCTGGATAAGTCTACTAATATACCTTACAATTTGGGAATCCAGCCCGGTGGACCTTATAAGGCTACGGCCCAGACGGAGCGGGTACGGGCGCTGTATGCAATGGAGGAACCATCCGGTGCAGCGGAAGCGTTTGCCCTCGTTGCTGCGGGACAGGCTTTTGACGGTGCCGACAGCGCGGCTTTCGAAGACGGACTCGTTGACTGGAAATCGTATAAACAACTATTTGTCACCTCAGAAACGCAGAATCCCGAAAAGCCAATTCTATCTGAGAAAATACAAAACCAGCTTCGCAGCTTTTTAAATAGAAGCGGAAAACTGTATTTATCTGGCAGTGGACTTGCCGCAAATCTCTATCAAGAGGGCGGCCGTAATCGCAGCTTTCTGTCAGACGTTCTGGGAGTTTCGAAAGCTGATTCAGGCGTCGCAAATTCGGCCATTGCCAGCACGGACGACCGGTTCTTTCCTACAAGTGTATCACTTTCACTGGCAGTGAGGCCCAATTTCTGGCAAAAGGCAGATACGACACCTTCGCGGTTAGAGTTGCGACAGGGCAGAAGCATTGAATTGATGAAATATAGCAGTGGGGTAAGTGCCGGAAGCGCTGCAACGCTGACCCGACCAACATCCTCGGAGGGTGAAGTCATCTTGCTTGGGTTTCCATTATCATTAATACCAGACAGCTTTCAGCGTACGAACCTGATGAAAGCTGTGCTCAAGCAAATGTAGTCGATCTTTGGACAGTAATTACGCTTGTTTGTGCAGATTTCAGGCGCCGTGTTGTTATCAATAGGAACGAAAAGCGATTACGCTATCTGGCGCAGGCCCCGCTTCTTCATGTAAAATGTAGAATAAGTCAGGAGATTTCAATGGGCTTTCGCGACCTCCGTGGGTCATTAGCACAGTTTAATTTGGTTCCGATGGATCCTGAAGCAGACAGACAAGCGCGCATCGAGCATTTTATTGAAGAGAGCGTTCGTCTTACGGGATTGGACGAAGAAGATCTGTTAGGATCTTTTAACGAACCGTCTGAAGAGTGGACATTAGTTTACGATAAGTTCCAAGTCCATCGGCGATAGCCTTTAACTTAAACTTTTCACCATTCAGTAGTTGACTGATTTCGGGACGGTATTTTAGTAAGTTCTTATGACTTTAATGCCCAAAATCTTATCTCAGCCATGGGTGCTTCGAAAGCTGATCTGGCTGCTCTTGCTGACTTGTCTGATCTCGGCGTCAATCATTATAATTCCAAAGGTTGAAACGGTAAGCCCTGCTATAGAGTCTAAAATGCTGGCGCTTCGAACCTTGCTTGCCGTCATTTTTATCGTATCTGTTGCCGGCCTAAAAACACTTACTCGGACCACCTGGCGTCTTGTCGATCTAATATTTGCCGGACTTTTGATGTCGTTTATAATTTCCGCTCTGGCCAGCGGACGTATCGTCTATTCCCTGGTTGAAGCATGGCATTACGGCGCGTTCTTTTGTCTCGCGTGGGTCGTTTACCGACTCGAACCTTCTTTTAAGGAATGCGCAACCGTGGCATGGTTAGGAGGTTTTTTGGGGCTACTGGCTGGTATTTACGGGTTTCTCGCATTCGTTGGCCTGGATGTACTTCGTCCTCTATATCCTTTTGCCATTGCCAAGGATGAGGGTGGAAGGAATTTAATCCATTCCTTTTTTGGCAATCCCGAGTATTTCGGCGGCTTCGCAGCCCCCACTAGCATACTATTATTAGGCTTAGGGTTTCAGCCAAAGCTGCGAAGGATTTCCCGTGTGCTTTTAATTGGAGCTGCTGCGTTTCTTGCTGGCGTTTTAGCATTGAGCGGAAGTCGCGGCGCGTTACTTGGATTTGCCATAGGCGGATGCGTCGTGTTCGTTGGCCAAACAGGATTTTTATCTAAACGCATGCAACGTGCATGCTGGGTTTCAGCAGTTGTGGCCTTTGCTGCTGTAATTGTAGGACTTTTTGTGCTCTCGACTCCGAACCCCCTAAATCCTCGAGATATGCGACTTTTACAGAGGTTTAAAAATATTGCTAATCCGCAATCAGAATCGGTTCGTGAGCGGTTGATTTTTTACACTTCCACAGCGTTTGCTATCCCAATAAACCCAATCCTGGGATACGGGCCGGGCAGCTATCGACTTGAATTTATAAATAACGTAAAACTGCTTGCTGAAAAAGATGAACGGGCCGGAACTGTGGTGTTGCTAAAGGCTATGAACAGGCGTCTTGCGGAACATACGCACAATGATTACCTTGAGATTTGGTTCGAACAAGGCACCCTTGGTTTTGGCCTTTTTCTTCTTCTGATTACCCACGGTGGAGTTCGGTTTGTTAATACCCGGCTGAGTGTTCGCAGGCTCGGACATAACGCCGGCAAATTTGCCGCGCCAGCGGCATTAAATGTTACGCTTCTAGCCGCTGTAACTACAATCCTGGTTAATGCCCTAACAAGCTTTCCGTTGCATATGCCCGCTCGTGCGACACTCGCATGGATCCTTATCGGAACTTATTTTGCAGCAGACAGACGCCTATATGAAGCCATGGCCGCATTTTCCGGTAGTTGCATTGGCTCGCCTAAATTAGTTAAGGATAATAAATAAGTATGGCTTCGAAATTTCTGCACGGTCGCAAGATTAACCCAGAACCGATTAAGGCCGGGATTAGTGTCGTTGACCTGATTGACAACAATATGCAGGCTTATAACGGCGCCAGGCTCCGGGAAGCCGCAATGCTGTTAACTCAGAAATGCTTGAAGCCGCAGGTGACTGTGGGGATGACGTTTACCGGTGCTCTTACTCCGGCTGGATTAGGCATTTCCGCGATCATTCCGCTTATGAGAGCAGGCTTTATTGACTGGATTATCAGCACCGGCGCTAACCTGTATCATGATACGCATTTCGGAATTGGGCTGGATCTTAGACAGGGTAACCATACCATCAGCGATGTCGTACTGCGGGAAGAAAACGTGGTGCGGATTTACGATATCTTTTTCGATTACGATGTGCTCCTTAAAACTGACGAGTTCTTTAGGAAGATTTTTGAGGGTCCGGAATTTCAGAGACCAATGGGTTCGGCTGAATTTCATTACTTGTGCGGTAAATATGTCGCTGAACGCGAAAAAGTTCTTGGGCAGGAAAAACGTTCCATGCTGTCTGTCGCGTATGAATTGGGAATTCCTATTTACACGTCTTCACCCGGTGACAGCTCGATTGGAATGAACATGGCCGCTCGTCAATTGAGCGGCAGCAAGCTAACTATTGATCCATTAATTGACGTCAACGAGACGGCGGCTATAGTGCTTGGAGCAAAACGCAGTGGCGGAGAAAGCGCGATCTGTATTTTTGGGGGCGGATCTCCCAAAAATTTTGCACTTCAAACCGAACCGCAGATTCAGGAAGTACTTGGAATCGAGGAGAAAGGGCATGACTACTTTTTGCAGGTGACGGATGCGCGCCCTGACACCGGAGGCTTAAGTGGAGCAACCCCAAGTGAAGCGGTAAGTTGGGGGAAAGTGGATCCCGACAAATTACCTGGAACGGTAGTATGTTATGCCGACACAACTATCGTTTTACCGCTGCTTACAGCTTATGCTTTGACCAAATGTGAACCACGTCCCCAAAAGCGGCTTTATGATCAGCGGGATGCACTCATGGACCGACTGCGCCAGGAGTACGCAAAGGCGCAGGCAGCATCTGGAGATTCTGAATAGAGGCTGCTGGTCAAGGCGATTTGTCGGGTTATTTCTCAGGAACCCTTGTTTCCTGGCTTGATCCATCAAGAGATTCTTTTGGTCCCAGGAAGTATGGATCGCGCCCAACCAAAACATCTAACCATGCTGCCACCCTTGCCGCCGTTTCCCGTAGTTCGGACTTAACAAGAGCCCGATACCTGTTATCGACAGCATATACCCCTACGGCTTCTATGTCCAGGTTCTCGGCAATGTACAACGCTCTGGGGAGATGAAATTTTTGGCTGATGATTATCATTTCTTTAAACTCCCATAGCTCTTTGGCCCGGTAAATACTATCGTAAGTTCGAAAACCCGCGAAATCTCGAACGACATCGTTAGGCGGCACGCCATGTTCTATGGCGTAATTTCGCATAGCAGTGACTTCATTGTAATTGGCGGACCTGTTGTCCCCACTCATCAATATTTTCTGGATAACACCGCGATTGTATAGGATGATGCTCGCGTCGACTCTGTCAGCCAGCATTCTGGAGAGCCTGCCGCTACTGAATACACGTGCGCCAAGCACAAGTCCGACTTGCATTTTGGGAATATCATCGTTAGCCGAATAGATGTTCTCTCGACCAGCCGCGGCGACATTGTGGTGGATGACGAAAACAGCCGCTACAAGACACAACATGATTGCGGCCAGCATGAGAATAACAAAAGTCCACATTCTGCGTTTTTTTCTAGATTTTTTCACGGAGAAAAAAGAGTCAGAACCTGTGCGGGTGTATACCTCGCTCCGAGGAGCTCACCTCTAATAATGGCATCCAGCATCTCCCGGGTCGCTCGTTCAAATCCCACAAGTACTGAGTGAGAAACTATGCTGTGGCCGATATGAAGTTCGGATATACCTTGTATGGCCGCTATGGGGCCGACATTGCGCAGGTTTAGTCCATGTCCTGCATTAATACGTTGATCGTTAAGAGAGGCGTGTAGAACGCCTGCCTCCAGACGCTGCAGTTCCTGCAAGCGATCGTTTTCCGTCAGGGCTTCAGCGTAGGCACCGGTATGAAGCTCGATTACATTAGCTCCACATTCGCGCGCGGCGTCAATCTGCACAATCTCTGGATCAATAAAATGGCTTACTTTGAGTCCGGCAGCCTTCATTCGTTCAGTTGCAGCTTTTACCCGCTTAAGGTTTCGTTTTATGTCAAGACCGCCCTCTGTCGTAACCTCCTGCCGATTTTCGGGCACAAACATCACCATGTGCGGGCTAATATCTTCTGCGATTTTCAGCATTTCCTCCGTGACGGCCATTTCCAGGTTAAGCCGGGTTTTTACCATCGCTTTTAATCTGACCACATCTTCATCCTGGATGTGACGACGATCTTCGCGCAAATGGCAGGTAATTCCGGCGGCGCCGGCCAACTCAGCAAGCAACGCCGCGAAAACAGGATCCGGCTCCTTTATGCGACGCGCCTGTCTGACGGTTGCCACATGATCAATATTAACGCAAAGTTTTGGCAATTTTCAAATTACCTCGTTTCCTGGGTGGCCGTTGTTGAAGCCGTGGCGGTTACTGGGGTTGACTGTCTGGCAACATACTCAACGCGGATTGAGTTCGGTTCAATGGCTTGTATCAGAACCCGGGAGCGAATCTCCTCAGATATGGATGTCGCAAAATGAACCTCCAATGGCACATCACGAACCTGACCAGGAACCTCTTCTTGCGGCCGAACAAGTCCCACGCGGAAGGATTCAGGCGATAGCTGGCGCAGCAGACTCTGAGGACCAAAAACGCGCACAGATGCAGACCTAATCCCATATTTCATGGTCACAGTATCAGGAGCAACAGCCTGAAAATTTAAAGCGATATCAGAAATAGTTCGCACCGTTTGCACTTCCTGAATTTCCAGGTTTACCTCGGCCAGATTGCTGCTTCGCTGCACCATAGAAATGCCCGCTGGCAACAGTATCTCCACGCTTTCGAGGCTGCTTTCGGTAAGACCCGCTACGGAAACCGGGACGGTTTTCAGCTGTATCCGGCTTGTCAAGTCATCACCGGTATGGCCGGCTAGTTTGTCCAGATCTCCGATTAAATAAACTTCTCGAGGTGTAACCTTTACCGGCTGCACAAGTTGATATCCATCAGGTAATCGATCAAGTCCCACAATTTCCGGCTTAATGACTGCGGGCACAGCGTTGTATCGCATACGCACTTCCACTGTGCTCCCCTGCAAACCAATATTTGCAAGATCGACGCGGGCCGAGGGTATGTTTGCGACCCAGTTTTTGTCGCTTAAACTCATTGTCATGGACTTCCAGCTCACACCCAGATTTTCCTGCATCGTGCTGGCATCAATAACGAACGTAAAGTTTTCGCTGCTGATGTACGGGCTCGCTTCCCGGCCATACCGTATAATTACCGGCATCTCCTCCGGGATGACCTGGACTTCGACCTGCGGTCCGGCAGAGACCACTTCGATAGGTATGGTCAGTTTCGCTTCACGGGTTTCGCCGGACTTGGCTATCATCCACACGATGATTGCCAGGCCGAGTGCCATTCCCACAAGCCGTAGCTGCTCTTTTACGCGCTGTTTATTTATCTTCTTCTTCAACATTCATCAGCTCTTGAATTGCTTCTTTTAGGGATTCCGGTGTATGATGCCGCTCAAAATTAGAGTCAACAGCCAGTGAAATTGTACCTGTTTCCTCACTCACCACAATGACTACAGCATCAGTTTGCTGGCTAAGGCCAATTGCTGCCCTGTGACGCATGCCTAATTCGCTTTCGAGCATGGGGCTGTCAGACAGTGGCAACATACAGCCAGCTGCGGATATGCGATCGCCCCGGATGAGGACTGCACCGTCGTGAAGCGGACTGTAGTTTTTAAAAATGCAGGTTATTAACTCTTTGCTAATCAACGAGTCTAAGGGCGTACCGGTTTCTGCATGACTTTTGAGCGCGTCCAGACGCTCTATACAAATTATCGCGCCCTCTTTAAGCCGGCTTAGCTGCTTTACAGCCTTTACGACTTCATCCATGGGCATGGCGTTACGGGAAAAGCGTCGTACCAGCGAACGTCTGCTAATGTCTAAAATTGCTTTTCTAAATTCGTTCTGGAAAATAATCAGAACTGCGAGAGCGATAACAAGCCAAAATCTTTCGAAAAGCGTGCTGGTGGCCGTAAGACGCATCCACCGAGCCATGGCGTATAATAGAAAGCTAAATACTATGACCCCTACAACGCCCCGCGTTGCAGAACTGGACCTGGTTTGTTTAAGAAGATAGAGCAGGACGTAAAAAAGAGTACCGATGATGGCGACATCCAGGACATCGGCCCACCCTATCATCTGCATTAAAACAAACGGATTTGTCACACTATTAACATCGGATGCGGATCGCTGGGTTTCATGTGAGTCTCTCCAGAATTACATTCGTTTAAGATGTAGCCATTGAAAGGACACATTATTGCTCTTCACCAATTACTTGAGTAATTTCCGCGGCGTCTTCCGCCCCAAGCAAACGCGCTCTCATCTCTACATGGCTTATGAGGTTAGCTATTTCCGCCATCATTGCAAGATGTCCGACGGGATCTCCAGATGGGCTAATCACGAGGAACATCAGATGCACCTGTTCGGAAGAATCGCCATTACCAAACGTGATCCCATCCGGGCTGCGTATGATGCAACAGATGCGGTTGCTAATGTGCCGGGTAAACACATGAGGAACAGCTACTCCATGTCCTAGAACCGTGGGAAACTCTCGCTCTCTTGCAGTAATTTCCGTAATTAACTGTTCCTTCGGAAGATTCGGGTATTTGAGCAGCACAAGATCAAGTGCGGAGTTCAAGGCAGAAGACAGGTTATTGCCTGATACGTCGATAGCTAAACCCATAGATAAGCCGCGTTTTAAATGATTGCTGCTTCGTACCACAACCATTTGTGTAGCACCCTCTCCGGGGAGAGTGTCTGGATTTTCAGGGTAAATTTCCACTTTATTTTCACTAACTGCACCGAGAACAAGGCTGTCGAACGGAAGTTCTGCATTACCGTCCAGTTGGAAAAAGCGACTCTCGTATTGTCGTATTTCTGCGCTTAGCATTGAGGGTTTAGGCAGATTAGACCAGACGATATTGGCGTTTTCCGATTCCAATGGATTGCCGCTTGCGCCGGATACCCAAGCATAGACATTGTCTCTCCCCGTAACCTCAGACAGCCGGTTGCAAATTACGAGGTTCAAGTCTTCATTGTCGGTTAAAGCAATAACGTTTCCCAAGCCCATAATTTTTTCATCTTCAAAGATTGCCGGATCCCGGGCGTCCCGTTGATATGCCTGTATGTTTGATCTAGATGTTAAAGCTTTAACTGCTCTCATGTTGGAATCGATCACAACAACGGGCAAGCCGGATTTCATAAGAAAAGTCGCCAGACGTCTTGAGAAATCATGCGCACCAACAATGAGCCAGCCAGTCGCCTCCGGACGTTTCAGACCCAAGAGAATTGCTACCCGGTTCGCCAGTAGCCCCTCGATGACGATTGTGGTAATGATAACCGAATACGTAAAAGTTTCTACAAATGCTGGATCTTTAAACATCGGATTATCTTCGAGCATGATTCTGAAAAGAGAAGCCATAGACGCGGCTACAATCCCCCGGGGAGCAAGCCAGCTCAAAAACGCCTTTTCACGCCATGGCAGCCCTTGCCCAGCGGTACAGACAAGAATGTTTACCGGGCGAACGACAACCATAACCACTGCGACCACCAGCCACCCACGCCACCCGAATTCTAAAAACTGGACTAACTCCAGGCGGCTCGCCAGCACCATAAAAAGCACGGCGATAAGTAGATCAGCGACTTCTGCTTTAAAATCTTTGACTCGTTTTAGATCAATAGGTTTGAGAATCGCAGGTACGAAGCCTGCAATAACTGCTGATAAAAGGCCGGCTTCGCCTATCAGCATTTCTGAAAGTCCAAAGGTAAATGCCGCACAACCAAGGGTTGCCACGCCTACCAAATGTTCCGGTGCCCAGCGCTTTTTTAAGATGTAATAGGTAACAAAACCCCCGAATAAGCCTACACCGACCCCTACGACGACTCTTAGTCCAAAATCAGTGGCGGCGGCCATACCGCTACCGCTGGTTAAGAACTCAAAACATAAAATCGCGACAAATACCCCAACTGGGTCTATCAAAACCCCTTCCCACTGGAGAATATGATGGACTCGTGGAATGACTTTGATCCGTTTTAACAGCGGTAGGATTACGGTGGGCCCTGTTACAATCACAAGACTGGCCGAAAGAAGGGCTGTTTCTATTTGGGTCCCAATTATATAGTAGATCGCAGCGGTGGTTCCAACCCAGGTAATCAAAGTCCCAATGGTTAAAAGCCGCTGTATTACTTTTGAGGCAGTTTTATAGCCGGCGAAGTCCAGCGTCATTCCCGCCTCAAATAATATGAGACCTACGGCTAAAGATACAAGCGGCATTAAAACTGGACCTAACGATGCCGGCTGTATGATATTAAAGACCTCGGGTCCGAGAAGTATCCCACCGCCTAATAGCAAAACTATGGCCGGAATGCCAACCCGTTGAGCCACCGCCATAAGAAAAGTTCCTGCGGAAACAGCGGTCACCAGAGTCAAAAGGGCCTGGTTTGAAACATCAGCTGCTTCCATTTAGATTCCTTCCAATGGTTTCGGATCACAATTGTTAATTTGAAGGCTATTATACTTTATCGGACAGACCAAGACACTCGAGGATTATTGCTTTTTGCGCATGAAGCCGGTTTTCTGCCTGATCAAATACGATGGAATTAGGGCCATCCATTACGTCGTCCGTAATTTCTTCCCCACGGTGAGCTGGCAGATCATGCATTACGAAAGCTCCAGTTTCAGCCTCTTTCATTACGGTGGCGTTAAGCTGGTACGGACGGAGAATAGCGCTTCGTTCAGCCGCTTCGTTTTCCCATCCCATGCTTGCCCATATATCTGTATAGACCGCATTGGCTCCACGTGCAGCTTCTATGGGATCGTCCGTCAGAATAAGCTTCGCGCCGGATTTGGCTGCTAAAGCGTTGAATTCGTCTATAATGTGCTTCTGTGGCCAATATCTTTTGGGACTTCCAACACGTATTTCCGCACCCAAAACTGCACTAAGCAGCATTAATGAGACACACACATTATTTCCGTCTCCAAGGTAGGCCAGGCGAATTTCATCCCAGCGCAGCCCTTTTTCCTTCAAGGTAAGAAAGTCGGCAAAGATCTGGCAAGGGTGTTCAGTGTTACTCAGCGCATTTATGACGGGGGGCTTAGCAACCTGCGCCAACTCCGCCACATGATCCTGCGAAAACACTCGCGCTACAATCAGATCGACCCAGCGCTCGAGATTTCTGGCTACATCATAGACTGTTTCGCGCACACCCATGCTGATTTCAGACGGCCCGAGATAGACGCTGTGCCCGCCCAGTTGCTTTATTCCCACGTCAAAAGTAACTCGAGTGCGCAGCGAGGGCTTTTGAAATATGAGTGCGGCGGAATAACCTTGCAGTACGTCACAAATCTCTCGCCGATGCGTTCGCTCCTTCACCCGGACAGCCACGTTCATTACACGCTCAACTGTGTCCCGATCAAAATCTGACGTCCTTATAAGATCTTTCATACGGCTTGTCCTTTTCTAAACAGGGTGCGCACTGAAGGCATGGTCCGCGATAATCAAGGCGAGGAGATCGCTCACCTGGTCGCATTCTTCTTCTGTAACTGTTAGTGGGGGAAGTAATCTTAAAACATTTCCCATAGTGCAGTTAATGAGAACGCCATGTTCCTGGCATTTTTTTACTATCTCGGCACCTTCGCAGGCCAATTCAATACCTACCATCAGACCCAGTCCGCGCAATCCCTTGAAGACGGGAAGCCCGCGTAGAGCGTTTTCAATGCCTGAACGCAGATAATCGCCCATTTTTGCTGCTCGTTCAGGAATTGCAGAGTCTCGCATTTCATCAAGAACCGCCAGCGCCGCCGCACAGGCCACAGGCCCGCCGCCAAAAGTGGAGCCGTGAGTGCCGGGCTGCATTACGTCGGCAACCTCCCTGCGCGCCAGCATTGCGCCAATGGGCAAACCGTTGCCAAGAGCTTTCGCCAACGTCATGATGTCTGGCTCGACGCCGTATACCTGATGCGCGAACATTTTTCCGGATCGAGCCATGCCGCATTGGATTTCGTCAAATATCAACAGTAGATTATGAGTATCACAAAGCTCTCGGAGGCCGTTAATAAATTCAGGAGAGGCGGCTGTCACTCCCCCTTCACCCTGCACTGGCTCAATCATTACGGCACAAGTAAGGTCAGTCACTAAGGCCCGTACAGATTCCAAATCGTTAAAAATTCCATATCTGAAGCCAACCGGAAGCGGCTCGAAGCCTTTTTGAATTTTATCCTGTCCGGTGGCGGTCAGCGTAGCCAATGTGCGACCATGAAACGAATTTCGCAAAGTGATGATTTCGTAACGGTTTTCCCCGAATTTCGCCTTAGAGTAAAGCCGAGCTAGCTTGATTGCTCCCTCATTCACTTCTGCACCGCTGTTAGCAAAAAACGCTTTATCAGCAAAACATAGTTCGCATAAGCGCTGCGCCAGTTCAACCTGTTGCGGCACCAAGTAAAGGTTGGAGCAATGCATAAGCTCCCCCACTTGAGCACGAATTGCCTCGATTACTCTGTCTGGGCAGTGTCCAAGGTTGTTCACACTAATTCCGGCAAGGAAATCCAGGTATTCGCGCCCGTCTGAGTCCCATACGCGTGTGCCTTTACCTCCGGTAAGCACAATATTTCGTATCCCATAATTGGGAAATACGCACTCGGATGCGGTCTCTTTACATAAGTCGGTTTTCAACGACACGATGGATTTACCTCCTGCGAAATCAATGACGCATACTACCGCGAAGAAAAACTGGTTACGCACTTTATGGAGCAATTGGTCAAAAAAAAGGAAATTTTTGCAGAACTAGTTATTTTGTTCTAGCATATGTGCTTCGTTAAATGGCTAACAATTCAGAGTGAACAACATTATTTCTCCGTTGCGCGATGAACATGAAGAGCGCGAAGAAACAACTCTGCGGCCGCAGACGACATCCGAGTTTGTCGGACAATCGCGGGTCATAGAAAAACTGCGCCTTTTCATTCAGGCTGCCAGGCAGCGCAGCGAGCCGCTGGATCATTGTCTGCTTTATGGTCCACCTGGACTTGGGAAAACGACGCTTTCGGTTATTATCGCCAATGAAATGGGTGGTGAGCTGAAAAGCACAAGCGGCCCGATCATAGAAAGAAAGGATGATCTTGCCGCCCTGCTTACGGATTTAAAGGCCGGTGACGTTCTTTTTATCGATGAAATACACAGGTTGAACCGAATTGTGGAAGAGTGCCTCTACCAGGCCATGGAAGACTTCAAAATTGATATCCTCATAGGCGAAGGGCCCCACGCCAAATCCATTAAGTTGGATTTGCCCGCATTCACGCTTGTGGGCGCGACAACGAGAGCTGGTATGGTAACGGCCCCTTTGCGCAGCAGGTTTGGGATTTCTGAACGTCTCCACTTTTACTCGCAGGAAGAAATGGAAACCATTGTCCGCCGGTCGTCGGGAATTCTCAAGGTGCCCATCGACAACGAAGGCTGTGTGGAAATCGCGAAGCGTTCCCGCGGCACGCCTCGTATTGCCAACCGAATCCTACGGCGGGCGCGGGATTATGCACAGGTGCGTTCTAATGGCAGCATAACCCTTGAAACAGCTGGGGCAGCCATGGACCTGCTGGACATTGACCACTTGGGCTTGGACATGATGGATAAGTTTTACCTGACGACAATTATCAGAAAGTTTAATGGCGGGCCGGTGGGACTGAACAACGTAGCGGTCGCCATCGGCGAGGATCAGGACACCATCGAGGATATGATCGAGCCTTTTCTAATTCAGATAGGCTTTGTGCAGCGAACCCCGCGGGGCCGACTGGCAACTTCAGCTTGCTATGAGCATCTGAATGTAGCCGAGCCGCCGCGACAGACGGATTTGTTGTAGTTTCCGTTCATCGTTTTGCTATAAAATACCAAAGCCCCGCGACAGGGCCAAATGCCGTTAGAAACAATTTATCTTTTGGTTTTAATGCTGGGATAAATGGAATGTAACACCGTTTCAGCTTCCGGAATTCCTAATTGAATCACGGCCATGTATTTATAATTCTCGCGCATTTCCGAGAAAGTTGTGCTGCCGTCGAATGTGTTAATTATAGCGTAGCCTGTCTCCGCTGCCCAAGGCACGTTTAAATCATTTTTTGGATTTGGCACTTTATAAACAAGAAGATACTCATCATAGGTATTCCAGTGGGTAATCCTTGGCCCGACTATAAAATCTCCCCGATAACCAGTTGGATCGTCGTGAATGACGGCATGCCTGTCACCATAATCGGCGACAATAACATACCCATTATGGTGGCGCCAGTCTTTCCCTTTGCACCCGGCGAAAGAAAGTGCCAAGGTTGTAAGTATCACTAAAAATTGAAGGCATTGGGCTAAGCCCACCACATTTCGCCGGTTTCTTCAGTTAGCAAAACCCGCCGCAACAATTCTACAGCTTTGCTCAGGCCCTCGTTTACACTCATCAGGCTGTCTTCATGTTCGATGCTGATGGCGTGGTCATAACCGATCAACCTCAGGGTGCTGACGAAATTACGCCAGAACAACTCATCGTGACCATAACCGACCGTCCGGAAAATCCATGACCGGTTCAGTTCGTCCGCGTAATGTTTTGTGTCCAGTACGCCATTTCGTGATGTATTTATAGGATCAATGTTAACGTCCTTGGCATGAACATGGAAAATTGCACCCTTAAGTTCTCGAAGCGCAGCAATGGGATCCATCCCCTGCCAGAATAAGTGCGATGGGTCAAAGTTGCAGCCAATATTATCGCCAGCAGCAGCGCGAAGGCGCAGCATGGTTTCAGGATTATAAACTGAAAAGCCAGGATGCATCTCCAGTCCGACTTTAACGCCATGCTCTTTTGCGAAAGTGGATTCCTTTTTCCAAAATGGAATAATGACTTCGTTCCACTGCCAATCCAGAATGTTTAGAAAATCGTCCGGCCATGGGCAAGTTACCCAGTTCGGAGTTTTATCGCCGGGACCACCGCCGGGACAGCCGCTGAAGGTGTTAACGCGTTCGATGCCAAGCTCACCAGCAAGCTGTATTGTATCTCGCTGGACTTTTGCATGGGCGGACGCAACCGCCTCATCGGGATGAATGGCATTGGCGTGGCAAGACAGGGCGGATATCATGATTCCGCGTTTTTTGAATTTACTAAGAAACTGCTTCTGCGCTTCTTTGTTTCCAAGAAGATCCGCCGGCTTGCAATGGGTGTCAGGCGGGTAATTTCCCGTCCCGACCTCGACAGTATCAAGACCGATTTTCTGAACAAAATCCAATGTAGTTTCAAGATCCTGATTGCCAAACAGCGCTAGAAAAACTCCGAGACGCATAACGTTCCTCCACGGAAAGGTTAGAGAGTAGGTTTTAAAACTTAAGGGGTAGGTGTAATCGACGGTTCGGCTGCTGAAGGGCGCCGATCTTCTTGTTGCATTTTACGCATCTGCTCGTTCGTATCAATAACCGCTGTTCCCGGCGGAGGAGTAAACGTAAAATCGGCCGGTGAGACCGGCGGGTTAACTTTTACATTTTGGTACACGGTAGTGCCGGTAGAGGTGCCGACTGACTCAACAGTCTTACGCGGCAGACCATCTTCGACACTAATCCAAGCTATCAATGATCTTTTAATTTCCGGCCCGCCCGGCATCAGCTGGGACTGTGTTGTACCTTCGATGTGGTAGACAGTCTCTCCGTTCACTTTTTCATTACCTTTATATACTAGTGATTTGGGATCAAGAAGGTTTAATGGGTTCATATCCGTAACAGGTTTTGTTAGCATGGCCTTTAGCTCAGGAACGTCCGCTGTCGTTTTCATTACCTTTTTCTCTTTGGGAAAATACTGGTAAAACGACTGGAAATCTGTAATTAACGTATAGGGTTCCGGCCCGTCATCAGCAATCAGTTTCCAGCCATACAGACGAGACACTACCAAGTCTGATGAGGTTTTAAAGGCCGGGCTTGCTGCTTCCGTTTCCCCAGTCTCTACAGTGGCGCTGAAACTTGAAATGCGGTTAATTTTTTGCACCACATCTCTAGCAACTTCCGCAGCGCTCATCGAAGGTGGAGTATCTTGTGCAAAACAACTTCCATTTAAAATGATAGCGGTAAAAAGATAAATAAATTGTTTCATAAAAATCCTACTTACAATTCTCTGCAGACTTTAAATCAACCCGCGTGTGTTGCGGAGCTACTAGTAAATTTTGATGTGTGCAAGTCGTTATAGGTAGACCCTTCGGCTTGCAACTGGCTTTCAAAGAGAACCACTTCGCTAGCTGTAAATTTCGTCTGGAGCTTGTTGGCGTGTGAAGCCGCTAGCGGGGCAAGGCGGGAGCCGGTTTTGATACTGGTGATTCTGGCGAGGGTTAGATGGGGCTTATAAGGCCGTCTTTCCAAGTCAAATTCACGCTGAGAAAGTGCATCGTGCAGCCGAGCATGCAGCCGCTGCAAACTCTTGTCCATACCTCTAACGTCTATCGACAAAACCTTCGGTTCCTTGCTATCGGCAGGAAACAAACCTAGCCTGGCGACCACCACGTCAAACGGGTCCATTTCTGCGGCAACCCCGTCAGCAATTTCGGCTAATTCGGCTATTCTAGTTTTATTTATATTTCCGATAAACAACAAAGTCAAATGCAGGTTGTCTGTTTCAACCCACTTCGGATGAGCATCCACAAAACGACAACCGATTTTAAGGCGAGCCTGAAGATCGGCGAGCTGCATCTTCACCTCTGAGGGCAATTTTAAGGCGAAAAACAGAGGCCGATTGCTATTATCTGGCTGCTCTTGACCTAAATGCTCTATTTCATAATTACTTATGATAGCTGCCCATTGGCGGAAAGCTTCTTGTTTCTGCTACTTTGCCTTCAGAAACAGTATACATTTTCCCTGTGCTGTAATACGTCCATTGCGCCATGCCGGAACCCATATCTTTTACCAGTTCAGGGTCACCCATCTTAACAATAAGTTGCACTGCGGCAGTTAGTGGCTGCGTACGGAAGCTATCATTTACAAAGATGATCTCTTCATTACGCTGTAGGTAAACCCAGGAGGAAGGCGGAAGGTTTTTGGGACCCGTACTCTTCCACTCCTGCTCGAGTATGGATCTGACTTTGATTTCCCCTGTGCTGTTCCACAAAATTCGGAAGTAATCCGGTTTCCCGTACTGTTCGTATACCTGCTTCTCGGCTGGTTTCAAAAGCTTTTCAACCGGCCACTTCGGACCCGGTTGAAATAAATTAATAGTTTGATCGAAGTTAAATACTACAGGTTGCTGCTTGGGAGCGGAGAACGGAAATAACCCGAATGAAACGGCAATGACTCCGACAGGTTTTCTCAAAAAAGGGCTTAATTTATTTAACATGACACAAAGTCTTATCCTTTTCGCAATCTTGGGCAATAAAAAAAGCACTCATGGCTGGTGAATTGAGCAAAGAAGACTTCCGTCCGCTGTCACAGTTATAACGCCGCCCTCGGGACAGATGTTCATATTTACACCCGCTGCTTTTAAGGCCTCTGTGGTGACTGGTTGTCCTGGATTTTGCATTGTGTGAGTCAGCACCACAGATCGCATAGCGGATCGCCCGGCGATACACGCCGTGGATTTGCTTCGATCCATGCTCTGCTTGTACTGGCTTGCGGCTTCCTGGTGTGGATTGTTTCCGTCTCTGAAATACCAGCCGGAAAGAAGGGCAATTACGATTACCACAAGCAATAGTTCAACAATGGCAAAAGCATTATTTACACGACCTAAATAAAGGCTACCTGCCGTTCCCGACGTGTTTTTAGTAGTTTGCATCACTAAATTACCTTCCCAGTAGCCTAGGCCTGCCCTGAACCAGCCACTTGTTTTCCAGTAGTTCTCCAGGTAATTACCAGCGGAGCGGCAACAGACATTATCATCACTACAACTACAACAACTGTGACAGGCAGAAAATCAAAGGCAAAAATGTGCTCTGGCAATACGCTGAGATTTGCCATATTCAAGGCTTCCAGACGCCTGCGAATTTGCAATTCAATCTGATTTAAGCCAAAAAAGACTACGCTCCCACCGATGATCAGTCCGCCCAACGCGATGGCCACTGCCTCAGCAAAATACAACCATCGCAGGGTCGCTTTCGTTCCGCCAACAGCCGTCAGCAAGCGTATTTCGCCGGTTCGGTGCGCCATGATGAGGCTGAAAAGATTTAATATACTAAACGACGTAACTAATAGAATTAGAAATGCAAAAGCATAGAGAACCACTGCCCCCGCTTTAGTCGCAAAAGTAATAGAATCGTAGGCCCAACGGTTTCCTTCTGCCATAAGCCCCATATCTGAAAGGCTCTTGCTTACGGTGTCAACCTGATCGGGCCGCTTAATTATCACTCGAAGTGCCGTATAAGGCTGATCAATATTTCCAGTGTACCAGAAGTTCAAACGCCGGGCATACTCAATCGGTATATAGACTCCGGGTACTAAAGAAGCGTCTGAGACCAGGCCAACTACCCTGCACAATATTTTGTCCTGCTTGCCGTTGGCGCCGCCGCCGGCCAAGTAAGTCTGCCCCAGCACCATGGTGAAGCGTTTTCCTATCAGAAAATCCTCATTGATTTTAGGAAATCCGATGCTGTCGGCATACGCCAGATTATACATATCCAGCAACAGCTTTGGAACAACGCAGGGTATGGGTTGACTGCTTGAATCGTCATACTCGAAGGTCATGCCTTTGGCAACACTATTCTTTAATGTAGACGGGTCCACGCCAATCACCACGGCGTCTGTCACTGCGTACTGGCCTGCAATTTCTACTTCCATTCGCAGCGGAACCCTCAGGCTTAACTGTGGTTCAACATGGCTAACTCCGGGCAAAGCCCGGATTTTAGCAACAGCTGGTTCATCAATGACGGCAGAATTAAACGAAAGCATTGCCAGCGCCACTGTCTTAGGCTTGACCATAATTACCGTTGGGGGGAACATATCTGCCGCTCGGGCCTGCAGCCCGCGCAGCATACCGCTACTAACCGCCGTCACAGCCAGTGCGACAGCTGTGGCAAACGCAATTACAAGCACGGCAAACAGCGTGCGCCATTTCTTTTCTGTAAGGTTGGTCGCAACCATGTATGAAAAATTAGATAATCGCATATTATTAAATCTCGTTACGACCCGTTCACTTCCCAAGGGCAAACAAAAAGATGTCACAAACAGCTAATGGCCTTCGGGCGTTGCTACATCGCGAAATCCTTCAGATAATTTCGACAGGGCAGATTCTGTCGGACGTAGAGTTCAGCAGCTTCGCTTTACAACTGTTTCGATATCAGCTATCAGCAAACCCTGTGTACAGGGGATATTTTGACGCAGCCCGCCTCAGCGCCCCAGATCATTGGAAGAAGCTTCCCGCTCTTCCCGCAGCCGCATTTAAACGAGCAAGCGTGTGTTCGTTCCCCTTTGACGCCATAAAAGCATGGTTCGAAACCAGTGGTACAACGGAAGGCGATACAGGATACCATTACTTTGAAACGTTAGAAATTTATGAAAAGGCCATCTGCCCTCCATTCAAAAGCTTCCTTCTGCCCGATGCAGAACATATGCGAATGGAGTTTTTAACGCCTCCCCCTTTTGAGACTCCTCATAGTTCTTTAGTCCATATGATGGATACCGTCCGGTTAAAATTTGGAACACCGGAATCCCAATTCCACGGAACAGGATCCGTGGTTAATATCGACAGTTTATCTTGCGCTCTTTACGAAGCTTCTGAGCGTCAGCAACCTGTTTTTTTGCTGGGCACGGCATTCGGGTTTGTTTACGTTTTGGAAGCGATGACACAGCGGAATCTACGATTTAACCTTCCGTTCGGCAGTCGTATAATGGAAACCGGCGGATTTAAGGGCCGGGTCCGCGAGATACAAAGAAATGAGTTTTACCCGGTTTTGTCCGAACTGTTCGGTATTCCTGCATTCAACATCGTTAACGAATACGGCATGACCGAACTTTCATCGCAATTTTATGACTGCAGCTTGCGCGATCAGAACAGCAGCGATTGGAAGATGGGTCCTAGCTGGTGCAGAGTTATGTGTGTTGACCCGGAGACAGGAGACGAGATGACTCCAGGCGAGCCGGGGCTTATCAGAATAATTGATCTGGCCAACGTAGGCAGCGTGATCGCAATTCAAACAGATGATGTTGGGATTGCCTCTCCAGATGGATCCTTTCGCGTTATTGGTCGCATCCAGGAATCGTTGCCGAGAGGCTGTAGCTTAATTGCGGAGCCGGCACTTCGTTCTCAAACTCCATAATCGATATTATACAGCAGCGCTAGTTTGGCGGAAGTCCAAAATCCCGGATTAACTTTTCTCATACCGAATGTCGTGGGTTATTAAAAAACAACGAGTAGAATGTGTAGTAAAAATATCGTCGAATTCCCATTGTTGTTGCGTCCGAATTTCCGATGGGAAAAGTCGTTCCAACGGGCTGTCCCATTTATCTTCGATTTACTGATAACATAATATTTATAACGCATTACAAGATGGAGTCTTGCCGCCTATGAAAAAAACAGCTTTGAATGAGTGGCATATCGCCCACGGCGCAACTATGACTGATTTTAATGGCTGGCATATGCCCCTCTATTACGAAGGTATTACGCAGGAACATCAGCACACTCGTGCCGAAGCCGGCCTATTTGATCTTGGCCATATGGGTCGCTTATTTCTTCGGGGTTCCGACGCATTCGCTTTCGTAAATCATCTTACCCCTGCAAAGGTCAGCTCGGCGAAACCGGGTGAAGTGCAGTACTCCTTTTTGCTTCGGGAGGATGGGACGGTCATTGATGATATAACTGTGTATTACGATGTTGAAGAAATTTTCCTGGTGATTAATGCCGGCAACCGCGAGCGTGATTTAGATTGGATTCGGAAACAGGCCAACGCTTTTGATGGCAATGTTGAGCTAGACGACCGCGGTGAATCCTGGGGAATGATTGCCCTCCAGGGGCCCTTAAGCGCGGAGGTAATGTCAAACCTCTTCGGAACAGACGTATCCACTTTAAACTACTATCAATTTGCCAGTTTAGACAATCCCAAATATCCCGGACGAATGATAATTTCCCGTACCGGCTATACCGGCGAGGATGGTTTTGAAATTTATCTGCCATCTGAAAACGTTGTTTCGCTTTGGGACAGCCTGATTGCCGCTGCGCCGGAAGGAAATGTTAGGCCAATAGGACTTGGGGCGCGGGACAGTCTTCGTCTGGAGGCAGCGATGCCGCTTTATGGACACGAACTGGATGACTCTCTCACTCCGCTTCATGCCGGATTTGGTCGCTTTATTGAAATGGAAAAGGAGGATTTTATAGGCCGCATTGCTCTGGAATCTTTAAAAAATTCCGGTGGACCTGATACCAGGCTGGTTGGATTCGAAATGCTTCAGCGAGGGCCGGTGGCGCGTCAGGGCTTTTCTGTACTAAATGCTTCGGGTAACGGTATTGGCACGGTTACAAGCGGCATATTTTCTCCGACTCTCCAAAAAACCGTAGGCCTTGCTTACGTTAAAAAAGAACATAGCGCGGTGGGCGGTAGTATCAGCATTGATATTCGCGGGCGGGCCCTACCCGCTCAAATTATAAAACGACCCTTCTACAGGAGGAACGCCGGCTAATGTCCAGGCCCAACAACGTACGATATCAGAAATCCCATGAGTGGGCGCGGCTCGAGGACGGTTCAGTCGTCGTCGGTATTTCCGATTTTGCCGTGGAGCAGCTCAATAAGGAAATTGTTTTCGTCGATCTTCCCACGCCTGGCCGTAAACTAAAGGCTGGAGACAGTTTTGGAGTTATTGAGTCGGTTAAGGCCGCCAGTGATCTCTATGCGCCAGTGTCTGGAATAGTAAGCGCCATCAATGATGCCGTAGTCGCCGACCCAAATCAGGTTTCAGAAGAGCCTTACGGAACCGGATGGATGATTAAAATTACACCCGATGATCCGGCAGATGTTGAACGACTTATTTCTCCGGACGATTATGAGAAGCAGGTGGCTGAGGAATCCCATTGAGTAACCCCTATATTCAGGCTACCCCTGACCAGATAATTGAGATGTTGGCAGCAGTTGATGCCACGTCCATTGATGAAATTTTTAACGATCAGATACCTTCCGACCTTCAGCACAAAGATACTTTCGATATTCCGACTGCTCTCAGTGAACTGGAACTGCAAGGACATCTAACCCGCATGGCTGCCCGGAATCAGGCGGCTGACAGCCTTACCTCATTTATGGGTGGCGGAATTTACGACCATTTTGTTCCCACTGCCATTATGCACGTGGCTAATCGCAGCGAGTTCGTTACCGGTTACACCCCTTATCAGCCCGAGGCAAGCCAAGGACTGCTCCAGGCGTTTTTTGAGTACCAGACGTTACTCAGTCGATTATACGATATGCCGGTTTCCAACGCGTCACTTTACGACGGCGCCTCGGCTGTCGGCGAAGCAGTGTTCATGGCGCTTGCTGTTCATCCGGACCGAAACCGAATTGTTATGTCGGAATCTGTTCATCCCGATTCCCGCGCTTTAGTTGCGACCTATATGGCTCATTTTAATACAAAAGTCGATATTGTAAAAGCCGGAAATGGACTTACCGATGTACAAGCACTGGGCGAAAGTCTGGGCGACGACGTAGCCGCCGTTGTTGTTCAACATCCCAATTATTTCGGATGTCTGGAGGATGTGCATGGAATTGAAAAGCGTGTGCGTGAATCTGGAGCGTTATTTATTGTTGTTGCCGACCCCATTAGTTTGGGAGTTCTGGCGCCACCAGGGACTTATGGTGCTGATATTGCTGTAGGCGAAGGACAGCCGCTAGGGCTGAATCAATATGCCGGCGGCGAAAGCGTTGGTATTTTCACTTGTAAATCCGAGTTTATGCGCAAAGTGCCGGGGCGTTTAGTAGGCCAGACAAAGGACCGCGAAGACCGGCGTGGATTTGTTCTTACCCTGCAAACCCGCGAGCAACATATCCGCCGCGCAAAAGCGACTTCAAATATCTGTACAAATCACGCGCATAACGCCTTGCGCGCCTCTATTTATATGTGCCTGATGGGTCCGCAAGGTATGGGTGAAGTTGCCCGTGCCTGTGTGCGAAATACGAACCGGTTAAAATCTGCCATTTTAAAAAAACATACTGATGCCATTGCGTTTACGGCACCTGTGTTCAAGGAATTTGTAATTCGAACGAACCGACCTGCACAGCAGGTGCGCGACGCTCTTCTGCTAAAAGGCTATCTTGCAGGCACCCCGCTTTTTGAAACCTGCGGCAGCGGATATGAAAATCTTCTGTTGGTTGCGACTACGGAAAAGCGTACAGACGCGGAAATTGATGGCTTCGCGGAAGCTTTGGGAGAGTTCTTATGAGCAGGCGAATTCAGATCACCGTCGAAGAAAACAATCTAAGCGTAAAAGAACGCCTGGACACGCAGACGATCTTTGAGCTTAGCGTCCCTGGTCGGACCGGCTTTTCATTGCCCCCGGAGCCTCCCGAAACCAAAGGGGTCTGCGCTGACGTGATACCAGAAAGATTTTTGCGCGAAACCCCGCCGGCACTGCCGGAGGTCAGCGAACTGACTACTATGCGCCATTTCACGCACTTGTCGGGTAGGACAATGGGAGTAGAAACGACCTTCTACCCATTGGGCTCCTGCACAATGAAATATAATCCCAAAATCAATGAGTTCGGGGCGGGCCTGCCTGGTTTTTCGAATCTGCATCCGGATCAGCCGGCATCTACCATGCAGGGTTTATTGGAAGCATATTACCAAGTGCAGGAGATTCTAGGCAAGCTGACAAACCTTCCCGGAGTCTCTCTGCAGCCCGCAGCCGGTGCCCATGGCGAATTCACATGCCTGTTGATGGCAAAGGCTTACTTCGATGACAAAGGCGAAACGGAGCGCACCCAAGTCATCATTCCCGACACGGCCCATGGCACAAATCCCGCATCGGCTTTTCGTGTAGGGCTGGAGCCGGTCGAGATTAAATCTGACTCCACAGGCCGCATTGATATTGAAGCTTTAAAAAAAGTAGTTGGACCCCGGACCGCGTGCCTTATGGTAACGAATCCCAATACTTGCGGGCTGTTCGAGGACCGTCTCGCTGAGGCAGCCGAAATAGTGCACCAGGCTGGAGGACTCGTATATATTGATGGTGCAAATTTTAATGCCATAGTCGGGCGGGTACGCCCTGGCGATTTCGGCGGCGACATGATGCATATTAATCTTCATAAAACCTTCAGTATTCCTCATGGAGGCGGAGGCCCTGGTGCTGGCCCTATAGTTGTACGAGATTTTCTCGCTCCGTATCTGCCTGCTCCTACAGTAGTTAAGAGTAATGATGGCAATTATGACTTTAACTTCGACCCGCGAAGCATTGGGAAGGTTCGCAGTTATTTTGGCAACGTTGCCCATGTGGTTCGCGCTTATGTATATCTTCGGCAATTAGGAGAACAAGGCCTTCGCGACGTCAGTGACTACGCGGTGTTAAATGCCAATTATCTCTTATCATTGCTTGTCGATAAGTACGATATTCCCTACGGTAAGCGTTGTATGCATGAATTCGTAATAGACGCAACCCGCCAAAAGAAGATGGGTGTTAAGGCCGTTGATATTGCAAAGAAGCTAATCGACTACGGCTTTCATCCTCCGACAACTTATTTCCCACTCATTGTGCCCGAAGCTATAATGATTGAGCCGACCGAAACTGAAAATAAGGAAATGCTTGAACTTTTTGCAGCGGCTATGATTGACATTTCAAATAGAGGCTCAGTTGATGCTGCTGACGTAGTGGACTCTCCCCTGTCTACGCCGGTACGTCGTCTCGACGAACTAGGCGCCGCCAGGAATCCAATCGTGGTAGAAGCCTTGTAACAGTTTTTTTTAAATTATGGCGCTTTATTGAATCGGTGGTTGACGAGCACGCTCTTAACCACCGATTTTTTTATTTCCAATTAATCAATCTGAGGATTTTTTTGATGCTCCGTTCTCTTGTTATGTTTCTTACTTTGTCGTATGCCACTGTTGCGTCGGCCGAGATAAAGCCATTCACGTTCGTGCACTTTTCTGATCCTCATATCGGGACGCCAGGCAACACCGAACAGCTCAAACTAGCGCTTGAGGACGTGGACAAAAACTTTCCGGAAGCCGCACTTATTATTGTAACCGGTGATGTTACGGAATTTGGGTTCGAAGAGGAGTTTACCTCTTTAACAGAATTACTAAAATCCAGTAAGAGACCGGTCTACCCAGCAATGGGAAATCATGACGTTCGCTGGTCGAATAGTGGAAAAGAGAATTATCGCCACGCGTTTGGGGAAGCTTATAAAACCGTAGACTATAACGGCGTTCGGTTCGTTCTGATGGACAGTTCCATGCTTATCGAACATTATGGTCACTTCGACGGGCAGCAGCTAAAGAAGCTTGAAGCCGATTTGGCTTCTATGAATGATGGAATGTGTGCTGTGCTTGCCATGCACCATCCGCCGCTATCGCCCGGCCACTTTATTGATAATGAGTATCAATTCGCCGACTTGATTTCCCGCTATAACGTTCCCCTCGTCTGCGACGGCCACGGCCACGCCTTTCAACGATATTCCCGCAACGGAACCACGTACGCTATGGGCGGAAGCGTGAGCAATGGAGGAGCCCCCAACCGGAGCTACAGAGTTTATCGCGTTGAACCGGACAAGATGGTATCGATAACCCGCATCTATGACCGGAACATCACAGAAACCCAGGATCCGGTGCCTACCAACAGCTTAAAGCGGAACGATTTGACTACGACAATGACGCAATCAGAAACGGTGGCCGTAACCCTAGCGGGAAAACCTTATTCCGGGTCCGCCGGCATGGTGATGGATCAAATGTCCAGCTACGGCCTGACCATCAGCGATGGCGTCCTTGATCTGGCGGGTACCACCTTTAATAACGGTATCCATCAATTGACTGTTGAAGTGCCTGACTCCGGCACGTCTGTTATCAGCACTCTTAACTTTGAAACTGCAACCGATAATCGCACTACGATAAGTCGCCGGTTTAAATTAGACAGCGGTAATCAATCGCACCCGGTGGTGAAAGACGACATCTTATATGTCGGAGCAAACGACGGTTTCATGCGCGCCATTAATCTGGCTGATCCACAGGGGGCGCTCCTGTGGAAGACGAATCTTAATAGCGAAATTTTGTCAACCCCCGCTGTCACTACTGGGTCGGTCATCGTAGGCAGCATGGACTCCCACGTTTACAGTCTTGCCCGGACAGACGGCAGGGTGGAGTGGAAATATAAGACTAACCAAGCCGTGCTGGCCAGCCCACTTGTGACGGACGACACGGTTTATATCGGTAGTGGCGACAAAAACATGTACGCTTTAGATTTAAAAACTGGAGATAAGAAATGGAGTTTTGCGGCAGAAAAGCTAATTAAATGCACTCCGGCTCTTGCGGATGGGAAACTTTTTTTCGGGGCGTGGGACAACTTTTACTACGCCGTCGACGCTAGTACTGGGGAGCTTATCTGGAAAGCTCCTGTAGCGCACAGGGCCAACGGACATTTTTCCGCCGCAACGTCAAATCCCGTAATCTCTGGTGAAAACGTTATTTTTTGTTCCCACGACTACACCGTGCGCTGCATCAGTCAGCAGACAGGCGGAACGGTCTGGACCTACAAGCCAGATAAGGCTGAGCTTGGCCCCAGCTATAGCACCGCTGTTATCGACGGCGACGTGGCCTATATGGGGAGCATAAATGGTCACGTGGTCGGCCATCATGTTGAAACTGGACTAAAAGTGTTTGATGTAAACGTGAGACCAGAAAAAAAAGATGATCTGTTTGATTCGATTCCTGCGTTTAAAGACGGGCGCATCTATGTAGGATCTGTAGGCGGTAACCTGTATTGCTTAAACGTTGCCGAAAAGGCGGTTGAGTGGAGTGTGGCACTGCAACCGGGCTTTATTTTTACTGGGCCGACGCTTTGGAAAGATAAGGTTCTGGTGGGGTCTCTTAATGATATGGTATACGAAATTTCCCGCAAAAACTAAGTTTACCGCCTATACGTCTCTGGAGATGGTGACAGGTTAAAAATTAGCCATCTCATAAAAAGTTTGTGAAATTTTTCTCTTGCTCGGCTGCATAGCACCTCATTGCATTGCGTTCGGAATGCCTAGTAGAACAAGGCGCTACGACCACTTATAGTTGAATTGGAACCAGGTGTTTGAACTTCTAATATATACGTTTCTGATAATTGGGATGGCCTTTATTATTATTGGCCTAAGCCGCCTTTTAGGCAAAGCGACCCATACAAAAGTCAAAGACACACCATATGAGTCCGGTATTGCACCCACAGGGGGCGCGCATGTGCGCACATCTATCCCCTATTATCTCGTCGCCATATTTTTTCTCCTGTTTGATGTAGAAGTCGCCTTCCTGTATGCGTATGGAACTGCAGTGCGAGATCTTGGGTGGGACGGCTTCGTAAAAGTAATGATATTTATCGGGTTTTTATCCGGAGGATTAGCCTACATCTGGCTGAGGGGAGGTCTCGAATGGCGCCATCATACGAAAAAAGTACACAACAGCCGTTTGTCTTTGCGCGACTAACTGATATGGTTAACTGGGGTCGCAAGTACTCCATCTGGCCGTTTAATTTTGGACTTAGCTGCTGCTATGTAGAAATGATGACTTCCTTTACATCAAAATATGATGTAAGTCGTTTTGGTGCGGAAGTGCTGCGTGGCACCCCTCGTGAAGCCGATCTTATGGTTATTGCAGGCACCGTTTTTAAGAAAATGGCCCCTAGTATCGTGAGGCTTTACGAGCAGCTTATGGAACCCAAATGGGTGATTTCCATGGGTTCCTGCGCTAACTCCGGGGGTATGTACGACGTATACAGTGTGGTTCAGGGAGTTGATACTATCCTGCCGGTGGATGTATATATTCCCGGTTGTCCCCCACGGCCTGAGGCTTTTCTTGAAGGCTTGATTCTACTGCAAGAACAGATTCAGCAAAGTCGCCAGCGTCCTATGGGTCTAGTTTTGGACGATAAACCCAAGGTTCCTGGATCATCAACGTTGATTGCGGCGGGTGATTTTCGGGCATGAAGTTTTCGCGAAACGTAGAAAAACCAATCTGGGAAACTAACGAGGATGATTTACTCAAAGAGAGTAAAGGGATCCTTGGCTACACTGAAGTACGGACTGTCCGTTCAGACGAGATTGTAAGCACGCTTAATCGGCTGAAAACTGACGTGGCTAAGCCCTACAAGGTATTATACGACCTAACTGCCGTGGACGAATCCGAGAGACAAGGGCGTCCATCAGGCGACAAGCACCGTTTCACTATGCAGTATGTGTTGCTCAGCCCTGAGCGCGCAGAAACACTTCTGCTAAAGGTGCCAGTTGAGGGAACTGCCGATGTGCCCGACGTCCCATCCATTACCGGTATTTATAAAAACGCTAACTGGTATGAACGCGAAGCCTACGATATGTTTGGTATCCGATTTCAGGGACATCCAAATATGCGCCGCATGCTTATGCCAGATTGGTGGCAGGGGTATCCGCTTCGGAAGGAGCATCCCAATCGGGCAACCGAAATGGAGCCGTTGGTTATCCGCCCGGAAGACTTAGAAGAATACGAAGGCTACGAAACCTTCTCGAGCGGCGACTCTGCAATACGCACAAAGGGTCCAAGTGGCGAAGATCTAATGATCCTTAACGTGGGCCCAAATCACCCGGGCACTCACGGCGTGCTTCGTATAGTGCTCACGTTAAATGGGGAGCATCTCGAAAAAGTTTATCCAGTTATTGGATACCATCATCGCGGCAATGAGAAAATTGCAGAGCGTCAGACGTTTCATACGTTTATCCCGTACACTGACCGGGTTGATTATCTGGGCGGCATCTACAACGAAATTCCATATGTGATGGCGTGCGAGCAACTTGCAGGAATCAACGTCCCAGAGCGCGCACAAGTCATGCGTATCATGATTGGCGAAATTTATCGGATCTGTAATCACCTGGTCTGGCTGGGAACGTTCGGCCATGACGTTGGCGCCATGACCCCGGTTTTTTATACTTTCCGCGAACGCGAAAATCTGTTTAAAATTATCGAGATGATAACTGGTGGCCGCATGCACCCTAATTTTCTGCGCATCGGCGGCTGTAGCATGGATCTGCCACCTGGATGGAGGCAGCCGATTCTTGAATTTCTCAAAGACTTCGACAAGCACCTCAGCGAATATTACAATCTTATGTTTAAAAACCCAGTCTTTAAGAGCCGTACTGTCGGCGTGGGTGTCATGAACGAAGCGGAATGTTGGGAATGGGGCGTTTCCGGGGCTAATTTACGCGCAAGCGGAGCCAGATGGGATGTCCGCAAGGCTATGCCTTACGGAGGCTACGAGGCTTTTGAGTTTGATGTGCCAACATCTACCGATGGCGATTGCTGGGCCAGGGGGGCTGTTCGCCATGCAGAAATGGAACAGAGCGCTCGCATAATAAAGCAGTGCGTCAACTTGATGCCCGAGGGCGAATACATAAGCCGTGATAATCGGTACGCTTTTCCGCCGCGCAAGGCTGAGACCATGATGGATATCGAGACTTTGATAAACCACTTCCTAGCAGTGGGTTGGGGCTTGGATTTGCCCGCGGGTGAAAGCTTCATGATGGTTGAACAACCAAAAGGGGCAGGGGCGTATCATGTAATAAGTGACGGTCGTACATCTCCTTATCGATTGAGAATAAGAGCACCAAGCTTTGCTCATATGCAAACACTGCCGGCACTATGTGAGGGCGCGCTATTGAGTGATCTATTGGCGGCACTTGGTGCCATGGACTTTGTGTTGGCGGATATTGACCGATGAGCGATAAAATTATTACTAAAATGTTACCTGACGAACTTCGACAAGAATTATCTGACCACTGCACTCACTACGCTAACCGACGCGTTGGCCTTATCTGGGTTATGCAGCAGCTTCAGGCCCACTACGACGGTTGGTTGCCGGACCACGCCATATACGAAGCGGCAGATATCGTTGGAGTGTCCGCACCTGAAGTCGAAGGTGTTGCGACTTTTTTCAACTGGTTTTTCCGTCAACCTGTTGGGAAAAAGATTATCGTCACCTGCGATTCCATATCTTGCTACCTTGGCGGCTGCGACAACAATCTGGAACACCTGGAAAACAAACTGGGTATCCGCCTCGGCGAAACAACTCCGGATGGCGAGTACACTCTGCTTCCTATTGTTTGTCTGGGCAACTGCGACAAGGCACCCTGCATGATGGTCGGTGATGACCTTCACAGCAATGTTACGCCAGAAATGCTTGATAGTCTTTTCGAAAAATATAATAATTCTCCTGTGCAAAACGTCTTAGCGGGAGGCACTGACTAATGGCTGAAGTTAAGGTTCTGACAAAGAATTTTGATCTGCAGAATCCGGGCGAACCGGTTTTTCTTGAGAAATATGCGAGCAACGGCGGTTATGAAGGTTTCCGCAAAGCCCTCAAAATGACTCCTGCGGAAGCTCAGCAGTTAGTTAAGGACAGCAATCTGCGCGGCCGAGGCGGTGCAGGCTTTCCGACCGGTATGAAGTGGTCTTTTGTTCCCATGGATTTTGAGGGACAAAAGTACCTTGTCTGTAATTGCGATGAAATGGAACCGGGCACATTTAAAGATCGGGCCCTGATTCAAAACGATCCGCATCAGTTGATCGAAGGCATGCTTATATCTGCGTACGCCATGCAAATGACAAAGGGATTTATATTTGTCCGTCTTGAGTATCGCAGCGGATCTGCAATTCTTGATAAAGCTATTGCTGAGGCCGAAGCCAAAAACCTTCTCGGGAAAAACATTCTGGGCAGCGGTTTTGACTTTCATCTGGAAACTCACCTCAGCGCAGGTCGTTACATTTGTGGAGAAGAAACGGCCCTTTTAAATGCGTTGGAAGGAAAGCGCGCTAATCCGCGCAGTAAGCCTCCGTTTCCACAAGTTCGTGGTTTTCTCGGTCAGCCTACAATTGTAAACAACGTCGAGACGTTTAGCAATATGCCTCACATCTTCGCCAATGGCGCTGAGTGGTTTAATGGTCTTGGTCTCACGGGAAATGCCGGAACAAAAATCATGGGTGCCAGCGGCCGGTTTAAGCGACCAGGTCTCTGGGAGCTTCCTCTTGGTACGAGCACCCGCGAAATAATGGAAGAGTATGCAGGTGGACCCAGCCGCGTTGCCTGGAAATGTATTATCCCCGGTGGTCTCTCTACTCCCCTGCTTGTTCCTGATCAGTTTGACACACCAATGGATTACGATACTGTGGCCAAAGTTGGGTCCCGCATGGGGACTGCCGGCATTATAGCATTTGACGAACAGGACTGTATGGTGGCTGCCACGGCAAACATCATGAAGTTTTATGCTCGAGAGAGCTGTGGCTTCTGTACGCCGTGTCGGGAAGGTATTCCCTGGATTTACCAAATTGTGAAGGCTATCGCGGAGGGGCGCGGCATGCCAACTGACATGGAGGTGCTCGATGATATGTCCAAACACATTTTGCATACTTTCTGCGCTTTTGCGCCTGGGGCACAGGGTCCCTTGCTAAGTGCTATTACCATATATCGTCATGAATTTGATGCTAAAATAGACTCAAACAAACTTTATGGCTCCGCATCTCCCCAAGAAGAAAAATCGCCCCAATTCCAGAAGGCGGGGGTATAATTACTAATTATTATGGCAGATAAAGTTAAAATTACGATTGATGGTGTTGTGCGTGAGGTCGACGCCGGCACAAATATTTTGCAGGCAGTCCTTGATGAAGGACAGATCATACCGCACTTCTGTTACCATGAGGCTCTGGGACCGGCCGGAGCATGTCGAATGTGTGCATGCATGATTGCCCCGGGACCGGATAAGCCGGCCCGCCTTGAGATGAGTTGTATGGTTCGTGCTTCCGAGGGAATGATAGTCAGCGTAAATGACGACTATGCCCTCAAGTTTCGCAAGCAAGTTAGTGAAGATCTGATGTTACACCATCCTCATGATTGCCCAGTGTGCGACGAGGGCGGTGAGTGCATGTTGCAAGATATGATCGTCCTGACTGAGCAGCAACATCGCCGCGACCGGTTTCCGAAGCGCACGTGGGTAAATCAGGACCTTGGACCCTTTGTTTATCATGAGATGAACCGATGTATCCAGTGCTATCGCTGCGTCCGCTATTACAGGGATTACGCGCTAGGCGATGATTTCGGAGTGTTTGGCAGCCGCGACAGGCTTTATTTTGGTCGTGTTGAAGATGGAACATTGCAAAGCGAATTTTCCGGAAATCTTGTAGACATATGCCCTACCGGGGTTTTCACAGATAAGCAGTTTAGAACGCACTATTCTCGGCCATGGGACTTGCAAACTACCAGAAGTGTATGTCCAAGCTGCAGCGTGGGATGTAATGTTTTGCCAGGCTACAGAAACGATACACTCCGCCGTATCAAACCAGCAGAGCAGCCGGCGGTTAACCGGTTCTTTATGTGTGATCGTGGGCGCTACGGCGGCGAATTTGTTAACCATGAGACTCGGCTTACTGAAGCACGAGTAGAAGGTTCGGTCACAGAATTAGATGTGGCATTAAAATCCGTGGCTGATAGATTAAAGGAAATCGCCCGACAGCACGGCCCTGCATCGATTGTTGGCTTTGGGAGCGAACGGTCAAGTCTGGAAGCTAATGCCGCACTACAGCTCCTCATGAAAGGCCTTGGGAGTAACAGAGTTTGCTATTTTGATAATCAGGACAGACGTGCTGCTGTTCGGCGGGCAGCCTCTATAACGGCCAGCGGCGAAGTCTCAGTACCAACTCTTACAGAAATTGAGCAAGCGGATTTTATTATGGTACTCGGAGGCGATCTTACAGCTGAAGCGCCAATGATGGATCTCGCGGTGCGTCAATCTATCGCAAAGGGTAATCCGTTGTTTATTTGCTCTCCAAGAGCCGGCGAGCTTGATCAGTTTGCCCGTGCTTCCTGGCGTTGCGTACCTGGTGAAGAAGCAACAATTGCCTCCTTTATTGGAAGTGTACCCGCCGGAACAGAAGCGACCGAAGACAATTTTGTTCACACTGTAGCCGCAGCTCTTCAAAAAGCAAAAAAACCCCTTATAATTTGTAGTGTTCTACATGACGACCCTAGCCTGATAGAAGCAGCTTTTTCTCTGGCAAAGGCTACAACGGCTTATGGAAGCCGCACGTGTAGCTTGGCCTACTTTTTCCCTGCGGTGAACTCGGCTGGCGTTGCACTTGTCAGAAATGATGAAAATCCTGATTCCGTCATGGCTGATATCGAAGGCGGACGAGTCAAAGCACTTGTCATTTGTGAAAGAGATCTCGCCGCTACTACTCAAGGGAATCTTCCGCCGTGGCTGTCTCAGCTTGAATTTGTGGTTACCATCGATTCCATTGAAACCCAAACGGTCCAAGCCTCCCACGCAGTTCTGCCATGCGTCTCTCATTATCAGAGTTTCGGAACCCTCGTAAATTACGAGTGCCGTGCGCAGGCTTATGATGGCATGCATCTTCCAAGTCATGTTAATCTGGCGGCTAGCGAAGTGTTGACTGCGCTTATCCAACACGCTGAGATTGAAGACATGATCGGCGGGACTGATTTTCAGGATATTTACGATGTGACGCGTGAAAGCAACCTGCATATGGATCGCCTGCGAGTCGGAGATAACGGCTGCGTTATTCGTACTTCACCAAAGCTCCCCCCTCCGTCGCGTAAGAATCAAAAAGACAACGACGCCGATTTAGACCTTCGCCTGTGGCATGTATACCACACCTTTGGTAGCGAGGAACTCAGTTCGCTTAGCACGGCTATGAAAGAACGCGCTCCTGAGTTTGTCATTGAAATGAATCCCGAAGACGCAGAGGCAAAAGGTCTTAGCGACGGTGCCCATTATGATTTGACTAATCAGTGTGGAATTGCGGCTCCCCTGCGAATCAATGATAAACTGGCAAAAGGGACAGTTGCCGTGCCAGTTTTTATTAATCTTAAGCGGACGGCAGACGCTGAGGCGCTTCTATGAACCTAGAATGGCTCACCTACACATCCCTTATTCAATTGGAAACGTGGCAACAAGCCCTTGTAGCGGTTGTAAAGGGCGTGTTTATCATGATGTTTATCTTCGGTATTACCGGGTACATCGTCCTGTTTGAACGCCGAGTAATCGCAAGACTACAACATAGAGTCGGTCCGAACCGTGCTCGCCTTTATATCGGGAAGTTCAAGGTTCCTTTTCTTAACCTGCATCCGATTGCAGACGTTTTGAAATTGCTTACAAAAGAGGACTCAATGCCTCCTTTTGCAAATAAGGTCCTGTTTGTTATAGCCCCCATGATTATTACCATTACGGGCTTGCTTGGGCTTGGGATTATCCCCTTTGGGAATCCTGAAATTAGCCATTGGTTTTCTTTGTCCAATAGTAATATAGGGGTCCTTTTGTTTTTGGCGCTCAGTTCAATTGCAGTATATAGTATCGTTTTAGCTGGCTGGGCGTCTAATAGTAAGTACGCGTTATTGGGCGGTTTGAGGGCTACTGCTCAGATGATCAGCTATGAGCTCAGCCTGAGTATGAGCCTTTTAGCTGTCGTTATACTGGCTGGCTCTCTAAATCTCAATGACATTGTTAAAGCGCAACAGCCGCTTTGGTTTTTGGCGTTGCAGCCACTGGGGTTTTTAATTTTCCTCATATCTGCTGTTGCGGAATCACGCCGCACCCCATTTGATCTTCCGGAAGCGGAAAATGAAATCGTAGCTGGCTTTCACACTGAGTATAGCAGTATGAAGTTCGCGCTTTTCTTCCTGGGAGAATACATTGGGGTTTTACTTCTAAGTGCGATCATAGCAATTCTGTACCTTGGTGGCTGGCAGGGAATCGGTCCAGATTGGCTAGGACCTCTATGGCTAGTACTAAAGGTCGTGGCGCTATTGTTCTTTTTTATCTGGATCAGGGCAACCTATCCCAGGTTTCGATTTGATCACCTTATGGAACTTGGATGGAAAGTCCTCATCCCCCTCTCGATATTAAACCTAGTTATCACTATTATTATTGTGTTGGTAGCTCCGGATATTGGCGGCATGGCAGGAAGATGATTAAATATTATGCTTAACGATTTGAAAGAAATGCTCGCCGGGCTTGCCCTGACAGCGAAGTATCTGTTTAAGAAGCCGATTACTATTAATTACCCGGAAGAGAAGCCGATCATCCCGCCCCGGTGGCGTGGTCGTATTGTGCTGACAAGCGACCCCAGCGGTGACGAACGTTGCGTAGGGTGTTACCTGTGCCAAGCCGTGTGCCCGGTAAACTGCATTGATTTGCAGTCAGAATACCGACCGGACGGGCGTCGTGTGGCTAAGAAGTTTGATATTAATTTCGCCCGTTGCATCTTTTGTGGGTTTTGCGAAGAGGCTTGTCCTACATACGCCATACAACTTACACCGGATTTTGAGATGTCTACGACGACGCGCAGCAACCTTCTTTATCACAAAGAGGACCTGCAGATCAGCGGCACTGGAAAACATCCGGATTATAATTATTGGAAGGTTGCTGGTGTAGCCATTGCAGGAAAAGGCAAAGGGGAAGGAATTGAAGAAAATCCCCCGTCGAACTATCGGAGCAACCTGCCGTGACCTTTCTAGACGCATCCATATTCTGGGCATCCTCTTTTGTTGCGATAGCAGCTACACTAATTGTTATTATTAGCCGAAACCCTTTTTACGCAGTACTTTACCTAATTTTGTCCCTGTTTGGAGTTTCCATGATTTTCTACACTCTGGGCGCGCCGTTTCTGGCTGCCCTGGAGGTGATTGTCTATGCCGGGGCAATTATGGTGCTGTTTCTTTTTGTGGTTCAGATGCTTAGCCCAGCGGGATCCCCCGCCACTATGCCGGATATTCAGAGGCCGTCTTTGATTCAGCTTATTTTTCCAGCTCTGCTTTCCACGATTCTGGTAATTGTGGTTGTGCTGGCACTACTCCGTTCCGGCAGCATGGTTGGAACTGAAGCCACCAACGTGGTTTCTGCGCGAGAACTGGGAATCGCCTTGTTTACACACCATTATCTTGGTGTAGAGCTTGCATCGCTAATACTCTTGATTGGAATTGTCGGTGGTATGCATCTTGGACGCGCAGCCGGAATTCAGGACGAGACGGAGGTGAAAGTTGCCCTTCGCTGAACCTGCCCTCGTTGTTGCCACTATATTATTTTTCATCGGTGTTACAGGCGTGATCGTGCGCCGCAACCTCCTGTTTGTTCTCATGAGCATGGAAGTAATGCTCAATGCGGCAGGGCTTGCATTTGTTGCAGGTTCAGCACTTCACGGAGAACCTGACGGACAAATATTTTTCTTGTTTATCCTGCCCGTTGCGGCGGCAGAAGTCGCTATCGGCCTGGCCCTGGCCGTCCTAATCTATCGCAAATTTCAAACGCTGGATCTCTGGTCCATTGCTGATGCAGCCGGAGAATAACCCATGGACACGATGACTTCCATTTACCCGTCGCTTTGGTTAATTCCCGGATTACCCGCTCTTGCTGCTCTATTAATTTTTATCTTCTCCGGTTCCATCAGACCACGTTCTGCAGGGTGGATAGCCACAACTGGCGTTGCCATGAGTTTTTTGTGGGCAATATTCTCATTTATTGTTTACAATAATGCAACAAGTAAGGGAGCAGTTTTTTTTCACCAGATTGGCTGGAAATGGCTGGATGCTGGATTCGTGCAGGCTAATGCCGGGCTATTGCTTGACCGAGTTAGCGGTATATTCGCCCTCGTAATTACTGGAGTCGGCTTTTTGATCCACCTGTTTTCTACGTCCTACATGGAAAACGAAGAAGGCCAGAGACGCTACTTCGGCTTTCTTTCTCTCTTTGTTGCCTCGATGCTCATTCTGGTGTTGGCAGATAATGCCTTCTTTATGTTAATCGGCTGGGAGGGAGTTGGTGCTTGTTCCTTTGCCCTGATTGGTCATCATTACGAGAAACGTGAGAATGTCGCTGCAGCGTTAAAGGCGTTCTTCGTCACACGCTTCGGTGACGTATTTTTGATCCTCGGTGTGCTTCTCCTTGCCATGATCGGAACAGTGGATTTTACGCGGCTCGAAACGTTTGGTTTAGCAGATCTTAATATCGTACATCCCGTGTTCAATTTGACTTTTGGACAACTGTTGGTGATTGCGGGTCTATTGTTACTAGGCGGAGCGGCGGGAAAAAGCGCACAGCTTCCATTACAAACATGGCTTCCAGACGCCATGGCTGGCCCAACCCCTGTTAGTGCGCTCATACATGCCGCAACGATGGTAACCGCCGGAGTTTATTTAATTGCCCGCTTTCACATCGTGTTCGCGCTGTCGCCTGAGCTAATGATGGTGGTCGCTGTAATCGGCGTCCTGACTGCGTTCTACGGTGCAACCTGCGCCATCGTGCAAACCGACATCAAACGGATCCTGGCATTTTCTACTATAAGCCAAATTGGGTTCATGATGCTTGCTCTCGGAGTTGGGGCCTTTTCAATCGGGCTTTTTCATTTTTTTACCCATGCGTTCTTTAAAGCGCTTCTTTTCCTTGCGGCTGGGAGCGTAATCCATGCGCTACATGGCGAACAGAATATCTTCAAAATGGGTGGCCTGCGTAAAGAGCTCCCTGGAGTTTTTCTGGCAACCGTCGCGGGCACCATTGCGCTTGCCGGCATTCCTTTAACCTCAGGCTTTTTCAGCAAGGATGCTATATTATGGTCAGCACTTACCTCAGATCGCGGTAATATATTACTGTACGGGGTAGGTTTGACCACAGCTGTCCTTACTGCAATCTATTCAGCTCGGCTAATTTATGTCGTATTTCTTGGAGCTCCTCGCGCAGACTATCACTTGCACGCGCCTTCACCCCGCCAAACATGGCCTCTATATATTCTGGCAGTCTTTGCTTTGTTTGCCGGTTTTCTAAACGTGCCGGGTCTTCTTCACTGGGAACACTATTTCCAGCCTCACTTCAAAGGTTGGGCTTCTGAGCCGTCACATAATTTAACCGGCGAGATAATTGCAGCAGCCGTCAGTGCTGTGTTGGCCGTTGCCGGATGGTTCGTAGGTAGCGTTCTCTTCAGTCCAAAGCGAATGGTTGAAGGTCGCATAATTCCTGAACCTGCTATGGATCCTATGGCGATTAGGATCGAAACGGCCTCGCCCTACAGATTTGGCGTTGCCAACTTTTTATACCGTGCATGGGATTTTGACCATTTGTACGCCACCCTTGTTACACGGCCCTACAGGAAAATTTCTAAAGTGCTGTCCTGGACTGACGAATATTTAGTCGATGGTATTTATGAAGCAGGCTCAGTAATACTGCAGCTGTTTCACGGCTTCTTTGTTACCCTGCAAAATGGGCGCGTAGGCCGTTATGCTGCTGTAATGCTTTTTGGTGCGGCGTTGATTGCCTTACTTTTAACCTTTTTTGGCTCGGGGAATTTATAAGAACTATGTTGATGTTAACTTTAATAATTCCGCTGGCCGGAGCGCTATTTGTTCTTCTGGCCGGGAGAGTCAATGCAACTGGCGCAAGAGTAGTCGCGTTAATAAGTACGGTGCTAAGTCTTCAGGTAGCATACCTGTTGGCGGCCCAGGCGCGCTTTGCAGTAATCGAAGTGGACAACTTGTGGATCCCAAGCTTCGGAGTGCATTTTGCGCTTCAAGCCGACTGGATTGCCGCTCTAATGGTTTTACTTACGTCGTTTCTGAGCGTTTTTGCTGTGGCTGTTTCATGGCGAGAAATTACAGAACGAGTCACCAGTTTCCACGTATGGCTTTTAATTCTTCAACTGGGAGTTACCATAGTTTTTCTTGCCCGGGATCTAATGTTATTTTACCTGGGCTGGGAACTTATGCTTATTCCGATGTTGTTTCTTATCGGATCATGGGGCACTGGCCGAAAAGAGTACTCGGCATTCAAGTTCGTGCTTTTTACTTTCACGGGGAGTATTTTTATGCTCTCCTCTATGCTCTACCTTTACTATCGCCATATCGTTGACACCGGTGTAGCCTCTTTTCACATGGATGACTTGCTCCAGGTTCAGCTATCACAAGGCGAACAATGGTGGGTATTTCTTGGTTTTCTTATCGGTTTTGGGGTAAAGGCACCCCTGCTCCCCCTTCATACTTGGCTAATTGATGCCTATCCGAATGCACCCACAGCTGGAAGTCTGATGCTTTCTGGAGTTTTATCTAAAACGGGAATCTATGGGCTTTTCCGAATTGGAGAAAGTTTTGCACCGGTGGGATTTTCAGATTTCAGGCCATTGCTAATCTGGCTTGCACTAGCTGGTATATTCTATGGCGCCTGGATCGCCTTCAGCCAAAGAGATATAAAACGCCTTATCGCATATGCCAGCCTTAGCCACGTCAACTTCATTCTACTGGGAATATTTATAGCATCTGACGAGGGATTTAAAGGCGCGATTCTACAGATGCTATGCCACGGCATTTCCACCGCAGCACTGTTTCTTATTGCAGGTGCTATACAGCATCGCATCAGTGATCGCGAATTTGATTCGTTGGGCGGACTCTGGCGAATCGCGCCTGCCATGGGAGCGTTTTTCTTGTTCTTTGCTTTCGCATCGCTTGGGCTCCCTGGAACGGGCAACTTCGTAGGAGAATTATATATCACTGCAGCTGCCTTGGAATATCATTGGGTTATTGGGGGACTAACGGCGGTGGCCGTTCTTTTCGCAGCGTTCTATTCCTTAAGACTTTTTACTGCGGCTATGCACGGACCAGAACCAGCAGCTTTACCAAATTTCCCGGACACGAATAGTCGAGAAAATCTACTTTTATCAGTATTAGCAATTATGCTGATTATACTGGGCCTTTTCCCTTCTGTGATCACTGCCCCAATAAACACAGGAACACTACCTACCGGCATCGAAACCCGAATGCGAAATCTGTCTGAAACGAATTATTCTTCTAATCATATTATGTTAAGCCATCATTCTACTTTGCCTATTACAGTTGCTGATGCAGCCTTACTTCAGGAGGCCGAACAATGATATCCTGGCTAAATGTGCTCCCTGAAGCCATCCTTTCTGTCTCAGCGGTTGTTCTCCTTATAGTATCTACATTGGCGCAGTCCGGGCCAATGCGCGATTTGCTCCGCTGGATTTCTATTTTTGCAATTGCGGCTGCCTCTGCTGCTCTTATCTACACGTCCGGCAAGTTCGGGCTTTCCGTAGACGGCTGGACTTTGGCTACGCCATTTACTACGTCGGTTTCTCTGGTGCTCCTGAGCCTTGTTGCGTGGGCTGTCCTTACAAGCCCTATCCCCGATACTTCTGCTGGAGAGTGGTTTGCATTACTCTTGTTTGCCGCATTGGGTTCCGTCGTACTTGCCCGTGTGGGAAACCTTGCCGCTCTCTTTCTAGGAATTGAAGTTCTATCTTTAACTCTGTACATAATGGTAGGTTTCAAATACACCAGTCGCCTCAGTCTGCGCGGTGGAGTCATGTATCTTGTATTAGCCGGCGTGGGCAGTGCATTTCTGGCATACGGCATGGCATTAGTCTACGCGGTTTACGGAACCTTATCAATTGCCGAACTGAGAGCCTCTACAGAAGGCGTAACAATGCCGTTAATCGCGCTGTTTGGTTACGGAATGTTCCTAGTTGGCGTCGGTTTTAAGCTTGCCGCTGTTCCCTTTCATATGTGGGCTCCAGACGTTTACGAAGCCGCGCCGTCTTCCGCAGCCGGCCTGATAGCTTCCGCGTCAAAAGGTGCCGCCATAGCTGCTCTTTTGCCCTTTTCATTTTTGCTTAATTCACACTTCCTTATTATTGCCGCCCTATGCGCCGGAAGCATGATCGTCGGAAATCTGCTGGGGTTGCGAGAAACCCGTGTCAAACGCATTTTGGCCTATTCCTCCATAGCTCATGTTGGATACCTCCTTCTTGGATTCCTGACTATTAAAACGGAACTGCCTGCTTCCCTACCGGCTACTATGACTGCTGAAGGCGCTATCGTTTTTTACATTTTTGTATATGGGATTTCCGCTTTGGGAGCCTTTACTGCCCTTGGCGCAATGCGCTCGCAAACGGTGGTTTCGCTAAACGACTTGCACGGTCTGGGCAGAACCCGACCAATCCCTGCGGCCTGTCTGCTGCTTTTTGTAATCAGTCTGGCAGGTCTCCCTCTCAGCATTGGATTCTGGGGCAAGCTCTACTTGTTTTCAACGGCTTTTAAAGCTGGATTTCTAAAGTTGGCGATTATCGGACTAATTGGAAGTGCCATAGGACTCTTCTACTATGTGCGGATAATAGTTCATCTCTATATGGTTTCTCCGGAAATGAACCCACGTTCCGAAACAGAGCAGACTTCTAGCTTTCAGAATGCTGTCCTAATCGCTTCAGCTGCAGCAGTCGTTATTTTTTCCATATTCCCGGACATGCTCTACTTCCTGATCCGGGGGATCTATTAGTACTCTAGCTATTAGAATGCGAATAGTGACGGCCTTAGTCCGGTACTGATACCGATTAATTTGCGGGCATCCAAATGGGTGACCCGCCCTTGCCGGTGAATCTGATTTATCAGACTTTCATCGGCCATTGACCAAAAGGAGGTGAAACAAAGATGGCAGAGTACGAAATGATGATGATAGTTGATCCTTTTTTAGAGGATACTGAACATCAATCCCTGGTAGATAATGCACAGGAGCAGATCAAAAAAGCAGGTGGCAACATTACCAAGGTTGATCCTTGGGGCAAACGTCGACTTGCTTACCCCATCTACAAAAAGCTGGAAGGTTATTACGCCCTTATCAGTTTTGACGGAACCCCTGAGGGTCCCGCTATTGCTGAAATGGAGCGCGTTTTACGTCTTGACGAAAAGGTCATGCGTATTATGGTAACCCGTATTCCTGCGCCGAAGTTCATTAAGCGCAGAAAGCCTAAGCCCGTTGACGCAGAAGCAGGGCGTCAACAAGCTGAAACCATTTCAGCAGGCCAGGCTGGGCAGCAGCCTCCAACAACGCAGCGATAAGTAACGAAAGGGAAATTACCTTCATGTTAAACATCAATCGGGTTATGATTACAGGTCGACTTACTCGTGATCCGGAAACGAAATATCTCCAAAGCGGCATGGCTGTCACGAATATCTCAGTTGCGGTTAACCGACCGTATAAAGATAAGAACAGTGGCGAGTGGCGCGAGGAGGTCTCATATATCGATGTTGAAGCTTGGGGTAAAGTCGCCGAACGGCTAGCGGAAACAGGCCGTAAAGGGCAGCCGGTCTACGTTGAAGGTCGCCTTAAACAGGAATCATGGGAACGCGATGGAGTAAAGCATTCTAAAATTCGCGTGACTGCCGATCTTGTCAAATCCTTTGATGTACCGCAGCGCGGACAAGGTTCAGGTAGTGCGGAACATGATGATTCCGATTCTTACCAGGCTTCGCAACCGTCGACTCCACAGTCATTCTCCGCTCCTGCGCAGCAACAGCGACAATCATCACCGTCGGATGCGCTTCACTTTGAGGGCAATTCCAACGTAAGTGATGACGTACCTTTTTAATAGTTTAACATCGATACCCAGGGACACTGTCGGAAAAAATTAGAATTTCCGGAAAACAGCGTCCCCCAGTCTAGTAATAATTACTACCAGACTGGTCCATTGAGGAGATTAATAAGCCAATGAGCGAAACAAACGACCAGCCGGAACAAAATAATTCTCCAGCCATGGCCGAACCTACCCCGGCAACTTCGGATAGCCCTGTTGCATCGGCGCCGGACGCACCTGCTCCATACGTTCCAGCAGCACCCGCACCATATGTTCGGCCTGCCTATGAAGGTCAGTCACGCCGTCCGCCTGGTGGTGCCGGTGGGCGTCGCTTCACTCGCAGAAAAGTATGTCAATTTTGCGCGGACAAAATGGACTTCATCGACTACAAGGATACAAAGCGAATCCGCAAGTTCATGACCGATCGTGGTAAAATACTTCCTCGTCGTATTACTGGAAACTGTGCGACTCACCAGCGTATGCTTACCAACGCAATTAAGCGCGCCCGCGTCGTTGCTCTTGTTCCATTTAAGACCGATTAAGCACTCCTTTTAACTTTTTAAAATGGCCGGTGGGCTTTGCTGATTTTTTTCAGCAAAGCCCATTGAATTTTTGTAAGCCAACTGTTGCAATAGTAGTTCGCAATAACGGATGGGTGAATAGCTCAGCTGGGAGAGCGCCAGCCTTACAAGCTGGATGTCGGGGGTTCGATCCCCTCTTCACCCACCATTTTTTTGTTCTTGGTTAAGTCTTTTTAAATGTGTTTTTTTTTCTCAAAAAAACACTGAAAAAAAACAACTTCTGAGAATGTATCGGGAAGCAGATCATATATGTTTCCGACCCGAGCGGGGTCGTAGTTCAGTTGGTTAGAACGCCGGCCTGTCACGCCGGAGGTCGCGAGTTCGAGTCTCGTCGGCCCCGCCATTTTTTGTTATCGGTTCAGTATTTGCAAGAGTACATTTTCAGTGCGCTCAGCCATTTTAGCTGCTGTAAATATCGCACATCGTGCACTCGCCCTGACTGATTTATCCGCGACTTCCTTCGGATTGTCAGATAGGTAAGCAATTAATTCCACCAGCTCGTCCGTGTCCCATCCGTTGTAATACCATCCGCAATCTTCTACTACTTCAGAGACTGCCCCAACTTTTGCCGCGATTACCGGCAGGCAATATTGCATAGCCTCCACAGCAACCAAACCGAAGGCTGGCTGGCTCAGATCAGGAAAAAGAAATACGTGCTGACCTGAAAAAAAATCACCCAGCTCAGCAGGCTCAATCTTTCCCGAAAAGACCACCTGAGCTTTGAGTCCTAGACGGCTAACAAGTCCCTTTGCCTCATTAGCGTAACTTCCGGTGCCACCTATTGTTAAGATAAAATGAACGCCGCGCCTTTCTAGTGCAAAAGCCGTTTTGATAGCTTGTTCAACACCCTTTAACTTTTGCAGACGACCAAGCATACAGAGTTTAAACGGATTAGACTTAGACTCAGCTGCCGCGAGGCTTAATGGGGCTGGATATCGATTCGAGTCAATACCAAGTGGAACTACATAAATCTTTTGCGACATGACAAGAGCTTTTAATCCTTGTGCCCAAACACCGGTCTTTACGCCACGAGATTCTTCCTGTTTTAGTGCAAGGTTAGACAGCATTAGTTCGCGCCTGGTAAAATGGCTATCGACAATTACGGCCTCCATGCGATTTAACATCATTTGAAATGGCGCGAGTAGCAAGAAGCGTTTTTTATGGCTCCAGCATGCCCTAATCTTATCCATCATTCGTATATGCTGCCAAAAGCGCCAGTCCAACTCTACTTCGCTAGTCATTGTCCCGTGGATAATGGGTACTACTACTCCTTGAAAGGCGGAGGGTGGAATAAAAAGTCCGGCCAAATCGACCGGACAGATGACGTCAACATTTTTATCGAGCGCAATGGTTCTGACGATTTCATTGAGCTTAAGAAAAAACGCTATAGAATAGTTTCCAGGCGTACTGTTTGGAATTTCGTAGATGGTTACGCCAGAATGGTCGCTTAACAAGTCGTTATTGCCACCCTGCGTTGTAATAAGATGAACCATGTGTCCTCGTTGAGCGAGGGCAACGCACAGATCTCTCACATGATTTTCTAGGCCACCAAGTCGATGCACTGGCAAAGCGCGCGTGATAAGACAGATATTTAGTATAGGAATGCGTTTATTAGTAACCCGATCATCGACCGAAACCTGACGCCTCACAAGTAAGATTCAATTTCGCCGTAAATCTTTTCCGCCATTAGTTCATATCCGGCGGCATTCGGATGAAACTGATCTGATTTCAATCGAGAATCCGTAAAAATGCCACCTAAGATATTTGGAACGTATACGCTGCCGGTTTGCTTAGCGAGGTCTGAGTACCCAGAGGTAAGATTTCCACCAAGCGGAAATCCATTAAGTCCAAGAATGACGACCATGGCTCCAGATTTCTGGACCTCATCAACAACCTGTCGAAGATTCTTAAACATCTGTTCCCGAGGATGCTGCTGCAGGATATCATTGCCGCCCAAACCGACGATAACCATATTGGGGTTTAATGCCAATACGTCCGCCTCTAAGCGCGCATAGGCGTCCGCAGTCGTGTCTCCCGGAACCCCTTTGTTAATGATCGTACAACTACACCGCCGGCTAACGACTGACGGCCAGTCCTCTCCCAGCTGAGCTCCAGTGCCATACGTCAGGCTGTCTCCCAAAGCAACTACCACACCCCCTGCGGCCATTTCGTTTTTGATGGGGTACCAGAAGCGGGAGCGTAGGGACAATCCAATAGCCAAAATGGCTACCGCAATTAATAGAACAATCATCCGACGTGACATTTTAAAATACGACTCAGCCTAGTGTTTGGATCAGTTGCGTCCAAACCAGCCTAGAGGATTGAGTCCCATGCGTTTTTTTGCCGGCGCGGGAGTAGCTGAAGGTGCAGGAGCACCAGGAGTAACCGGCGCAGTACCCATGCCTGCTGGTGCCGGCTTGCCGGATAGTTTAGTGTAAAGGAAAGCATCAGCAATAAACAATGCGGTTTCCGCACCCGGCTTTGCATCGGCCACCAGATTGGCCTGCCCTGTGGATAAATTCGCCACCGCAAAAGAAGTCACTCCCCCGGCCCCTAACCCTCCTAATAACAGTTCATCCGATTTAGCGTTATAGTCGAGAACCATAACCCCAGCCGGCACACCCGGCACGGCAATAGGAGTTCCGGCAACTGCTGTACCGGATTCCAGTGATACTGGGACTGCTTCAAGTTTATTGCTAGTCTTGTTGCTGCCTACTACCAGCAGGCCACCCTCCCGCTGAAAGATTCTGCGGGCATCCATTTGCAGTTCCACCGTTCTCATATAAGGACGATCCACCGGACTAACGCTGCTGACGTCACCGTGGGATACTACAAAATACTGGCCACCAGACGATATATCAAAGTGTTGTCCGTTAATCCCATCCGTGCTGCCCTGCATCAGTAGCCGCTCTCCATCGTAACGCTTAACTAATTGAGAAATAACCGCTCCGTCACTGGCATTCCGCCACAAATTCAGTGTCTCTTTAGCCAATGGATTACACATTTGCTGTTGAGGATAAATCAGGGCTTCAAACAGACCCTCCGCTACAATATAAAGCATATTTCCAGCTGCATTCCGATGCAAGTGTACATCTTTCGCCGGCACGCCCTGTGGTCCACATGCCGACGCCATCAGGCCGGCAAGATCCTGCTGTGTGAACGTCACAACATTAGACTGTGCATATGCAGCGCTTGCAAAGACGCTACAAATGGCAATTGCAGCGAAAACTTGTTTTAACATTCAGCGATCTCCTCTTTAATCAGCGACCAATATCATATTTCCTAGTGTGGCTATCTCAACTAATTTTTTTAAACTTTTCAATACAACGCAAAACTTCGGCGTTTGCATCTTCCCTATCGCTCCAACCAATTACATTAACCATCTTTTTTTCCAAGGTTTTATATATTTCAAAGAAATGCTGGATTTCCTTCGGGATATGTTCTCCCAGATCAGCCAGGTTTTGCACTTCTTTAAAACGAGGATCTCCTACAGGAACTGCGAGTATTTTAAAATCCTGACCCTTATCATCCTCCATCCGCAACATCCCAACCGGGCGCGCAGGTATGACAGCACCTGGAAAGCTAGGAATTGTCACGATAATTAGGACGTCAAGATGATCTCCGTCGTCTGATCGAGTTTGGGGGATAAATCCGTAATCACACGGATAAAATAAGGGACTGTGAAGCACGCGGTCGAGCACAAAGGTTTCATACCGTTCGTCATACTCAAATTTATTACTGCCGCCTTTTGGAACTTCGACTACGCAGTTTACAACATCAGGCACAGTTGGGCCGGCGGGAATATCTTCAAACTTCATAAATCAACCTTTTCACGAAACAACATTGTTAAGAATTTTAACTACGAATTGTACGTCCGACTTCCATCAGTAAACACTCAAGCGCATAATTTTTATCGGTTTGCCGCCGGGTAAAGCATTGGTATCGGCCGATAACTTCCGTAGCGTTTATTAGACTTTCACTGCTCATACCAGAACCAAAGTCCCGCAAGTCATTTCTCAACGCAGGAAATTCTAATAAACGCCCATTGTCGTCTGCATTGAGCTTTACCAAGAGCGCATCGCGGAACCAGGTGGACATCTTTTGGAGGCTTAATTCAAATTTAGAACCTGCGTCAGCACCGGTATTTTCACCTAGAGCGATAAGATCCGATGCCACTCGAAATAGGGATACGAAACCTAATTTATTAAAGCTAAGCATCGCCGACGCCAAATCACGCTGATCTTCTTCCGCAGAACTTGCGAGTTTTTCATCAAGCTGGCCTGGTCGCCCTTCGCTTTGACGTATTGCAGACGCGACATCCAGTGCTGTCGAATTTAATTCTCGCTTTTCTACGAAAGAGTTCATTTCGATAAGCGAGAGAGGATTGAATTTTACTGAAGCACACCTTGATCTTATTGTCGGCAGAAGTTCACTTTTACGGTTACTAACAAGGATGAGGGTCAGAAACGGTGGCGGTTCCTCCATCAACTTCAAAATATAATTTGCCAAGGCTGTATTCATACGCTCCGCGTGACGCAGGATCAAGACCTTCCGGCTGCCTTCCAATGGCCGCGTTTCCACGAATCGATAATACTGCAAATTTTCCGGATCATCCTTACCAGGACGCCAGCCGTTTAGAGTTATTGTTCCCGTTGCGCCGCGCGGTTCAACCAACATCACATCAGCAAACTTACCTTCGCTGATCTTTCGACACATATTGCATACGCACCCTGCGGGAGCATCCAATAGACAACTTATGCGCTTGATAAGTGCGTAAGCCATTGATAGCTTACCTAGCCCGCCCGGGCCATGAAACAGCAAGGCATGGGGCAAGCGTTCGCTATCCAAAGCTCTGTCCAGATAGCTTTTTACAACTTGGTGTCCGCTTATCGATTCAAAATTATGCTGCTCAGCAAAAACTTTTCGGCTCATCCAGCTTTTCAAACCTAAATTCATTAGCAGCATTAATCCAGCTCCGGGCAATGCCCGGTCAATGAGAATGTTATATGCTTCGAACAGCTATTTTTTCACAACGAGCGTATAAAATGAAGGAAATACTTGATCGCGCCGGATAGATATACTTTTACATCCGGTCAGACAAAATTAACTAAACGAAGTACCACTTAACTGGAGCCGATGATAAATGGGATGGTTTGACAAGAAATCCTGGAAATTACGCCGCAAAATCCGTGATCTACAATCTGAACTTGCGGTTGCAGAACGTGAAGGCAAGTATGTCGTTGAGCAGGGATTATTTTTTGCGGAACTGCGTGAAATGGCTGACGCTACACTTATGGTTTTTGGTACTGCAGATCATCTAGACGCAGAAGAAGAAACCGTCATCCGTAACTTTTTTGACAGGAACGGCTTCGGCGTCGACCTTTTGCGACTGGATAAGGCGCAAAAAACTTTGGCGGCGGTGGAAATAATTCCTCCTGAGGAACTCACGCGCCGTGTGGCAAGGGTCCTTAAGGAAGCCGGGTATCGGCTAATTGACGATTCTGAGAAGGAACGCCCATCAGATTTGGAAAACCGCACTTTAAGCCTAAGTTCCATTATTCGGGTGATTTCAGCCTTGTTCGCATCTCATGTTCACCATTTGATTATCTCGACACCCATTAAGCTGAATATGGAAGGCAACCGCCTCCTCCACTGGATGCCTTTAATTCGAGACACGTTAATGACTAAAGTGTCTCCAGAAATTGCCGCGGTCTGTCGCCAGCCATTTATAGAGGCATATAACCATTATTATGGACAGTTCGGCACTATGGCACAGCCGGAGGCGCTTGATTCTTTTTCAAACGCACCTGCAGACAACGAAGATTTTATATTTGACGAACAGGGCGTATCTAAACCGCACGATGTGCCTACCCAGTCGGGCTCAGCAGAAATTTTTGGCAATGGCATAGATGCTTCTGATTTAGAAACCGAATCTAAAAATGTATCTGTAAGCCAAGTGACAGCTTCCACGTCAAAACGTGCCGAAGAGGCTGCTTATGTACTGGCGCAGATTTACAAAGGGCTCATCGGCGCTTCAGATCAGCGGCGGGTTACGAACGCTGAATTGGTCTTAGATAAAATCTCACGATTTTTCTCTGCACAATCCGTTTGCTTAATAGTTCGCATCTATAATAGCGCTGATTTTTCTCTCCAAGCCAACTCTGGAGATTCATTGTGCATGGATGCTTCTCAAAAGGGATTTATTGCTTGCGAGACGGATAGCTTGCAAAAAGCAGTCGCCAGCCGCTCAGTAACCGTGCTTCCACCTTCACTAGATGACAAATCTAACCCGCATGCAGTGATTGTGCCTATTTCAGCTGAAGCAAACAGGGAAACGATTCTTTATGTGCTTGAACCCAGAGGGTTTTCTAAAGAAGAGGATAGCGCACATCTGACACTTTTTAGTCGTGTTTTCAACGAATTTCCTGACTTGTTGATCGCGACCCAACAAAAGTGAGACATCCTCGCTTTTATGTTAGATACTTAATTCCAGGTTTACCTGTGAGAGATAATTCACCCTATATGTGCGACAAACCTCTCACCTTTGTTGTGCGACAAATTGCACATCCTGAAACGTTTAAACCTAGAGACCTGAGACTAAAGTGTTTAGCACCTTAACCTAACAGGCTCGCCAATTGCAATGCTATGTCTCATAAGTTATCGTTATGGGAGGCGTTGAAATGAAATCCAGCCTAAATGAAGACATGAAAATCTACCTAAAAGAGGTAGCAAGAAAACAGGTTCTCACCCGGCAGGAGGAACTGAATCTCTTTAAACGCCTGGCCAGCGGTGACACCACTGCACGGCATGAGATTGTTGAAGCAAATCTAAGGTTCGTAATTAAAATAGCCCTACAGTTTACTGGACGTGGAGTTCCCCTAGCTGATCTTATTCAGGAGGGCAATATTGGACTACTGGAAGTCGTAGAAAAGTTTGATTACACCAAAGGATTTCGTTTCTCGACCTATGCCGCGTTCTGGATTCGCCAGTCTATCCAAATGTCTGTTCGTAAGCATGGCAACGTGATTCGTTTACCAATTCGTAAATCCAGATTCATGGGTCACTTAAACGAAACCATAAATAATTTCACCGCAAGCCATGGTCGTGCTCCATCATTGGAGGAGCTGTCATTCATTCTTGAAATGAAGATAGATAAACTTGAACAGTTAATGGCCATGAGAGAGTCTGTATTATCTCTCGATATGGACTCCGACAATGAGGGCACCCAACTTCTGAACCGGTTGCCCGATACTTCCTCAACCAACGCGTTATCTCACAGCATCGAGGTTGAACAGGCTGACCAAGTAGAAAAAGCTTTATCTACACTTAGCGATAAGGAGCAGAAGGTTTTACGGCTTCGCTTTGGCTTTGATAACGGACAAAGCCTCAGCCTACGTAGCACAAGCAAGTTGGTAGGTATGAGCCAGGAAGGTGTCCGGCGAGTAGAACGGACTGCAATTCGTAAACTTCGTCGTCCTAACAGTAGCCAAATGATTGCTGGCTTGCTTTAGCGAAAAATGACTTTAGTGCGATTGCGATGCTTGCGATGCCTTGCTGATTATTTACAGGGAGACGCAGGGCAAGGCGTTTTTCATCTCTAATTGTGAAACAGTTGCAGTACCAAGTTTCATAACTACAAGTGAACCACCCAGATTAGATAACGCCATTGCACATTGCGGGGTTGCTCCTCCTGCTAACGCTAAACTTGCCGTTGCAACAACGGTGTCCCCCGCTCCAGTGACGTCAGTACATTCGTCAGATCCGAATATCGGCAGGTGAACCGGCGCACAATCATCCTGAAATAAAACCAGTCCTTCATTGCCACGCGTAATTATCAGATGTCGACATTCAGTCTGGTCTCGCAGCGTTTCTCCGATTTTATCTATACAATAATCGCTGGAACCGTCCCATTTAGCTACTGCAAGAGCCTCTTCCTCATTTGGAGTAATTAACGTGGCTCCCTTCCAACTGGTTAAGTTATATCTGGAATCCAGCACTAGTGGGATGTTCCGCTGTTCTGCTATTTTTAACGTCAATTCCCAGGTTTTCTGATCAATAACTCCATATCCATAGTCACTGACAATTATAGCTTCTGCCCAATCAGCGGCGGACTCGATATTTCCCATTACCAGCTGGTGGTCATGAGCTGTAATACGCATGCGTTCATCGTCATCAATGCGAATTACCTGCTGGCGGGCGGCATGATGGCCTCCTGCAAGAATACGAGTTTTTGTTAATGTACATCCGCCTTGAGACTGAACCATGCTATCCAGATTAACACCAGCCGAATTCAATGCGTCGTTCAATTGATCACCGCGCGTGTCTCGACCGAGAACTGCTACCAACTTCGCTTCACCCCCCAAAGCGGCCACGTTTGCTGCAGTATTTCCTACCTGTCCGGGAATGATGGTTTCTTCCTGGTACTTTAAAATGAGCACTGGCGCCTCACGAGATATACGTGATGACTTTCCTTTAATATAATGGTCCGCTACCAAATCACCCACCAGCAGTACGCGTCGCCCCGTAAAGCCCTCTATTGTGGCGGCCAGTTCTGAAGCGTTCAGAGAAGCAACGGGCGAGCTCATGGAAGTTCCACTTTCAGGGTTTGAGCTTCTGTATTGTTAATGGTCACCAGCGACCCTCCAGGCTTATCAGGCGTCCGAACCATATACTCCCCCGGTTCTAAACTTGCGGTAAAGCCGCCGTTTTTATCAGTAGGCACAAGGTTATCAGCCATAGCTGCGCCCCGCAATACGAAAGACAGTAGCCCCTTGTAGGATTTTCCACCAAGGGTTACTTTGCCGGTAACAGCTACAGGATTGCCAAACCGCACAGCCAACTCACGTACTTCACCCTCGCTCAGTTCCAGATTGACTGTCTTTTGTCTTGTCCGGTCGCCAGGCGAGGTAATTGATAAGGAGTAACGGCCGGGATGTAATTGTTCAAAGCGATGCAGACCAGCTTCATCCGATTTCCCAAAGTATGTCCGCGGAGACTCTGCAGCAGAAGTCATTAATACTAGCGGTGCCTGAGGTATGGGCCTACCTTCTGAATTTGTAACAGATACGGTTATGAGAGGTTCCTGCTTAGTTAATGTCACAGATGTATTTTCTGGGGGCGCGCCGGGCAGAATATTAAAATTCTCAATGGTTCGCGTTGTGTAGCCGGCAGCGCCGACGACCATCCAAAACCTTCCAGGCTGAACCTCTGGAATTACGAATTCCCCATCTCCATCGGTAAAGCTTAGGTAATCTGGAAAGTCCGGCGCTGCACCTGGTGATCCTGCTGGAGACAAACCCACCCGCGCCTCTACCACCGGTTTTTCTGTGTCAGCGCCTACTACGTTTCCTTTAACGGTGTGCTTCATACCAAGCACCAATGTAGTGCTGCTCCGAGACGCCTCAGCCACACCAATTGCTTCGCTTTCCGCAATTTTTTTCCCCGACTTTACAGCTACCCTATACCGTCCTGGCTCCACATTATCAAAACGCAAGTCGCCATCGATCACTACAACATCCTGATTCCGCACCGGCACATAACTATCCACAGGCAACGTGGGCTCTGGAATACCGAGCGAATTGGTAGAAATATCACCCGCAGGCTTTAACTGCATAAGCGACGCTTGCATTTCGCCTGAGAACAGGACAGGCGTGGATCCTGATGTAGTAAAATCGACAATTACAGCGTCTATGCCAGCAAGCGCGTTCATACCGATCTGAAGTTCATCTGGTAAAGGCAGCGGGATATCCTGCAGCATCCAGACTGAAAACCCCTCTGCTTCTACGACAACCCTATCAAGTAATGAACTTGGAATCCCTTCGATAGCAAAACGGCCATCGGTGGAAGATAATGCTGATCGCTCGGCCGCCCTGTCCTTGCCTCCGCTTACAATTCTTACGTGTGCCTTTGATATGGGGTTGCCATTTCCATCGAGCACAATGCCGCGAAAAATATTTAAGGGGATGGGAGTTGGGCTAGTTTCTGGCGTGGCCTGTGAAAGTGGCACCTGTGTGATAATGGCAGAAGGCGGCATTTGTTTGTTATCAGGATCATTATTGGTCCAGGGACTGTAATCCGCAGTCCTAACCACCGCAGGTGTAAAACGCGCAGGCCGCCACTCCGGCTCGACTGGACGAATAACAGTACGCTCGTCGAAGGACATCTCATAGGGTTTAGTTGGATTCGGCGAAATCTCATTACGAACAAGAACCACCATCGCAAAAAGCATTGCGGAAGCGGCCACAATCCATGGTATGCGGTTTTTAGAGTTCATTATCTATGCCCTGCCAAGGCAATACTAGCCAGAGCTAGCTTCTGTACTCTTTCAAGAATGACTTTACCCCGGCATACAGAAGTGGAACCATAATCTCATGATGACCCGTAATTGAAATAGGAGTTCCTCCCGACTGAGTAGGGCGCTGAACGACATTTGCATTCGGCCTGTAATGCTGAATCATATCCATATTAACCGCAGTGAAATTTCGAATCGGGCCGTTTAAATTTCGGGCGATGGTTAGCGCCTTTAAAAAAACCTCTGGCATAAGGACGGCGCTACCGACATTTAACACCACACCACCATCATGAATTGTAGGTAAAATTCCTGCCAGCAAACGAAAATCGCGCATCCCGCCTTTGCCATAAGCTTCGCCATTACAGGATGGATGTTGATGAATTGTGTCCGTTCCTAAAGCCACATGGACTGTAAGCGGAACTCCAAACTTATGAGCATTTGCCAAAATACTAATTTTTTCATATTTAGGCAATAAGTGTCGCAATCCCCTGCCATAACTCTCCCCCAGACCGCAGCCAAAGCGAACGCCGTCAGTAATAATCTTGTTCATCATTTCCGCCGTTTCTCTCGCCATTCCAAACATTCCATCGTCCAGAGTGGCTTCAACATCTTCGCTAGTGCCGCCGAAATAAGCCATTTCGAAGTCATGTATCGCAGCAGCACCATTCATGCATATGCAGGTAATAAGGCGCTCTTCCATCATACGTATGATTATGGGAGAAAGCCCGCATTTGATCACATGAGCACCCATCATAAGCACAATGCCGCGTTCGCTCACGCGTGCTTCTGCAATGCGCGTGGAAGCCACCAACAATTCCTTCGCCTTCAACACGGCGGGCAGACACTCAAAAAACTCGCTCAGAGGCTGATGAATGTTTGGAACTCGCGCCAAGGAACTGAAATCTACTTTAGAAGGCCGACTTGCTATACTGTACGTTTTTAATAGAGTTAGATCCGCCGGCTTAATGCGGTCGGTCATACGCTGACGACATCCTGCAATTCAAACTCCTCATGGACTGCCTGAACGGCTCGATCCACGTCATCCTCGCTTATGACACAACTGATTTTAATTTCTGACGTGCTAATCATCTCAATATTAATCTTGTTTTTGGCCAAGGCACGAAACATGGTCGCCGCTACTCCAGCATGGCTTTTCATTCCCACACCGACTACGGAAATTTTTGCGATGTTTTTGTCATGACGTACTTCGCTGGCGCTTAGTTCAACTGCTGCCTGTTCTGTTACAGCAAGTGCTGCATCGAAATCTTCCTTGGAAACCGTAAAAGAAATGTCGTTGGTGCCACTTTGGCCGACGTTTTGAATGATCATATCAACACAAATGTTGGCAGCGCCTAGCATTCCAAAAAAATCAGCCGCAACACCCGGGCGATCTGGCACGGCAATAAGGGAGATTTTGGCTTCATTGCGGTTATAAGCCACTCCGCTAACAACGATATCTTCCATTTGCTTTTCCTCTTTAATAACCATGGTTCCCGGCACATTTTGAAAACTGCTGCGCACCTGAACTGGAACGTTATAATTTTTTGCGAATTCAACGCTGCGACTATGTAAGACTTTCGCCCCAAGGCTTGCGAGTTCAAGCATTTCATCGTAAGAAATTTGGTCAAGCTTTCGGGCCGCGGGTACAATTCTCGGATCGGTGGAGTATACTCCATCCACATCAGTATATATGTCGCAAATGTCTGCTTTTAATACGGCAGCTAACGCAACGGCGGTAGTGTCGCTACCCCCACGACCTAGGGTAGTCACCTCGTTATCAACTGTGCACCCCTGAAAACCCGCTACGATTACAACATTGCCCTGGTTTAAAGCGTTGAGCAACTTCTCGTTATTGATTCGTATAATTTTGGCTTTACGGTGACTGTTATCGGTTACAATTCCGACTTGCGTTCCAGTAAACGAGATAGCTGACTCCCCCTTCGCCTGTATAGCAATTGCCAGCATTGCAATGGTTACCTGCTCACCTGTAGAGATCAGCATATCGATCTCACGCGGATTAGGGCTGCTTGAAAGCTGAGCCACCATGCTTAATAAATTATCGGTCGTTTTGCCCATTGCGGACACAACCACAACTACTTGATTACCCGCGCGCTTTTCTCGAATTACGATATCGGCGACGCGGCTGATCCGTTCTGGATCAGCAACACTGGAACCACCAAATTTCTGAACAACTATTGCCAACGCCCGAAATCTCCCTGACTTAACCGATTAATAGACTGATACCTCTTCAAGTGAAGAACTGCAAACAACCTCTGCAACGACTATTTAGTTATCCGGAACGGTCAGAACGATATCTCCGTTCATAATTGTGGTCTTGTAAGTGGGCAAGGCAGACATCGGATTAGTTATACCTTTCCCAGTTGTCATGTCAAACTCCCAGTTGTGCCATGGACAAACCACCGAAGCTCCAGTGTACACTCCCTGTGACAACTGTGCGCCCCTGTGAGGGCAGATTCCGCCGACGGCAGTTAACTTATCTCCAGACCGGCAAATCAGTATACAAATGCCATCAAAGGTGTACTCGACCATGCCATTTTGTGGAATTGCATTCAGCGGACCAACAACTACTTCCATACGCCTTCCATTTCCCCTTATATAAGCCCCGCTGTCTCCGTGAAATCAAACATGATATTCATGTTTTGAATCGCCTGACCAGCGGCACCTTTAACCAGGTTGTCCGTAACACTCACCACTACCACGGTTCGCGTGCGTTCGTCTGCAACCATGCCAATATCACAAAAATTAGTGCCTGTCACAAACTCCACTTGTGGCAGCTGGCCTGGCTCATACACTCTCACAAACGGTTGTTCTTTATACGTTTCTACCATAATTTTATAGAGATCCTCGTTGGTCGGCATCGGAATTGAGGTTGGGACCGCCAGATAGCAGTCCGCCATGATTCCGTATTTAAATGGGCCGACATGAGGCACGAACAAGACCCTAACGCCTTTTGCAGAGTCGTTCCTTTGGCCACCCAGTGCGGCCAACTCCTGCTCTATTTCAGGAGTATGCTGGTGGCTTCCCACCCGGTATGCTCTGATATTTTCAGAAACCGCAAGATATTGATTATCAGCACTGGCGTTGCGACCCGCTCCACTCACGCCACTTATGGCATTAATAATTATTGGCGCTTCGGTTCCATAACCGTTTGCTACCAGTGGAGCACACGCGAGTATAGAAGTTGTAGTATAGCAGCCAGGGTTTGCAAGCAAATCGGCGACACGGATTTCATCACGATAGAATTCAGGCAATCCATAAACAGCCTTACGGTGTTTTAGAAGCTCTGGATATTTGTGCTCGATGCCATACCATCGCGGATACAAGGCGCTGTCGGCTAGGCGGTAATCCCCACTTAAATCGATTATTCGTCGCCCGTTCGCTAATAGTTCCGCGACATAATCGAACGAACCACCAGCTTTTTTACAAGAAAACACGACGTCGCATTCCGCTAACTTGGAATGATCCAGTGAGTCGAACTTCATTGTTGTACGCCCACGTAACCGGGGGTGGGCCGAATGGAGCGGTTGGCCCGGTGATGATTCACTTACACAAGAGTGTAAAATTATGTTGGGATGGTTAAGAAGGTAATCAATAAGTCGACCGGCACTCAGACCGGCAGCTCCTATAATTCCTACGCTGATTTTTCGTTTGTCATTCATATCGTAGGGTAGTATTGGTAAATATCAAACATCATCATAAGCAAATTAAAATCCTAATATGTTTTTTGTTTCCACACCTTCCGGTGGCGAAAACTTATATTTGTCGACGTCCACTGGCTGATTTAACCGCACGTTTAGTAAGCGTATAATACTGTCGTCTTCACCCGATATCTTAATTAATCTGGGAATGCCATCCTGCTTGCTGACCCATATCTTTAACGTTCTCTGTTTTACGCCTACCATACTAAGTTTCGATGGCGAACTGCCCACCAACAGCCAGCAAGGCACGCCGCCGACATTTTCCGTTCCCTCAAACTTTATAGTACTTTCCTCCATGGCCACGAAAACGTTCATTCGCAGAGCGTTACTTAAGAAGGTCTCAATTACCGGCCAGTTTGTTGGTACGAGACGAGCTTCTTTATCGTCGATATCATGCTTCCAAAGCGAGCTCGGGTTCGCAATGTACTCTTCTTTCTCCTTCTTCCGCTCCAGATAGAGATAAGCACCTGCTCCCCTGCTGATTTGTAATGGACCGCGCTCTACGTCGCGACCAGGAGGTTCCGGCCATGCCGTATTAAGCCCGTTTCCACCGGCAACCTGGTTTTTCTTCTTTTTTTTCTTCTTCCCTTTGTCTTCGTCCTTTTGATCGAACTCAAGTGTGGCATTCAGTGTCTGGATTTTATCAACTCGGGTTTGGATTTCAGCCAGAATGAATTTAGCAGTCTCATTTTCACCCGGCGGAATACGGTTTCCGTCCTGTGCCAGGCAGTTCGCACTCAGAGCAAGCATAGCGAATGCACATAGCAATTGTTGTATAGCGGAAGTAAGCATGATTTCTCCTGCAAAAATTGTAGCCGTAAGTTGGCGAGTGGTATAATGAGTCGGTATCACAGTATCTGAACACGATGCGTTAAAGAAAAACGCCTGATGGCTAAATGGGCATCAGGCGTTAAATCATTTAAATCTGAATGGGATCAGCGAGAGACATCAGTCGCCGTCGTCTCCGATTGCTTCTACTGGGCAGCCCTCTAGGGCTTCCTGGCACAATTCAGCTTCCTGTTCGTTTTCCGCCTGTTTGAAGACATACGAGTATCCGCCTTCGTCATTTCTATTAAAATTATCCGGGGCTATCTGGCGGCAGGCATCGCAGTCAATGCATGTGTTATCAACATAAAATTTCCCCGCTGCATTGTCTTCATATTTTAAATCTTTCTCAGCCACCCGACCACTCCTCTAGCTTAATACCTTCAAAGTTCTGTACCCACCCCTGCCTTACTTATTTCAACCGGGCCAGTGAGTCATCGGCTATCTGATGCTGTGACCATTCCGCCATATTTTTTAAGTTTACGATTTCTTCAGGTGTCAGGGTATCACCAGATTCCAATTCAACCGGCTTAACATCTTCAAGTTTCATAGTGGACAGTAGTTGAATACCTCTGGTCTTGGCAACTTCCTCAAAAAGTTTTGCGGCATTTTCCTGCGCCTCTTTGGTGCTGATAGCGGATTGAGTACGGGCCAAAGCCAGTTTCGCTTCTGCTCCCAAATAGGTTCCTTCACCTGCCGACATTGCCTGCTTATACGCGTCCGCAGCCTCCTGAAGGACTTTTTCATCGCTGCGGACGAAGGAAAGATTCTCCAAAACATTGCCCAAAGCAATGTTTCCAGCTGCTTTTTCGTTATTTGTGGAAACCATGCTCAAGTATTTTCTGTAACTATCCCGAGCTTTTTCTAGCATTTCAATACCTTTGCCACTCTCGGATAACGAGATACTATACTGTGCATTCCCTATCATCAGTTGTGCCTGGCGGCCAACAAATTTGTCGCCATACTCCTCCGCCACCTGCTGAGCCGCAGTGATAGCGCCTCCAAGCTCATCAACCTTTTTCGCTTCATCCTGGCTTTGATACGCCATTTGAAAGCGATTCAGGGCCAGGCCATAAGCTGTGTTCGCCTTCGCTACGCCGCGAGCATTAATCCAATTATAAGCTTTATAACCGATGACCCCGGCAAGGAGCACTACCAACAAGACGTTTAACCATTTGTTGTTATTCTCGTACCAATGTTCCAGTTTTTCGCCAAATGTTTCTTCAACTAACGGTTTGGCAGGCTTATCTGATATCAATTTTCGGCTCCTCAGGAAATTACAAAATCGGCGGATATGACGCGGGTTTACCCTTTGTGTCAAGGGGAAGTCATCAGTTGAGACTAAAAAAATGTGATTAAAGTCTAATTGCTTACCGAAATTGATGTTAAAGTTGACATCATCACAGAGCTGTACTTTACACCTAATTGCGTTTACAAAACCTAATCTATACCTTAAACAAGCGTATAGCCCGTTAGTTTTGGAGTTTTAGTTTATCAGGTTTGAGTCAAGTTGAGTGGGCGTGTTTCCTTCACTCTTGTTTTTTTTATGTTTAACTGGAGGTTTGCCTTTCGTGGTTTCGCTGGGGTTGT
>JBBSQY010000005.1:0-101400 GCA_038243585.1 Candidatus Sumerlaeales bacterium | reverse complement strand
TGAACCTGATCCGATTCTGCGGACAGTTGTATTAGGGGAATACAGGAGCGTAACATGGACGCAAACTATAAACCCTACAAGCGCTACGACGATGAGTTTAAGCGCAGCGCCGTTGAACTGTTGGAGGCGAGCGGACGCCCGATGGCTGAGGTCGCCGGCGATCTTGGCATTCCGTACAAGACGCTGGAGCGCTGGCGAGGCAAATACCGAAGCCGCGACGGACACCAGGAACAATCCGACAAAAGTCCACATGCGGCTCAGGCAGAACTGGCCGAGTTGAAAGAGCTGCGCCGGCGCCTGACCCACACCGAGCGCGAGCGTGACATCTTAAAAAAAGCATTGGCCATCTGCTCGCGCGAGGACAAAGATCGCGGCGGTTTGAGTTGATCGAGCAGGTGGCTGAAAACTATCCGGTACAGGCGGCGTGCCAGGCTTTGGGGGTGAGCCGAAGCGGCTATTACGCCGACAAGAACAAGCCGGAAAGGCCACGGCGAAAAGGCGACACGGAGCTTAAACCAAAAATCCGGAAGTCTTTTGAAAAAAGCCGCGGCACCTACGGCACGCCGAGAATCCGCATAGAGCTGGGACGCGAAGGCGTTCGCTGCGGCCGGCGGCGCATTGGCCGCCTCATGCGCGACGAGGGATTAAAGGCGCGAAACAAGCGCCAGTGGCGGCGAAGCGGCACAACGGTGACCGATCCCGCTCTGGCCACGGCTCCCAACTATCTGGGGCAAATCCCCCGTCCAGGCGCTCCCAACCAGGCCTGGGTCAGCGACATCACCTACCTTCCGACGCGGCAGGGATGGCATTATCTGGCCGTTGTCATGGACCTTTACTCGCGAAGGGTCGTCGGTTGGGCCACCAGCGAGAGTCTGGAAACGCCTCTTGTCACAAAGGCGCTCGAGAGGGCTATCGCGCTGCGGGGAACCGCTCCTGGACTTATTCACCACTCCGACCGCGGTTGCCAATACGCCAGCCGCTCGTACCGCGCATCACTGACCCAGGCAGGCATCACCGCCAGCATGAGCCGCAAAGGCAACTGCTACGACAACGCCGCAATGGAAAGCTTTTTTGCCACTCTAAAGACGGAGGAATTTAATCTCTACCCAGTCAGCACAAGGCGCAAGGCCGAACTCAAGGTTTTCGACTTCGTTGAAGCCTTCTACAATCCCCGGCGCATCCACATGAGCCTCGGCGGAAAATCACCAATGGAATTTGAAACACTGTCTAACCAAATCCCAAATACTACTAATCCCTAATTTACTACTGTCCGATAATTCGGCACAGTTTCATAACACAGTGTGAAAGCGGTCATCCCTAACGTAAATTTCCTCTCTAAGATCCCATACGGGAATAGCCAGCCCCTTCGCGTTCCCCCACAAATTACCCGGTTCTTATTTCTGTTCTTTGAAAATTCCGCTGCAGCCGGCCAAGGCCCTTATTTTGGCGCGAGTTCCTACACCTTGCCGCTACGCATTTAATGGGTAAGTCAGATCCTGAAAACAATCTCCGAACGTCCACGTAAAATCCAGCCGACCCAGCTAACAAAACATGATGGGGGGGCGTAATTATTTAATTATCCCGCTCTTTGAAAGCAAAGACATTACGCCGCAAATAAATCTCCAAAAGAACTCTCGGAAAATAGTTATTTTAGAAAAAGATAAAGTGGAACAGGCACAAACCTATCGCTTGGGAGGCATCAAATCCAGCCTATTGAATCACCAATATTGCGCATGATCCTCTCGGGGGCCGACAGACACAACCGTCCGCTCTGAAATGGTTTCGGACGGAACTATTCCGCCAGGCCTGGCAATAGATTTTCAGAAAGGGGGAAGGTGGTACCCGGTACGGGATTCGAACCCGTGATCTTCGCCGTGAGAGGGCGATGTCCTGAACCGCTAGACGAACCGGGCCCTTGGTAGTGCGGCCGTTACATACCGGGGTTCTAATATTGCATTCACTTCTTCATAGGTCGATCTTCCCGTGCTGTCTGGCTTGACCAGTGCGAGCGGCAGGGAATATATTTTTTTTGCGTATATCCCTGTTGGTTTTCTTTTAAAGCTGAACTGGTATGGAAAATGTTCTTGGACTTATGTCGGTAACGGTTTATGAAGTTGCCTGTATGTTAGTAAATCCCTATTTTTGAATCTGGAAACGCCGAGGGCATGTCTGAAATAATCGCCGGAAAATACGAAGTTATGGAGACGATTGGTCGGGGGGGAATGGGTACGGTCTATAAGGCCCGACAGACGAACTTGGACCGTATAGTTGCCATTAAGATGCTTAGCGAGGAATTGGCGTCTGATCCGGAGTTTCGCGCCAGGTTTCAGCAGGAGGCCACGGTTGTAGCGCGGCTTAACCATCCGAATATCGTTCAAGTGCATGATATTGAGCCCCATAATAATACGTTTTGCATTATCATGGAGTTTGTGGATGGTGAGAATCTGCAGGCTAAGATTGATCGGGATGTAACACTGCCTGAGCAGGAAGTGGTGGGGATTGGCGCGCAGGTGGGACGAGCGCTGGCTTACGCGCACAGCCGCGGCATTATCCATCGAGACATTAAGCCGGACAATATCCATGTTACGCCTAAAGGTGTGGCTAAGGTGATGGATTTTGGAATCGCGCGACTGGCGGATAGCAAGCTGAAAACTCAGACGGGTATCAGCATGGGCACTCCGAAATTTATGAGCCCGGAACAGGTGACTGGGCGTAATGTAGATGGTCAGACTGACCTTTACAGTCTTGGGATCTGTATGTATTATTGTCTGGCGGGACGTCCGCCCTTTGATGGAGAAAATGCCATTTCTGTGGCCACTCGTCATCTATATGAGCAGCCAGAATTGCCGTCGAAGCTCAACAGCTCTATTTCTCCTGCTGTAGAAGCTGTAATCCTGAAGGCGTTGGAAAAACAAAAGCCCAATCGCTATCTTACCGGGACGGAGATGGCGGAGGCGTTGGATCAGGTCTTGGGTACGAAAACCCCCGTGCGCCTGGGTACCGATGCAGATGAACGGTTCGCTGGCGCGACTCAAAAAATGGCCCGGCAGGATTATGGGACCGTGACGGAACCGGATGCACTGGATAGTGGGAGCAGCACCGACTTCAGCAGAGCGGCAAGTGAGATGCGCTTCGATACGAATTCAAATATGACGCCGTTGCGGGAGGGCTCAATACCGGAACTGGATGCGGATTTTCGCACTCCGAATTCCGGAATGAACAGTGATGACCCGACTCAAAGTTTTCGGCTCAGCCTGATGGTGTTTGGGGGCTTAGTTATTGCTGCTGTAGTTCTTTTGATTATCCTGGTTCTATGGCTCAGGCGGTCTGATTCGCGTTTAGCTGATATGTCTGACCCAGCTGCCGGCGGAATTTCGTCCACAGAAAGAATTGAAGCTGTAGACGCAGAAGCGGATCGATATGTAGAAGCGAACGAGATCGTCAAGGCTCGAAATCTATGGGCACAGTTTCATCAAAAATATCCCGATGTACAAGCTGAACGGGTAAATCGAGAATTGCAAACGTTGACAGAGCGGCTCCCGGTAAGCGAGTTGGCGGCGTTGGCGGAGCTTCGCTATAAGCAGGCATTTTACCATTTGGACAAACAGGAACGAGCGCTGGCTCTGGCTTATCTAAAAGCGGCAAGCAATCTGTCCCCCAATTTAGCAAGATCGGCCATTACCACTAATACCATTCAGAATCTTCAACGAAAGCTGAACGCTGCACCGACTGCGGCAGATGCGAATCTGGCACAGACTGCAATGACACAGGCTGTGCAACAGATGGAAAACAACAATATGTCCGGGCAGACGGAAGGACTTTTAGTGCAGGCAGTAGAAATGGATTACTCCAATCCAGTGCGTTGGGAATCACTAGGTGATTTTTTTTTTCGCAGTCGTAACCTAGACGGGGCGAGGGTTATGTATGGTGAGGCGGTGGATCGGTCGCCGGGCGGACAGGCCCGAGTGCAACTGGTAACCAAACTGCGCAAGATCACCAACCAGGAAGTGCAGTAACATTATGACGGATACAAACACGTTAGTCGGCGTTATCATGGGATCGCGGTCTGACTGGGATACTATGCAGCATGTATGTCTCACTCTGACACTGTTAAAAATTCCTTTTGAAACGCGCGTAGTATCGGCACATCGCACGCCTGACCTGCTTTTTGAATATGCCGGTGGCGCGGCAGAGCGAGGGATTCGGGTCATTATCGCCGGCGCTGGTGGGGCTGCGCATCTGCCGGGGATGGCCGCTAGCAAGACTTATCTTCCGGTTATTGGTGTGCCAGTGGAATCGCGAGTACTGCGAGGTGTGGACAGCCTGCTTTCTATCGTGCAAATGCCAGCGGGAATTCCTGTGGCGACAGTAGCTATAGGCAAGGCTGGGGCCATCAATTCCGCTATTCTGGCGGCATCGATTCTTGCTGGGGATTTTGCTAATATTCGAACGGCACTTATCGCTTTTCGGCAGAAGCAGACGGATGACGTGCTCGCCCATCCTGATCCGCAGGAACCGCTGGTTTGATGAAGATCGGTGTGGTTGGCGGCGGTCAACTCGGTAGAATGATGGCTCTCGCAGGAATTCCGCTAGGGTTTGAGTTTCGATTTCTGGATCCTTCGCCTAATGCACCAGCCGCCGCTGTGGGTGAGTTGATCTGCGGTGAGTTTGACAATGAAGATGCCCTTGAGCTTTTTGCCGATGACCTGGATGTTATTACCTACGAATTTGAAAATGTCTCTGCGGCTGCGCTGAGTCTGCTGGAAGCGAGAACCGTTGTTAGGCCGGGGCGACGCGCGTTGGAGATTTCCCAGGATCGCCTAAATGAAAAAACGTTCTTTGCCAAAACCGGGGTGCCAACGGGGGAGTGGAGGCCAGTTGATTCTAGTGGTGAACTGATTGCTGCACACGAGGCTTTTGGTCCATGCATAGTTAAAACACGCAGGTTCGGCTATGATGGAAAGGGGCAGCATCGGATGGAGACGGCCGCGGATTGCGGTGCGGCCTGGGCGTCCGTTGGTAACAATCCTTTAATTGTCGAAAAACTGGTTCCATTTGATAGAGAGTTAAGCCTGATCGGCGTACGTAGCGTGTCAGGCGAAATCCGAAGCTGGCCTTTAGTAGAGAATGTGCATCGAAACGGAATACTGCACAAGACGACCGCGCCAGCCCCGGGCGTCAGTGATTCTGTCCAGGCATCGGCCGACGGAATGTTGCGGGCGGTGCTTGAGGCACTCGATTACGTAGGTGTGCTGACAATCGAGTTTTTTGAAATTAATGGAACGTTGTTAGCGAATGAGATGGCACCTCGGGTCCACAATAGCGGCCATTGGACAATTGAGGGCGCGGTCACGAGCCAGTTCGAAAATCACGTGCGCGCTATTGGTGGCCTTCCTCTGGGTTCTACCGCTGTTCGTTTTCCTTCCACCATGTTGAACTGCCTGGGCGCGATGCCTCAGGCTTCAGATGCGTTGGCTTATCAAGGTTGTCATTACCATCATTATTCCAAGACCAATCGCGCAGGGCGCAAAGTTGGCCATATCACTATTTGCGATGAGATGGGAGACCCTTCCCAGTTTACTCAGACGATTATTTCAGTTGAGAGTCTCTTGCCTGGTCAACTCGGTTAAGGGCCGGAAGGCGGCAATGCGCCCGTAACCGTTACCTGACCTCCGACGTAGGGAATCTGGTTGCTTGGAACTTCAATGGCGTAGACCGCTCGATCTGCATCAAATGAGCATGTAAAGGGGAGGCCTTCTATTGGATCTACTCCCACTAGATATGATTTCTGTGTATTGTTTAGACTAGTGAAAGTTCCTCCGATATATAGTCCTCTTCCAGCCGATACGCGGCTAAGTGCGTGAACAGCTGAATTTGGACGCGGATCCCACGCAGTAATGGATGCTGATGTTGTTAAGTCTCCCAGGTTTATGGCGGCGGCGTTGCGCCTGTCCGACCCAAGCATCTGATTAAAAGACCCGCCTAAATAAAGAGTGTTGCCGGATTTCATCATTGTGTAAACGTACAAATCAGTCGGAAGCTGTGCGGACGGCGAAATGAAATCATTACTGATTGCCAGTTGACTGCCTGCAACTCTGTCCAGCTGAACCAAACCCCGATAAGGCTCTCCACCTATAGAAGAGAACAGACCAGCGACATACAGATTTTCCCCGTCGTACAGCAAATCTCTGACAGAAGCATTGGGGGCAAGAGAGACCGCTGAAGTACCGGTAGTGTTTAAGCTGGCGATAGCCAGGCGTGTGGAAGGCTTGCCAGGATTCGCAAAGTTATATACCTGCGAATTGATTTTCGTAAAATCTCCACCATAATAGATGGTGCTTCCGACTGCTTCAATTGCTCGAACCGTGTCGTTAGCTCCTGGACGAAAGCTAATACTTGGCGCAAAGCTTGGGCTGGTGGTCTCGAAATCAAAAGATGCGATACGAGCAATCAGTTCTGTGCCTATTCTTGTGAAGTCGCCTCCGAGGAGCAGCGACGGACCTGCGTTTTCCAAGGTATAGACAATTCCATTAACCGTCGGTGCCCAATTGGTTAATTGTAATGGCGCACCGGCAAACATGGCAATATTGCTGCGAGGCTTCCATTCGCCGTCCCCGTCCAACACACTGTCAAAATCTCCCGCAATATAGATATTGTTGTTTACGGTAAGGATGTCGTATACGGTTCCATTCGTCCGGATGAGCACCGGCTGAATTGTATCATCCACGGTGATTGTATAAGTGTAAGTAACAGACTGCTGCTGACCAAACGGATTTGACGCGACGATATACCAAGTATGGGGGCCAAGGGCAATTGGGGGATTCGCTGGCTGTAGGACAGTAGTGTTGCTCGTTGTTTCTCCAGCAACAAGTCCGTCGATGTATAGTGTGTAGGTGGTCGCTCCAGCTACTGGATTCCAGCGGAATCGTCGTGGCGCAATGCAAGATACAAAGTCATCCTGCGGGGATACAAGAGTTGGAGAGTTTAAAACGTTAAAAGTTATAAGAGAACCTGATGTGCATGAACCGTCGACATCTATGAGATAGGTATGCTGCCCTGGGGCAAGTGGTCCCGGTATAGCAAATGAAGTATCAGTGGTTCTTCCTGAAAAAATACCGTCAAAATAAACTTGGAATGTTAAGCCAGAGACTGGTGCCGTCCACCGCAGAAATGCCACAGTGCTTTCCGTGGTGGAACCGTCTGCAGGGTCAAACCCTGTCAGTGGCGCAAATTCTGAACAGATGATATAGCATGCGCTTGTATAAGGCACACCTGTCAACGAATTGCCAAGTAGGTCCGTGATGCTGGACGGTGAATTCACTTGGAGGCAAAGCAAACCGGGCCCGGTAATGCCACTCACAGTTACTGTTGTGGTGTCACCTGCGGTTATTACGCCTGATATTGTGGCTGTTGTTCCTTGGGTGAACAAGCTAAAATCCGCCAAGGTCGCCGAGGTAACTGGCTCATTGAATGTAACCACAAACGTGACGTCTGATCCAGACGTAGGGTTATCATCCGGCAGCGCAATGGATAAGATTTCTGGATTTATGCGATCAATAATATATGACTCACATCCCGGTCTGATTACTCCGGAGCCGGCCGGGTTTAGCTGTTGATCCGTAATTCCTGCGGCGTCGGTAAGGTCTACAGTAAGCAGCCCTGCACCGCTAACGCCGTTTACGGTCACAGTCCAAGTAGTTCCGGAGCCGGAAGGCGACACGCTCGAAATAGTACCAGAAGTGCCGGTCACATTAATAGTAAAGTTAGAAACCTGAAGATTTGCGGCTGGTTCATCAAACTCAACCATAAATGATACACTTGTTGCACTGGTCGGCGACGCGTCAAGACGTGTGATGCAAACCAATTGGGGGCCTTGCTGGTCGATTTGATATTGTTCACCGGCGGTAAAATCGGAAAAAAGAAAATTCCCCGCAGCGTCTGTTACGTTGGATGTGTCGGTGAGGTCAAGGCCAACGAAGCCTGATCCCGAAATTCCGGAAACGGAGGCTGTCCAAATGCTTTGGTCGGCGCTGGGTGCCACAGAGTTGTCTACGGTGCCTCCTAGGGGCGTACCGCTTGGGCTGAAATTAGCTGAGGTAAGATTAAATATCGGTTCGGAAAAGGTTACTGCAAAGTTAATAACAGATGCGGACGTGGGGGATGATTCAAGGCGTGTTATTGAGACGACAAATGGAGCTGTGTTATCAATGATGTACAAGTCTCCAATGAACGTCTGAGCGAGTGGCGCGGTAGTTCCTGATATGCCGGACGGGTTGGTAAGATCAACACCTAGCGTACCGTCGCCAGCCACAGCGGCGGCAGTGACAGCCCAGGTTTGGTTGCCCAGAAGCGGGGTAACAGTGTTAATCGCGCCAGTTACGCCGACAGGTGCTAGAGTAAAATTTGCAGCTGTGACTCCGGAAACCGGCTCACTAAAATTGACGTTCCAACCCAAACTGTTGGCGTTCGTGGGATTGATGCCGTTAACTGTTATGCTGTCTACCGTTGGTTGGGCGTGTGTTTGTGTTGTTGCGGCAACTAAAATAATCAGTAATAGCAGCAACATAGCTTTGCGAATAATCATTCCTGACCTCAACCGTCTCTAATTGGTTCGGGCTAACCGGGTAATCTCGGGCGTGCAATGCTGATTTCGCACGGCGGTCGCCCGGGATCAACTAATCCATTCTATAACAATCGAGGCTAAAATTGTCAATTAACTAGAAAAACGCGCAAATACTGCGGATTAGACTCTTGATTTAAGATGGGTTTGGTGGGGACGGTAGGAGAACTTGTCTTACTACGCACCCATTACCGAGTATCCGCCGTCTACATAGAGGACCTGGCCAGTAATGCCGGAGCTGCCGTCGCTCGCCAGAAAAACCGCTGTCTGCCCTAATTCGTCGGGTTCGCAGCTTCTTCCGAGTGGTGCTTTGTCTTTATAGGTTTTCATCATAGAGGAAAAGTCTGAAATGCCGCGAGCGGCCAGAGTTTGCACAGGGCCGGCGCTTATGGCATTAACCCGGATCTTTTGTTTTCCAAGGTCGTCGGCCAAATAGCGTACGCTGGCTTCGAGCGCGGCCTTGGCTACGCCCATTACGTTGTAGTTCGGATAAACAGCCACCGAACCACGGAAGGTCATGGTCACGATGCTGCCGCCGTCGGTCATGAGGGGGGCTGCTTCGCGGGCGACTGCGATGAGTGAATAGACGCTGATATCATGAGCAACCCGAAAGGCTTCGCGGGAGGTCTGCACGAATGGGTCCGCCAGTGATTCCTTTGGCGCAAAGGCGATGCTGTGCAGCAGCAGATCAACTTTCTCGGTGTTTGAGCGCACGAAATTAAAAAATGTCGTAATGTCGTCGTCGCTGCTTACATCGCACGGCGCTAATAGCACGTCACTGCCGAAGGTTTCGACTAGTTCCTGCACGTTTTCTTTAAGGCGCTCGCCCTGGTAATTAAATATAAGTTTGGCGCCGGCTTCATGCCAAGCCTGAGCTATGGCCCAGGCGATGCTGCGTTTATTTGCGACGCCTAATACGACGGCGGTTTTTCCGGAGAGAGGTTTAAGTGACATGGTAGCTCGCAAATCAACTTTACCAGCTCATGATGTCGAGCAAAAAATACAGTTATTTGCGTTCCATGACGCTGAGTCCAAATTGTGACCATGGTTTGCTGGTATGCGATTGAAGGATTATGGCTGAACGATACGACATAATAGTAATTGGCGCCGGTCACGCAGGGTGTGAGGCCGCCTATGCCGCGGCGCGGATGGGTGCGCGCACTTTGTTGCTGACCATGAACCTGGACAATATTGCCCTGATGAGCTGTAACCCGGCAATTGGGGGACTGGCCAAGGGGCATCTTGTGAGGGAAATAGACGCGCTGGGCGGTATTATGGGCGTGGCAACGGATCAGAACGGCATCCAATTTCGAATGCTGAATATGAGCAAAGGGCCGGCCGTGCGGGCTCCGCGAGCACAGTGTGATAAGCGACTGTACAGCCAGTGGATGAAGCAGTTTATGGAAAACGTCCCGAATCTGGATATGCTTCAGGGAACGGTGGAACGGCTGATTTTCAGCTCGAACGGGCAAAAGCCGCGTATCACCGGAGTGGAGATGGATTTTGGGACGCGGATCGATTGTGGCGCTCTGATCATTACCACGGGGACTTTCCTGGACGGGCTGGTTCATGTGGGGGATAAGACATATTCGGCTGGCCGGGCAGGGGAGAAGAGCGCGGATAGCTTGTCTCAGAGCTTTCTAGACCTCGGCTTGCAGACGGGGCGCCTGAAGACCGGCACACCTCCAAGGCTGGACAAGCGGACCATCGACTGGAGCGTCTTGGAAGAACAGCCGGGTGACGATCCGCCGCAGCCATTTAGCTATTCCACGCGAAGCATACCGCTGCGCCAGGTGCCATGTCATATAACCTACACTAACGAACAGACTCATGATGTTATCCGAAACAACATCGGTCGAAGCGCTATGTATGGCGGCCACATCAGCAGCGTGGGGCCGCGCTATTGTCCGTCGATTGAAGACAAATGCGTTCGTTTTGCCGATAAAGATCGCCACCAGCTTTTCCTGGAGCCGGAAGGGCTGACGACCAATGAGATTTATGCCAATGGCATAAGTACTTCGTTGCCCGAGGATGTTCAGCGAGATTTCGTGGCGACGGTTCGGGGACTGGAGAAGGCGCGAATTGTTCGGGTCGGTTATGCCATCGAATACACGTATGTTCCGCCGTCTCAAATTACGGCTTCAATGGAAGTAAAGGATGCGGAAGGCCTTTATCTTGCTGGACAGATTAACGGCACAACGGGATATGAAGAGGCCGGGGCGCAGGGGCTGATGGCGGCGGTGAACGCTGTGCTGAAGCTGCGGGATCAGGAACCTTTCAGCCTTGGGCGCGAAGAGGCGTATATCGGCGTGCTGATGGATGACCTTGTGACGAAAGAACATCGCGAGCCTTATCGTATGTTTACCAGCCGGGCGGAGTATCGCCTTTTGCTGCGGCAGGACAACGCGGATATGCGACTGTCGGATTACGCGTGGAAGCTGGGGCTGATTTCGGAAGAAAGATACAGACGGTTTGACGACTATCGCTCCGTTATTAACCAGGAACTGGACCGCCTGAAAAACACTAGCTTTAAAAAGGCTGACATCGAGGCGAAACTTGCGGCCGAGTATGGGCTGGACAGGCTGGAGTCGGGGGTGAAGCTGTCGCAGCTTCTGGCGCGTCCAGAGATCGGATATAGGGATTTACGGCGCATGGGCGTAGCGGCTGATTTGGGCGGGGCGCTAGGCGAACACCATGAGGCCTGTCGCGCCGTGGAGCAGGTGGAGTTGGCGGTCAAATACGAAGGTTACATAACCCGTCAACAGAGTCAGATCTCGCGGCATGCGAAGCTGGAGCATCTCGAACTGCCTTTGGACTTAGATTATACGGCTATGCGCGGTCTGCGCAGCGAAGCCCAGCAGAAACTGGCGACGATGCGACCTGGCACCGTTGGTCAGGCAAGCCGCATCGCGGGCGTGAACCCGTCCGATATTTCAGTAATTCTCATTAATATGAAGGTCCGTCAGGTCGCCGCGTGACGGTTGGTAGTGAGGCGGATGTCTCGGTGAGCCATTCCTACCTAAAGGCGATGGAATGGTGGGGCATCATCGATTATCAGGAAGCGCTAGATCGGATGACGCAAGCCCAGGCAGATCGCGTGGAATCGATTCGGTTGATAGCCTCCTCTGATAGAGCCGGCTTCTTCCCGGCCCATGACCCACATACCAAGCCCCGCGATCACTCTGCCGAAGATAGCTTTTTTTACCTTGAGCATCCTCCGGTAATAACTTACGGTAGAGCAACTCCGTCTGAAGACCTTAAAAAAATTAACCACCAGATCCCAACCCTCGCCGTTCCGCGCGGCGGCCTCGCCACCTACCATGCACCGGGACAACTCGTGGGTTATATCGTTTTGGATTTGTCCAACCGATCAGCTGGCGCAAAGCCGGATATCCACGCTTACCTGAGGGCGCTGGAACTGGGATTGATCGCGTTTCTGAGGGATGAGTTTGGATTGGCGACAGGCCTGCGCCAAGGATTTACCGGTGTGTGGACCCAGACGACAGGTTCGGAAGTTGGAGAAATCGCTGCCGAGCCTATCCGGAAGCTTGTTAGCATTGGCGTTTCCGCGCGGAAATGGGTGACGTCGCACGGGTTTGCCCTTAACATTCATCCCGACATGACCGGATTTCAATCAATTGTGCCGTGCGGTATCACCGATGCGGAAATGACTTCTGTTGAACTGGAATTGCAGCGCGCTGGACGGCCATTCAAAGTAAAGCCCATGCAGCAATGGGCGGAGCGAGCGCACCTGCATCTTTTAAAGGCCCTGCGAAATGAAGGCTGGTTGACTTGATACAGAATGCGACACTGCACTAAGTATAGTGCTAATATACTTTGAGTAAAACGGCTGAAGATATCGGAATTATGAACACTGCTCCCACTTCGGAAGCAGTGCAGCGCAGGCATCCAGAGTGGATCAAAGCTCGGATGACCTGGACGGACAGCTTTTCTAATACGAATGCCGTTCTGCGTAAGCATGGACTGGTTACCGTTTGTGAGGAGGCGCAATGTCCGAACATCGGCGACTGCTACTCCCATCAGACCGCAACGTTCATGATTCTTGGTGACACCTGTACGCGCCGGTGTACATTTTGCGCGGTGACACAGGCGAACCCAATGGCAAAACCGCCGGATGACACGGAGCCAATTCGACTGGCGAAGGCGGCTCTTGAACTGGGGCTGAACCATATCGTTATTACCAGCGTTGCTCGGGATGATTTGCCTGATCAGGGAAGCGGCCATTTCGCTGCATGTGTAGGTGAGATAAAATTGATAGCGCCAGCGGCGCAGGTAGAAGTTCTAATCCCGGATTTTCGTGGGCATGAGCGCCCATTGCGCAACGTTATGGAATCGCCCATTGCGGTATTGAACCATAATATTGAGACGGTCCCGCGGCTTTATAGTAAAGTGCGGCGGGGTGCCAAGTATTGGCGTAGCGTCATGCTGCTAGCCCGAGCAAAGGAAATGCGCCCGGAAGTTCCAGTAAAGACAGGTTTGATGTTGGGTCTTGGTGAGACTGCGGATGAAGTGCTCGACGTCCTGTATGACTTGCGCGAGGTAGGCGTTAACGTTTTGACCCTTGGGCAGTATCTGCAACCGGGCGAAGGGCAGCTTCCGGTGACCCGATACATTAAACCGGACGAGTTCGCAATGTGGAAGCGTGATGCGCAGGCCATGGGTTTTGACCATGTCGAATCCGGTCCACTAGTGCGAAGCAGTTATCACGCCTGGGAACACGTAGCGAAGCCGGTACCGGCATAGTCATTTGGTTCAGATTCTCAAGAATCTGAATTCTCAATTACCGAATTCAGTAGCAATACCCACACGTGTACCCGTAGCTCAGTTGGATAGAGCAACGGACTTCTAATCCGTAGGTCGTTGGTTCGAATCCAACCGGGTACACCAATTTTAACCCCTGTACTGTCAGAAGGAGTTAGTGTTTAGTAAAGACACGGCTTCATTTCTGCTCTTTCCAGCTAACTCTAACATTACTAGCCGGCGCTTTGCTTCCAGGCAGATTGCGCTATTTGCCAGATGCTTTCGGTTTGTTCATTGGTGTTGGATAGGTCTTTTCCTTCAGGGTTTGTTATCTCGTAGGTTGGAGTAATTACCCAAGGGGTGAAAATCAGGGTGCTTCCGGCGGGTTTCCTAAGGCGCCAGCGGCGCATAGCTTCGGTCCATACCGATTTGTATATTTCGGCAATGTCGCTTTTGGGTTTCAGGGGGTTTTGTTGGATTGGCTGGCCGTTGGGCATGCAACCATTGAGCATTTCGGTGCGATCGAGAATGATCTCCAGATGACGTGAAAATATAGGGGTTGGGCCGGGATCTTCTTCTGTTTGGATATAGTGAGAGGCGTCCAGAGTAAAACGCATTTCGGGTACGGCTTCGGCGAGCCTGGCGGTATTCGAAATGTCATGAGTCATGCTGTTACGGCGGGTTTCGAAGTAGAGAGGAATATTGGCGTCGGCGGCGATAGCGATGAGGCTGCTTATTAATTGGGTTGCCGTGTTGTTGTCATTGTGGAGGCCGCTGATGTGGATGTTTATGGCCTGAGCGCGAGTTTGTTTTGCGAGCGTGATGGTGGCGGTTATATCGTCAGAAGTGAGGGGAGTGGCCTGAATTATCAGGCTGAGACCGGCTTGGGAAATTTGGTCAATGAGCTTTGGGTTCAGAAGGCAGTGGTCGACTTCTAAGGTTGAGATACCTGCTTTGGCGAGATCTAAGAAGCTGGAATGTGGCGGTTTGGTATGGTTACCTGGCAGTTGGTAGCGAGAGCCTCTTAAGAGCAGGTGGTGGGGCATTTTGTAGGGTCCTGTAAAGGTATAGAGCGGTTGCTTCTTATAATCAGTGACGGGAAAGGCTCCCAGTCGCAGGGCTGGTGTACTTACCGCACTTATAAGGCGGCGACAGATTGCCGCACTGCATGATGCTGGACTTTTTTGCTTAACAGTTTTTTAGTACAGCAGCGCGAGCATTTGTGGCTTTAATTATTAAAATTGGCTTCTAAGCTGGATCGACTGGGTGGGGGCAGTGGCTTCTTGCAGGAATTTTCGCACGCTGGAGCCGAACCATGTTGAGGCGTCGGCGCCGGGGGTACGGTCTATTGTGGGGGGATCATCGCCCAGGCCAACTTTTCGTCCGGCGAAGTCTACGGCATCCTGAAGGGTTCCGATGGTGTCAACCAATCCGACCTTCAGGGCTTGTTCACCGGTATACACGCGGCCGTCGGCCAGCTTACGCAGGGCGGTTTCCGATTCTACCGACACGCCAAGGGCCGAGGCGACAGTTCCAGTTGTAAAGGTTGACCACTCAACATTCTGACCAGCAATTTTTGTTTGTGCTGCATTAATTACCTCAGCAATAGTTCCAGAGGTTTCCGCCTGAGAGATGGCTTTGTGGCGTGCCTGCAGGACAACCTGAAAGAACTGCCTGTACATATCGTTTATGACACCTTGGAGAAGGGCTCGTTCGCCCGTAGTCTGTTCATCAAATGGGCTGCCGGTGTCTTTGTGTTCGCCGGTGGTAAGAGAACTTTGTTTTACGCCAATTTTCGCCAGTGTCTCGCTCACGTTAAACATGGGAGAGATTACGCCTATACTTCCTGTGATGGTGCCGGAGGTTGCGAAGATGTGTTGGGCGGCGGCGGCAATGTAATAGCCCCCGGAGGCTGCGACGCTTCCCATGCTTACGATGACGGGTTTTTCATCTTCGATGCCAGCCCTCAGCGCTTCCCGATAGATTTCTTCGCTGGCGCCTACTCCGCCGCCGGGGGTCTCTAAGCGGAGAACGATGGCTGAAATGAGCTTGCTTTCTCGAAACTTCCTTATTGCTTCCACGGTGTCGCGACTGTCGGTAATGGGACCTTCTATGCGAATAATTCCGACGGATTCTTCAAGCACGGGCATATAATCTCCACCCGATCTAGTGATCAATAGAACCACCGCGATGCTGACAAAAGTCAGAATAACAGTTATGGCAACGGCGCGTCCACATCCAGCGCGGGGCGATGCGGCAGGCGGCTGGGGCGCTTGGTTAAATGACGGAGGGGGCGGCCATTTGCTCAATGAAGAGGCACCTCGATTTGATTGCGGGGAAAGATGGAATCGATTGATTCATATGCTAATTCCATCTTCGAAACGGGCCATGTGACAGGACCTTCGGAAGTGGTCATAATTAGCTGACCGTCATTGCTGACATCGCCGAGATTGTGAGCCGGCACATTGTAGGTTTCACATAATAACTGAAAAGCCGGTTGGTTCGAAGGAGAAACGGATATTATAACTCGGGTAGCCGTTTCAGCAAGTAATTCTGTTATAGTGTCAGGATTAAGTGCGGTAATATCTATGTTTGCTCCCACGCCTGACACTCCTTTAATTAAGGATTCGGCCAGGGTTACGGCCAAACCACCTGTGCCACAGTCGTGGGCAGATTGAAGAAGCCCTGCGGCGTTGGCTTCGACGAGGAGCTCAATCAAATTTCTTTCATCTGCCAAGTTGCACGTAGGGCAGGGCGCATATTCTTTACCTGTCTTCCAACGCAGAATCTCGGATGCGCCAAGGTGTACTGCAGCGGAGCCGAGGAGGAAAATAGTATCTCCGGCGGATTTAAATCCGGCGGTCACTGGCTTGGCTGGATGGGCAATTTTGCCGACCATGCCAATGACTGGCGTTGGCCAGATGGCACCTTCCGGGTTTTCATTATAAAGGCTGACATTGCCGCCAGTGACGGGGGTGTTGAGCGCGGAGCAGGCTTCGCCTATGCCGCGGACGGACTCGGCGAGTTGGAAAAAAACTTCTGGTTTCAACGGGCTACCGAAATTCAGGCAGTTGGTGATGGCCAAAGGGCGGGCACCGGTGCATGCGACGTTGCGGGCGCTCTCGGCCACGGCGAGCTTGCCGCCTTCGTAAGGATCAACGTAACAATAAAGACCGTTGCCGTCGGTGGCGGCTGAGACGTAGTGCTTTGTTTCATGCACTTTCAATACAGAAGCGTTGTCGCCGGGAGGCGTAACTGTCTGCGTCTGAACCATGTGGTCATATTGCTGGAAAATCCAGCGCTTAGAGCAGATATTTGGGGACGCGAGATAATCGAGGACGAGGGTTTTGATATCGCCCAAAGTCGATGTGTCGTACTTTCGGGCGTCGGGTAGCGTGTCCATATATGCTGGCCGTTTAGATTCGCGATGGTACACGGGGGAATTGTCGGAAACTTTGTCTGCGGGAAGCTCTGCCTGGAGCTTGCCGTCGTGGAAAACCTTCATCAGTCCGCTGTTGTCCAGCTTGCCCAGCACGTGGGCTTCCAGGTCCCACTTGCGGAGAATGCCGTTAGCCAATTCCAGCTTGCCGGGTTCGACGATGGCAAGCATGCGTTCCTGGCTTTCGCTGAGCATCATTTCGTAGGCGCTCAGGTTGTCGGCGCGCTGGGGCACTTTGTTTAGTTCAATTTCGATGCCCATGCCACCGCGCCCGGCCATTTCTGCGCACGAGCACGTGAGACCGGCGGCGCCCATATCCTGTATGGCAACACAGGCGTTTGCGGAGATTAGCTCCAGGGTTGCTTCGAGAATTTTCTTTTCAGTGAATGGATCGCCTACTTGAACTGCGCTGCGGCGGTCTTCGCTTTCTTCTGTCAGTTCCGTGCTGGCGAAGGTGGCACCGTGGATGCCATCGCGTCCCGTGCTGTTGCCGTAGTAGACAACCAGGTTATCGACGCCGGATGCGACGGCGCGGGTGATTTTGTCTTTTTCGATGATTCCGAGGCACATGACGTTGACCAACGGGTTCCCGTTATAAGCGGGGGAGAAGCAGCATTCGCCGCCGATTGTCGGCACGCCAACGGCGTTGCCGTAGTCGGCAATACCCTCGACCACGCCCTTAATGATGTGGCGGGTGCGGGCGTCGGACGGATCACCGAACCGCAGGGGGTCAAGTAGGGCGATGGGGCGAGCGCCCATGGTGAAGATGTCCCGCAGTATGCCGCCAACGCCAGTGGCCGCGCCCTGATAAGGCTCGAGGGCGGAGGGGTGATTGTGAGATTCCATTTTGAACACGATGGCGTATTTCTCATCGAAATCCACAACGCCGGCGTTTTCGCCCGGCCCCTGAAGAACCTGCGGTCCTTCCGTCGGGAAAGTTATTAGCAGCGGTTTCGAGTTTTTGTAGGAGCAGTGTTCGCTCCACATAACGGAAAATATACCGAGTTCAGTAATGTTTGGCTCACGGCCAAGAATGTCCAGAATGGTCTGGTATTCTTCCGGGGTTACGCCGTGTTCTTCAATAAGTTGAGGGGTTATAGCGATCAATTGGTTCTCCGTAATTTGCCTCTAGAGGCGATGACACAATTGGTAGTCTGTAATTCGAAAATTGTATTCTCGTTAAAGAGCGTCGGGGCCGCGCTCGCCAGTGCGAATGCGAACGACTTCCTCCAACGGAATCCTGAAAATCTTGCCGTCGCCGATGGTGTTGGTTTTGGCGGCTTCTTCAATGGTGTCGATTACCTGCTCGGCCATGTCGTCTTCGCAGGCTATCTCGATGCGAACCTTGGGCAGGAAATCCACCTGGTATTCGCTTCCGCGATAAAGCTCAGTATGACCTTTCTGACGGCCGAAGCCTTTTACTTCGCTGACAGTCATTCGCAGCGGACCCAGTTCTGCCAGGGCTTCTTTTACGTCAGTTAGCTTAAATGGTTTTATTATGGCGACAATAAGCTTCATGGTCGGCTTTCTGGCGATGTAATTGTAATCTAGGATTCCCTGGGCGTGACGTGGTTACTTATGTTATTGTGGCCGTTTGTTCATACTTGCAGCTAAGAATTTCGCCGGATACCTACTGCGGCTATGTGCTTCATCCCCATGGACAAGACCTCAACGCGCAGCGGCGGAAAATCCAGGCTGGTATGGATAAGATTTTTAGTCCTTGGGAAGAATAGACGCGTGAGCGCACCAAACAGGGGAGTAGCTGCGTGATAAAAACTGGAATATGGCAGTTTATATGGGAATGAAAACTTTTCATAAGACAGTGTGGAAATAATAATGCCAATTACGGCCAACGGTAAGAAAAGTTTCCACCGCGTTGAGTTAGTTATGGCATCGCTGCTGAGCGTCAGAAGAAAGAATGGAGTTGTGATAAGGGTACTATTTCGTGCGGTCTGGCCGTCTGCATACACAAATACCATTAAGCCTCCAACATAGCCAAAATAAACGAGGAGAGTTTTGATCTGTGCCGAAAGCCAAATGGTGCGGCCAATAGCGAAATCAATCAGCACCGAAAGCAAAAGTAGCAAAATCGTAACAAATGCAGTTTCTTTGGGTAATATTTGCAAAGGTATCAATGTTGACAGGAGGAAGAGTAAAACTCTACAGGTGAATGTCGCCTTCAGAATAAAACGGTGACATTGACCTGTCAAATGGTGTCGAAGCTCTCGGGGAATTTTGATCTGCTGATGGCGTCTTCGTAGCTAATCAGGCCCTGCTGATAAAGGTTTTTCAGACTCTTGTCCATTGTCATCATCCCCATGTCATAGTTGGTTTGAAGCAGAGAATTGAGCTGCTCTGTCTTGGCGTTGCGGATAATGTTTCGTCCGCCGACGGTGGCGATTAGAATTTCTGTGGCGGGAACGCGGCCACGACCGCCTGGCACGGGAAGCAAGTCTTGAGCAATGATTGCCTGAAGTGTGTTCGCTAATTGAATGCGTACCTGCATCTGCTGGTTTGGCGGAAATACATCTATGATGCGGTCAATGGTCTGAACGGCGTCCGGGGTGTGGATGGTAGCCAATACCAGATGGCCGGTTTCCGCAGCCGTAAGGGCAGTGGAAATTGTTTCGAGATCGCGCATTTCACCGATGACTACGACGTCGGGATCCTGGCGCAGAACATGGCGCAGTGCTTCTGTGAATGAGCGGGTATCAGAGGTTACCTCCCGCTGTTTGATGACGGATTTCTTATTGCGGTGGATGTATTCGATGGGATCTTCTACGGTGATTATCATCTTATGCTGTTCGTCGTTAATCTGATTGATTATGGCGGCGAGGGTTGAGGTTTTTCCGCTGCCAGTGGGGCCGGTGACGAGGATAAGTCCGCTGGTTTTTCGGGCGATCTCCTCGGTTACGGTGGGTAGGCCAAGCTGCTTGAGAGACTTTATCTGGTCGTTGACGACGCGGAATGCGGCTTCAACGGCGCCGCGCTGCTTGTGGACGTTAACTCGGAAGCGGCCAATGTCTTCGATTTCGATGCTGAGGTCGAGTTCCCAGCGTTCTTCGAACGCAGCCTTTTGAGAATCGTTTAGGATGGAGTAAATCATCCGCCGACTCTCTCCGGCAGTAAGGGGCGGGAGGTCGAGGATTTCGAGGTCGCCGTCTATGCGGAGAATGGGGGGCGCATTCTGGGTTAAATGCAGATCGCTGGCACCGCGTTCTACGGCTTCGACTAAGAGGTGGTGAATGGTTATCATTACGGGCGTATTTTCAGGTTTCGGTCGTGATAGCCGTCAGATCTGGAGCTGCTGGTTTTACTGGCTTTGGAAGTCGTTTTCCTTTTACAGCGTCTATTATCTCAGCTCCCATCAGGTCAATCTGCCAGTTGTACAGATTTGCAACTTCGTTCAGCAGGCTAATCTCGTTTGGCTGAGCAGCCGTTATAGCCGCGATGCTTGACGTCGATAATAGAAAGCCAGGGTCGAGCTTCAGATTCGTTGCAAAAGTGTCTCGGATAAATTTGATTTCATTAAGTAGCACATCATCCAGCGCCGGCAGACTTCTGCGGGTGGTTTCTAAGGGTTTAGGCCATTCGGATGGTGACATATCTCTAGCGGTGGCAAGGGCTGCGTCCATTTCGCGGCGGCGGCGGCCATTAATATTTTTGGGGATTTTAGGCAAATCTTTCGGCGCAAATCCTTCCTGCGCCCACATGGCAATTTCCACGAGGGATTCGTTTCTCATGACCTTAAAAGGCGGATAATCCACCTTTTGCGCTTCGGAGTCTCGCCATCTCCACATCTCGCGCAGAAAAGCCCATCCTCTGCCGGGTTTCAAGGTGTGCCATCCCTTTACGCGCCACTGCTTTTCCGGATCCGATGGGCGCATCCCGTCGTGAACATAGTCCAACAGGCGCACGCAGCATTCGTCCAACCAGGAACTGCGACCAGCGGCTTCAAGCTCTTCTTCCAGACGGTCGGCCACTGTAAGCAAGTAATGAGTATCTGCGGCGGCGTAAGTGATTAGTTTCTCGGGAAGCGGTCGTTGGCTCCAGTCCGCTTTCTGACCGTGTTTGCTCAATACAACGCCTGTGTGGGTTTCTACCAGGGCGGCGTAGCTGAAACGCTCGTATCCAAGAATCTGCGCGGCAAGCATGGTGTCAAAAATATGGGAGGCGTTAAAGTCATAGTCGCGTTTCATCATGCGCAGGTCATAGTCCGCACCTTGTATTATAAGGGGTTTGCGGGCAAGAATTTCGAGCAGTGAGGAAAGATCAATCCCTTCCAACGGATCTATAATGGCATTTACGCCGGGAACTGAAACCTGTAGCAGGCAGACCTTTTCGAAATAATGATGGAGGCTGTCCGCTTCCGTATCAATGGCGATGCGCGCGGCTTCTTCCAGTTTTGGAAGAAGAGGAGCTAATTGCTCTGTCTTGGAGATATGAAGAACCGACGTTATATCAATCATTGTCTGGGGATTTCAGTTTCAAATAACTAATCCAAGAGAAAATTTGTCTTTAATTTCAATTATTAAGGTTTAACAAATTCTCCATACAGATTCACAATTCCAAAAAATGTATTTAAAAAAGTTAATTAGTTAGGTAGAACCGCGATGGCCAGCGTATTGGAACGTAAGTTAGGGGAGATGCTGGTTCGGGATGATATCATCTCGGATTCACAGTTAGAAGTTGCCCTTGACCAGCAAACGGAGCGGGGCGGAAGCCTAGGGCGGATCATTATTGAAAGCGGATACGCCAGCGAATATGAACTGGCGGCAGCTCTTGGTCGACAGCTAGAAGTTCCGTTTATTACATTGTCCCATTATGAAATTGATCCAGATATCCTGGATTCCATTCCGGCAGATATTGTTCGCAAGTACCAGATTATACCTGTTGATAAAACAGGAGACACCCTGACGGTGGCGTTGGCAGACCCGTCTAATATCGTCCTGATCGATGAGTTGCGCCTGCTTACGAGCAACAAGATCGTGCCCGTCATTTCTTTTGAGAGCGATATTCAAGAGGCCATCCGCACGTATTACCCGGTGGATGACGACGTTAACGAGATGTTGAAGGAGGTTTCCGATGACGAAATGGAATCCTTCAACATGGACGTGTCGATGGACGAAGTCGGCGACATGGTGGATGATCTGGCTCCTGACCCAACAGATGCGCCGGTTATCCAGCTTGTTAACATGATAATACAGGAAGCAATCAAAATGCGGGCCAGTGACATCCACTTGGAACCGTATGAGAAAACGTTTCGGCTGCGTTACAGAGTGGACGGCGTATTGCAGGAGGGGAAAAATCCTCCGAAAAAGTTTCAGAACGCAATCATTTCCCGTATCAAGATCATGAGCGAACTAGATATTGCCGAGCGGCGCCTGCCACAGGATGGGCGTTTTAAGGTAACGGTGAGTGGGAAAAATATCGATTTCCGTGTTTCGAGTTGCCCAATGGCTAACGGAGAAAAGATAGTCATTCGTTTGCTGGACAGCAGCAATTTGATGCTGAACCTTACGGACCTTGGTATGAATCGGGAGGCACTGGAAAAGTTTGAAGAGCAGATCAGAATGCCGTGGGGAATGTGTCTAGTCACAGGACCCACCGGGTCGGGTAAATCCACCACGTTGTATTCTGCGCTGAGCACTATCAATGACAACGCCAAGAACATTAACACCATAGAAGATCCTATTGAATATCAGCTTAAGGGAATTAACCAGGTTCAGGCAAGGCCTGAGATTGATCTTACTTTTGCGAATGGACTGAAGGCGTTTCTCCGACAGGACCCGGACATTATCATGGTCGGCGAAATTCGCGACTTGGAAACCGCTGAAATTGGTATTAAAGCGGCACTGACAGGTCACCTTGTGCTGAGTACGCTGCATACAAATGATGCCCCTAGCAGCGTAAACCGACTGACTAACATGGGCGTTGAACCATTCCTGGTTACAGCAGCACTTAACATGGTCGTAGCTCAGCGACTGGTACGCAAAATCTGTGATAACTGTAAACAATCCTATCATCCCTCACCCGACATTATTGCGTTGTTAGAAGCCGAGGATGATATTACACTTTATCGCGGCGAAGGTTGTGAACGCTGCAGTGGAAGAAGCTTCAAAGGACGTATCGCATTATATGAAATCATGGTCCTGACAGATAATATGCGGGATCAGATCGTGGCAGGCGTAACAAGCACTGGGCTTAAGCGGCTTGCCATTGAAGAGGGAATGGAAACCCTTCGCAGATCGGGTATCACAAAGGTACTTGAGGGCGTATCTACAGCGGATGAAGTGCTGGGCGCTACCGCCAGCGATATCAGATAGCCGTTTTTAATTACTAGGCTTTTTCATTTAATAATTGCACGGCTGTTCGTAAAATTTCGTAGGCAACCTCATGTTTTGGTCGTCGAGTGATTGTTATTGGTGGCCTTTCCTCGAAATAAATACTGACTTCGTTCTCCTCGCTGCTAAATCCAATCGTGGGATTTAATATATCATTGAGTACTATGGCGTCTAATTGTTTTCTTTGCAGCTTTGCTTGTGCGTTGGATTCGTGATCGGTGGTTTCGGCGGCAAAGCCGATGCAGACCTGGCCTGGTTGTTTATTGACAGAAATCTCCTGTGAAATATCCGGGTTTTCTACTAATGGCAGGCTGATTGAATTGCCAGAACGCTTAATTTTTCTGTTTACTGGTTGGGCTGCGCGGAAGTCTCCGACGGCGGCGGCAAATATAAAAATGTCGCATTGGGCTTTGAGCTCCTGAACCTTTTGGAGCATCTCTCGCGCAGCCTCTACTTGATGAACTTCGCAGTTATCTGTGGGAATTAAATTGGAGTCGACAGGGCCCGTAATAAAATACACTTTTGCACCACGGCGCATGGCTTCGTTTGCGAGAGCAAGTCCCATTTTCCCTGATGACGGGTTGGATATAAACCGGACCGGGTCTAAATACTCCCTTGTGGGGCCAGACGTTATGAGTACGGTGCGACCTTCCAGAGACTGGTCTGTGGGCCGATAATGGTGGCGGGCCGACGCCGGATGACCGACGCCTGTTACTGCACTACTCAGACCTGAGGGGTTGAGATTCAGAAACGCCATAATATCCTGAGGCTCTGCCATTCGCCCGGATCCGGTTTCACCGCAGGCGAGAGCCCCGACTCCCGGTGGGATGATAGTAACACCACGAGAGGAAAGGGTTGCCATGTTTGCCTGCGTGGCTGGGTGCTCAAACATTGCGGTATTCATCGATGGGGCAATGAAAACAGGTCCACGGAAAGCAAGGTATAGAGTTGTTAGGGGATCGGCTGATTGGCCCGACGCCATCCGTGCAATAATGTCTGCCGAGGCAGGCGCTATAACATATGCATCTGCCCAGCGGGCCCATGAAATATGCTCCATCTGGTAGGCCGTGGCAGCATTAAACACATCACTATAAACGGGATGGCCAGACAAAGCTTCAAATACAAGGGGAGCAACAAACCTTTCGGCATTGCGACTGAATGCTACCCTAACAGATAGTTTTGCCTGGGTTAGTTTTGAACATAGGTCGGCGGCTTTATAGGCGGCAATTCCGCCGGTCACGCCTAATAGGATGCTTTTAATTTCTATGGTCATTGACGGCGGCTACCTTTTCAATTTTTTCTGGCATTGTTCTTTCTTTAGGCTGTTATCTGATATGATTTTAAGTAAAAATATGGTTTTTTTTGAGCAGCAGATATTTCGATCAAAGATGCCAAGGGAGCTTTGTTTATGAAATGCCCTAATTGTGGGTTACCGGTTGAAGATGGCGCAAATTTTTGCGGGCATTGCGGAAATGCAATAACGGTAGAGGGAATTGCTGCGGCAGCGCCGAATCGGCCTGGATTTTCCGCGAAACTGAACACTGATGCACAGGGGCCAACCGGGGCTTACATGGCACCTCCGTTAGACCTGAAAGAGGAGCAGACTTTTTGGGATGAGTACCCTTCTATGTGGACTGCGATACCAGCAGTATTACTTTGGGTACTTGGTGGCATAGCTGTAGTTATTGCCCTCCAATTTGTGCCGTTGCCGTTTATCGCTGTGGGACAGTTGGCGGTAATTGCGGTTGTCGCACTTATTGTCTTCGCAGTGCTAATCCGATATTTTGTCCGTTACCATAGCACGAAATACAGGCTTACATCGCAAAGAATTTTCGTAACCCACGGATTGCTGAACAAGCGAACCGATGAAGTTGAACTGGAGAAGTATAAGGATATCTTTGTGAATCAGGATTTCTGGGATAAAATAGTCGGCTGTGGGGATATTGAGATGATCACTAGCGATGTGACAAATCCGACAATCCGGATAATCGACGTTCGCGATCCAATCGGTAAAAAAGAAAGCATTCGGGCTGCGGCGAAAGATAGAAAGTCCATGTTGGGAATTAATCGCCGGGAAGAACTTTGAAGGAGCGGACTTTTAAACCTGCTGCTAAAGATCCGGGGAGCAATATGAAAGCAGATGTGGTCTTGCCGACGGCGCGGCGAGGCTCACATAAGCCAAGGCAGTTAAAAGTTTTACACCGAATTGCCGATTTAATAAACTCGACCGCAAACAGCGCGACGTTGCTACGAAGGATCGTGCGGGAGACGGCAGATGCTTATGGTGCATCTAGGGTTTTTATAGGATTTGAGGATTTTACTGCCGAGAGCCATTTGAGAATAGAAGCCGCGCATGGCTCCGAAGATACAGAATTCTCTGATCCTAGCATTTTGGATGTCAATCATATTGCAGTGCTTTCTCTTCGCAACAGCGATTTGCAAAGATCCTTTAACAGGCAGAGTGAAGAGGCCGAGATCGCCGTATCGCTGGGAGGCGATGGAGAGTTACCGGGTGTTCTGTATGTCTCTCGAAAGCAACCCATTCCATTTTCGGACGAAGATGAACGGCTTCTTCTGGCCATAGCAGGCCAGGTAAGCAGGATCGTCGCAACATCGAGAAAGTATGACCGTCTGGTTAGGCATACTGAACGATTGGAAAGCCTTTTTGAAATTGGACAGGGATTGATCAGTACTGACCCACTGTCAGAGGTTCTTAACCGTGTAACACAGTCTTTGCTTTCCATTGTTGATGTGAAACAATGTACAGTACTGCTAGTTGGCAAGGGGCATGACCTCCAGTTGAGCGCCTCAAGCGGTGGATCCGGACATTACACGCAGCGCCGCGAGACGACTGATAGTTTGGTGGAAAAGCTGTCTGCGCGAGGTGAACCCGTGCGTGTGCTGGAGGTGAGAAAGACTGCGGGTCGTCGCCCGGGCAAAATGCAAAAACAGGAGCGAAAGACAACGCTGCTCGCCGTTCCAGTTTATTATCAGCAGCGCCTCGTGGGTATTTTAAATATTTATACATCTGACCCACGGCATTTTGAAGCAGAAGAAATGCGGCTCTTTAAAGCTTACGCAAGCTTGTGTGGGGTTGCTATTGAGAATGCCAGGCAGCACCATCGTCTCATTGCAGCAGCAGACGATGTCCGCCTGGCTGAGCGAGGAGTTACCTTGCAGGCACTGGCAGAAGAAATTGCTATCAGAGTTCGAAATCCGCTGGCGGCGAGCCATCTTGTGCTGGATGCTCTTCGAGATGAAGGGGCATTTCCGCCCGGGCGCGGCGCGGACTATGAAATTTTGACTGACAGCCTACACAGAATAGATCAGACAGTAGCCCGGCTGCAGGAACTGGCTGGCAGACACACACCCCAGCTGGAATGGCTGGATATGAACACGATCGTTGAAGATGTCCTCGCTCTATGTCAGCACAAACTGGCGGCGCGGCAGGTTTTGATCCATAAACGGCTTACTTCTGATCTCCCACGGGTTCTTGCGGACGCAGGGGAAATTCAGCAGGTGGTTCTGCAATCCGTTAACAATGCTATGGATGCGATGTGGCACGGCGGAATACTAAATGTATCTACGTCCTTAGTTGCTGGTCCGGAGGACAAGGGAGGAAGTCCCATGGTGCGCATTAATGTACGAGATACGGGGGTGGGCTTAAGCCCAGATGCATGTGATGATTTATTTGATCCTTTTGCTCGGGATACAGGCTCCCGTTCTGGGCTTGGGCTTTTTGTAAGTGAAAAGCTAGTTGGTAAGTACGGCGGACGGCTGACTGTAAGGAATGCCGCAGATCACGGCACATCGGTCAGCCTGACGATGCCTGCGCTGGATAACCAGCCTTGAGCGGAGCAAAAAAGCGTATTCTTATTATAGAAAAAGATGCGTCTGTGAGATTTGCCTTGAGACGGGTTTCTCTTGGCCCGGAAATTGAAACCCAATTTTCAGAGACTGTGGAGTGGTCAGCAACAGAGACAGGATATGCCGTAGTGCTGACCGATGATTCCATACTGGCTGGTACAGGGGAGAAGCTCCCGCTTACGATTCTCCAGGAGCGGTTAAAATGTCCAGTGATAATAATGACGACTTCCGGAAACAAACGATTTGATTCGTTTGCAAAAGATTCAGGAGCGTTTTCAGTTTTGCATAAACCTTTTACAGCAGGAGAGCTCCGGAAACATCTTGGGAAAGCAATGGACGATGTCAGCCAAATCTCTGAGACCAACGGAAATATTATCGACAGTCCAGCTGCGGCAGTTACTCCTGCTCAAGTCGCGATGGATCTTGGAGAACGCATCGCCGGGGATCAGATATTTGATGATTTGTTTGTGGAGCTTGAACGGCGCCAGCCCCTTGAACCAGGCTTGGACGCATTTGATGTTGTGGAACGCCATCTTGTAAAACGGGCTTTGACTTCCTGTGAGGGAAACCAGTCTCATGCTGCGCGATTTTTAGGAATTACGAGAAATACTCTGCGCAAACGCATCCATAAATATGGGCTATCCACATTGCATTCAGTGGATGAAAGCACTACGTTTGATGAAAATTTATGATACGTGGAAGGCGAATTCTTTATCTTGTAAACGCGTTTGAAAACGATTCGCCTACTGCAATAACTACTGCATTGGGAAAATCAATGCATGCGGTCGGTTGCGAGGTAATGTTTTTAGCATGGTCTCGCGGAGGCGAATTGCAAAGCCAACTTAATGTCAGCGGTATGCAAGCTCGGGTATTTGGTTGTTCCATGGCCCGTAACGTATTAGATCTACGCCGGCACATAAAAAAGTTTCAGCCGGACATTGTTCATGTCGCTCTGGCGAGGCCTACGATCGGCGCGGCCATTACGCGCATGACATTACAGCGAAAGATAAAATGGGTCGCAGCCGATCACGGAGCGCATGAGTGGCAGGAGAAGGGCGTTGCACGTGGAAAGGTAATGGACATGATAATGCCGCGATTGCTCTCGATGATGGATATAGTCCTTAGTGTTTCTGAAAGCGCTGCGAATCAGTTGATTTCTCGCGGTGTGAAGCGTGGTAGGGTGCGGGTAGTACCGAACGGCGTAGATACGGATCGGTTCTGTCCGGGTCGTGCCGTCGACCGAAAATCGTTTCTAGCAACTTGTTTTCCAAAAAGTGGAAACCGTAATATTTTTTTAATTGGTTCAGCGGGAAACCTGCGAAAAATAAAGGGTTATGATTTACTGCTGGAGGCCATGCCGAAGATTTTAGCTGAAAATCCGCTGGCGCGCTGCGTGGTGTGGGGGGAGGGGCCAGACCGGGAACGGCTGGTTGCGAGGGCTGGAGAGCTCAAGGTTGATCATGCCATCCAATTTTTTGGTTTTGAGCCTGGCTTGGAGAAATTTCTGCCTTTCCTTGATCTTTACGTGCAGCCGTCTCGAATCGAGTCTTTCGGGCTGGCGGCAGCTGAGGCGATGGTCTGTGGTGTGCCGACGCTAGTAGCTGACACTGGCGGACTCAATAATTTAGTGCAACATGGTTTATGCGGACAGCTATTTACTGCCGGCAGCGTCGATTCCCTTGCTGACCAGATTGTGAAGTTGTCATGTGATCCTATAAAGCGTACTGCACTGGCGAACGCTGGAAGTCGGCGGATAAAGGAACACTTTTCCCGTAAACAGATGGAAGAAAAAGTGTTGGCGATCTACGAGGAACTTCTGGGAGATTCGGATCCGGTATGACGGAGATCATAGTTAGACCCCTGGAAGCTCATGAAGAGTCGTCATGGGATGCATTTGTCCGGAACTGTGGGATGGGTAGCTTGTTCCATACTACTATCTGGAAATCAGTCATAAACGCAGCTTATGATGATGGGGTTTATACAATCTTTGGAGCTTTTGATAATAACCGGCTGGTTGGAGGATTCTGCGCACTTCTAAGGAACAGACTTGGGGTGGCAACAGCGGTCATGCCATTGTGCACGCCTTATGCTGGTTTTATCGCGCCGACATCCGGAGAAGAAAAAAAGAATTTTGCCGAAGGACATTCACTGACTGTCCTATCTTCTTACTTGCGCAATTTTCGATACCAAAATTTGCAATGCGCACCGGGACTTACGGGTTTGCAGCATCTCGTCAGCAGCGGATATCACATGACGCCGCGGCGAACCTTGGAGCTTGACTTGCAGCAGCCTGAAGAAAAGCTATGGACTGGCTTCAGCGGCCAGGTGCGGCGTAATATTAAGAAAGCAGAAAAGTCTGGGTTTGAGATTTCGAACAGGTGGAACGGAGAGCAGGGCTACGAAATTTTTCGTGAAACATTTGCTCGTCACGGTGAAAAATGCCCCGTGCCAAAGAAGTTGTTTTTAGAGATTGCGGGTGGAGATGCATTAACCGGCAATCGTCGGCGATATTGCGCCTGGCGCGACGGAGTAATGGATTCGTTCTTAGTCGCTCTAAGGTACAATGGTCAGGTATACTATGAGCTGGCCGCTACTAATACGCCGGCTTTAAAGTCAGGCATTAGTAGTCTGCTTGTATGGCAGATACTGAAAGATCACTTGGACGGCAACTGGGAGGTCTTTGACTTTGTTGGCGCTAATACACCATCCATTACCCGATTCAAAGAGGGGTTTAATCCTGTCGTTCGGTCTTATAATGCAGTGTATTGTTGTACTTCTAAACGGATCGACTTGGCGCTTAAGGCGCAACGGCTGATACGGGTTTGGTAGGTTTAACACGTTTAATAATCTGTGCAGGATTGCCAGCGAGCACGCAATGGCCGTCAAGAAAACTTTTCGTGACCACAGCCCCGGCTCCGACACTAGTGTGAGGACCGAGCTGGACCCCGGGCAAAATGATTGCATTCATGCCGATCCAGCAATGATTTCCAATTTTAATGGGAGCAGCTAATAGGTGCAGACGAGGATTTTCCGGATCATGACTTGCGCTCACGAGACCTACGTTCGGACCAAACAGGCAATAGTCGCCTATCTCAATGCCATTATTCGCCTGAATATAACACCCGGGCATATCTCCGGGATAACTGGCCCGGCCCAGGGAAACTTTTTCCGGCTGAACGATCCGCGAGGTCCAGTGAACTGGCCAGCGCGCGACCCTATTGATCCCCAAAATCCTTTGAGAGAAAAAATAACCCACATGGCTGCGAAGGTCCACGTCTTCCGGTGTGGAAAACATTCGGCGCAGGATTTGTTTAAGACTGGACACCGGGGAACTCCTGGTAAAAAGATTGCATATTGTCGAGAGGTAAAAGCATAGCTTCAAATCTTATGACTACCACACAGGATATTCTTTTGTCAGGGCATGGTGTAACCAGAGTATTTCATTCAGGTTCGCGCAGAGTGCCAGTGCTTGACCAAGCAGATTTCGAGTTTAGACAAGGTTCGTTTACTGCAATTATAGGGAGAAGCGGCGCCGGAAAAACAACACTGCTGAACTTATGCGGCGGCATTGATCGTCCCGATTCAGGTTCGGTATCATTTGAAGGTCGATACCTTGAAAAGATGTCGGACGGTGAACTGGCCGCGTTTCGAAATGAGAGGGTAGGTTTTATTTTTCAAAACTTCTTTTTACGGGAAAGTCGTACCACTTTGGACAACGTTATGGTGCCTCTGCTATTGGGCAAGCATTCTGTTTCAGGAGCGCGAGCGCGGGCGGCGGAGGCTTTGAGGGAAGTAGGACTTAGCGACCTTGTTCGTACCAAGGCTGGAGTATTGTCTGGCGGACAAAAACAGCGGGTAGCGATTGCGCGAGCCATCGCGAATCACCCGCGGCTCATTTTGGCGGACGAGCCAACGGGTAGCTTAGATACGGAAACCAGCCGTGAAATTCTTGAGCTGCTTTTTCGATATAATCGAGAAAAAGGAGCAACTGTGATCGTCGTGACGCACGATCCGCTGGTTGAAAAATACGGCGTTCCCATGATAACTCTCAACGAAGGGAAAGTTGTTCCGGTAAACGCGGATGTCCATCTTGGGGATGTAGAGCCGATAAGCGCCCCATTAACGGCGACGCCGATTTCTTGACCGCCTTGGTGGTTTCGTTGTTTCTTGAGAATCTGGTGGTGCCGGTGAAACTGCTGTTTCCTCACGGGGAATAGTTTCCGCCATGATAGGCGGGAACTTAGGGGCAGGAAATTGAGGCGGCGTAGTCGTTGAAAATGCAATGCGCTTGTTTTCGTATTCCTGGCGCTCCAGGGGATCCCACCATACCTCCTTTAGGATCATGCGTAACATGATAGCGGCGGGAACCGCTATTATCATTCCCCCAAGGCCAAACTGAGCTCCAATAAGCAGCGCCAGCAGTACCAGTAGGGGATGCAGTTCCGCATTCTTTCCGACAATGCGTGGCTGCAGGAAAAATCCGTCAAGGGACTGCACAGCAATGCTGAACAAAATAATGATGCCAATTCCAATCATCTTCTCATCGCCCGTACTGTAGGTGTTGCCAAATAGGATCCAAAGGGCCGTTGGTACGCCGCCAATGACCGGTCCCAGGTAGGGTATCATGTTGCCAAAACCGGCAAGAAAACCAACCAGCACAGCATACTCTTGCATCCCCATCAGCATGAGAGCTATGGTATAAAGCACGCCTACTGTGGTTGCCACGATTAACTGCCCGCGGAGGAATCCGCCTAGAGCTTCATCAATTCTGGCCCAGATTGTAAAAACTTTGGATTCTTTATCTTCGGGCAACAGGACGCGGGCGATGTGTTCGAAGCGGTTGTAATCCAAGAGAAAATAAAAGCAGATTACCACTACAAAAGAAACAAAGGCAAAAAACCCGATGATGACGCCGATGGTTGTGCCGATGGCTTTGGTTATGAATCGGGTCGTGTCAAAAGCCTGACCCACCGCGTCGCCGGCCCGGCCCGTAATCGCGCTTAAATCGACGTTACGTTTCAGCAGCTCGCGGGCCTGATCAAGCTCGGCAGATGACACATGAAGTCGCAACCAGGTGCTGGCTTTAGCCATGACATCCGGGGAGTTACTAACTATGCTAGTGATACCGGTTCTCAACTGACCATAAAGTATCGGTAAAAGGATTGCAAAGAATCCGGCGGTGATGGTCAGGATGAGTCCGTAGGTTATTACCACCCCGCTAATTCTCCCAAGTTTAAAACGCCGCTGAAGCCAGTTTACAATCGGGTTAAATATATAAGCCACAATAAGCGCGACGATAAATGGAGATAGTACAGTAAGGACGAACTCAATGGCCGGTCGAGCATAATATAGCATGACGGCTAACAATCCCGCGATTGAAAGATAAAGCAGTACCAGCGCCGCGCGGCGTATGCGGAAATCCAGGTCTATTAATCCACGGGGTTTTTCCATTGCGTTAATCCTTTAGCGGAAAGAGGCTCATCAGGTCTTTGACGAACATCTCATGTCCGCGGTCATTCGGGTGATTAATGCCATTATGCAGGAGCGTGATATACGGAACGCCTTCAGTTTCAAGATGTGCCCAGCGACGGGACGTATCTGCAAGACCTGCAGCATTCTGCTTTGCAATGAGCTTAAGCCAGCGGACATCCTGGCGCACCTCTGTACCGCGTGGGTGGGCGTTGCCCATGAACTCAGGCATTGTAAAGTGGGGTGTAATAACAACTGCCTCTGCACCGGACGCATTCACTTGCGTTAATGCCTGATTCCAGTTTTTCTGGAGTTCAGAAACCGGGAAATTCATGTCGTTAACAAATTCCATGGTTACAAGATCAGGCTTATGGGCCAACACTTCTTTTTCAAAATCAGGAAGCCGTTGAGAGGTGTTAGTGCCGCCGATTGCAGAGTTTGTGTGAGTAATTGCGGCTTTTGGAAAGCGTTCGCGCAGTCGTGTAATAAACAAGTTTGCGTAAGCTAGTTCTGGCTTAGATGCATCTCCGCCGGCTGTGACACTGTCGCCCCAAGTTACAATGTGAACAGGTTTTCCTGCGCGGAGCTTAGCCAGGGTCTGCCGCACAGGCTGAGATAGTTGAACCTTTTCTGCTTGGGTTGGTTCTGGAAAAGGTTGCCCGGCAACAAAGATATGCCACGATTCAACTTTTTGTGAGTTGTACGGACGAAATATGTTCGCCAGCCTCAGCCCGCCGGTAGTAACAGGCGGTGGCGTCGGACAGACAAAGTCCGGTACACCAGTCACCGTTATCACCATCCCATCGGGCAAAATGTCAACGCCGTCAAGGCGCAAAAGACCGAACTTGTAATCAACCAGAACTTGGGTTTCAGTGGATACACGACCGGAAGGCCCACAGGCCAATTTACCCCACCGGCCTTCGGCTACATAATCAGTTCCTTGTTTGAGAAGTGCTCCATCAGGCAACCGAACCTGAAGGGATTCGGGCACAAGGGCTCCGGGAATTACGTTGGCGGTTTTTAGCTTGGCCAGATGTCCGCCGGAAATCCAGGCGGGGATGATTTCTGGTGGCAGTTGCATTTGTTCGCCTTTAATGCTTTGCTGGGTACCAGCAGTGATAAGAAGCGTTGCTGTAGTATATAGTTTGGCTTCCTTGCTCCCGACGGTAGCAGCTCCGGGAGAGACGGTAATGCTGTCGCCGTTTGCTTTGATATCTAAGCCGCTTATGACGGAACCATTAGTGTCAATGCGTCCCTGTGAAGGTGGACTGAGGGGCAGGTCAAGCCAGGCAAGTCCGACGTCACGACCCATATGGCTGGTTCCGCCGCCCTTCGGCGCGTCATAAAACAATGCAAGCTTTTTGCCATGTTTAACTACGCTGGGCAAGCCTATACAGGTCGTGGCCCACGTACAGTTTGAGCCATCGAGCACAACCGCCTTGCATCGAGCATCCCAGTATGTGGGATCTTTTGTCCAATAGACCCATATTGCGTCGGTATACTCTGGGCCGTCCACTCCAGCCGTGCCTATATGGTTGGTAAAAAGAAACCATGTCTGGTTTTCAGGTTCGTAGTACATGGTTGAGTTTTCGATTTGTTCTTCAAGCGGGACGATGGGGTGCGGGTCCACGCTCCATGGGCCATTTAGGTCTTTTGTGCGCGCAAGACCCAAAGTGCGTCGGGTGCGACTTTCGTCGGATTTAGATGCGCTGAAAAATTGGAGAAACTCCGTTTTGTGTTTAATGATATGGCCGGGGCTTGCGGTATCCTGATAGTAGGTGCCAGGGACAGGACGAAATGGTGTGACATCATATTGTTTCGTCCAGGGACCAATAGGCGATTGTGATTTGGCTTTCATTGTAAGATAAGGAAAAGCGGGTATCCGATCAGGCGGCGGCGTGACATTGGGCGTCCCGAGGTAAAACATATGCCAATCCCCATCAGTTGCCTGATAAGTGGTGCCATAGCTCGCGCTAGCGCTGTCGAGGGCAGGGGTAGTGCCGAGGTCAAGCACGGTGCCCTTTTTCTCCCAATTTATCAAATCGGTGCTCTCTGCCACTGCCACCAGCCAGCCCTTCGGACCGGCGGCATCATAATGCATATAATACTTGCCGTCATCTTCCCATACCCAAACATCGCGGGCACCATACTTATCGCAATCGTTCGGACCGTCGCCGTGCACTAGCACAGGGCCGTGGTCTTTGGCTTCCATGCGCAGTGTCGCCGACGGTCTCATGTCAGGGTATTCAGCGTTGCATGATGCCAGGTCACAGGCGGATAGGAATAATATAAGGATTCCCAGGTGGCGGGCCTTGGCAGAGCGGGGAGCATCTGTCCGCCCATACTTAACAAAATCTGGTATAGATATATCGATATGTAACATAGCGCAGTCCAATTTGGAAGAATCTAATGAAAGTCAGAGAATTGCAGGGCGATGCTTAGTCAATGCTTTCCAATTATTATTGTACGGAACAATCGGGGTAGCCATATTGACTGAAGAACTTTCGAGCTTTAAAAAATCGCGACGCCCCAGGCAGTTGCCTTTGGGTTTAAAAATCCTTCATGAAGACCGGGATCTGCTTTTGGTGGATAAGCCCGGGGGATTGCTGACAATGGCTTCTGAGCGGGAACGAGTTAAAACCGCATATTATGCAATGACCGATTATGTGCGCAAGGGCAGTTCAAAATCGCGAAATCGAATTTTTATTGTACACCGCTTGGATCGCGACACGTCCGGAGTTCTAATTTTCGCTAAAAGCGAAGAAGCGAAACACCGCCTCCAGGATCGATGGGAGGAAACTCGCAAGGTTTATCTGGCGGTCGTTCATGGCCGTACCCCTGCCACTGCCGATTCTATAGTAAGTTATCTAGCGGAGAACGATGCTCAGCGAGTATATTCTACGACAGACCAGTCGCTGGGGCGGCTCTCGCGTACCGATTATAAAGTATTAAAGCGAACTCAGGCCTTTTCATTGCTAGAAATTCATCTGTATACTGGTCGCAAAAATCAAATACGCGTCCACTGCGCGGAAAATGGGTTCCCCGTGGTTGGGGATAAGAAGTACGGGCTGGATAAGGATGTGCATAGCCGCCTGGCATTACACGCTTACCAAGTTGAGTTTCCTCACCCTGTTACCGGGAAGGTTGTTCTATGTCAGAGCGAAGTTCCTAAATTCTTCCCGCAGCTCTTAGGGCCGCTGGGAGAGTGTCTGGATAAGGAGCAGGTATAAATTTACAAGCTCAAGTATCACCAGTATATACCAATGAAACTGTTAAGTGGGAACATTGAAAGCTATGGCAGAAGCACGTTTGAGGTCCGTCACAAGCGTGAGGTAAGCAGCTTCGCGGTGGGTTGAGTCAGGGTGACGAAGGACAGCTGCGGGGTGAGTTGTAACGATAGTTGTTTCGCATATGGGAGTAGAAATTATTTGGTCGCGCGTGGAACTTAGACTAACTTTTTTACCAATGACGCTGTGTGCCGCGCTGACTCCGAGGCATACCAGAACTTTAGGTTTTACAATTTCCATTTCCGCAAGAAGCCAGGGCCGACAGGCTGCTACATCAGTAGCGGACGGACTGCGGTGATACCGCCGGCCGTTGCGCATTTCATGTTTAAAGTGTTTTACGGCTTCAGTAATATACAGTAAATCTCGATCAATGCCGGCATCATGAAGCGCACGGTTTAATATCTGACCAGCTGGCCCTGTAAATGGCTGGCCGTTAATGTCTTCCTCATTGCCTGGCTGTTCTCCAATCAGAACCAATGGAGAATCGGCAGGGCCCTCGCTGCATACCGCCTGGGTCGTTCCATGAAAAAGCGGGCAGCCCCGACAACTGTTTACGGTTTCTCTAAGGATATTAATGGTAGGGTTTGGCGGAATATATTGAGAAGCATTTTGCTGATTCACTTCGAGCATTGCCGCAGTACGACCTTCACTCGCTGCGATAAGATCAGGTATAATTGTCGCCTCCGGTAGCGTTTTCCAATAACGTACGGGCATTTCTGTTTTCATGGCTTTAATTTTTAGCCTGGCAGGATTGAACACGCTGGCGTAATAAGTGCGCCATAATTCTTCTATCAAGTCAACATGGACAGGATCCTTGGCAACACCGGGACTGAACGTAAGAGCAATCTGATTCCAGTGTACGGACTCGTCCGGGGTAAGAACCGACCAATTCATATTAGTGAACCGTTCTTTAAAAAACGATGCTGTGTACCTGATTATCGGATGGTCGGGACGATGCCAGGCAACATACCAATCGGTTTCGCCCTTCACGACGCGGCGAAATCGCACAAAAGCCTTCATTTTATGAGCGTCGCGGGTGACCTGCTTTTTCATAATGTAAAGAGGATGAACTACGGGATCAGTCAATTTTTCGAGCAAAAGCCTTTCGCCGTTTACGATGCGCCACAACGCGCAATAAAGTAGATAGAGGCGGTCGGGAGAGCGGTGGTGGAAAACAGCATGCGCCAAATCCCTAAAGCCTCTAGGTACAGTGAAAGTTATAGGTGGCGCATTTGTGGGAAGCTTGCTCACACTTTCGCTGGCAAAAAGATCAGTAGGCAAATTTGCTGACATGTCATGCCAAAAAATTTCATCCGGAGAGGCTCCGGATCGAACCAGATCTCTGCATTGCGAGACCCACGCATCAAAAGTGGGTGCAGCGCAGACGTGCATTAAACTTCCCCGCTCAGGCTTGAAAACAGAGTCAACTGAACAGGAGGCGGTTTAAAGTACGACAACAGACCAGGCTTGTCGAGCGGGCGAGTAGAAGCAATGCCGTCGGCTGTAGTGATAAAGAATCGGGCCTCGCTTAAATTAACCCTTAACTTTCTGAGATCGTCGAGGCGCAGTTTCTGGTGACGACGAAGGATTAAAATTCGATCGCTGTTACGTACGCCAATACCGGGTACGCGCAAAAGCATCTCTCTTGAGCAACGGTTAACGTCAACGGGGAAAAGTTCCAGATGACGCAAAGCCCAAGCTAATTTAGGTGTCATGTCTGGATTAAGGTTTTGTTTATCCTGAGTGAAAAGTTCCTCTTTTTTAAATCCGTAAAAACGCAATAGCCAGTCTGCCTGGTAAAGGCGATGCTCTCGCAGGAGCGGCGGAGTTTGCATTGGTAGTCGAGGGTCACTATCTGGAATTGGGCTAAACGCAGTATAATAAACTCTGCGCAGATTGTGGGTTTGATAAAGCCTGGAAGAGGTGCCCAAAATATCGGAATCAGTGCTTGAAGTGGCGCCGACAATCATCTGCGTACTTTGACCGGCGGGAGCGTATGATGGGGGCTTAGAAGCTCTTAACGTTTTTGCGTTATCTTTGGCTTGTAAGATTTCAGTTTTAATTCGCGTCATTCCTGCTTCGATTTCTACGAAATTTTTAGCCGGAGCCAGCGCATCCAAGTCGGACTGTCGCGGCATTTCAATGTTTGCGCTCAACCGATCCGCATATAAGCCAGCCTTAGCTACCAATTCCGGGCTACACCCGGCAACGGCCTTCAGGTGGATGTAGCCTCCAAATTTGTGATCCTCGCGAAGGCATCGAGCAGCTTTAACCATTTCTTCCATGGTTGCATCAGGAGACCCAATTACCCCACTGCTTAGAAATAAACCTTCAATATAATTTCTGCGGTAAAATTCTAAGGTCAGATTGACGACATCAGCAGCGGAAAATTTTGCTCGTTGAACGTTACTGGATACTCGGTTAATGCAGTAGGCACAGTCGTAGATGCAAAAATTTGTAAGTAGGATTTTTAGCAGTGACACACACCGCCCATCGGGCGTGTAGCTGTGACAAATTCCAGTGCCGTCAGAATTGCCCAACCCACCCACATTCTTACGTTTTACACCGCTACTAGCACAAGACGCGTCGTATTTGGCTGCATCTGCAAGTATGGCAAGTTTGGCCTGAACGTCCATTATCAAATTGCACCTATAAACATTATAGGTACTATTTTGCTCAAGAACGTTTGTTCTATGGAAGCCTCATTGTAGTTAATTTTTTTTTTAGTGCTGCTGCTGCTGCCATGAGAGGCATTATAATCACGCCTCTCATGGCAGCAACTTTTGCTCTAATTGGCTATTGAAAATCTGTTAATTTCATCAGTCACGACGACGTTCGGTAATTTCCCGTTGCAGAGAAACAAAGAATTCTTCGCTATTTTGTGCTCCTAAATCGCCTTTGCCATGACGACGAACGCCAATAGTTCCCGCCGCTGCTTCTTTTTCACCAACAATCAGCATGTACGGGATCTTTTTCAGTTCCGAGTTTCTAATCTTGGCACTGATTTTATCTTCGGATTCGTCAAGACTCGCACGGATTCCCTTGCTTTTAAGAGATCCCAGAATAGTTCTACCATATTCCAGACTCTTTTCAGAAATTGGCAGCACCACCACCTGCATTGGGGCCAGCCATGTTGGGAAATTACCAGCGGTGTGTTCGATCAAAACGCCAATAAAACGCTCCAGGGATCCGACCACTGCCCGATGGACCATGACTGGGCGGTGCTTAAGTCCGTCAGGACCAACGTAATTCAGGTCGAATCGCTCTGGCATTGAAAAATCGACTTGGATTGTTCCGCACTGCCATGTCCTGTTGAGACAGTCTTTGACGTGAAAGTCAATCTTGGGGCCGTAGAATGCGCCATCGCCCGGGTTCATTTTAAATTTTACATCGAGTTTTTCCAGAGAGTTCTGAAGTGAAGCTGTTGCATTGCTCCACATTTCCTCAGACCCAATGCTCTTTTCCGGGCGAGTAGACAGTTCCATGTGATAATCTTTAAACCCGAATACTTCGTAGACCCGCTGAATTAATTCAATTGCCTCAGTGACCGCGGCTTCTAACTGATCCGGGGTGCAGAAGATATGGGCATCGTCCTGGGTGAAGCTGCGGACGCGGAAAAGTCCATGAAGAGCGCCGCTTAGTTCATGGCGATGAACTCGACCGAATTCGGCCATCTTTAATGGTAGTTCACGATAGCTGCGCAAGCCATTGCGAAACACAAGGGCACAGCCGGGGCAGTTCATCGGCTTTACTGCAAACTCACCTTCGTCTATTTCCGTGAAGTACATATTTTCTTTGTAATGCTCGTAGTGCCCGCTTTTGTGCCAGAGTTCTTCATTGAGAATCATGGGTGTCATGATCTCAACGTAATCTCGCGCTGCCAGTTCTGAGCGGATAAACTCAATAATCTCGTTATATACGACCATGCCATTTGGGTGAAAGAACGGAAAGCCGGGGCCCTCATCCTGAAAAGAGAACAGGTCCAAATCTTTGCCGATCCGGCGATGATCCCGTTTTTTTGCTTCTTCAAGTATACGAAGATGTTCCGCCAGTTGTTTTTTGTCTGGAAAACTGGTGCCGTAGACTCGCTGCAGAACTTGGTTTTTTGCATCGGCACGCCAGTAGCAACCAGATACGTTGAGTAGCTTAACGGACTTGATATATGACGTGTTTGGAACGTGAGGTCCGCGGCAAAGATCGACAAACTCGCCTTGTTGATAGCAAGAGATGACGGCATCCGGGGGGAGGTTGTTAATCAACTCCAACTTATACGGTTCATCCTGCTCGGTAAATAGCTTAAGGGCTTCCTCGCGGGAAATCTCCGTGCGGCTGAGTTCAAGTCCTTCCTGGACAATTTTTTCCATCTCGGCTTCAATTTTTTCAAGAATCTCAGGCGTGAGCGGTTCTTTTACATCGAAGTCATAATAGAAGCTGTCTGCAAGGGGAGGGCCAATCGTCAATTTTGCGTCGGGAATTATCCGCTTTAGAGCCTGAGCCATTATATGGGTTGATGTGTGGCGAAACATTTCGCGGCCTTCGTCATCGCGCCATGTCACCAGTTGCACATCGGACGGTTCAGTGATCGGTGTGCTCAGATCTACGAGTTGGCCATTAATTTTCCCACCTAGGGCAGCTTTCGCGAGGCCAGGACCTATCTCTCTTGCAAGGTCCATCAATGTGGAGTTCGCGGGCACTTCCCTTGTTGAACCATCGGGAAGCTTCACTTCGATCATGTGTTGCGCGTCTGCCGTTGTCGACACCGAGTTCACCATTCCTTAGCCAGATACGCCGAAAAAGAGTAGGAATCCGCAGAACCTCAAGTGTCACTAGCGGATACGAACCCGCTTTTCCGGCTTTAGATATTTGCCATTATGCCTATGGGCTTCGGTAATTCAAGGAAACAATCGGCGCGTGTATATAAACGGGAAAAAAAGTGCGCGGTATACGTATTTTACTGGCAATGACAGCTAGACTAAGTCAGATAAATGCATGTCGCACCGTGAAACCGATAGCCGGGTTTGTTTACGTACGCCTAAGAGGGTGCTTATTTATGATCGCCCAGAGGTAGACGACAACTTAGAAACTGTTGTGCGCGAGATGGGTTATGCGCCGGAAACGGTGACCGACCTTGCGGCGGCCATAGAGCAGTTTGAGCAGCGGGATTTCCCGCTGGTTTTAATCCGAACGGATGAAGCTGGGAGTGGTTTGGATTTTGTCTGTTCGGCGCATTCGCCTAAAAATACTGCGGTAATAGCTATAACTTCTTGCGCCGCTTGTGAATCCGCCATCCTCAGCCTTCGGGCGGGAGCGCGCGATTATGTGGTGTGGCCTGGCTTGCAAGAGGAGATGGGCTATATCTTAAAGCGGGTTTTCGAGGAAGTCGAACATGCACGGTTTCGTGAAGATATGCTTTGTATGCTAACCCATGATATAAAAATCCCGCTTTCATCGATCCTGGGATATAGCACTTTGATTTTTGAGAAGGAGAGCGGCAGCATTAGTCCTCGTGCGGAGGATTTTGTTAAAATCATCAACTCAAGCGGCTTAAAGATTCTTTCGCTGATCGACAATTTTCTCACTACTAACAAGATTGATTCCGGGAAACTCCATCTTTGCCTGGACGATGTGAACGTAGGACTGTTTATCCATGATCTGGCCACTACCTTTCAGGTAGAGATAGATCGGCATCGTCTTAGGCTTAGACTCGAAATTGAAAATGACCTGCCGCTCCTTGAGGCTGATGAGGGGCTTTTGTTTCGGGCGGTAGGCAACTTGCTGTCGAATGCCTGCAAATTCTCTCCGGAGGGCACAGACGTTACCATTTCAGCCAGGGCGGCTATGGTGGCGGCGGATAAGGGCTGTGACGTCGCAGGAATCGCCATTTCAGTTTCTAACGAGGGAGCAGGCCTTAGCGCAAGTGAGATTCCCGAAATTTTTGAACGGTATAGACGTGGCCAGGCCCAAGGCAGTATCGAGGGAAGTGGCCTGGGCGCTTACGTGGTGAAATCCATAGCCGAAGCGCACCGGGGAACTGTTTGTGTGGAAAGCATACCAAATAGATTGACAACGTTTTCAATCTGCCTGCCCCTCAACGTTGTGTAACATTGTAGAAGATGGGAAAGCATATTGATGATATTAAGTGGACATCGTTGGATGGCACTCCTGTTAATAGGATCAGTAACGACGCTGCAGGGAGCATCAGAGAGCGCTCGTTCCGGGCGTAACTTAAACCCTTATCATGAGCAGCAGCTTCAAAACCAGATTAACAAATGCGCCAGTGGCGTGCTCGCCTGTTCAGACGCGGAAACTCGTTGTCTAAAGCAACAGGAGCTTTGTCAGCTATTGATGCGTGGGGAGCGTTATGACGAAGCCCTGCAGGTTGCTTATAACGTGTTCCAGACAGATAGTACTGATAAAGAGCGGTGCGCGGCTCATCACTATCTTCTTGCGGAAATTTACAATCGAAAGATGCGCGCGAGTGCAACTGCGGACGAGATGGAACAGAACCGGCAATTCGCTTTATCTGCCGCCCAAGAGGTTGTGGATAAGAAATACCCGTCAAAATGGGGGGTTTCCGATCACGCAAGGGCACTGATTCATCAATTAAGCGACCAAAAAAACATGGCGCAAGTTCGCCAACGCGTGACAAGCCGGCAGGGTACTGGCGATGTTGCGAAGCAAGCGATAGCTGAAGCTCAGCGAAAATACCTTGATGCAACCCAAGGCAAAGCGCAAGGTAATATTGAGAACACACGTCCCCCTGCAAACTTTATGCGAGTTACGCCGGAGGCGAAACAGGACAAAGCTGCAGTTATACCGCGCGCGGCAAATCCGCCTTCTGTTAAAGAAATGCAATTGCCGGCATCCCCTGTGGTGACGCGAACGGTTAGTCCTCAGCGAAGTAACACGGCAATGGATATGGTGGCCGAATCCCCTCTGAATCAGAGTGGACTGCTGACAAGTCAGCCGGGAACGGCAGTCAAGTCTCATGGGGAAGCGGGACGTCAACCTGTTATGGTAAACGGCGTTGCAGCGCAATCAGCTTCTACAGTGGATGCAGTGATGCAGAATAACCTGGCACAATTGCTTGAGTCGGCGCGCAAGCGCAAGGAAAATACCAGAAGGTCTCCTTATGCTACTGGAGAATTGCCGTCTGCCAATCAGTAGTCAGGGATTCTAGGGATGATGGATAAATCCACAGGAGTTATCTTCGACCCCGCTGAGCATTGCGATCCTCGACGGTTTAACCATCGAGGACCGCAAGCTTCCAAATAAAATATTACGGGCGGCGGGGGGTGCGGGCCGTAGTCTTGGCCGGAGTACGCGAAGCTGCTTTACGCGGTTCTGGTTTCTTTACAGCTTTTAAAGTTAGAGCCATATCCAAAACCTGGTCAACGTTTTCAACTGGGTAGAACTTCATTTCTTTGCGGACTTTGCGTGAAATGTCTTCCAAATCGTCTATGTTGTCATTGGGAATTATGACGTCCATAATGTGCGCGCGGTGAGCGGCTAAAACCTTTTCTTTCAAGCCACCAATTTTTAGCACTTTACCGCGCAGGTTGATTTCTCCGGTCATGGCGATGTCCTGTCGGACCGGACGTTTGGTTAACGCGCTTACCATGCTTGTAGTAAGAGTGACGCCGGCGCTTGGTCCATCCTTGGGAATTGCACCTTCGGGAATATGAACATGGATGTCAAGGTTCTGATAGAAATCCTCCGGCAGTTTCAATTCGACGCTACGCGATCGAATATAGCTGAGGGCTGCCTTTGCACTTTCCTGCATAACTTCCCCTAGTTGCCCCGTTAACACTAAAGTTCCTTTGCCTTTCATTACAGTAACTTCAGCCGGCAGAATTTCCCCACCCACTTCCGTCCATGCAAGACCAGTTGCTACGCCGATTTCGGGATCTTTGGGTCCTTCAGAATCTTTGTACTTTTTTGGTCCTAAAATAGCGCGAATTCGCTCTGGCGTAATCTTTTGTTTTGCGCTTTTGGATGCTTTTGCGCCGGATGCCACGAGTTCTTTGGCGATGCGTCTGCATACGGTAGCAATCTCCCGCTCCAGATTACGGACACCAGCTTCCCGCGTGTGGTTAACTACGAGCACCTGGACTGCACGGCGGCTGAACTCTATGTTTCTGTCCGCCAGCCCGTTTGCTTCGATCTGTTTTGGTACCAGGTAGCGTTCGCCGATCATTATCTTTTCCTCTTCCGTGTAACCAGGAAGACGAATCAATTCCATCCTGTCCAGCAACGGGTGAGGAATTCCGCTGCTGGTGTTGGCGGTGGTTATGAAAAAGACGTCGGAAAGATTATAATCGACTTCAAGATAGTGATCGTTAAAAGCTTTGTTTTGTTCCGGATCGAGAACTTCTAGTAGGGCGCTGGCTGGATCGCCGCGGAAGTCAGCGGACATTTTATCGATCTCGTCGAGCAGAATTACAGGATTGGATGTTCCAGCCTTTTTCATGGCCTGCAAAATTTTGCCAGGCAGGGAGCCAATATAGGTACGCCGATGACCGCGGATTTCCGCTTCGTCCCGTACACCGCCCAGGCTGATGCGCACAAATTTACGCCCTAGTGCGTCGGCCACGCTGTTGGCGAGTGAGGTTTTTCCCACGCCCGGAGGGCCAACTAGACAAAGAATCGAACCCTTAGGATGTTTCGTAAGCTGATGAACAGCCAGGTATTCGGTAATTCGATCTTTTACCTTTTCCAAGCCATAATGATCTCTGTCCAGCACTTCTTGTGCAGCTTTCAGGTTTCGCTTGTCCTTTGTACCTTTGCCCCATGGCAGATCCAGAAGCCATTCAATATACGTGCGAGAGACAGTGGCTTCCGGTGACATGGGTGCCATCTTTGCCAGGCGGTTCAGTTCACGAGTTGCTTTTTCCCGAGCTTCTTCCGGAAGTTTGCTGGCGTCTATCTTGTCGGCTAGCTCTTCAATTTCAATATCTTCTTCGCCGCTTAAGCCCAGCTCTTTTTCAATAACCTTGAGTTGTTCGTTAAGAAAGTATTCCTTCTGACTCTTGCCGATCTGAGTCCGTACCTGCGTCATGATCTGGTTTTCCAGCTCAAGCAGCTCATTTTCCATGGCAAGCAGCTGGCTTAACAGGACTAACTTTTTATCCAGATGCTGGGTTTCCAGGAGTTGCTGTTTATCGCGGGTTTTAAAATTGGCGTAATGGCTGACGGCATTGGCTATTTGAATAGGATCTTCGTAGTTGCGAATAGAAGCGTAGAGCTCATCAGGTATTTTGTCATAGAGCCTAACATAGGTTTCGAACTGGTTCAGAACCAGGCGAATCTTTGCTTCCAGGCTCGGATCATCACTCTTAAGCGTTTCAAAAGGCACTATTAAGGTTCGCGAAAGGCGGTCGTTTTGCTCAAAACCCAGCACTCGCGCAACAAACTGACCCTCAACTAATACTTTGGCAGCGCCGTCAGGCATTTTTAAAACCTGCAGCACTTCGGCAACGGTTCCATGTTCGTAAAGATCAGCGGCTGCTGGAGTCTCCACCTCTACGGATTTTTGCGTCACTAGAAACAAGCGCTTATCTGAAGCAACCGCATCCTCAAGTGAATTCAGGCTTTTAGGTCGCATTACAAACAACGGCGTTATGCATCCGGGAAAGACAACAATATCTTTCAGCGGGATTAAAGGTAGCAGTTCGCTGTCAACTTCTGCAACGACAGGTTTCTTTTTAGCGGTTTCTTTACGTTTGGTCATAATATGGATTTACAGACAAGAGATTGGCGGGCATTAATCTAAAGTGGCTAAAAAATGTAAGTTTAACGCGGAAAATCCTGCAAATTACTTCCTTTAACGCTGTATTTCGTTTGAAAACATGGGAAAAACGGTGGTTTCGCAAATGCAAAGGAAAGCTTACGTTGGTCTACATAAGACTTTTTGGATCTAACCCTAAACAATTCTGGTGAGGACTTTGTGTATGTCTTGGCACTTATACGACCAGGTGGTTAAGATGATCCGATCAGCTATTTTTGCCGTTTTCATGACGGCTGTTATTATTATTTCGCCAAACATTTACGCTCAAAACGGTTATAGCCCCGGCCAGACGTTTCCCGCGCAGCCGGGTCCTACCGCGGCTCCCTCGCGAGGACAGAACTTCTATGGAACGCAACAGCAACCCGCTAGATCGTCTGTGTCGCAACCGGCCTATGTAACCCCGGCGGCCCAGCAGCAGTTAAGGGGTGCGCAACGCCCGGTAGTTACCCCGTACAACATGGATCGTACCCCTGTGAAACGGTCTTCCGAATCCGATGCGGGTAAAAAATCAAAACCGGCGGCCGCTCAAAGCAATTCTCGCAGCCGCAGTGACGTAACAGTCACTGAAAGCAAAAAGCCAAAGGGTAAAAGTAGCTCTATAAGGTTGGAAGAAGTGAGTTCTTCAAAAGCAGAAGTTTCTAAAGTCGAAGCGCCAACCGAGCCATCCACTCCTGAGGTCGAAAGTTCTTCTGCTGAGACCGCCGCGATAGAAACACCAGAGGTTAAGCTGGCCATTGTAGATACGAAAAACAAGTTGACGTTTAGCAGCCATAAGACCGGTAAAAAATGGATCGCTCTCACCTATGACGATGGACCTAACCCGAACCTGACTCCGAAACTAATGGAGTATTTGACAGCCAACAACGTCCCTGCCACTTTTTATATGCTGGGCGAAATGGTAAAGGCGCATCCGGATTTGGTGAAGGCATTGGCTGACAGTGGATTTGAATTAGCCAACCATACCTACAGCCACCCCGACTTGAGAAAACAAAGCCCAGAGAAAATCCTCAAAGAATTACAGGATACTCATGATCTGATTAAAGAGGCGTCTGGAGTGGACGTTTTAACGATGCGCCCGCCCTATGGAGCGCGTAACAGCAAGGTAGACGAAGTTTGCGAAAAAATGGGATACAAGATTATCCTTTGGGATGTGGATACTGAGGATTGGAGAAACCGTTCCACAGATGCCATGCTTAGCACGATCATTAAACAAACGGGCGACGGATCAATCATATTAATGCATGATCGCAAGCATAAGGGCAGAGAGACCGTACTGGATGTTACACGGAAAGCGGTTGACCATTTTAGGGCGAAGGGGTACACTTTCGTCACGGTAGGCCAATTGCTAAGTTTGACTGGTAATGAGAACTCATCAAGCGGCACCGCCGAAGCAGGGTCGACTACCACAACCCTGGCGCGACTTGGGGCCTTTGCGACGTCGTCGTCTCTTGCAGTTGACAGGCCGCTGCCAACGCCAGCCGTCATGACCCCAGCATCAGTTTTACCGTAGGGGAAGCTTACCAACTTAACGGCCGGTGCTAGTTACTGGTGGATGTTGAATGCTCGTTTCGGGTTACGGGTACAGTTTATTGAGGCTGCGGTTTCTCTGCGGCCATCACGGATTTTGTTTACGGAGAATTATCGTTGGTGGAGACACAAGGGATGCGGCTGAAGTGCTCGTTTTGCGGCAAAGATCAACACACGGTAAAAACTTTGTTTCGCGGGTTGCCTAACAAGGAATCCATGACGAGTGTTTACATTTGTGATGATTGCGTAAATGTATGCAATGAGCGACTGGGGCAGGATCAGGTGGAAACGCGCTTATCCACCGTCGGGCGTAGTATGGATCAACTTCCTACGCCTCGCGAGATAAAGGATTACCTGGATCAGTACGTTATATCCCAGGAACGCGCCAAGAAGGTCCTGAGCGTCGCAGTCTATAACCATTATAAACGAATTCTGTTTAATAGCGGCAACGAGGATGTGGAACTGAGCAAGTCAAACATCTTGTTGATCGGTCCTACAGGCAGCGGTAAAACCCTGATCGTGCAAACTCTTGCCCGCATACTTGATGTGCCGTTCGCCATTGCGGACGCAACGACTTTGACGGAAGCTGGCTATGTAGGCGAAGATGTAGAGAACGTGTTGCAGAAGCTGTGGCAGAATGCGGGTAACGACAAGGAAAAAGCTGAGAAGGGCATCATCTATATTGATGAAATTGACAAGATCGCCCGCAAGTCTGAAAATCGCTCAATCACCAGGGATGTCAGCGGCGAAGGGGTTCAGCAGGCCCTGCTGAAAATGCTGGAAGGCACTGTGGCGAATGTGCCGCCCAGCGGCGGTCGCAAACATCCTCAGCAGGAGTACGTGCAGATCGACACCACGAACATCTTGTTCATATGCGGCGGCGCTTTCAGCGGGATCGATAAGATTGTCGAACGACGTATTCATACGAAAACTATGGGCTTCGGCGCGGACATTCGTTCGCGAAATGAGCAGAGCTTTGGGGATATTTACGCTCACGTCACGGTGCAGGATCTACTGAAATTTGGATTCATCCCGGAGTTGATAGGCAGACTGCCGGTACTCTCCACATTGGATGGACTGAGTGAAGATGACCTTGTGCAAATTTTGACAAAGCCGCGTAATGCGCTGACGAAGCAGTACAAGAAGTTTTTCGAGATGGAAAACGTCAATCTGGAGTTTTCGGATGAATCTGTGCGCGCAATGGCCCGAAAAGCTTTGGAAACCGATACCGGCGCACGAGGCCTTCGCTCTATTATGGAGTCGGTCATGTTGGATGTCATGTATGATCTGCCCACTCGGAGTTCTGAGATTGAGGAGATCCGAATTAATAAAGAATGTATAGACGACAAAGCGGAGCCGGAAATTATCCTGAAACAGAAGGCTTCCGCGTAGGGAGTCTTCCTGGTTAAAAGTATAATACGTAGCCGTGGATCTTCGTTGCCATTATCGTCAAATTAAACAGGAGACTTTGGAATGATGAGCTTGCTGCGTAATAGGCCGATTTTACTTTTATCGATTCTCGCGTCCGTTTTCCTTTGCCGCGCTGAAAAGAGTTCTACGATTGATGAAAGCACATCCGCGGCTATTCGTCAATTACTAAGCTCCTATGAAACTAATCAGCTCAGAACAGAGCATCGGTCTTGCTACACGATGGAAGAGTTCCGGCCGCCAATCCAAAAAGACCAGTTGGAAAATACTGCTCGTTTTATGGTTTTTCAATCTTCTCAAACTGAAGAGGCGATCGCAGCCGCTTTAATCACTTCCGCGACTATGCTTCGACACAATTTCCGCCATATCGGATTCTCTTATACCACCCAGACAGAAATTTCGGAAGATTCCGCAATGTGCTTTTCGATTGAGGAACTGAGCACCGCGCCAATTTCTCACACTTTCATTAAAAGCTCTGAGACTTCCGATGGTGTGCCGCTCTGCGCGGACATTCAATGGCCATTGGCAGTTCGCTTGTATAAAGAAAACGGCGTGGTCAATGCTGACATTCACTCTTTTGGATACCTCTCTCAGACTGGATATGCATGGCTGAAACTATACTTCGACCACGGTCAAGCGAGCGGCCAGACACTGGAAGTAGAGACAGATTCCACATCAATTTCCCTTCGATTAAAGCCGGGATTCACGTTGAGCAACACCTTGGGCAACGCTATATCTCTATTCATAAATGTGAGCTCCAGTGGCCAGCTCAGGGAAGAAATATCCTTTCGTAACGGAGAAGTGCAAGAATCTCGTCAATTCCTGGCGTACCAGACAGATTCGTCAAGCGAATCACCAACCGCCACACAGATTACCATCAGGTTGGGCGGCGGGTTATTTGTAAGACGTTTTACGAAGGTGGATTGCTACTCCGATTCCTATTATATGTATGGCCGATATTCTGAAGACTTAAAGATTCCCCCGGTTGAGACATTGCAGGGTCTGGCGCAACGGGGTTTAACTATTAACCCCATGCCCGGGGCGAGCATTCCTGCGGGATTGGTCGGCTATGCAGACCAACATTAGCTGTCATGTAAATCAAAGAATTCGTGGGATAATTTATGATGAGGATAATCATTAGGACGACACGAAGCTTTCGGATGGCGTTGTTTATTAGGAATTACCTGCTTAGGTTTGTTCCCGGTCTGTCTGTAGCCACGGAATGAAGTGAGCTGGTTGTCGGGTAGCCTGTTAACTCTCCAGGTTTGCGGCCTCTTGTGTCGCCAGCTTCTGGCCGGGGCGAATCTGTCGGCCTGGAGTTATGACAATTCCTTCCCCGATATGGGCGCCTTTGCCTATCAGGGTTAGAGGATAGTCTTCGTGCGTGATATCAGTACCACTCTCCATTTTCCCCACGATCGCGCCGGCGCTGATGACGGCATCGCGATCTGCAATAACATGTTCCAAAATTGCACCCTCGCCTACATGACAATCATGGAGTAGAATAGAGTTGGAAACGACGGCTCCTGCTGCAACTTTTACACCAGGCGAGAGTATTGAGTTTTCTACTGTGCCCTGAATGTTGCATTTGGGACTGATCATGCTAGATTCAACGCGGCAGGATTTGCCGAAGCTGGCGGCGGGAGCATGTCCGACACGGCGAAATTTCAAGTTGGTCAGAATGTTCCACTCTCGGAGCTTTTCCAAACTTCCTTGGGCAGTCAGCCGGTATTGCGCGTTATAGTAATCGCGAACATTCTCAAGATATTCCCAGCACTCAGTGAGCCGGTGTTCATACGTGTTTATATCACCGGCAAAACGCTCAATGACATCTTTGGCAAGATTGCGTTTAGCGTCGGAAGGATTTCTATCAATGAGTTCGGTAAGAACAGATGCTTTAAAAATGTAAATTCCGGTGGCAGCAATGTCCGATGGCGGTGTGGCGGGCTTTTCATGATACTCTGAAATTATGCTGTCGTCTCCAACTACTACATAGCCATACCGCTGCTTTTGCTCGTCCGGCGGAAGCTGACGGGTCACCACGGTAAGATCGGCACCGCGCTCCATATGTGTTTTAATCACAGGACGAAAGTCCATATGGAAAATATGTTCACCGCTAAGCACGACAACGTGCTCAGCCTTATGCTCCCGGACAAAATTAAGGTTTCGAGCAATTGCGTCTGCGGTGCCATTATACCATTCGGTGTGCTCAACGCCCACGAACGGTGGCATGATGTTTAGGCTCTTGCCGTAGTTGTCCAAATCCCATGGATGACCGGAACCAACGTGTTCTATGAGGGACCCGGGAAGATACTGAATGATCAAACCGATATTAGAAATTTCGGAGTTTACCAGGTTTGAAAGCGCAAAATCGATAATTCGGTAATTACCTGCGACTGTTAGTGCACCTTTGGCCCTGTTCTGGGTTAGCACGCCATAATCGCCGGTTATTCCGCCGGCAAGCACCAGCGCTACAACGTTTTTCATATTAGCTTAGAATCTCCAGTAGGACGTATTATTGTAATTATATACCAGGCTCACTCATGTGGGCGGGAGTAGCTTCTTTTGTACATAACTGAGTAAAGCAAAGACTGAGCCCGAACAGTACAATGGTCGGCCATAGTTTCATACTCATGAGAAAAATGCCGACACCTGCTCGCCAGGGTGGGGCAACGAAATTCCATGGAATGCACGTAAGGCCGTAGCAGAGAACGGCTGCCATGACAGCAAGTGGTCGATTAATGCGTAATCCGACTTTAACAATCCAAGCCGTCGGGAGGATAAGCATAACCAGGTAGTGATCCCAGAGAAGGGACGGGAGTAGGAGCGCCAGAATAAGAGTAGATACCCATGCTCCTTCATCAGAATTTGAAAAACAAGAGGAAGGTTTGTTTTTACGTTGAGCGACGAGCACAAAAAGATAGGCTGAAAAGAGCAACGTGGTGATTATAATTGTCGCAAGATTGGCTGTCGACTGACCTAGTGTAGCCCAGGGCGTAGTGTGGTCGTTTATCGTGAAAATATGTGAGTAGAAGGAATTAAAGCTTTGGTTTGGGGGGTCATCCCAAAAAGAGAATACATGAGGCCACGTCGAACTGCCGTAGCCCATTTGCCGCAGTACGGGCCAAAATTCCCCGTAGATGCGTGGGCCTGCCCAAGCCACTGAAACTCCAAGCATCACTAACCCGCTCAGAACCATAGCGGCTAAAGTTAGGTATTGTCGACGAAGCAGAAAATAGAGCCCGTAGAGGCCCGGCATTAACTTGTAAAGCGCGGCAAAGGCGATAACCGTCCCACACCAAAGCGACTTTTGCTGTTTTGCAAGGTGTAGAGACAAGCAGATCAGGAAAAGGAGGGCCACGTTTAGTTGGCCTGCTGTAAGGGTTCTATAAAGAGGGGTGCTGAAAGCCAGACTCAACAGAAGAACGCCAGCCGCTCCGACGCGCCAACGGGGAAACATATAACTAATGAAATGGACGGAGCCGGCAACAAAGAAGTGGTTAAGTAAAAACCATATGGCGACAGCATGATCAAGGCGAAATGGAGCAAGAAACGCCATAGCGTGGCCAGTAAAGGGGAGATAAACATAGGGATTGAATGATAGCCCCTGATACCCCTGGAGCGCGGCCTGGTGGTGGAGAGACTGGATAGGGTATGGACTGCTGGTGTCCAGCAGGGCTTTCATGCCGAAGAAGATGTGTTTGAAGTCGTTGCTGTTAATAGCGGGCCACACATTCCATATTGCAAACCATGCATACACGCCCGAAGCAATGAAGAGAAGGCTCCATTGTACGGCGAGGCGTTTCATTTTCCCGCCTCCGTCAAATGAAGTATGGTGACGCCGGGCGGAAGGTTTATCACCTCAATGTCGGTTCCCTTTAATAAGCGCAATTCCTCAAAGATTTTCCATTCCCGTGGGGAAAACCAGGGTTTAAACGCACTTGTCAGTTGCGGCGCGAGCTCTCGCTCATTAATAAGAATCCAATCGATGTCTTTGGAACGCAGGTGGGTCAGGAGTTCGTGAGTACTAAAAATGTTGTTCTTTCGTAGAATTGAAACGAGCATGGGAGTATCGAACCAATCACTCCAGAGCGCGGTGAAGCGCGCACCAAAGATTCTGTGTTCCCCAACAAGAAGTACCTTTTCATCAAGGGCCACGTGTTGATTTAAATAATCAAAAGCTCGCGCGTAGGTCAGCGAATGGTAGCGATAGGTTTTCTGGTCCTGCACTCCGAGGAGATAAGGGAGCGGCGGGGGAGTGAGGCCTGTTGCTACCCACGACCATTGTATGGCCCACGCAAATCCGCATGCGGTTGCAAGGGCGATAGCGCTGCTATAGAAATAAGTCGCAAGGCGTTTCCCTGAAAGAAGTTGGAGTGGTGTTAAGCACAGGGCTATCGCAATGGTTGGCAGGAGGAGTCGATTACTCTGATAGGTGAAAAACCAGATTACAAACGTCAGTAACGTGACCATCAGAACAGATCGAACTTTTGCGCTTGCCTTGCGACTGCTGTTCGAAATTATAGCGCAAAGCGCTGTCAGGGTTGCAACTAGAATGGTCACGCCCGGATTATGCGCTTCAAAGGCGACCCACCTAAACGTGGCGTTCCAAGGCAGTAGCAGCATATCGACAAACCCGCGACCCATTCCTTTAGCGCCAGCTTTGGATTGTAGAAACTGATCATTGGCGGATGTCCAGTCGCCGCCAGGAAAATAGGCGGATACTAACGGATAAAATGGATTTGTTGTAAAAAAAGCATTTTTGATATACCAGGTTCCACCAATGATTGCCATAATGACGAGCGCAACGGCTGTGTTAAATAGCAGTATTTTACGGGGGGGGGCACTGGAAACCCATGGAATGGCCATAATGACAACCGCAACGGGGCCCATTGTATATTTAACCCCGATAAGCCCGCCGAGACAAACTCCCAGCAGAATCCAGGGTTTTCTATATACTGGCTCGTCAGAACAAATGAGGGCGGCTAAAAGAGAGGCCAGTAGGAAGAATGAGATGCCATGGTCGGTAAACGGCCACGTGGCCAGCACGCCAGACATGGGAGTCCCGAGATACAGGGCGGAAGGCAGCAGGCTTATATAGCGAGCAGTGTGGGATTTGGGACTGTCTGCTGCCAGATTTAAGACAATTCCATAAATGGCAAGGGCGGCAAAGATGGCTAGGGTCATGTGCATTAATTGAGTGGCTTCCGGGGCATTGCAGGCCAGCGCTCCGAGAAAATGCATCTCCACCAGAAAAGGCATGTTGCTGTAGGCATTGTGGGGCAGATATTGAATCGCGCCCAGTTTTAGGTATTCCTGCACTGCCCCCAAATGGTATCGCATTCCGTCTGATTGAACCGGGGGGGGTAGGGCTGGCGCAAGCAGCATAAAGATTGGCAGCATGAATGCAACGCAGGCGAGCCGTCCAAGCGGAGACAGCGATTTCCATTGCCAAATCATCGCCCGGGGAAGGCGCAGCAGCTCATCTCGATGTGTTCGGCGCGCGAGACAAATCAAGGTGCCGATAAAGAAAATCAAAATTAATGGAATCCGTGCGTATCCAACCAAGCCAACGACGAGTTGCAAAATCCCATAAAAAACAAATCCTACGGCAAAGCTTATTACCGCTTGCGCTGAGCTTGCAACGGAATCGCTGCGGTATGAAAATTTGTTAGTAATAATCAGACCAGCACTGTAGATGCTGATTACCCAAACGGCCCATATTCCAATGCTTAGAAATGGGAAATTCCAATCCGATAAGGGCGCCGCGTTCATTATTTGGGAAACAATTTGCTGCAGGACAAGCAGTGGATGGATTTCCGCCTGGATAGCAGACAGGTTGTCTGAAACAAGAGTCCACCCTATATAGCCGCCGATACTTAACAGGATACCTGCCGAAAGAATGACTTTCAGGACCTTGTCCAGAGTTCTGATTGCCATTGGTTCTGGGGCGGCTCCTTGATTGACTTTACTGCTTATAATTGCTGATACCTTCAGAATGACTTTGTAAGCGCAAATTTCCCATGACGATAAGTTATCGATGTTAAACAACGATCAGACAGAAAGCGCTTTGCCTGACGACCGGGCGTTCTGGTTTATAACCAGCTTGTTGTTTTGTAGCGCGGTTGCGCTGCGGTGGGTTCGGCTGGACCTGATGACGTTCCGGTACGATCAGGCGGAAGTCGCTTTTCGAGCCATGGGCGCGTTCCGCGCGGACTTCCCCTTTACAGGAATTGTCAACAGCATGGGATTTGAAAATGCGCCGGGGTACGTTTGGTCATTATTGCCGGCTTTTTTCTTTTCGGCAGATCCACGCTGGGCGACTGCGTGGCATGGACTTTTAGCATCGACTATGATTTTCCCTCTCGCTTTATTAGGCAAAAGATACCGGTCAGACGCGCTTCTGTGGTTGCCGGCTGTGTTGGCTGCTATATTGCCGGTCTCGGTATTTGGTGGGCGAAATCTATGGGCCCAGCATCTTTTACCACCAGTTACCGCCTGGGCGTTGCTGGCACTTGATACGGCGATGGATGATGAGCGGTCTTGGCCCCAACGTAGGGCCGCGGGAGGCTTCATGCTGGCAGTGTTGGCATGGGGGATCTCTATACATTTCAGCGCTGCCCCTCTCTGTTTTATGGCTGCAGGTTTTTTGTTAGTTGGATTTAGGACAAGACTGACGTATTTGGTGCCTGCACTTATCCCGGCTGCGCTTATCTTTGCGACTATGGTCCCTAGCGGGGTGAACTGGTGGATGCGAAGTAACAACCCAGCGCCTAAAGCGGATTATGTCCGGGATTTTGAGACAATACTGCCCGACCCGCTTCCTTGGTACGTAAGGATTCCGGATTCAGTTGTTGCGTCATTATCCAACTCCAGCATCGAACCAGTTTGGGGGATACAGGACCACTTGAGCAGAACAGTACTTAGTGTAATAAAGTGCTACGACTTATCGGTGTTGTGTCTTTTGCTGCTGTCTGCCGGGTACGCTTTTTTTTGGATATTTAGACGTAAAAGCCAGTCCACCGCAGATTCCTGGCGAAAGTTCAGCGTAGTTTTAGTATCCTGCGTAGTTATACCGGCCGTAACGGCTGGGTTTTTTGTGGAGCGGGTCAACGCCAGTTATTTCTTGGGGACTCTGCCTGTGGGATGGCTTCTCCCACTGCTTCTGCCTTCGTTTGGCAATAGGGTAAGGAGATATACTATCCCAATTGTTATCAGTGTCTTTGCAGGAGGGCTTTTAATTTACGGTATTTTAATGGCGTCCATTGCGAAGCATCAGCTCGTGTCGGGCCCGTATTACATTCCTTATGGAATGCAGGCGAAAACGATAGCCTATATTAATGTTAACAAGGTAGGGCTTGGTAGTCTTAACCATCTAAGCGGTGGATGGTTTCAGCGGTCGTATGATTACATCCACAAGTATGGTCGTAGCGAAGCGGGACCAATGGTGCTGAACGGTCAGGCATTTGCGCTGATTGAGGATAAAAACCTATGGCCCGAAAAACCGGAGAAGCTAAAAATTTTCTGGAATGAAAATCCAGCACAGTTTGGCGATGTTGGAGTGCTTGTTTTTCAGGCTCAAGATGCGGCAGAGCGGTTTGCAAATCGTTACTACGGTTCCGGGAACACATAAGTAGCAGGCTGGGTAACCTTTTATATCGAAACCTTGCGAGACGAGACTACTGTGGCGCACCTGCTTCTGCTGTGGACACATTACTTGGCGCTGCGGGGGCGGTAACTGTAGTGGTGGTTACGATTGCTACTGGTGTTGCGGTCTGAGTTGAGAGTGCCGCGGGAGCAGGAGGTATAAATCGGGGAACTGTCAAGTAGCCAAACTTTTTATAATTGTGAAGCGATACGCCGGGGTTTACCCAAGCGCTTATTTCCTCAGGCTGATTGCCCCGGCTTGGGCGTACTCGAGCAAAGTTCGCCCTCCACATGGGCAGTTCGGACGCGGCGTTTATTGAAGCCAACGGTATAAAAAATTCCGCCTGCCATTTCTTTTCACCTTTTGTTACCGCCGACTGCCAGCCACTCACGGTTTCCCGAGTTATTAGATGATTGCTGTACCTGATCCCGGCCGGGTTAATTGCGAAGTGGTAATAAGCGTCGGCGGCCGTATCCATGGTAGGAGTCAGAAACACCTGTACAGAGTCATCGTTAAAAACGGCGCCGTTCTCACGGGTAGCATTAGTGATGATTGAATCCAGTGTGGGCTCTTCGGAGATAAATCCTACATATAATCCAGAAACTGTAACTGACACAAACATTTCGGTTGGATAAAGTACCTGCTTATCGAGCCCCCCCACCTGCGCAAGAGATGCCGAGACAGACCTGCCTTTTTCCTCCGCCGTGACGTTGCCATCAATTACCGGAGGCTCAGCCATTGGTACAGTAAGTTGAACCGAGGAAATTGTCGTTTGACCACTTAAAACTGAAGTCAAAAAAGCGCAAATTGCGACAAGGGTTAAAAGTTTAACATGATGGGCAGGCATTTCAGGGTTTCTCCGTTATTAGATAAAAGGCGTTATTGTGTAAACTTCATTTTCAGCAAAAGAACCATGAGCCGGAAGCAGTGGCGTAGGTTAACAGGATAGCGGTTGCCGGTAATGAACCGGCAACCGCTGATGGTGTACGTTTAAATGTGTATCAGGTAGCGCTGTCCGCAAGGCTTTCAACAGGAGTAAATAGGAGTTTTTCCTTGTCATCATCCAGTTCCGCCAGAATTTCACCTTCAGGCGAATTCCCTTCGATGATGAGTTGCGACAGGGGGTCTTCGATGTATCGCTGGATTGTGCGGCGCATTGGCCGTGCGCCATATTCGCTATCATATCCTTTATCCACGAGAAACAGCCGCGCCGCATCTGATAAGGTGACGTGTATGTTACGTTCGGTTATCCGCTTGTTCACGCGCTCCATCATGATGCCTACGATGCTTTCAATATCATCTCGTTCCAACGATTTAAATACAATAGCTTCATCAAGGCGGTTAACGAATTCGGGATTAAACAACTGTTTCATTGCCCCGATTACTTTTGTTTTTATAGCTTCGTAATCCTCCATGTCAGAGTCCGCAAGGAACCCCATGGTACCACCTTTTTTGATCTTACGGGTTCCAACATTGGAAGTCATGATGATGACCGTATTGCGGAAGTCGACAGTGTGACCCCATGAGTCCGTTAGACGCCCGTCATCGAGGACTTGGAGCAGAAGACTGAAAACATCCGGATGCGCTTTTTCTATCTCGTCGAGAAGAACCACCGAATAAGGCCGCTGACGAACTTTCTCCGTCAGCTGTCCACCCTCTTCATATCCAACATATCCAGGAGGCGCTCCCAGGAGGCGACTGACGGAATACTTCTCCATGTATTCGCTCATGTCGATTCGGATTAAGGCGTCCTCGTTTCCGAACATAAATGATGCCAGAGATTTCGCTAACTCCGTTTTGCCTACGCCCGTTGGGCCAAGAAAAACAAATGAGGCCGTTGGGCGGTTTGGATCTTTTAAGCCTGCGCGAGCGCGCCGAATTGCGCGGGCGATCGCGGATATTGCTTCTTTCTGGCTGACGACGCGTTTCCCAAGTTCTTCTTCCATCTTAAGCAGTTTCTGCATTTCCGCTTCTTCAAGTTTAGAGACAGGAATGCCGGTCCACTTGCTCACGATTTCAGCTACGTCGTCGGCAGTTATGGTTATGGTATTTTCGCGGTTGTTTTTGATGTTGTGCCACTCTTTGCCGAGCTTGTCTTTCTCCGCAACGGCCTCATCGCGCTCAACTTTAATCTCCTGACACTTTTCAAACTCATGCTGATTTGACAGCGCCCGCAGTTCCTCATCAAGGTCCGTGATTTTCTTTTCAAGAGCCTTTATGTTTGCAGGCTTCGTGTTAATTTTAAGGCGGGCGCGGCTGCCGGCTTCATCGACCACGTCAATAGCTTTATCCGGGAGAAAGCGTTCTGTGATATACCTATCGCTCAGATATACCGCGGCTTCCAATGCTTCGTCACTAATGATCACACCGTGATGGGTTTCATACCGGCTGCGAAGTCCCTTCATTATTTCAACAGTTTCCTGCGGGGTCGGCGGTTCAATCGTGATGGTCTGGAAACGACGTTCCAGCGCTCCATCTTTTTCAATATATTTGCGGTATTCTTCCAAAGTTGTTGCACCGATGCACTGGATTTCACCACGGCTAAGGGCCGGCTTAAGCATGTTGCTGGCGTCTATTGCTCCTTCTGCCGCGCCAGCGCCAACCAAAGTGTGGAGCTCATCGATAAAAATAAGCACATCCTGGCTGCGTCGTATTTCCTGCATGATGGCTTTTAAGCGCTCTTCAAATTGCCCTCGGTATTTAGTGCCTGCTACTACGGCCGCAAGATCTAGGGAGAGGAGACGCTTGCCGGTCAATATATCCGGCACATCTTCCGAAATGATTTTTTGGGCAAGACCTTCAACAATTGCTGTTTTTCCGACGCCGGGTTCGCCAAGGAGGATTGGGTTGTTTTTTGTGCGGCGGCAGAGAATCTGCAAGATACGTTCAATTTCGTCCTCCCTGCCAATTACAGGGTCAAGTTTACCCTCGCGGGCAAGTTGGGTAAGGTCGCGGCCAAACGTATCAAGGGCCGGAGTTTTCGTCTTTTCCTGCGCATCCTTGCTCTTGGGTGTGGTCGAATTGCTGCCGTCGATCACGTTCAGCACTTCACGCTGCGCCTTTGCAAAATCCACATTAAACTGGCGAAGGCTGCGGGCGGCGACAGTGGTTTCTTCCTTAATAAGGCCAAGTAAAAGGTGCTCAGTGCCTATCCAATTGTGCTTCATGTTCCTGGCGATTTCTTTAGTTGTCTCCAGGACCTTTTTGGCTTCTGCGTTCGGAGAGAAAAGATTGATATTCGGACCTTTCCCCACTTCCAGCATCCGTTCCAGTTCCAGTTTTAGGTCCTCAAGGTCGACTTCCAGGTTGTGGAGTGTTTGAACTGCCAGGCCGTCACCTTTGCGGATGATGCCCAGCAGGTAATGTTCCGGCCCAATATAATCATGGCCAAGGCGACCTGCTTCAGCTTTGCTCAGTTTTATAACTTCCCGCATTCCGGGAGTGTATGGCGTCTTATCGTACACGGTTTGATAACCTCCTGGCTCTCTAAAAGCCCTGCCTGATTGAGTATATCGCATCAACATATTTGGTTAAACAGACTTCGTTTACACCACTAACCACTTTGCTGATAATTGAAATGAGCTAATTTTCTAGCACACATTATCAAACGCGACAGCCCCGCAGGGCCGGAATGACGGCGAACTTATTTTAAGTTCAGACCTAAGGTTAAGTATAATACATGAAGCGCACGTTGATACTCATTTTGAAGATAAGCGGTAATATGCGGGGTGATCAAAGCATTATCCCTGCACTCATTTTAAGCAATCTCTGAGCCGGTGCATATCGGGTGATTGTCTCCGGATCAGTGGTTGTTATAAAAATCTGGAGGGATGAGTCAAGGTGTGCGAGAAGGGCCGCTTTGCGATTTTCGTCCAGTTCGCTCATTAGATCATCCAGCATCAAGAGAGGCGATTCTCCTGTGTGAGTGCGCAGATAATCCATCTCCGCCATTTTCGTGGATAGAACTGCAGTGCGTTGCTGCCCCTGACTTGCGAAATGACGTGCCGCAAAATCTTGAATAATGAAATGGAAATCATCCCTGTGGGGCCCCCTGGAGGTGGAAAGGCGCCGCAGGTCATCGGATCGGGTATGCTGTAACAGCTGTTGAAATCTCCCCTGAAGTTCTGACTGATTTTCCAGCGCTTCACTAGGAATGTCCGGGTCGTATTTTAGCTCCAGAGTCTCCTTAGCATCAGCAATTTTCGTGTAATGAGCCGTAGCAAAATTGCCAAGTTCAACCAGCGCTGAGTGGCGTGCCGTCATTATTACGGAACCGGTTTGGGCAAGCTGCTTATCGTAGACATCCAATTGAACATTAACCTCAACTTGCCGAAACGAAGCCTGTTTTAGCAATGCGTTCCGGTTTTTCAGCACCTGTTGGTAGGTCTGCAGGGCATCGAGATACTGAGCACTCGTCTGTCCGATGGCAATGTCCAGGAATCGGCGACGCAACGCTGGGGCACCACGTACTAATAGTAGATCTGTGGGTGTAAATAATACGGCATTCAAGCGCCCGATAAGTTGCGCCAGGCGAGATACGGATTTGCCATCTACCAATACCCGTTTTTCGCGCCCGTTAAAAAAGACTGCAAGTTGCTCATCCCCGGCTGCTTTAGAAATAACGGCGCGGATCAATGTACCTTCATAATCGGGAATGTTCCAGGGGATCATTTCCTGATCGTTGGTGGTTCTGAAGCTGCGACCGGTCACCAGTAGATAAATAGCTTCTAGCAGATTTGTTTTACCTTGCGCGTTAAAGCCGTGGATGATGTTAATGCCTGGCGCAAAATTTACGTCAATATTGTGAAGGTTGCGAAAATTGCGAAGTTGGAGAGACTGGATGAGCATCAGCTCAAAGCCAGAATATCACACGCCGCGCCGGCGAGAATGGCCATTCCTACCCAGCTGTTTATTGTAAAGAAGGCGATATTAATACGTCTCATATCATTGGGATCAACTACGATATGTTCAGCTACCAGTAGGGCAGCCGCGATAGCTGCGCCGGTGTAGTAGCCCCAACTCATGTTTGCGGCAATTCCAGCGGTAATAAAGAAACCCATTGCCGCGACATGGAGCCCCCGCGACAGACGTAAAGCGGAAGCAGTACCCCAACGGCTTGGGACTGAAAACAATCCCTCACGCTTATCAACCTCCACGTCTTGGCAGGCATAAATCAGGTCAAAGCCCGTGGTCCACAACATTACACCCAAGCCCAGATACACGGCAGGTAATCCAATCTCAGTTCTTACGGCTACCCATGCGCCGACCGGCGCTAGTGCCAGGGCTGCCCCAAGGATGAAATGGGCAAAGGAGGTAAAGCGTTTTGCGTAGGAGTAACCAAACAGAATGAGAAGTGCTAACGGCGAAAGCGCCAGCGCCAGATAGTTTAACATGCCCGCGCTAAACACAAACGCCGCGGCGGATAGGATCGCGAACAACAGGACGAAGCGTCCGCTCAATTGACCTGCCGGTATAGCGCGGTCCGCCGTACGAGGATTGTTTTTATCTAAATTCCTGTCAGCCCAGCGGTTGAAGCTCATTGCTGCAGTACGTGCAAACACGCACGCGGCGATAATCCAAAGGATTCGTTGAAATGACGGCAAACCGCCGGCGGCTATTAGCATAGAAGTAAATGCGAAAGGCAGCGCAAACACCGTGTGCTGAAACTTGATCATTTCTAATACAATAACGGTTTGGCGAAGCACAGCTTGCATGGACAGGGGGGTCAGAGTACCAGAGCGGCGATGGTGGAACAAAGGCGATCTTGTATGCCGGAAGGAGAGCTGCCTTTTATCTGATTAACTAAAAAGGAAAAGCTAACAGTCTTATCAGAAGCGAGCTTGACATAACCCGACAAGGCCTTAACACCATTTATCGTTCCTGTTTTCGCATGGACGCGACCTGCAATGCTTCCCATACGGTTGCGCAGGGTTCCGTCGCGTCCGCTTATGGCCATACTGTCATAGTATTGTTGAGCATAGGGATGACGCATCATAAATGACAATAATTTGCAGACGTCGGTAGGGGTTACACGGTTTGCTTCACTAAGCCCAGAACCATCATAGCATCGAACGCCAGCCGGGTTAATCTGTGCGCGAGTGAGCAGGTCTGATTCTAACCGCCAACTGTTTGTGTAGCTCCCTTTACCCATTTTGGCCGAACTAATGGCGACATAAATTTGCTCAGCCATATGATTATCACTTTTTTTCATCATTCTGTCTATGATTTCGATCAACTTCGGCGATTCTACCAGGGCGATTGTGTTCTGCTGATTAGCTCCAGGCAATACGCCTGTAGTCGTAATGATTCGAACTGACCCCTGTATTGGAATCTGGCTTTCCATCAGATGGTGACGAAAATTTGCTGCAGCATAAAGTGTGGGCCGATCTATGGGAATCGACCAGATAGTTTTTTTAGAGTCTATTCCGCCACGCAGGTCTAAATGGGTGTTAATCACTCTCTTGGCGATAGGAGTACCCGGTTTGCCGGACACCGTATTATTGTTTACTGGATATCCGGTAGCGGGAGGGGCAAAGCTGATTGACGCCGGCTCTCCCTTCTTTGCCGGCGACATAATGATGTTTGTTATATTTTCGTTTATGGTCAGGGGGCTTGTTTGAGGAGCGTAAGAGTCATTCAGGACTCGTGTCGCCCATCCTTGTGGATTAAGATCATTCATATCCCAGGCGCTACAGTCGATTAGCAGGTCTCCCGTAACATTTTTAAGGCCCGCTTCCTTTACCTTTTTTGCCCAGTCGCGAAAAACCCAATCACCGGTAGAAGCTTTGTACATCTCCTTAGAAAAAGTGGGATCGCCGCTTGGAACAATCACAAGATTACCATTTAACGTTCCCTGGGCATCGACGTTTCCGGTTTTATATAGGTATGTACGAAATTTGAAGTCTGGTCCGAGTTGATCAAGTGCTAAGGCACCGGTAAACAGCTTTCGGTTTGAAGCAGGGATATAGCCTTCGTCAGCGTTAGACTCAAATAATGTCTGCCCTGTCTCAGCCACCACAACTTTTACACCCCATTCCGCATTGCGGGTGGCGGGTTTTAGTATGTCATTTAGCTTAGCCGGAAGCTTCTCAACGGTTAGTATGGACTCAGCAATGCGTTTTGCTTCCGCGGCTTCCTCTTCTGCGGCAATTCTGGCTTTCTCTTCCGGAGAAGCATCTTCTTCTACGGCATCGGGTGACTCGTCCTTGCCCTCATCTTCTTCACGTTTATCATCGTTAGATTCGGTATTATCAGGATCTTTGTTTCTGCTGCTGGTTTTCTCGGACGACGCTGCACTTTTCTTTGTTGGAGTTTTAGCGTAGACGGATGGCGGGGCAAACGTGGCACCAACTAATAGCGCCAAGGCAAAAGTGGAGAATTTCCTGGTGAACTGCTCTACAAAAAGTTTCGAAATAGGCACTCTTACGAGCTCCTTATGTTTATATATGTACGGCGTTCCCCGACGTATGGGACAGACGTCAAAAACTGCTACTGCTCGTGCTGGTAAAACGAGGATGAAATTTGAATAACTGTTCTGTGATGAAGATGCATCCAGCCTCGCTGATTGGATACCAAATAAAGAACTTGCCTGTCTTTATGCCAGAACAGAACCATTTTAGTCCGGGGTGTATTTAATGACAACAGCAGTTCAGGAGCTTGAAGATATTCTCGAGGCAAGCGCGGCACAGGACGGTTTTAAAGCGGCTGTCAGGGAGTTAAAGCAGGGCAAAAAAAGCGCACCAATCGTGTTTAATCCTGGTTCGCCGCCGGTTAAAGTTTTGCGCGCCATATCCAAACTTCTGGAAGAGGAGCCGGCCTTAGTGGTTGAGTCTGTAAATATCCAAGCTACCAGCGGCTGCAGCGATTTTGTTGGCACCCTTGATGTTAACGGTGGGGAGGTCCGGTTTAATTTCGTTTGGGATTGCAGTTGGCGGGCTAAGCAGGAAAAGTTAACTGATGGTTTTGGCTATCCTGATCAGATTAGCGCGTCCAGGCAGTTTGGCTACCAGTGCTTTAAGAAGTTTGAGCGCGTAGCTTAAGACGCTAGCCCACCTCACCAAATTGACTACAGTAGTGGTTAACTGCCCCCCATTGGGGCGATACCTCATTCAAGCCAGAGCGAGTTGCTGCTTTTATAAGCTGCGCACATAATCCACCATGCTCGACAATGATACGGAATCCGGCATTGAAGTCCAGTATGTAGAAGTTGCGGTCCATGAGCCGGTTTTTCAGCTCTATACGTATCGATTGCCCGCAGAACTAGCGCATGTGCCGGTGGGCGGGATTGTCGAAATACCTTTTGGACGGCAGAAAACAAAAGGCTGCGTTATCAGGCGGTTTTCTGCTCTTTCCGATCAACTGAAGAGCGTACGGATGCGAAGCGTCACTCGAGAAGTCACGCCTGGTTTTATCGTAACAGCAGACATTTTGGAACTGGCACTGTGGATCGCAAAATACTATATCGCGCCCCCAGGAGACTGCTGTTCTTGCGTCAGTTTCGTAGGGCTTAACGATATAGCAGCACAGACAATTAAGCGCTTTTTAGTTACCGGTGCGGGATTAAGGGCCCTTAGTGGGCCAGTTCCCGTAAAAATGGGTCAGAAACAGAGACAGGCGCTGGAGTTTCTGGCCGGGCGGCGTGGTGCCCCTGCAACGGTTGACGATATTAACTCCGCTACGGGTGCGAGTTTGTCTTCTATTAAGTCCCTTATTAGCCACGATTGGGCGGAAGAAATTGTTGCGGATGTCATTCGTAGAGATGATTATGATCAGCAAAGTGGATCAGAAGCCGAGCTTGCATTTTCTGCTGAGCAGCAAGTGGCATTCGAAAAGATTGAGCAGCACATGGACAAGTCTATTCCTTCTACGTTCATGCTGCACGGGGTAACAGGTAGCGGAAAGACCGAAATTTATCTTCAAGCAATTCGCAAAGCGGTGGAAACCGGCGGAGAGGCGATTGTCCTGGTGCCTGAAATATCGCTGACACCGCAGACAGTTGATCGATTTCGAAGGCGGTTTGGCAATATCGTCGGAGTGTATCATTCACGGTTGACTCTCGGCCAGAAGTTCGACCTTTGGCGAGAGGTTATGGCAGGGCGGATACGTATAATGGTAGGGGCGCGGTCTGCACTGTTTACCCCGTTTCAGAACTTGCGGGTCATTGTAGTAGATGAAGAGCATGAGATTACATATAAGCAGGATAGCAGTCCGCGCTATCACGCCCGTGATATCGCCATAAAGCGAGCACATGACGTAAACGCCGTGTGCATTTTAGGGAGCGCGACGCCCGCCATCGAATCCTATTTTAAGGCGACTACGGGAAAGTTTCAGCTTCTGACGCTGGCGGAGCGTATCGACGGCAAACCGATGCCGCCGGTGACAGTGGTGGACATGACCCAGGAGATTAAGGACGAGGACAATCCGGAGTTCTTGAGCCGCCGGCTATTCGAGGCTATGGGGCAGTGTCTTTCCCGGAAGGAACAGACTTTACTGTTTTTAAACAGGCGCGGATTTTTTAATTTCGTCATCTGCCTGCAATGTCACGAAGCAGTAAAATGTCTGCACTGTGACGTCGCGCTGACCCATCATCGCATCGGTAACAAGTTGATGTGCCACTATTGCGGAAAGGAATATGTAATTCCAAAGCAGTGCGCCAGTTGCGAATCGACTGAACTTAATATGGTGGGTCTTGGCACAGAGCGGCTGGAGGAGGTTGTTCAGCAGACTTTTTCATCTGCCCGAGTAATGCGGCTGGATCTGGACACCATGCGCCGACGGAACGCTTTCATGGAAGCGTGGAAAATCCTGGAAAAGGGCGACGTGGATATTATTCTTGGAACGCAGATGATCGCCAAAGGTCTTCACCTGGAGAATGTTACAGTGGTGGGATTACCGCTTGCGGACGGGGCGTTTTACCAACCGGATTTTCGCGCAACGGAGCGGGCGTTTAGCTTGATGACGCAGGTGGCGGGTCGGGCTGGACGTGGCGCAAAGCCCGGTCGTGTAATTCTGCAGACATATGTACCCAATCACTATGCGGTGTTGTTTGCCCAGTCCCACGATTATCTTGGCTTTTATAAAAAAGAGCTTCGCGTGCGTGAGGTGCTTCGGTTTCCACCCCATTCCCGCCTTATCGCGGTGCTTGGAATCGGTAAAAAGGAGGACGAAACCTCGGATATGGTTAAAGAGTACACGCGTCTTCTGAAAAAACATGCCCAGTACCAAGGCGAAAAAGTGCAAGTGCTAGGACCGTCGCCAGCACCGCTCAGCAAGATTAACGACAATTTCCGGTGGCGCGTTCTTCTACGCAGTAAGGAGCAACATCTGATGCGCGAAGTGCTGCGCCGGGCGATGGAAGATTTTCAAGACGTGAAAGGGAAAAGCCACGTACAACTTATCGTGGATGTGGATCCGATGGATTTACTTTAAGCGTGATGGGGTTTAATTTTGGCCAAACACATTTTTGACTGCTTCAAGATACTTTAATCCATTTCGAGTGTCAGGTTCCAGGTAACTCCCTTCCGTCCACTCGTTCCAACAGTTAATGTTTATTATATAAGATCCGTACGGCTGTTGAAGGATCCTATCTCGAGTCATCTCCAGCGCTTTTTGAAAATGCTCTGGAGTATTATTGCTGATGTTGTTAGTAAAGGGATAACCCCAATTTCCCCATTCATCCGCTTGGTTTGTGCGGGGAGAGGAATCCCAGCCCATAGTAACATTGGGAAAATACGGGATTTCAAGCTTGTTGGTTACCTTACTCCAGTATTTAAAATACTCATCTCTAACCTTGTTATAATCTGTCTGTTGCTCGTTAAGTCCCACATGGTGGATCCAGACGTATGACGTAGCAGAATCGAATCCTAGCGTGGACACCAAATCTTCAATATCTGTTGGAGTGTTTTCTCCGGGGAGAATTGGCCTGCCCCACACGACTGCGTTCAGGTGAAGGCCAGGTAATTCTGCATCTTGTGCTCTCTTACGAAAACTTTTCAAGGCGGAGCGGCAGGCGTCAACTGTAGGAAAATTTTGAACGAGCTTCTCGATGTCGTAAAACGAGAAATACGGTTTACCCTGGATCGTCCAGTAGTTCGGTTGAGAGAAGTAGTCCGTGATCACATGTTCACATATTTGATCGAACTTTTCCGGCGATACCTTGGCAGGAAAAAGCATAGACTGCGTAGTACCTCGTGTAGAAGGGTGAAGCTCGAGCCAGTCATGGTTTGCCCACATAAGAGCAAACTTTACCCGGTGATTGTTCGGCGCGCGGAGGTAGCCCTTATCTAGGCAGTCGTTAAGGAAGGGCCCGTCGTTGTAATAATACCAGTCAAAGATGAAAGCATCAACACCGTGGTCAGCTGCGGCATCCAGCTTTTGTGCCATTACCGAGGGGTCTGATTCGTCTCCGTAGCCCCATTGGGGTACTTTTGGCTGATGATGACCAGGATATTTGGCTCGTGCTTTTTTTACTAAATCCCATTCACTCCACTCAGGTCCTTTTCCAGGCATTATGGAGTTTCTTTTATCGCCGGGATGATAGTTCGGAAAGTAATAAGCCGCTACTGTGACCGGATTGGATGTAACCGAGGTTGCCATCTCGACTGTTTTGCTTGTTGAGTTAGCAAAACTGGGTGATGCCTGCAAAAAAAAAGTAATAACCGTTAAGATAAAGGTCTTGAAAACTCGTATTTTCATCAGTAAGGTGCTCCTACGGTCAGTATGGTACAGCTGATTTAATTTCGCTGTCCGCAATCTTGTAAAACTCCACAATATCGAGAAGTAGACGTATCGCCGGATAAAGCAATTTTTTCTTATGACGTTCCCACTCTGTACTTAGCTGAGCACGGGTCGGACCAGTGACCATATTAAAGCAAACAACTGAAGTGGCGGGGGACAGTTGCTGGAACTCATAAACTCCCGAAGGAGTCTCGGCAACCGTGTCAATCCCGCTTTCTTTCATTTGCTCGAACTGTTCCGGTGCCCAAGGATGCAACCCTCCACCATGCGTGGGATGCTTTGTATAACCTGATTTTACAATGGGAATCTTAACCTGCCATAGCTTAGGGGACGTTACTGTATCAGCAAATTTGCTAAAGGAGCCTAAAACCTCAGGATTGGCAGAGTAGACTTCTGTTGTTGGCTCGTTGGGGCTGAACGGGTTTCGATTCTGAAATAGTGCAGGATATGGAAGTGCGATAGCATTTGAAACTAATGCAATGTCTCCGGCAAATAGCCCGTCCTTAAAGGTTCGTGCCTGACTTATAGCAACGACAAGCGGAACGCGTCGCCTCAGCGCACGTTGTCCCAGGGTCAGATAGGCGAATGGATGTGCATTTTCAGGATTGATCAGCAGGAAATTAAAGCGCACGTCATTAACCTTGAATCTTCGGCTCTGCGTGAAGCCAGTCCCTCCCGAAGTTAACTCCGAGATAGTCATCGCGGGCTGATTTGCAGATATCAATTTCCGCAGCAAAATTGTAACCTCACGGTACAGATCTGGATTATCTAGCAGAATTATAATTTCCGCTTCGGCGGGGAGATATCTCATTTTGTAAAGACGTGTCAGGTTGCAGCATCGCTATCAAATAAAAAAAGAACCCCAGAGCAAACTGGGGTTCTCAAAATACCTAAACAGTGATGTTATCAGGCGATTGTTACATCCTCGCACAAGTAAACATCCTGGATTGCGTTCAGAAGTGCAATGCCTTCCTTTGCAGGGCGCTGGAAAGCTTTACGTCCGCTGATAAGTCCCATTCCGCCGGCCCGTTTGTTAATAACCGCTGTTGTTACCGCCTCGGCCATATCACCTTCGCCCGTGCTGGTACCGCCGCTGTTGATCAGTCCAGCACGACCATTGTAGCAATTTAACACTTGGTAACGAGTCAGGTCGATAGGGTTATCTGTGGTCAGGTCGGTGTATACCTTTTTGTGAGTTTTGCCGTGCTTGGTAGCGTTGTATCCACCGTTGTTGGTAGGCAGTTTTTGCTTAATAATATCCGCCTGGATGGTTACGCCGAGGTGATTTGCCTGTCCGGTCAGATCAGCAGAGGTATGATAATCAACACCATCTACTACGAAGCCGGGGTTGCGGGTATAGCACCATAGGATCGTCGCCATGCCCAGTTCGTGAGCATACTCAAAAGCTTCGCTGACTTCTTGAATCTGCCGGGCAGATTCGTCGCTACCAAAATAAATAGTAGCACCGACGGCAACCGCGCCCATATCGTACGCGCGTTTGACACTGCCAAACATGATCTGGTCATATTTGTTAGGCATGCTCAGAAACTCGTTGTGGTTAATTTTGACAACGAACGGAATTTTATGGGCATACTTGCGGGAAACCGCACCAAGAACACCAAAAGTGGAAGCGACAGCGTTGCAGCCGCCTTCAATGGCAAGCTTGACGATGTTTTCCGGATCAAAATACTCCGGGTTTGGCGCGAAGCTGGCACCGGCGCTGTGTTCAATTCCCTGATCAACAGGAAGAATCGAAACGTAACCGGTTTTGCCAAGGCGCCCGTGATTATAGATTTCCTGCAACGAGCGAAGTACCCGTGGCGAACGATCGCTTAGGCCGTAAGATTCCGAGACGGAGTCAGGTCCGGGCACGTGTAACACGTCTTTTGATACTTTAGCCTGATGATTTAGAAGATTATCTGCCTGATCGCCCAACAGTTCGGCGATGCGATCGATGTTTGTTCCCGTTGGTGCAGTAGCGCTGCTCATATTTATGGAGAGCTCCCTATTTCGATTTTCAATCATGTCCGGCTTTGCCGGGGGTGAGCTGGCCTGCTGATCACGTGTGAACATTAGTTCCATCACCCGGAATGGTGCATTCAACTGAGGTGAAGGCGCATTCATTTTGGCTGGATATTTTTCGACGTCGGTGGGCTTTCGCAGTCTACATTAAAACAATCTGTTGAAAAGGCACCACAGTGGTAGTCTGCCTGCGTTTATGATTATTCAAATGACAATCGCAATCATCCTGGCTTATTTTGCCGGTTCCGTACCTACAGGTTTGTGGGTTGGGCGCTACTTCCGGGGTCTTGATATCCGCAATTCCGGCAGCGGCAATCTGGGTGCCACAAATGCGTTCCGCGTATTAGGTAAAGGACTTGGCTTTACCGTGTTGCTCGTTGACGTGCTGAAGGGGATGCTGCCAGTACTGTTATTTCCAGGGCTGGTGGGGCTTGAGTCTGCTACTCCGGGCCAGGAGATGGTTATTGGAGGCAGCGCGATCGCGGGTCATGTACTTTCTGTATTCGTTAACTTTAAAGGTGGCAAGGGAGTAGCAACGGCTCTTGGAGTGTTTCTCGCCATCGCTCCCATGGAGATGACCGTAATTCTCGCAATTGGGATTGTTCTAATTGCTGTGACAGGATATGTTAGCCTGGCCTCGCTGGTGGGGGCAACGCTGTTACCGATATTCCTATTCGCTACTGGAAGACCCACCACCGTACTAGTTGTGGGCATCGCCATTGCGGTTATCGTAATATACCGTCACCGATCCAACCTGTTGCGACTGATCCAGGGCCGAGAAAATCGCTTTAATGAAACAAACGCTGGTCCAGAGCAGGAAAAGGATCTACGGAAAGTAATGGAAAACAGGTAGATCAATGGCTGCTATTGCTGTTTTGGGGGCGGGGGCATGGGGTTTGGCATTGGCGGACTACCTTGCCAGACATGGCCATGCGGTTCGGGTATGGGACCGCAGCCCGGCGGTTGTAGCAAAACTTCGCATCTCCGGGGGAATTAATCGTCCGGCAGGATTAGTTGTGGCTGCGGGGGTCTTGTTTTTTGAAACCATTCAGGAATCTGTTTCCGGGGTTTCTGCAATACTAAGTGTGGTCCCGTCTTTTGCGACTGCCGATATGTGCCGTGAGCTTGCGCCATTGCACTGGTCAGGATCCGGAGCTGTTTTTGTGAACTGCAGCAAGGGGATTGAAGCGGATACCTTGCGACTTCCTTGGGAGATTTTCAGAGACGAAATCGGGGCTAGGAAAGATCTTCGATACGCTACTCTGGCAGGACCCAGCCACGCCGAGGAAGTTAGCCGTAATGTTCCAACCGCCGTGGTTGCGTCTGCGCCTCGGCTGGAGGATGCGCAAATGATTCAGGCGATGTTTACCAGCCATACGTTTCGCGTCTACGTTCAGCAGGATACTAATGCCGTTGAACTGGGGGGCGCATTAAAAAATGTTATCGCTATTGCGGCAGGTGTCTGTGACGGGAAAGGCTTTGGGGACAATACCAAAGCCGCTCTTATAACAAGAGGAGTGGCTGAGATTGCGCGATTAGCCGTCGCAACAGGGTCTCAGGGGGACACGGTGGCCGGGCTGTCCGGCCTCGGAGATTTGATCGTAACCGCCATGAGCCGGCACAGCCGCAACCGACGATTTGGGGAGCTATTGGCAGAGGGCCACGGCGCGGCAAAGGCTCTGGAGGATATAGGGGCTGTAGTGGAAGGATACAGAACAGCTAAATCCGCATGGGAGCTGGCTGTGCGATACGGCTTGGATATGCCATTGATACACACGATCCATAATGTGCTGTATGCGAATCTTAATATAGACGCAGGGATAGCTATACTATTGGATCGGGACGTGACGGAAGAGGATTTGCGTTAAAAAAGTCCAAGTGCAACCTACTGAATTGATCAAGAGATAGACCTGAAAAGCGCATTGTTGATCTCTAATTTAATTTGTATCGATTTCCAGCAGTTTTTTATCTTCTTTTGATAACACCGACTCGATATTTTTCCACATGTCCGGTCGGCGACTCTTCGTACGCAGCAGCGACATTTGACGACGCCATTCCTTTATCTTCGCGTGATGCCCAGACATCAGCACTTCAGGGACGCGCATTTCATTCCAGAATTCCGGTCGGGTATAATGTGGGCAGTCTAATAACCCGTCTTCGGAAAAGCTGTCCTGCTGGGCACTATCGCTGTTTCCAAGGACGCCGGGAAGTAAGCGGGTGATAGAATCGATCATGATTAACGCGCCAAGCTCGCCGCCAGTCAGCACGTAGTCGCCCACAGAAATTTCCAGATCTACGTGTTTTTCAATAATCCGCTCGTCCAGACCCTCATAGCGGCCGCAAAGTAGAATTATGCCCGGCATCGCGCTGAACTCGCGGGCCAAGGCCTGGTTCCATGTTTGGCCCTGAGGGCTTAAATAAACGACCGGTAACTTTTCAGGAGCATGAGCTGAGGATGCAAATTCGATGGCCGCCGAAACTGGTTCCGCTTTCATTACCATGCCAGGGCCGCCGCCAAAGGGCATGTCGTCCGTGGTGTGGTGCTTATCCAATGCGAAATCGCGGATATTGCGAACATGGAAATGGGTAACGTCGGCCTGCTCAGCGCGCTTCATTATGGCAGAGGACAAGTAATTCTCGATAATTTCAGGAAATATAGTCAGGACTTCGAAGATCATAGTCAGGGGGCAGGATTATCAATTCGTGGATTTAACAGCAGAACAGCCTTGCACTAGTTAGCTGACAGAAAAAGCATTGGTGGTACCATTAATGGTAATACAATATCTGGAGTCATTATTGCGCTTCGAACGTTCAGGTCGGTGGGGTTCGGGACAATCCCGTTGTTTGGTTGTTCAAGTCCTCGGGTTGCTTCTGCTGGGATTTGTATTTTGCATTGAAGCAGCCACGGCAGCTGCTCCGCTCGAATTATCAGCACGCCCATATCCGGTAGGCGATATGCGGGTGACCCGAGAAGATGTAACCTCACAATCCTTACGTCTAAACTTTTCGAATCTGAACCTCAATCCAGGGAAAAGCAATCGCCAACAGACTCAGACATGGATGGTGGCAGGTGTCAAAGGTCAGATTCCGACCATCTCCATAAATTCTGCCGTGTTCATACACTTGAAAAATGGTCTTGAAACTACGTCTACTGCTGAAATTCCTGATCAGTTAAAGCAAAATATGACTCGCGTAGCCGATTTAGGGTTGATGCGCCAGTATTGGCTATATTCGCTGACCCTTACGACAGTATCGCCATCTGGATTAGATGGTTTTTGGATTCTAAAAGACGCTTCCATTAACGTAGATATCGGTCCAGCTAAATCGTCCGAAAGCCACGTCGTCGACAGATGGTCTGGTGGCTTCGGCGGAAACAATCTGACAGGTGGGCTTTTGATTAATCCTGATATTGATTCCGCCTACTATGTTAATGAATATGCCGATCCGGTGGATGCCTGGACCAGATGGTCGGAGCTGGCGTCTAAAGCTGCCGATTCTGGAAACTTGTTCCGCTTTAGTGTTTTCCAGGGAGGCTTTTATAGATTGTCTCTGGACGATCTAAAAGGGGTTGCTTCAGCTGTTACCGCAACGACCCCTTCCCAATGGCGCGTATACAAGAACGGGGAGGAAGTGCCATTATATCAGGATCCTGCGGGCGTCGACAACGCTGTTTTTCTCCCTGTTGGTAAAACTCCTGCGGAAGGTTTGCAGGAAATAGTTTATTGGTTGGATACCAGTGGATCCGATTCCGTGGCACTAAAGCCGGCACGACTGGTAGCCGAGGCGCTATCAGCACAAGTTGATTCCGGGTCAGGCGGTACGAGCGTATCATCCGTTGGAACCTTTAAAATTAATCATAGAGAACTAACGAATTTCAACCCAAAGTTAAAGGCTGGCCCAGGTCTGGATAAATGGTATTGGACAGATGTAAATGCAGGTTTATCTACAAAGCTTGAACTAGAATTCCCTGACCACTTTGCACCCGCGCCAGGAACCACCATACGCACCACATTGCGATATGGGTTTACAAATTTCCCGCCGGTTCCTCCAGAGTTGGTAATATATGCTGGGAACGGGGAAGTTTTTAAAACCAAGCTTGCCACACAGATGGGAAGCGCTGTACTTGATTTGCCTGCTAATCTTTTTCATCCCGGCTTAAATCAGATTGCATTGCTGCTGGATTACGAAACTACAAATGATCAAAGACCAGTAGTAATTCAGGATATTGAAACAGAATGGAAGCAGGAGTTAGCGATTCCAAAAGGGCAGGGGTACAATTTTAACCTCGACGCATCTTCAAGCACGGGCTCATTGGAACTACAGTTTTTAGAAGCGATTCCAAAGAATGTTGTCGTTTTTGGTTTTGAGTCCGAGCCAGTTTTATTATCAAGCGTGGATAGCGCTGCGGTCAGCGAAACTAGTGTATTTTCGGAGTATATGGTAGCCAACACGGAAGCTCCCGACCGCATATATCTGCCAACACGGGCAGATCCCTTTAAGTTGAACGATTTTGTTTCGGCTCAGTCAGTTATAATTACGACTCCGGAAATGGCGGAAATGGCATCTCGCCTGCTGGAAAAGCATAAAGAACAGGGATTAAGTTCCACGCTTTTAGTCACGGATGCTATCTATAACACATTTTCGTACGGTCGTCCAGATCCTGCTGCAATCCAAAGCGTTCTGAGGTATATGTTTTATAAAGGGCAATCGCCTGCGCCTCAGTACGTCACTTTAATTGGGGAAGCTAGCGATTACCGGGGAGATCCCCGTCTTGCGCCGCCAGGCGTTCAGCTGGACATGATTCCAGCCTCCTCAGCAAACATGCCGGAATCTCCTCAAGGGGATGAAAGGTATGCGTCGGTGCTGGGTTCAGACCTTGTAGCTGACTTTATCGTAGGCCGCATACCGGCTGCTAATCCTGAGCAGTTAGCTGATTATATGGCAAAACACGATGCCTATACTCAAGGAAAAGCCGGCCCCTGGAGTCGCATTGCGGAATTTATCATGGATGACAATGACGAATTTCCTGATGTCGTTGATCAGATTATGTCTTCCGCGATGGCACCGCTTGCTGATGCAAGGCTTCTTAGGCAGTGGGATTATGAGTACGTGCCGAACCTTCGCGTTGCGGGTAAAAAACGATCGTGGACTGCTACGCAGGCAGTAGTCGATTCATTTAATGCGGGTCTTGGGGTATTAAACTTCTTTGGTCATGGTGGGCCAAATCTCTGGTCTCATGAACGATTGTTTCACTTAAGTGATTTGGACTTTGTCACTAATAAGGCGCGCTTGCCTTTAATCACTTGTGCGAGTTGTGATAACGCTTGGATTAGCTATCCCATGCCCCCTGTGAAAGTCTCCATGGGGGAAGAACTTGTTTTGAAGCCGGATGGTGGAGCAATAGGAGTGTTTGGACCCGTGGCGGGGGCCAGTCCTTATGAACACTCCACCTTGGTTCAAGGCTTGATGGAAGGAATCCTTCGCACACAGCTCCGTCGAATTGGCGATGCGGTGTTTTATGCGCAGAACCGCTATTACGCCATCACTAGATCCGCTTCAATTCCGGAGCAATATCTGTTACTTGGCGATCCAACGGTTGCTTTGCGTATGCCTTTGGTAACTGCTGACCTTATAGCAGAGCCGGCGGAGATTCGAGCTGGAGAAGGGTCGACCGTAGCAATCATGCTAAGAAATGGAGCTCCTACTGCGTCCACTGGTACACTAAAACTTTCGACTTCGGGCGAAACTGCCGATCTGGCGACCGTCTCGGTCGGAAGTGGAGAAAGTTCCTGGCGCGTTAATATTCCGCAAAGCTACAAAGGCGGAATGGTGATGGCATTATTGGAGGTGGAAACCGCTGGGGAAACACACTTGGCAGGTACAGCTTTCAGAGTTCTTCCCCAATTCCACGTGGCAGATGGGCTGGTGGCTCAGAGAACACGCCTTACTGGGGGCGGGTTTGATATTGTTCATCAGGCAGAACCGTATGATACCAGCAGCGCATCTGCGTCAATCTACCACTTTCAGATAAAGTCTGAACAAACCACTGGCGCCGTGCGAATCGCAGCCCTCCATGACGGACGGCATATCGGCGAAGTTTCCAGTCTGGAAATAACATCCGCTTCAGAGTTCATAGATTTCGACATGCCAATGAAAGGGCTGATCGATTCATCGTCTGCAACTGTTCAGCTTGAGGTTTATCCACTGGCTACCAGCGGTAAAAGCGAACCCGTTACCACCGCCACATTTGAGGTTCCTGTAAGCGGTGCGGCTGCATTGAAATTTATTCCCAATTCTGGACGGGCTTACTCAGGTAATGGCAAAATGGTATCGGGAGCTACTATTTTTCTGGAAGGTGAACTACTGAATACTGGCCAACGAGCAGCTGAAAACTTTACAATTCAGGCGTTACGAGATGATCCCTCTACTGGCTCTGAGTTACAGACCATTAATGAGGCATCAAGTTTGAGGATAGATCACCTGGGGCCCGGAGAATCTAGTAAAGTAATTTTTAGGTGGGAGGCTTCTGCTTCGGGAACCTATCCAGCTATTTACCTTGTGGCTAACAACAATAAAATTGTTATGGAATCGGATTTTACAGATAATTCCCTTCTTATCCCCGAATTTACTGTTCTCCCAATTGGCAATTTTAGTGTGAAAAGTTTTGAGGTGACCCCGCATTATGCTAGACCTGGCACAACAGTTACGGTTTCCGCGGTGTTGTCCAATGGAGACCATTTAAACGATCGGCCAGTTAAAGTTGAGTTAGGATGGGAGCGTACATATGACAATAAAACGTCTTCCAGTAAATTTCCCATTAGCTTTACAGAGGGGGTGGCTACTGTTACACAGGAGCTAGTAGCCCCGGATGACTTCGATCAGGTCTATGTGTTTGTTAATTCTGACTTCGAGATAGAAGAAGCAGATATGGCTGACAATAAAGTTAAAAGCGCAAGCATGATTGTCAGCAATATTCCTGACTTCGAAACATCCACCAGCCTATCCTCCTCGATCACGCTGGGCGGCTTGTATAACTTCATTATGCCCCTGGGAGACCATCTCCGTATAGCATCGGACTTTACATCAGCCAGCAATTTCCTGCTCCCGACGCAAAATGATGTAACTTCGGGGAGTGTGACCTCCCTTGATTCGGTTTCAGATGGATCATGGAGAGTGATACCGTGGCGAATTACTGTGGGCGCGAGTGAATCTCCGGGTCCGCTTGGTATTACGATGCCTGTTGAATCCCTGGCTCATGACGTCCCTGGAGTTTTGGAAGCGTATTTAGACCCGTATCCGGGAGCCATTATTCCACTTCAAACACGTTTTGACGAGACCGCAGAGTGGGTTACACCGACTTTTATTGGGGATGTTGGGAACAACAAGCGCTTATCCCTGGGACTTGTCGCCAGTCAAAACGGCACAATTTCATGGCAGATTCGGAAATCCGGTGCCGAAGGTTTTAATGTGGGTTATTTAAAGTTTCTTCCAAGCGCGGCTGAGTGGGAATCCCCGCCTTACCTGTTGCATGAAGACCTTCGCTTTACCCCTTTAAATTTTGAAATGGACACCAATGACCAAAGCAAGTGGGCGTCAGTTTTTGTGGATTGGCGAAGTGGCGAAACTGTAGGAGAAGGCAATATTTCATGGTCAGACTGGACCAAATCTGAGAATTTGTGGAGTGTGCAGATGACAGCCGCAGAATACCTTCAGGTGCGGATAACTGGAGTGCCAGTGACTAATGAAAAACCTTATCTCAAAAATTTCAGGATCGTACGTCCATGAAACTTGTTGGCGCTCACTCGCGAAAAGAACTGGTTATCACCCTGTCGATCTGGCTGGCGTTGTTGGCATGCGCTATAGTGGCATTGCTCCTCCTGCAAGCCAATGCTCTTCGTATTATTGACCGCATTAATTATGTTAATGTAAGTCGAGGGCAAAAGGCTGAGGTTTTGTATGCTGAGGCGGAAAAAAACGCGCGTAAAGTTCTTGAAGAATCAGAAGTACTTAATCTGGAATCTTCAAGAAAAGTGATTATCCCAGCTGCAAACAAGCAACTGCAAACAACTCTACGGCTTTTTGATCAGGCTTTTCAGGCAGATATTCGGCCAGAATTTTCATCTGAACGCACGATGTATTATGAATTGCTGGGCCAGGTACATGACGCATCAGGGAATCACTTGGAAGAGCTTCTGGCTCACTCCCGCGCTTTTATTTCTCAGAGTGATACGACTGACGCCCTGAGTTATATCCAGCAGGCAAGAGAGGCCTCGGCGACTTCTCCCGAGCCAGTCTTATTGCTGGCTCAATTATACGAAACTAATAATCAGATTCCGGAATCCCTTGCGGTTTTGGATGACCTTTACAGTTCATATCCGCTGACCGCAAAAGCGCGGTGGGTTAAGGCGAGGGTTTTATTAAAAACTCAGCAAGTTGATGATGCGATCGTTGAGCTGGAACTGGCTGTAAAGGAAGATGGGAAAAATTTGACGTACAGGCAAGAGCTGGGGATGGCGTTGGCAGTTAACGGGAAAATGGCCGAGGCGGCGGAAGTAATGCAACCTGGTTTAGCTTTCGGTGGCTGGCTGGACGCCTCATATCTTCACATGTACGGTAACTATTTAATGGAGGCGGCCGACACTCAAGAGGCGGTTCGGGTGTTGGGACAGGCGGATGCGCTGGCTCCAAATAGTGGCGATGTCCAGTTGAGCCTCGCGAAAGCGTACCATCAGGCTGGAAAATCAAGGCAGGCTGCTTCCGCGCTCAGGCGAGCCACGGAGATAAAACCTGAGCTTCATGATATTATATTCTGAGGCCTTCATATCGGACTGTCAAAAGGCACAAGGCCATTACTACGCTTAGGATAGTAATTGGTGGCGCGCTTTCCAGATACACGTCAAAAAGCGCGCTAATAAGGATGGTGGCATAAAACGCTGATCCGACAGTTAATGTCGTCCTGCCGCCTTTTGTGAGGCCCGGCAGTTTAAGCGTAGCATAAATTGTGCAAATGTAACGCCAATGGATATAACATAGTACGGCAAATCCAACTACTCCCAGAGACATGAGCAGCCATAAGTAACTGTTATGGACACGGTGGCCCATGGCCATCATCGGTTTTCCAGTGCTGGTTGTGGTGATAAACTCCAGTTCTTCGCCAAGGCCCCTGCCAGCTATTGGTTGGGTTTTCCAAAGTCTTACCGCGTTCTCATAAGAATCCATGCGCCATGAAACGTTAGTGTCTGATCTCGTCGCTGTTAGATCCGCTTTCTTAAATATGTTTTCTCCAATTGTAGAGTGACTTTCCTGAATATCCACATTCCAAAGGGCTGCCAGAAAACCTGCGCCTATTATAAATGCGATAGACGTGATGATCAACAACTGACGCTTATGAACGCTCGGAAGTAGAAAGAACAAAACCGCTAAGCCGCCGAACAAGCCAATCCAGCAAGTGCGGAAATTGCCGAGAACCACAATCAATGTGCCAGAAAGACTTAATGCAAGCCAGAGCAGTCGGTGACGTGTTCCTAAAGTCAATTTGACAAGTCCGATATAAATTGCCAGAGTGCTAAAGGTAACCTCGAAATGGTTCATGATATGTGCGGCATCGCCAAAGCGGCGTGTGACGAAGTCACCCAGAGCCGCCTGCAAGATTCCGCGAAAGATGACTGCGATGGCTCCCGCACACAGAGCCAGTTTAAGAAACTTAATTTCCCGTGGCATACCAGTGAGGGCTAGTGCAAAGAAGTAGGAAAGGAAATAGAAGAAGGAACGCCTGAAATCACCGAAGACATTGTCGTATTCATTCCCAGTTAAAAGCAATCCAACTGCGGCTGAGTACATACCAAGCCCGATGTATAGAACCATCCATTTGTTATACTTAAGCTGATGAAAATGCAGTTTTCCTGCGAAAGCTTTAAACAGGCAAACCGCGATCAGGAAAAGATAAAGCAAATCCTGTGGGTATACTTTCATAAAGGTGAGCGGAATAAAAAAACCATCCAGCTCATGGGGAAATACCATGCTGAGGGTTATAAATCCATAAAAAGTCCAGTGAGGTTTTAGCAGGGCGATCAGCCCGGTACTGACAAACGCCAAGGGAAGAATAATAGTGGTAACAAGTCCACCAGATGACAATATGCCTGTAGAAAAAAACGCAGCGAGCAGCACCAACATACCTGTGGCGCCGGCGCTGGCCGCAATTAAAAAATCGTAAGCATCTACCGCATTACTGCGTTGTTGTACAGGTGATGGGGTGGTGTCGCCAAAGTCGCTCACAAACTGCCCCTCATGCGAGATTCCTCCGCAATCTGGTCAATGAGTGTATTTGCTTTATCTGCAATTTCAGGGTTCTCGTCGCGAAGAAGCTTTTTAAGAATGTCCAGTGGGTCTGATCGATTTCCTTCGAAATACCAGTTCAGCGCCTCTGTCCTCACGTCCAAATCCTCCATGGGATCCTGAGCGATTTTTGCCAGTTCGGCATTCAGGTTCGTGCCGGCATCTTTAAGTGTTTGCCGGGCATCGCGGGAACCGGACGTGTTATTGAAATCAAAATAATTTGTTGCAAGTTTAAGCAGATCGCGAGTTGAGCGGGCGGCATAAACGTTTTTTGTTTTTGATTGCAGGCGGCGTTCACGCACAGCTTGGGGGTCTACACGAAAAGATCCTTTTTGCTGGTTCCACCATTGCGTATATTGGGCCGGCAGTGCCTCTCTTGCTCGAACGGGAGAATTTTCCGTATATCCAAAATCCTGACCAGTTATGTAGTAAAACGCTTTAGCCGCCGCTGCGCTGTCCCGTCTGTTTTTCTTAGCAATCAGATTAACCAGGTAACCAACCCCTGACGGGTCGCCAAGGCTCGCTAGACATAAGGAGTACTGTATCTGAGCGCCCGCTGCCTGCTCCTGTTGCAAAATCGATCTAATAAGATCTGTGGCCCTTGGATCGCCAATAAGACCCAATGCATTAATGGCATTATACTGAATCAGCCGGTATGCTCGGACTCGGAAATCGTCACGGGCCTGTGGCGAAGACTTACTCACATCATATTCTATTACGCGAAACGCCCCAACCGTGGTATCAAAACGAGCAATTTGCGCAAGAAGGGGCACTGCCGCCTGCGAGCGCATATTGGCGAGAAGAGCCATGGCATCAATGACAAGCTGGCTTTTTTCAACGGGCCGGCTGGGGAGATTTGACGTGCGTGGCAATCCGTCTTGAAGGAATTTCAGCAGTTCCTTTTCCGATTTGCCAATACCGTGCGTCTCAAAATCTTCACTTACTCGATCCGGGGCCCCATATACAGCTTTCATATCTTTCGGAAGATCTGTCGGCGATGGTCCGGATATCTCCTGCCCTGATGCGGTTGTGACATAAATAGCAATAGCTGTCGCTAACGCGGCGTTAACTAAATGAAAATGTTTTTGTATGCTCATTTTGTTACCCTAACATAAAGAATTCCCTGGCGGCCCGCTCAACAATATCATGAAGCAGTAATATTATGATAGCCGCAATGGCAATGTATGGGCCATACGGGAAATGATGCATTTGGCGGGATGTTCTCCGAGAAAACTGCAGCCTGAGCGGTTGATCCTGCTGGACAGAACCATTAGCTAGCGCTGCATTTTCCATATCTGCGTTGTCCGCTACTGTTGTCGTTGTTTCTGGTATTCTCGCGGTTAGCCATTGAGATTTTACGGTTGGCTGAGCATCTAGTTCCAAAGTTTCATACTCATCTTTCCCCGCCAGGTGATGGGCCAGAAGCAATGACAGGCCAACCACTGCACCTACCAGCGCTGAAAAGAATAATATCCAAATGCAATTAAGGGCGCCCATCCAGGCTCCCAGGAAAGCGAAAAGTTTGACGTCTCCCATGCCCATGGCTTCTTTTCTGAATAGAAGCTTTCCGAAGAAACCAACGCTCCATAACATGGCATAGCCAAACGCAGCACTGAAGAGGCTGAAAAGGAACGGAAGGTATCCAGGTAGAGGCTCCACGACAGGGCTGACTTCCCACTGAAAACTCAATAGGCGCCACAGTTCCAGAGTCATGACGTACTGATCTGCGATAAACGCATGACTCCCTAGAAGACCAGTTGCTACGACGGCAAAACCAGTGCCCCCTAAGGTGATGCGATCTGGAATAATAAAGTGATCAATATCCGTAAAAGTACCGATAATAAGAAATGAGATAAACACCATGTGGAAAGGGGTTTGCCACTGAATCCCAAAAGATACGAAGGTGGCCAGAAACAAAAGCCCGGTTAAAAGTTCAATAAACAAGTATCGGGGAGAAAAGTGAGACCCGCAATTGCGACAGTTGCCCCGGAGCGCCAGGTAACTGATGAGCGGGATGTTGTCGTACCAGGAAACCGGCGACCCGCAGGTGTAGCAGTGCGAGCCCGGGACAGAGACACTTTTGCCCGCGGGGATTCTGTATATGCAGACGTTGAAGAAGCTTCCCCACACGAGTCCCCAAATAAAAACAAAAGTGGCCACAGGCCAGAATAGTATCTCAGTTATGTCAATTTCAAGCACAAACAAAGATTCGAACGAGGTTTAGGTCAGGGTAAAGGAAATTCCGCTTTGCGTAATAGCTTCAGCGTCTGTTACGTTTTCCGAATTTTTGTTTCGCAGGAGAAAACTAGGGCTTGCGGGATTCTCAGTACGATTGGATAACCAGCCGCTTATATGCTGCAGATATTTACATTGGGTTTGGCGCTTGGTCTTTATGCGGCAGCCATGCCGGGTCCCATTAATCTCGAAGTAATACGTCGCTCAATATCCCGTGGACCGCGCCTTGGTTTGTCATTCGGTTTGGGTGCTGCTCTTGCCGACGTGACTTTTGTTCTGCTGAGCTCTCTTGGCGCTCTTGCGCTTATAAATTCTTTACCCCTTTGGGGAAAAGGGATTATGTGGCTGACCGGAGCCGTTATTCTTTTTATCCTGGGGATCCAGGGCCTTCGAGCTCGTTTTCCTGTTAAGGCACAGATGGCCGGAGTTAATCAGGCTCAGGGGGAACCCTTCGTGCCACCGCCAAAGGCGGGTGCCCTTGATATGGTGGGTAGCTTTCTTTTGGGGCTTGCACTCACCCTCAGCAGCCCACCAACGATTATGTTTTGGGTATTCAACAGTCTCATGGTGGCCAGCACACACCTTACCGGGGGAGAGGCTGAAAACGGAATGGTGCCTTATATGCTTGCTGCAGGGGTTGGTGTAGCCTGCACCTTATGGGTCACCGGCGCGGTTCTGGTAACTAGCCGCTTTCATCGTAATCTCCAGCCGCGCACCTATGTTTGGGTAGAGCGAGTCGCGGGAACCGCCTTGTGTGGGTTTGCCTGTTATGCCCTTTGGGAGGCAGGCAAGATTCTAATAGAGTATGGTCCAAACCATTAGATGATTGCTCATTGCAGTTAAGCTATGAGATATCATCAGCCATGAACTCGAAATATATGAAAAAAGCTTGCATGAGAAAACGCGGGGAATAAAGACTTTTAAAGTCTGCCTTTACCGTCCAAATCAGCAGTCGCCATAATTTACCAGGAGATACGAATGTCATTAGACCAGTCAACCATTACCGAGTTAATACTCGAAGCCAAGAAAAAGGCCTACGAGGAAATCGGTAACGTGGAAGCACCCACGCCGCCGGCGGAAGTGGCGTGGCCCGTTAACTGTGACGTAAAGCCTGGTCTGGAAGGCGCTGTAGCCGCCGGTTCAAAAATTGGTTTTGTAGATGGGGTCCGTGGCGCGCTGGTTTACCGAGGTTACGATATTTTTGATTTGTGCGCTCACTCGACCTTCGAGGAAGTCAGCTATCTGTTGATGTTCGGTACTCTCCCCACCAAATTGGAATTAGAGCAATTTACCCAGCAGGTGCGGTCACGGATGTCCATTTTGGAGTCCACCCGGAAGATGTATGAGGTGTTGCCTGTAAACAGCCTTCACCCGATGAAACTACTTGAAGTGGCTATGATAGGCGCAGATGCTGAAGATAGCAAGGCGGGGGAAAAGGAAATTGATGATCTCCAGGCGGCTTATCGCGTAATAGGTCAGATGACCACGGCCACAGGAATGATTGCCAGAAAGCGAAAAAATCTTCCACTGGTGGAGCCTGATCCTGATCTAAGCTTGGCGGGAAATCTACTTTACACTATGACAGGCGAAAAACCAGATGAGATTTCAACTCGTTTGATGGACATAGCATTAATTCTCCATGCCGACCATGGAATGAACGCCTCTACCTTTACGGCAATGGTTGTAACCTCCACATTGTCCGATATGTACTTTGCCATGAGCGGAGGGCTTGGAAGCCTGAAGGGCCCACTTCACGGGGGAGCGAACGAAGCTGTGCTTTATGATCTTGAGGAAATCGGTTCGCCAGATAATGTCGATTCCTGGTTTAAAGAGGCTCAAAAGAACCGCCGCAAGGTTATGGGGATGGGGCATCGTGTCTACAAGGCATATGATCCTCGTGCCCGCGTCCTGAAACCTCTAGCGGATGCTTATAGCCATCAATACCCGGACATTCGGCAATTGCTAGACACAGCCGAAAAACTCGAGAAGGTCGCAGTAGAAGCCATGGGGGATAAGATGATCTTCCCAAATGTCGATTTTTACAGTGGTCTGCTTTATCGGGCGATGGGCATTGAAACATTGATGTTTACGCCACTTTTTGCGGCATCTCGCGTAAGCGGATGGGTAGCCCGGTGTATGGAATATAAGGAGAATAACCGCATCTTCCGTCCTCGCGGCATCTATACAGGTGAGACCGACCTGCATTATGTGGCGATGAAAGATCGGTAGTCTTTAGGTAACAAAGAATCGATTAATTTAAAAACTTAGAGTCCGCCGCACGTGCTTGATCAAATTGCGCGTGCGGCGCACTTGCATTGTATCATCGTTAGATTATATGCGATGCTAGCTCGCGTGGCGACATATACCGCGTACTGAGCCCCTTACGAAATCCACTAGCAGCTTAACCGGCTCACTTTGCATGGATGCTGCCTCAAGAGTGTCAAGTGCCTGTGGAACGTTTAAATTGGAACGGTAAAGTATTTTATAAGCTTCTTTTACTTCTGTGCGATCGTGCAGGCTGTAGCCTGCTCTTCTCAGGCCTACTGCGTTTATTCCACGCACTGTTGAGTTACCCTCGACCAGCATAAATGGAGGAATATCTTTACTGACCCTCGCAAGGCCACCAATCATCGCTAAAGCGCCTATACGAACAAATTGATGCACTGCCACATTCCCACTGATGTTTGCCCCATCGGATACAGATGTGTGCCCGGCAAGCAGCGCCCCGTTGGCCAGCACGATATTGCTGCCAAGTCGGCAATCATGGGCTATATGGCTGTGGCCCATCAAAAAGTTATCGTCACCTATTACAGTATTTTCTCCAGGGTGGTAGGCACGATGAATGGTGGCATACTCCCGAATAACGTTCCCATGTCCGATAATCAGGCCACTGGCTGTCTGCTTGTAGTTCTTGTGCTGAGGCAAGTGCCCAATGACCGCGCCCATGTGAATTTCGTTGTTTGAACCCAGCACGGTAAGGCCGGAAATATGGACATGGCTGAAAATCTTGGTGTTTGGCCCAATTTTTACCGGGCCTTCGATAATAGTAAAAGGTCCGACCTCAACACTGCTGTCTAACTCTGCTTCCGGTGAAACGATTGCTGTCGTGTGAATGCGGGACAATACGAAGTCTCAATCATGTTAGGAATGCAGGGAAATTTTGCCCCTTAATAGCTTACAACAAATATCCGTTAAAGAACAAAAATTGCCCAGGCGAAACAAAAAAAGAGCCGCGGCGCCCTAATCGGCATAACGCGGCTCAAATAATATTGTGGGGAATTACTTTTCAGATTTAGGAGCGTTGCTGATGTCGTCATCTGTGCCTTCGCGTTTGTCAAAGCCAGGTGATACGATATCGTAGTCCGAATTAATTTCTCCCGGAGACCGGTAGATGAAATCCTGATTATAGGAGTCCTGAGGCCATTCTTTCAAGTAAGGGCCATCCCATTCTTCATCAGACAAATCCGCTGGCTTTTCAAGGAGAGCGTTTAGCCCTTCATCTGTTGTGGGATAACGACCTGCGTTAATCTCAAACATGCCAAGGGTTGTTTTCAGCGCTTCAATTGATGACTGGGTTGCCTTCACTTTGGCACCCCTGGTTTTCCCACTAAGCTTCGGACCAATAACCGCGGCCAAGATGCCAATGATCACCACGACCAACATGATTTCAATCAGCGTGAATCCCCGCCGCGAGCGGCTCCCACTTATAACAAACATTACACATACTTCCTCTCAAGATTATAACGCTTTTCTAATCAGGCTTCTACAAGATGTAAGCAACCATCGGGCCATATAATAGAAAGCTTGATTTCAGCTGCCTGAACCGGCGTTTGCACCTTTTACTTTGCGGCTCAGGTATCCAACTAGGTTGCGCAGGTTCTCGTCGGTGTTTAGTGCGTCATCAATTTTCCGCACTGCATGAAGAATTGAGGTGTGGTCGCGTCCCCCAAACTTTAAAGCTATCTCAGGATACGAAAGGGTCGTTTGTTTGCGGGACATAAACTGGGCGATATGCCGAGGAGTACTAAACTTTTTCAGTCTGCTGCTGCCAAGCAGATCAGTTCTCTTAATCTCGAAGTAGGAACAAACGACCTCGATAATATCTTCTATGTCTGTAGGACGATTGGCGTCGCCATCAAGAAGGTGGCCAAGCACGTCTTTAGCCAGCTGCAGGCTTATGGGCTGGGTTTGAAGCACCGAGTAAGCACGAAGGCGCACAAGGATACCTTCCAATTCGCGAATATTTGACTGGACCCGCTCGGCAATATAAAGGAGAACATCATTGGGAAGATCGACCTGCTCCTCCATCGCCTTTTTGTTCAGGATGGCAATGCGAGTTTCCAGATCTGGGGGCATAACGTCAACGACCAAGCCCCAGGAGAATCTATTGCGTAGTCTGTCTTCCAATGTCGTGAGTTCTTTTGGCGGGCGATCACTGGAGATAACAATCTTTTTACCGGCATCGTATAGCGCGTTAAACGTATGAAAAAACTCGATTTGCGTGCGATCTTTTCCACTAAAAAATTGCACATCATCAATCATTAGCAGATCCACGCTACGATAATGTTCGCGGAACTCGACCTGCTTTCCCTGCCCGATGGATTCAATAAAGGAATTCATGAAGAGCTCGCTGCTGACATAGAGGATACGGGCATTTACATTGGTTTCTTTTAGCTGATGTCCAATGGCATGCATCAGGTGCGTTTTGCCAAGTCCAACATCGCCGTATAAAAACAGGGGGTTAAACGATTTGGACTGTGGATCGGATACCTGTCGGCATGCAGCATGCGCAAAACGGTTACTTTCACCAACAACAAACCTATCGAAAATATACCTTTTGTTCAGATAGCTCGATTTAGGCAGATCTAGTGAAGGCTCTGCAGTAACATGATGGTTGGTTAAAGAGTTGGTCGCAGATTTAAGATCGGCTGCACCCTGATCGCATTCTGACCGCGGCTCCACAAGAAAACTTAAGCTGTAATCCTGATCAGTTACTTCACGCAATGCGTTTAAAATCAGATCTCTGTAGTTAGAAGATAACCAGTTTTTGTAAAAAGGACTTGGGACGCTGAGAACTAGGGAAGTGTCACTCATTTCGTGAACCTGAGCCGGACGCAACCAGGTTGAAAAGGTTTCTTCATCCATGCTATTTTGCAGACGCTGGAGGGTTTTTTCCCAGACTTCCTGATCAACTTGCATGGGTAGTGGCACGAGTGGGAGTTCCTAACTTTTGAAAAATTTAACAAATAAACAGCAAAGGTCTGAGGGTGTCAGAGAATACGCATTCCTGATTCCACGGCAGGCGAAATGCAAGGCATATTTTTAGGAATTTTTATTCCAAACCTATCAGCGAAGGATTAAGGTTGTTACGGTATCTCCAACAATATCAAGGCTTTTTGAAGAACACTTGTCTGCCGTATCCTTCGTTGTATGCCACGCCTCATATTGGATGTCAATGACATCTATGTACTGCTGGCCAGAACCTAAAAAAGGCATATGATCGTCATAAACTGACGGACCGCGTTCCATCAGCCAAACCTCTGGATTTAGGCTGTTTCCAATTCTCCATAGGTCATAAACAAGTTTGGGAGCTTTTGATAGAGAATAACCCTCCATTGGTAAAGACAGGTCTGCATCGCCAATCATGTCCAAATTGATTCCTGCTTGAAAACCTTTTACTTCCGCAGGTAGGTGAGATGCGAAATGCCGGGATCCTAAGCAGAATCCTTCGTTACTGCCGGCCACGCCATGGTCTTCAAGATCAAAAAATACAAGTGCGACGCCGTGCTTGAGGTCTGCCTGCCGGAGTGCCCGTGATAGTTCAAGCAATACTGCGACGCCGCTGGCCCCATCGTTAGCTCCAGGAACAGGCTCTTGGCGGAGGGCCGGATCGGGATCCATGTCAGCAAATGGTCTTGTATCGTAATGGGCTGATACTAAATACTTTACAGCTGCCCCCTTCGGGTAAATGGCGAAGAGGTTTTGACCTTTGACGACCTGCTTTAAAATAGGAGAAAAGGCTTCAAAGTCCTGTTCGTGGAAAGACCATCCACTTGCGCTCACAGTGGTCTTTATTAAGTTGCGAGTCGCTGCCAGTCCTGGAGAATTTGGGAGTCTGGGTCCCGCCTCCACCTGTTTTACCAGATCAATCATTGCACGTTCGCCCTGAAATAGCTTCGTGGCATTGACGGCAGTTTTTGTTGTGACTTCCACTGTGGCAGTCGGTTGAGCCGCAATTGCACAATTGAGTGAAAGTAAAAAAGCGGTCATAGGTATTATGTTTGAGCTAATCATAGATCGGATTGACAACACCCTCATGATCAGATTCAAACAGAAAAAAGATGCAGGTGAAAGTTTGATTAGACTAAATCGTTTAGTAAAGTTCGAAAGTTTGTTATTCCGGGCGAAAAGCTTGCTCGCGTTTTCACTGATGTTTTTAGAAGGCAAAAAAAGCTATGGTCAGACGGACTTGGATACCGGATCCATGGTATCGACTATGGCATTTTCTGTTGCCTGCATGGTGGTTCTCATCCTGGGCTGGATCATAATGCGCAGGATTAGCGGGCGCAGGCGGGAAACTCTTGATGGAGTGGCCGGTCTGGATTTGATGGAGTTGCGAAAGAAAAACCTTCTGACTCCAGAAGAACTGGCAATGGTAAGCGGTGCCCTCGCGCGACGCATGGCAGAAAAAGACGCGTCAAAACAAAAACTTGCGGCAGCGCCCAAGCCAGGAGCTCTTCTTAATGATCCTGATGTGCGCCGGCTCGAGGCAATGGCTTTGGCATCAAAGTCCGCGGAAGATCAGACCAGGTCAGATACCACGCGGGTATCTGACCCGGGCTCGAATTTCACGCCACCCAAAGAATTAAAGGAATCGGACACGGAGCCAGAGGAATCTCTGGATGACATCATTCTACCGCTTGATGTCCAGCAGCTTGCCGATGCGGGAATTTTGACTCCCGAAGAAGTTGAAAATGTAAAACGGCGGCTAAAGGCGCGGGGGTAAGCATTTAAAGGCTTACAGGTTTTCCTGTCCGTGCAGCTTCATAGGCAGCCATGGCTACTTCTACGGCTTTCAAGCCGTCTTCGCCAGTCACCAGCGGAGCGCGCTTTTCGTGGACGGCGTTCACAAATTCCTGCACCATGAGCTGGTCCAGATCTTCTCCCATATTAAAACCGCTGTGTTTGTTGCTGAGGTCGTCATAGTGATTAATTTGTTGGGGGAAACAGTTGAGCGTTGCGTTCGCCTTTTCACCCTTAAGTGAAATCTTCACGTCACCCCAGATAGAGTAGCTTTTCGGGCGGGACCAGCTGGTGTCCAGGCTAATAACGGCCCCTTTGCGAAATTTCATAATAAGCTGCCCCACGTCTTCAACTTTCAAGTCGAGAAGGCGAGTAGCGTGTTCCGCATACACCGTTTCCACTTCATCATCCAGCATCCAGCGAAGAACGTCCACCACGTGAACCGTATGATCAATCACGGCACCCCCGCCAGATTTTTCCTTTTCCAAGAACCATCCGCCGGGAATGCTTCCGTGATTTGATGTACATCCACCAATGATATCACCTAGTTGCCCTTCCTGTATGAGCTGACGGGTTTTATGAATTGACGGGCTGAATCGAACCGGAAAGGCGGTCATCAAAGTGATTCCGGCGCTGTCTGCCGCGTCTATGATCTGGCGACTGATCTCCACTGTTGGACCGAGTGGCTTTTCGCAAAGGATGTGTTTTCCCAGTGCTGCGCAATGCAGGGCGATAGGCAAGTGGTCACGGTTTGACGAGCAAATAATGACTCCATCAATGTCGCTTTGATCTAACATTACAGTATAATCGCTGTAAAACGCTGGAACCTGCGGAAACATACCACGGGCCATTTCAAGGCGCTGCGGGTCAGAGTCCGCAATGGCTACAAGTTCCGCGCCGCTAATGCGCCCAAAGGATTCTGCATAGGCAACGGCGTGCATATGCTCAAAGCTGATAATTGCAAGACGAAGGTTCTTCATTTTATATTCTCCGAGGAAGTTTCTGTACGTGATTGGACAATGCTGCCTGCGACGATGTTAGCGATTTTGGCTCTTAAAGGACCAACGCTGCCTTTATCTTTGGGATGCACGTGGTTTGTAAGGATTATGATAGCAAGCTTTTCTTCCGGGACAACCCATACAGACGTTCCTGTAAAGCCGGTGTGGCCGTATCCGGTATTAAATAAATCACCCTTCTGGCCGCTGTAGGCGGAGGCCAGATCCCAGCCAAGGCCACGTCCGGCTTTCACTTCATCCGACTTTTCATGGGTTCTGGTCATTGCGGCGATTGTAGTTGGGGAAAAGACCTGCATGCCATCTAAATGACCACCGTTCAGCATCATTGTAAAGAATCTGGCCAAGTCGGGAGCGGTCGAAAAAAGACCGGCGTGGCCGCTTATTCCATCCTGTACCATGGCGTTGCCGTCGTGAACTTCGCCGCGCATCATGGTTCTAGTGGTGTTCGGATCGGTGGGGTTTTTCTCCGTGCGCCATTCTGTTGGCGCAACTCGGGCGTCCAAGCTGTCGGGAGGTGTGAACATGGTATCGTTCATCTTTAGAGGACCAAATATCTCTTTTCGGCTGAACTCATCCAGGGTCGATCCGCTGACACGCTCGACTATGTCGCCGAGGACGATGAAGCCGAGATCGCTGTAGATGAACTGTCCGCCGACAGGACCGCGAAGCTCGACCTGAGCGATATCGGCCACGATCTTCTTGCGGGCGCCCTTGTCCGGGTACTTTTCATAATAACGCACAAACGACGGAAGGCCGGAAGTATGGGTAAGCAGATGGCGGATAGTGATGGATTCGCGATCGCGGGGAAGCAGGGTGAAGTTATCGGAAGTCTGTTTGGCTGATTTTAGTATTGAAACGTGTTTAGTAGTCTCCAAAAGCAGGGACTGTGTTTCCCGATCTTTAGAGGTAACCGTTCCAAAGTCTAAGCGAATTTTCCCCTCGTCGACAGCCTTCTCAAACTTGTTTAACAGGGCCGCTCCGGTCGTTTCTTCCTGCGTGTTTTTCCATTCTGGTATGAAGTTTCCGATGGGGTCATCCAGACGAATCCGGCCTTGCTCCATTAGTTTCATGATAGAAGACGCTGTGGCGATGGGTTTTGTCAGGGACGCAAGGTCGTAAATGGTATCAACTGTGGTGGCTTCTTTTGACGGCTCGACGGCACGATCTCCGTACGCCTGAGAAAATGCAACCTTCCCGTCTCGCAAGACGAGAACTACGCCGCCGGGCATATTGCCTTCCTTGATGGACTCATCAATAGCTGTCTTGATGTTCCTCGTAAGAAACGATACTTTCAATCCAGAACTACAAATTTCATCGGTGTCTGTAAGCTTCTTGTCGATGTCCATGGGGTTTCCGAGTACGCGACGTGCGGTCTGTGCATGGTCCTCCTGCGCGTGCAGGGGAAGAATGCTTTGAAGTAACAAGGATACAGTGATAACCTTTTTGTAAAGCATTTAGCGTCCTTAGATTCACACGGTTAACCTTTGATTTGCGAAACTGAAGTTAAAGAACAAGAGGAAAGAAAACCGTCCGGCTTCATATCCGTAGAGCTACCCCGAATTTCTCAAAAATCTTCTATTGTGGCTGCGGATAAACTGAATCTGTTGAGTGTGCTCCCTTAGCCAATCTCGAAATATGGTAAATACTCCTGAAGCCCGGTTGATGACTTAATCTCATTAAAAACTTGTTGTATCATCTCCAGAGTCTGTGCCACCCACATATCCCATGATCCAGCTTATTTTAAAACGTCTGGCCGTTGCTATTCCTCTGGCCCTTGGGGCGTCTTTTATTACATTCAGTATACTCTACTTCGTTCCCGGCGACCCAGTGGTGACTATGCTAGGGGATAAGGCCAATGACGCGGCTCTGGTAGAAAAAATGCGTAATCAACTCGGCCTAAACGATTCATTTATCGTGCGCTACGGGCGGTTTTTGAAAGGTTTGGTACAGGGTGATCTAGGCACCAGTTTCGTAACTAACCGATCCATAACAGCGGAGCTTGTCGACGCTCTGCCGGCCACAATTGAACTAGCTCTTTCAGGGCTAATAATTGCCGCATTTATCGGTATTATCTCGGGAGTTGTCTCGGCAGTGCGGCAGTACAGCGCATGGGATTATGGATTTATGGTGGTGGCGTTACTAGGAGTTTCCATTCCAGTATTCTGGCTGGCATTGCTGCTGAGCTACTTTTTCGCGTTCAAATATCCGTGGTTTGATATGGCCGGCCGAATTAGTCAGGATTACTCGGATTTTGTCCCGATCACAGGTCTACTTCTGGTGGACAGCATTTTAACGTTGGACTGGGTGGTATTACTTGATGTCGCGCGCCATATCTTTCTGCCAGCCGTAACTCTGGGTCTGATCGGTTCTGCGCTCATAGCCCGAATGACCCGCAGCAGCGTGCTTGAGGTCAAGAACCTGGATTACATTCGAACCGCCCGGGCAAAAGGCATTGCACCGCGAAGGGTGCTGTGGCATATTCTGCGCAATGCGATGTTGCCGGTGATTACGGTGGTTGGTCTGCAGTTTGGTTCGTTGCTGGGTGGGGCAATTATTACAGAAGAAATTTTTGCGTGGCCGGGTCTCGGCACCTATTTAATTCAGGCGATCAGATACCGGGATATTGTAGCGGTACAGGGTGCTGTTATGCTGGTGGTGGTAATGTTCTTACTGGTGAACTTGGTAGTGGATATTCTTTACGTTGTGATTGATCCGCGGATGAGGGAGGAATAGCGCAGTCTCATTTGAGAAAAGTCATACGTTTCCGAAATACTTTCACGCCTCTGTCAGCCGCGGCTCATCGTCCATCTCAGCCGCTGCCGTATCAAGGCGACCGAACTTTCTCAAACCGGGGAATAGGCCAGCCCATACGCCAACGACCACGATAGTGCCGATTCCGCCAAAAACCACGGCACGTGTCACACCCATCCAGTGAGCCAGTAAACCGCTTTCGAATTCGCCTAATTCATTGCTGGCACCGATGAATACTAGGTTTACCGCACTTACCCTCCCTCTCATGCTTGGCGGTGTCAGTACCTGAACAAGGGTATGGCGGATGATGACACTGACCATGTCCGTCGCACCGATGACAAACAGGCAAGCCAGAGAAAAATAAAAATTTCTACTGATGCCAAACAATATAGTCGCTATTCCAAAGCCTGCAACGCACCACATCATGGTCGCCCCTGCCCTTCGCATGGGGGGTAAATACGCCATACCAATGGCGATAAGGGCCGCTCCTACGGCGGGCGCGCTCCGCATCAACCCAAAGCCGGTTTCGTCTACCTTCAATATGTCTTGCGCGTAGATTGGCAGCAATGCCGTAGCCCCGCCAAAAAGCACTGCAAACAGATCCATAGATATAGTGCCCAGAAGGATTTTCTTGTTGTAAATAAAACGTAATCCGGCCAGCACAGTTTCCCAGCTGGTTTCGGCAGCCTCCATTCGTCCTGTACGGGTCTTCAAGGTCATGATCAGTAAGAATGCTATAACCGAGCAGAATGCATCGGCCGCGTACACCGCATGAGGACCACCGAATTGGTCGTATATCAGGCCTCCTAAAGCGGGACCAACGATTGATACCGCCTGCCAAATAGTCGAGTTCCAGGAAACGGCACTGGGGAAAATTTCTGCCGGCACAAGTTCCGGCATCAGCGACTGGCTTGCTGGGCCGTAAAAGGCGTGCGCGGAGCCGGTGATAATTAACGTTATGTAAATCCACCACACAGGTGCGCCCGGTGTAACGGCTATGGCAAAAAGACTTAACGATCCGCCAAGCAAAACGCCAAAACATATCAGCATGATCAGGCGTCGATCAAACCGATCCGCTACACTGCCGCTGACCAGAGCAAGCAACAGGTTTGGTAGAAAGAACGCCAGGCCGACATAACCCAGATCCAGTGCCCTGCCTGTCATGGAATAAATTTGATACCCAATGGCCGTGACCTGCATCTGCCAGCCAAGGATTGCAAATACGCGAGCCGCCTGAAACAACCGAAATTCTGGGTATTTAAATGCTGCACGCGGGTGGATTGGTGTTTCCGGTTGGTTTGGCGATGAGTTCACGGAACCTCAGGTGCGCTGCTTACTGCGATCGCCTTACGAATGCATATTGGAAAAATGCTATATCTTTTTTCCCCTCTGTCTAAAAGGGTGGACCATATACCTTATAGCCTCTTTCAAACCAGTCCAGAGGAAAATACGACTTCACCTTAAACAACAGACTTGTATTGTGCATAAGATGTGCTTAGGAAAACCAACCATGAGTGATTCATTTTATAAGATATTAGGCGTTTCAGAATCTGCTTCGGCCGATGAAATTAAAAAGGCGTACCGGAAGTTGGCGAAGCAGTATCATCCGGATAAAAATAAAGGCGACGCAAAAGCGGAAGCAAAGTTCAAGGAGGTCAGCGAGGCTTATGACATTCTTGGCGACGTGACGAAGCGAGTGCAGTACGATCAAGTTCGAAAAAGCGGGTTTGATTTCGGGGGCACTCGTCCCGGCGGAACGGGCGGAGGAGCCGGTTGGCCGGGCGGCGCAGGGCGTACTGGTACCGGCGGTGGGTCGGAAGGATTTTCCTTTGAAGGGGGCGGCGCCGGATTTGAAAGTATTTTTGAAAATCTTTTTGGTGGTGGCGCGCGGCGAGGAAGTAGTGGTTCCACAGGCCGTTCTGGTCGGGCAGGTGCGTCCAGCGGAACACGAGGCAGCGGATTCGGTCATGATACTCAACCGGAGCGTGGGCACGGCATCAGTGCACAACTTTCCATTCCTTTTGAGCTGGCGGCACGGGGCGGAAATCAGACTTTTACTTTTTCGCGGGCTGCTACGTGTGGGCATTGTCATGGAACAGGGGCAGAACCGGGCACAGGGTTTCGGACCTGTTTCGAGTGCGACGGACAAGGTGCAATAACCCAGGGACAGGGTGGTTTTGGAATGCAGCGGGTGTGTCCGCGGTGTCACGGTCAGGGGCAGATTCCGGATGAGCCGTGCAAGGTATGTCGCGGCACGGGAGAAGCGACGGCGCAGCGGCGGCTAACGGTGAAAATTCCGCCTGGGATTGAGCATGGTCAGACCATAAAGTTGCGCGGTGAAGGGGAACAGGCGACCGGCGGAAACGGCGATTTGCTATTGCAGGTATCGATCGAGGCGCATCCGCAGCTTCGCCGTGAGGGCGTTCGAATCGTTACGGATTTTGAAGTAGATTTAAAAACCGCAGTGCTTGGCGGCGAGGTGAGCGTGCCAGCACTGGACGGACCCGTGCGCTTGAAAGTGCCGCCAGGAACACAGTCTGGAACGGTTTTTCGACTTAAGGCAAAAGGCCTATACAAACGAAATGGTGAACGCGGTGATGCCCACGTAGTGGTAAAGGTTGTGATTCCATCAAAGTTGACTGAAGAGCAGGCGAATGAGTTTCGGGCGTGGACGGAAAAACTTTAATTCAACGGCCCAAAGAAAAGCCCAATAATAGCAAATTTATAACTTAGTGAACATGAATGACACTTCACTTCGAACTCACCGCACGTTCCTTCGTCTCCCGCTTAATGTAAAAAACCTACCCTGCCCCATCACCTATAAGCGTCCACCGTTTTTTTCATTCCGTCTTTAAAATCTACTTCGACTTTGTATCCCAACGCTTTTTCCGCTTTGCTTATGTCTGCGAGGCTGTGACGGACGTCTCCGGTTCTTGGGGGAGCGAGATTTGGCTTTATGTCCGTTCCGAGTATACCGTTGATTTCATCCAGTAACTGAAGAAGCGTGTAGCTTCGACCGCAGGCGATATTAAAAACTTTGCCGGCAACTGCGGCGCTGTCAGCCCTTGCAGCAAGCAGGTTGGCAGAGACATTGTTGCTAACGTACGTAAAATCACGCGACTGGCCGCCGTCGCCAAAGATGGTAGGGCTTTCGCCGCGCAGACAGTGGGTAATAAACAGGGGAATGACAGCGCTGTATTCCGAATTCGGATCTTGCCGAGGACCAAATACGTTAAAGTACCGGAGGCTGACGGTCTCTAAGCCATAACATTCGTGAAACGCTTGAAGGTAGTATTCGCAGGTGAGTTTGGCGACGGCATATGGTGAGAGGGGCATCGGAAGAAGATCTTCTGTTTTCACCGGAACCGGCTGATTGCCATAAGCGGAGCTTGAAGCTGCATAAATAACGCGTCGCACACCTGCCTTTACAGCGGCATGGAGCAGATTAACCGTTCCCGTAATGTTGATGTCATTTGAAATCAATGGATTTTCAACGCTGCGCTGCACACTGGGAAGAGCAGCCTGGTGCATGATGAATTCGATCCCATTAACCGCCCGGGCCACGTCATCCGGGTTACGTAAATCACCTTTGATCAGCTCAACTTTATCACCAAACGGCGCTAAATTTTGGCTTTTTCCGGAGGAGAGATCGTCAAGGACGCGGACATCCTGACCTTCCTCAACAAGGCGCTCGACGATGTTTGATCCGATAAATCCGGCGCCGCCGGTAACGAGGTAACTGGGCATTTGGAGAGATCCATGAGGTTTGAAGTGGACTTACAAGTTAGCGGTTACGGATTTTGAAAAAGATTATTTACGCGATAAAAAAGGCTAGTGGCTGAAAAGGTGACCCAGCTTTGTCTTTTTCGTCTCCAGGTAGGCGGCGTTATCTTTATGGCGACCGACTTCCAGCGGGACGCGATCGACAATCTCCAAGTTAAAAGCCCCTAGTCCTACTAGTTTGCGGGGATTATTGGTCATCAGGCGAATACGGTGCAGTCCAAGGTCTGACAATATTTGTGCGCCAATGCCATACTCCCGCAAGTCCGCATCAAATCCGAGGGCTGTGTTTGCTTCCACAGTGTCCATGCCTTCTTCCTGCTTCTTGTAGGCGAGCAGTTTGTTTTTCAGGCCGATGCCGCGCCCCTCTTGATGGAGGTACAGGATTACGCCGGTGCCTTCTGCGGCAACCTTGCTCATGGCACAGTGGAGCTGGGGACCACAATCGCAACGGAAGGAGCCCAGGGTATCGCCGGTAAAACACTGGGAATGTACCCGAACCAGTACTCCGTTTTCAGAATTTCCAGCATCGAGCACGTCGCCCATAACCAAAGCTACGTGGCCTTCGCCGTTAAAGGATTCGTAATAGGTCACCTGCCATTGCCCAAAGTCATTGGACATTCCAACCGAAACAACCTGTTTGACAAGTTTTTCATGACGATGCCGATGTTCAATAAGTTCTTTTATGGAAATCATTGGCATGTCGTGAAGCCGAGCGAACTCTTTGAGTTCAGGCAGTCGGGCCATCGAACCGTCTTCGTTCATGATTTCGCAAAGGACTCCGTAAGGAGGGCGCCCGGCAAGCCGGGCCAAATCGACCACGCCTTCGGTATGTCCGGCGCGTACAAGCACTCCGCCCTCTCTAGCACCAAGGGTGTGTACGTGTCCAGGTCTTGCGAAATCTGATGGCTTAGTCTCCGGGTCGGTAAATTTAAGTATGGTATGAGATTGATCATAGGCGGATACGCCGGTTGTTGTGTTGTCGACAGCGTCTATCATATCATAAAAGTTTGTAGAAAAACGGGACTTGTTGTGCATGGCCAGGGGCTTTAGATCCAGATCGTGCAAACGACCTTCGGGAGCCGCTATACAAACAAGGCCTCTACCGTGTTTCAGAAGAAAATTAATTTTTTCTGGCGTGACAGCGTCCGCGGCAAAGATTAGATCGCCTTCGTTTTCCCGTTTCTCGTCGTCGATGAGAATGAGCATTTTGCCTGCTTTAAAATCAGCAATGGCACTTTCAATATCAGATATCATTTTGTCCTGTCAGCTAATCCACTTACTATTCTTCTATGGTAGACACCATAATTTATTGCCGGTGGTTCAATGGGAATCACGAGGTTGATGCTAACGGTGTGACCGAACTCGCACCATTAGATTATTCCCGCCTGCTCCATAAACCGATGGATATACTTACCAATTATATCCACCTCCAAGTTAATGGTTTCCCCCAGACCGATAAATTGGAATGTGGTCAGCTCAAGAGTTTTGGGTATCAGTGCTACCGAAAAGCTTTCCTTTTCCAGAGAGGCGACCGTCAGACTTACCCCGTTCACAGTAACCGATCCCTTATGGACCATCTGCTTAAGGATCTCCGGGGGCGCTGAGAATGTCCATCGCTGGGATTCGCCCTCATCGCTAATCGCCACAACCTGCCCAGTACAGTCAATATGGCCCTGAACCATGTGTCCTCCAAGACGGGATTGAAGAGTAAGGCTCCGTTCGAGGTTAACCCGCACCCCCTCCCGCAATACAGAAAGATTTGTGCAGGCGAGGGTTTCCGGTGTGGCTGTTGCGGAAAAGGATTTGGAATTAAATGCAGTGGTCGTGAGGCATACGCCGTTAACAGAGATGCTGTCGCCCATCTGCAAGTTCTGTAATATTGTGGCGCAGATAATGGCAATATGTGCTGATCCTTCATGGAACTGAACGGTTGCCACGGTGCCAATTTCTTCGATCAAACCGGTAAACATGGCTGTAATGAGTATCTCCGTCCAATTTTATTTGAAAAGGCATGGTAAAGTACGTCGCCCGTGAACGAAGCTTCGCCCCGCATACTCGAAGGTCTAAAAAATCTGGTGTCACCGGATATTCCGGCGGTAATTAGCGGATTGCGCGAAAAATTTGGCGCACAGGCTGAGCAGTCACGCCACGATGCCCCGGTTTCCATAGCCCGCGCTGCGGAATGGATACTGACCAATTCTGAAGGGATTGCGGACGTTATTGCTGGGGGCAGCATTGAAATGCCGATGTCTCGGCCCATGCTTATTGAAGCTTTTCATAATTGCGTAGAGCGGTGGACCGATCCGGATAGGCTCCGTACTCTAGTAAGAGAGGAAACCCTGACACTGAATGTGGGGCGCGCACTTCTACCGGGAGTTGTCTTTCACAACCTTGCTGGTAATCTGTTTGTAAGCGGCTGGGAAACTATCACAAGTGCGACTTTGCTGGGGGCCGGAAGCCTTGTTCGCTGTTCAGACACTGACAGGTTGTTTCCTGGCATTTGGGCTTACGCTCTAGCACAGGCCAGTCCCGCACTCGAGGGCGCTACTGTGGTGGCAGAATGGTCGAGAGAAGATGTCATTAGATTTCAGGAAGCATTAGACTTGTCAGACGCAGTCGTGAGTTTCGGTTCGGACGATTCTGTAAGTTTGATGCGGCAGATGACCGCTTGGAACGTACCTTTTGCCGGGCATGGATCTACTGCAAGTTTTTCCTTATTGAGTGCTGAGGAGCTTCGTAATAACCCAGTGGAATGGCTGGCTGAGTGTTGCGCCTATGATTTCGCCGCTTATGATCAGCAAGGTTGCCTCTCGCCACGGGCTCTGTTTGTGGAGGATCTGTATTCGAGAGACGTAGACCGATTTGTGGACGCATTGCACTCTGCTATGGTCCGACTAGAAATAAACATGCCTCGAAAAACGCTGGCTCTGGAAGATCGTGGAGCGCTGGCGCGGGCCCGCGATATGGTTTTGCTGGATGCCGCCTGCGGCGGAGCCGGGCGCAGGGTTTCGAATAATCATGACGGATTTCTGATGACTGTAAAGCCGGCGGCGCAGTTTCGGCTCGGTCCGGTTAATCGTTTTGTCGATGTCTACCTTTATAAGCAGTTGGACGAGGTGGAAGAGTTGTTACGGGAATTCCGCGGCCGCATCAGCACCTTGGGAGTGGCGGACCCACGTCGCCCGCCAGACAGTCTTGTAAGGGCATTGCAGGTACATCGCGTATGCGAACTTGGTCAAATGCAAAGACCGCCCCTGGCATGGTGCCTGGATGGACTGAGACCTTTGCAGAAAATGATGCGGTTTCAGTCAGTGCAGTTACGATAAACGAGGACGTTACTTCTAAATGCAAGAGGACGGCGACACGCGGCCCTCTTGCATTTCAGCTTACTTTCCGACAATTTTCGGGATGTTAAACAGTGGCAGATAAAGGGCGATAACGATGGCGCCTACGATGACACCGAGAAATACGATAAGTACCGGTTCGAGAATGGACGTAAGGGCGTTAACGGTATCGTCCACTTCCCGTTCGTAAGCTTCAGACACCTTGGTTAACATTTGATCGATAGCTCCGGTTTCCTCTCCTACAGCCACCATGTGAACCACCAGTGGAGGAAATACCTTACATTTCGAAAGCGGCTCGTGAATGGACTCACCTTCTTTTACCGAGTCGTACACATCGTTCAGGGCGCGAGTAACAACTTCGTTACCGCTGGTCTCCCGACAGATATCAAGAGCCTGTAGAATGGGTACGCCGGATGTGATCAACGTGGAGAGAGTCCCTGAAAATCGAACAATGGCAGTTTTCCGAAAGAGCTGGCCAAATACCGGCATTTTTAGTTTCATCTGGTCGATGCGATACTTGCCCTCTCTAGTGTTATTAATCTTTTTAAATAAGAAAATAAGCAGGATAATGCCCAGAATCACCCATATTGTCTGATTCGCCAAGATGTTGCCGGCATCAACAAGGATCTGTGTCGGCCCAGGCAATTCCGCACCCAACTGATCATAAATATCTTTAAACTTGGGCACAATGAAGACCAAGATGAATGCAACAATACATCCGGCTAGGATAATTACGACCAATGGATACATCATGGCAGATCGAACTTTGCCGATGATGGCCTGACGTTTTTCGAGAAACTCGGCGATTTTGTTTAGAACTGCTTCAAGAACACCGCCTATTTCGCCGGCTCGCACCATGTTTACATAAAGGTCGTCAAATAACTTTTTGTGCTTTGAAAGCGCTTCCGACAAGGTGCCGCCACTTTCAATGTCTTTGGAACTCTGTTTTATCTTTTCTTTAAAAATGACAGACTCAAC